>QFNC01000058.1 GCA_003240695.1 Pseudoxanthomonas suwonensis | reverse complement strand
GCGAGTGCGGGTGTGAAAGTGGTTGGAGCGCACGGGCGTAGCGAAGCGGAGAACGGGCGACACCGCTGGTGCGTGGGTTGACCGGTCGGGCCCCCGGACTGAGAGAATGAGAAGACGCGCGCCCCTTGGTGACCACAGGAACGAAGTTCGGGCCGTAGGCCCGACTACGCGACCGGAACCGATCCCTGTCCACCAAACGGTGGCGTGAACACTCCTCGCGCGGCGGGTACACAGGTGGTGGTGGCTGCCCGTGTGAGGGGTCGGGCAGCCATCGGCCCAGCATCAGCAGGTGGGTTCGTCCCATCGGCCGGGGCGTAGCCCGGTGTCGCGGTCGCTGGGATCACTCCACCTGTCGGCGATCTCGGCGAGACATTCCCACCGTTCACGTTCGGTCAGTCCCGGTGCCCAGCTGGCCCAGCGCCGGCCGGGAAGCATCGGGTTCAGGGCGCAGGGGTCGCGGCGGCCGGCCGCTTTAACGCACACCGATTCCACGGTGAGCTGCTGGTCGTCATCGACTCCGCCGATCTCGCGGACAGCTTCGGCGATGGCGTCGACCACCTCGGGGCGGGTCGCGGCAATGTTGGCTGCTGCCCACAGGATCCCGGTGAACGTGCGGGCCAGCTCGTCGGGAATGACAGCGGGAACGAAGGCGCTGGTGGTCGAGGTCATGACGGGGATCCTTTCGATGGGTCGGGTAGGTCAGCGGGTGTGCAGTGCCGGCGTCGGCGTGGTGAAGTCGGTAACCGAGAGGGCGCTGGTGATCGCGATGCCCAGGTCGTACGGGGAGCGGGGCAGCGGTTCACCCAGGTACGCGAGCCATCGGCCGGCGTCGAGGGTGAGCATCGCCGCTGAGCGGTGCAGGGTGTTGTAGGTCAGGGCCTCGGGGTCGATACCCTCAACCGCGAATGCTGCCGGTAACCAGGTGTTTTCGTCCATGAGCTGGCGCACGGTCGTGCGCACCGCGTCGTCGGTGAATGCGCGTACGCCGTTGATCCCGTCGCACGAGTACGAACGCACCTCGGGCAACTCGGCCGGGTCCGTGCACACCAGGCGGTCGTCGAGCTGGTCGTAGCTGTCGGTCATCCCGTTGAACTGGGCGCTTTGAAACCCAAACCACTCGTTTTGGGCTTGGAGGTTGGCTGGTCCGTCAACCCAGGCCACCCGGAGCCATGCGCTGCCGGTGCCCCGTTCGCAACGGACGGAAAACTTCACGGTGGGCCAGGTGGCGCGCAGGTGCTTACGAAGCTCGGCGGCAGTCTCTTTCGTGGTGAACTTCGGCATGGTGACCCTCCCGGCCTTGGTGCGGCAGACCTGGTGTCCGCCAACTTTTTTGCCCTTCTGGCAATGGAGATAAAGACCGGCATAGGAGGACAGAACACAAGACCGCGGGCGGAAAGTTTTCACGCGGAGCGCAGCGGAGTACGGGTGTGACAAGTTTCCGAGCCCGAAGGGCCGCAGCCGGGGCCTTGTGTGGCGGACGACGCCGGTCACAATCGGAAGGCCAGAAGGGAAAACGAATCAGATCCCGGCCGAAGGCCGGTCCACGGCACCGCCGCAGGCGGTTCCACATGGTTGCTCGCGTAGCGAGCAATGAACGCCGGCCACCTGGTCTGGCGGCTGACCTCAAAGACTGTTGGTCCCAGACGCACGTGGCTGTCTAGGTGATTGTGCGGGAGCGGCGCGGGTTCGGGAGAGCTTGGTGTCGCGGCAGCACTAGGTAATACTTTTGGCATGGGACTTGGTTGGGCGGACTGGATTAGGTTTGTTTTAGCACCCCTTGTTCTTGGTTTGATTGCGGCCATTGTCGCCACCAGGAACGCCAAAAAGACACCCCACGAACGTTTAAAGAACCTTGTCGATATACACGACAAAATGCCCGATCATTTGGATTCCATAAAGGTCGTCGAGGCCGCAATTGCCCGGGAGTTGGTGGATTTCGATCGCCGTGTAGCAGCGGACCAAAAGGGATTCTGGGCAGGAGCGAGGGAACGATTCGCACAATTCGGCGGAACTATCGAGGTATCAATAGGATTTGTGCTGTTCGCAATGATGTTGACAGTAATCGTTACGCACGAAGATAACGACGACACTAGTCCCTGGGCGTTCGTGCTGATTGTGGCGGCGGTGATCGTGGCCGGCGTCGGCCTCATTGTGCGTTTTTCACTCTTTCGCGCCGTGCGAAAATCACTGAGACTGGATCGTGCCGCCGCGCATATAAGTGCGACTTTCCCTCGGACAGGCATTCAATTACTGGCGGCATCGCAAGACGTTATTCCTCCTCAAGACATTGGAGCGGAGTTCGGCGAAGCGGCCGCAAGGCTGAAAACGTTGGGCGTTTACAAAAGTGACGGCAGTTCAACAGGTCTACGTCTGACGCCGTTCGGAAAAGAAGCAATACAGCTCAGCCTACGAAATGCAGATCGCCAGCATTTCGCACACATGGCTGACGTGAAGGCAGAGATGGAAGCCCGCGAGAGCGAGTCCGGGCCCGACGCGGCCGGGCAGTGATTTTATTGGCACAGTGCGGCGTAGCCGCTCCGTTGATGTAGCCGATCTAGGAAGCGTTCACGGCTTCACCCGTTGACGCGCGGGTATGGGGCGGCCTTCGGTGGTTGGTGCGGAGCGTTAGCGCAGTCACCGGCCATCGAAGGGCGAGGCAGCGCGGCGTAGCCGCTCCGTTTTGTGCCGGTGGTGCCGGCGGGTGGGTTTTCCGCCGGCACCACCGGCCCTGGTCAGGCGGCGGCTGTCTTGTCGGTTGGTTGTGGGTTGAGTTCCTCGGCGAGGGTGTGGACGGTGTCGAGGACTCGTCTTCCGGTGGCGCTGACCAATTCGGTGTCTGCTTCGGCCCATTCGGCTATGTAGCCGATGCTGTAGCTGGTCGTGTCGAGTCCGAGGAGGCCAGCCAGTACGTAAGCGACTGATTCGGCTTCGACTTCGCGGATACCTCGGTGCAGCTGGCGGCGGTCAGTGCCGGTGAGATCGGCGTGGAGCAGTGCGTGGGCTGCCTCGTGGATCATCGTTTTCGCCGTTTGGGCAGGTTCTAGGGCGGTTTCGATGACGATCTGGCGGCTGCCGTCGCAGGTGGTGTAGCCGTTGGTGTGGCCGTCGAGCTCGCGGCGGGTGATGGTCCAGCCTCGGGCGGTCATCACGTCGCGAACCTGGCCGTAGATGCCGTCAGGGTCGGCTCCGGTGAGGCGCTGGGAGGGGTTCTGTTCGATGTCTGCCCAGAGCTTTGCTTTGGGGTTGGCTTTAAGCATGCGCGGGGTGAGTTCGGTGTTGGGGTCGGTTTGCGACTCGTCGAACACCGACAGGATAGGAAATCGGGGTGCTCGGCGTTCGGTTTCCTCGCCGGTGTCGGGGTCGGTGTCGGTAATCCTTTTGGAGCTGTAGCCGAAGATGCGGATGGCTTTTTGTCCGGCTCGTACGTGGCGACCGCGTTCGAGCCACTGGTTGTAACCGGCGACTGCGGTGGCCTCGGGGCATTGGGTGAGGATCAGGACAACGTTTTTGAAGCTGTAGGCGTGGAACGCTGCGGACTGTTCGAGAAATCGGGTCCATTGGTCGCTGTTGGTCAGGGCTTCGACCTTGTCGGCGATGGATGCGTGGAGCTGCTCGGCGAGTTCTTTGCGGGCTTGTGCTTTGTCTGCTGCGGTGGTCGCGCTGCGGGTCATGGTGGCTGCTCCCCTCGAAATCGGTGGCAGACCTGGTGTCCGCCAACTTTTTTGCCCTTCTGGCAATGGAGAGGTGGACCGGGCTGAGGACAGAACGGAGTGGCAGGTGATCGGACAGTTTTTCAGCGAGCGCAGCGAGTGCGGTTTGAAAAAGTGTTCGACCCCGCAGGGGCGATAGTCACCTGTTCGAAGTGCGGACGAACCGGTCACACTCGGAAGGCCAGAAGGACAAAAACGTGACCGTGCCGAAGGCCGGTCACGTCAAGCGGATCTCGGCCGCAGGCCGAGCACTGCGCGCCGCCAGGCGCTCAATCGAGGTGACCGCGCAGCGGGCATGGTGGTGCTTGCGTTCAGGAACGCGGTAGCGACGGGCACGAAGTCGACGGGCTCGACGTCGAACCCTTCGCCGTGGCTGACGCAGTGGTGCAGCACAGCGAGGCGGGCCAGGGCGGTGCCCAGGTCGGGGTGGGTTTCGGTCCATTCGTTCGCGACGTAGTCGGTCCACCACAGAACGAACGTGCCTCCGTCTGGGGCAACGGTGGCGTACAGGTCGGGAAGGGTGAGCGCGGCAACGGCGTTCATGAGGGTTCTCCTGGATCGGGGGGCTGTGGCGCAGCACATTTCGGGACTGTGCGTCAGGTGACGGTGCGGCAATGGCGGCATTCCCATTGCCCGCTGACGCGGGTGCAGGTGCGTCGCTCTTCGCAGAGCCAGCACCGCTGGTTGGCTCGGGTGATGGTCTCGCCGGCCTGATCGGCGGCCGCCACTGCGGCGGCCACGCTGAGCTGGGCGCGGTGGGCGGCGCGGACCTGTTGGTCGCGGTCGTGCTGCTCGGCCTCGGTCAGCGGCGGCCGGGCGCTGGCCTGCAGGTAGCCGGTGAACGCCCGCGCGCAGTCCGGGCACACGTCGCCCTGCTCGCCGATCGGGTTGACGCACCCGGGGAGCACGCAGCGGGCGAACAACTCCAGTTCGGTGACGTTATGCATGTCGGGGCCTTTCAGTCGATGATGATCGGCAGGCGGGCCACCGGGTCGGGGGGTGGCCCGCCCACCCACATCAGTGGTCGGTGTGTTCTTCGCCGTCTGAGGTGTCGCGGCGCAGGTGCGCGGCCCAGAACGTCTCGGCAGCCTCCGGGTTTCCGGCGGCCCGCAAAGCGGCGACTGTTGCTTCTGCTTCGAGGCAGGTGAGGGCACCGGCGATGTCGTCGGCCACGTCGAGTCCGCCGAAGATGTCGGCCCACACCGTCAGGGCGTCGGGCGCCTCGGCCGGTGTTCCGGCGTCGACGGCGCTCTGCCAAAACTCCACCGCCTCAGCGCTTTGAACGCTGTAGGACGGCAACCCGGTCCCGGCCCACGCGGACCGCAGTTCGTGGTCGACAGATGTCACGAGGTCACCGCGCCATTCTCTGGCCGATCCGAGCGCGGCCATCACCGATGCGACGGCGAGCTGGGCGCGACGTGGGTTGATGTGATCGGCGATCTCGGCAATGTCCATGACTGGGGTCTCCCTCGGGTCGGTGCGGCAGACCTGGTGTCCGCCCACTGTTTTGCCCTTCTGGCAAGGGGAGAGGTGGACCGGCTCAGGAGGACAGAACACAAGACCGCGGGCGGAAAGTTTTCACGCGGAGCGCAGCGGAGTGCGGGTGTGAAAAGTTTCCGAGCCCGCAGGGCCGCAGCCGCGGTCTTGTGTGGCGGACGACGCCGGTCACACTCGGACGGCCAGAAGGGACAAAACGAGAGAAACCGGCCGCTAGGCCGGGCACTGTGCGCCGCAGGCGCTTCCGATCAGGTGACCGCGCAGCGGGCATTCCGGTTCGTCTGCCGCGTGATGAACGCACAACGAGGGCCCACCCCGTATCTCGGGGGTGGGCCCTTGTATGTGGGTTCAGTGAGCTGGCTGGGGGTGCTGGATACCGATGGCTTCTTCGAGGTAGTAGCTGGCCCGCTCTCGCTGGGCGGTGGTGGCCGCCTGCTCGAGGAGGATGGTGTTGGCCAGGCTTTCGGCGTGGTGGGCGGCCGAGCGTTGTCGGTCGGTGCCGTTGCCGGCCGCGACGGCCTCGTGGATGGCTTGGCGGGCCTGTTCGAGGATCTCGGGGATGGTGCTGGTTGCTGCGGACATGATTCGGCCTTTCGGTAGGTGGCGCTGACGCCTTGCAGTCGGGCTGGGCGGGTGCTTCTATCAACTTCGCAACTGAATCCGCCGGCGGGCGCCCAACGACTACAGCTGGCAACCCGTTGAATGAACCAGCTGAGCTGCGCGGATATGAGGCGGCTGGCTGATAGCCTGCGCGCATGGCGGAGGTAAGGCGAGCAGAGGTAGACGACTCCAAGTTCAATGCCGGGTTCAAGTACCCGTACTCGCTTCGAAGGACGGACTTCGTGTCTGCGATGCAAGACGTCTATGACTTCTTCGGCGATGTCAATGAGAACTTGACGGGCAGAGGGTTGCAACGACTCGATGAGATGCTTCGGCCCGCTGCAATGTCAGGCATGTTATCCGACATGATTACCGACAGTGTTGCGAATCACTCGCGAGGGTTGACCTCGAACCTCTTTCACAACGGCCATCCTGATCTAATCGTGAAGGGCCGTTACCCCCAGGACGGGGTTAAGGCCGGCGAAGAGGGTGTCGAGATAAAAGCGACTCGCAGCCGGGGTGGCGCGGTTGATATGCATGGCGCTCGTAACCAGACACTTTGTGTGTGGGTGTACGAGGTCGACAACGACCGCAGCAAGTCGGTGTACGACCGTGAGCCGCTGAGATTTCGGGAGATCTACTTAGCCGAGGTCGTCGTTGACGACTTCCGCCGGAACACCCGTGGAGCGCTTGGGACACCGACGTCGACGTTACACCGCGAGGGGATTAAGAAGTTTCGGCAGAGTTGGGTCTATCTGGATGTGGGCGACGGTGGTCATTCGGCGTGGCGGGTCTGACCGGGTCGTGTCTGGAACTGTGCGAGTCTAGGGATTGCCGCTTTTGCCAACTTGAAATAGTGGGGATCGCGTTCTAGGCCAATAGATTCGTAACCGATGTTCTCTGCGGCTGCGAGCGTCGATCCAGAGCCCGCAAAGGGGTCAAGCACGATGCCCTCGCCCATCGGCAGTGAGGCGCGGACCACAGTCCGCAGGAAAGACTGCGGTTTCAGTGAGGGATGGTCAGCTAAAGCCCGCTCGTTCTTCCGCGTCGGGTGAGACAGAATTAGATCACCGAATGGTTGGCCCTCTGAGATGCGGCGCAGTCCACCAGTTTTGAACTTACGTAGATTGTCGGCGACTGTCTTGCACTCAATCGGCCGGCGATAGAGTAGCCACGGTTCCCACTGTGATCTGGCCATGACTGATACGTCCGGGAACTCGTCGTGCGCGTTCTTGGGCCGGTCGCCACCGCGCATAGTCATCACCGCTCGCACAATTTCTCCACGGCGTTCTAGACCGGCGTTACCAAGGGCCGCGGAGATGTATGGAGAGACAAGCGGGTTGGCTGCCACCATGACGTGGGCACCGGGAACTAGTGCGGGGAGCAGCAACTCAGCCCACGTCTGAAAGAACTCAGTTATTCGTTCCAGATCAGACTTAGTCATAGTCGTGAAGCGCGGCAACGGTGCGCGTTTATGACCGTCGAACGACGGCGGGATTCTCCACACTCCACCCTTGCCAGCACGTAGCTTTGCTTGTTGATCGTCGGTATATTCGTGCAGACCGTACGGGGGATCGGTGACTACGGCATGGATCGACTTTTCCGCCCGGCTCTTGAGCCACGTGAGGCAGTCCGTACTGATCAACTCAGCTCGTCCGTAGGTGAACGGCTGCGGGCGAGTCATGTCCGTGCTCGCTTCTTCCGGTACGAGCCGCGGTCTAGCCGCTCGAAGACGGCCGGAGTGTTTAGCCGCAAATATGAGCGCACCGACGACCGCGCCACTGCGCGACCAATGTCTTTTTCGACGGCCGCGTGGATTTCGTCGATGGTCATCGGCCCGGGCTTCGTGAAGGACTTCAGGATCGCGTCGCGCACTACGCCAGGCTTCTCACTCATGAGCGTGAATGTAGACGTCTAGACGTCGCATGTAAAGCGTCTTCGCCGTTCGCGCGGCAACAGCCGGTCAGGCAGCTCTATGTACGGTCGTCCTGGGCCTCCTGCTGTGGGGTCCTGGAGCAGCGTCCGGCATCGATGAGGTTGGGGGGCTTGCCTCCTTGTACAGCGTCTCGTCGACGAGCATTGCGTAAAGAACATCCGATCGTCGACGTGCTAAACAGATAAGCGCCGCGTGATGGCTTTTGCCCTCGCTGCGCTTGCGGTCATAGTAGGCCCTACTAACCGGGCGTTTGAGGGATGCGAATGCGGCCAGGTACATGGCCCTTTTCAGTCGGGTATTGCCGCCATGTTGGTGGTGCTCGCCTTTAATCGAGGTGCCCGAGCGGCGCGTTCGTGGAGCTACTCCGGAGTACACGGCCAATCGACCGGGGTTGTCGAATCTTCGAATGTCGCTGATCTCGACAAGGATGGTAGCTGCTGTCCGGGTACCGACCCCAGGCATCGAGGTGATGACCGCGCCGTGGGGATGGCGTTCGAGTTCGGCGTTGAACTGTTTCTCCAGCTCGGCTCGCGCAGCACGAACATCGAGCAGTTGTTGTGCGAGAGTCGATATGACGAAGTCAGCCTTTGCTGAACCCGGGACGATGACTGATTGCTCTGCTAGAGCCTTGGTAATCGTGGTCACGACGTGGTCGCCGACACGTGGAGCGTAGCCACGCGCCACCTTACGGACGGCAGCTGGGCGGGCGTTTGATAGTCCGTGCGGGCCGCCAAATTTGGCCAAGAGTCCGGGGCCAATCGGGCGGTGCAATTGCTTGCCGACGGCACGTTCGAGCGCTGGGTGCACCGACAGCAAAAGTGATCGTATGCGGTTGATCAGGCGGTTCTCCTCGACGGCAAGGTCGGCGTCAAACCCGGCGAGGATGCGCAGGCCTTCAACGATCTCGTTGCGGCTTTCAACTGGGACGAGTGTGTTGGGTAGTGTCCTTGCGGCGTCGGCGATGACGTACGCATCGCGGGCATCTGTCTTCACTGAGCCCGCGTACAGGTCGGCGATACGTCGCATCCGGAGACCTGGAAGATATGCAAGATCTAGGCCGCAGTCTCGAGCGACCGCCAGTGGGAGGGCTCCGATATTTCGCGGCTGGTCGACGACCACGAGAACCGACCCGTGGCCAGTCAGCTCTCCGAGCAGATCTCGTATACGCGCCTCGTCTTGCGGTAGCTCGCGGTTGAGAACTCGGCTGCCGTCAGGGCGCAGGGCGATAGCGTGATGTTTGAACTTTCCGACGTCGATTCCGCAGTACACGTCGTAGCTGTCAGTTGGCATTGGACTCCTTCGCCGATCGTGGTCGTGAAGATGTAGTGGCGGCATCGATTCCCGGCACACACGTTATGAGGGCCAGCCAGTGCTGAACCACGCCTCTATTAGCGGTGAAACGACGCCAGACCGCCCCGGCGGCGACACCCGCCGAGACCTACACACGGCCAAAGGGCTGTGAGCCATACCGGAGCGGCTGACTAGCCCCGGTATTAACACCGGAGTCTGACAAGAAAGATAACGGTGGGCTGTCAACCCCGAAGAGTCCCGGCGGCCGGAAGCCACTTTCACGCGAGCGCAGCGAGTGCGGGTGTGAAAGTGGTTGGAGCGCACGGGCGCAGCGC
>QFNC01000057.1 GCA_003240695.1 Pseudoxanthomonas suwonensis | reverse complement strand
ACGCGCTTGCCGAGCAGGTTCTGGCGGAAGCGGCCCTGCTTGCCCTTGATCATGTCGGCCAGCGACTTGAGCGGGCGCTTGTTGGTGCCGGTGATGGCGCGGCCGCGACGGCCGTTGTCCATCAGCGCGTCCACCGACTCCTGCAGCATGCGCTTCTCGTTGCGCACGATGATGTCGGGCGCGTTGAGTTCCAGCAGACGACGCAGGCGGTTGTTGCGGTTGATGACGCGGCGGTACAGGTCGTTCAGGTCGGAGGTGGCGAAGCGGCCGCCATCCAGCGGCACCAGCGGACGCAGGTCCGGAGGCAGCACCGGCAGCACCGTCATCACCATCCACTCCGGACGGTTGCCCGACTCCAGGAAGGCTTCGATCAGCTTGATCCGCTTGGTCAGGCGTTTCATCTTGGTTTCGCTGCCGGTGGCGGCGATCTCTTCCTTCAGCTGCACCATCTCGCCCTGCAGGTCGATGCCGCGCAGCAGGTCGAACACGGCCTCGGCGCCCATGGTGGCCTCGAAGTCGTCGCCATGCTCCTGGCGGGCCTGCATGTACTGCTCTTCATTGAGCAACTGGCCCTGCTCCAATGGCGTCAGGCCGGGTTCGGTGACCACGTAGGCTTCGAAGTACAGGATGCGCTCGATGTCGCGCAGGGTCATGTCCAGCATCAGGCCGATGCGGCTGGGCAGCGACTTGAGGAACCAGATGTGCGCGACCGGGCTGGCCAGGTCGATGTGGCCCATGCGCTCGCGGCGCACCTTGGCCAGGGTGACCTCCGTGCCGCACTTCTCGCAGACCACGCCACGGTGCTTCATGCGCTTGTACTTGCCGCACAGGCACTCGTAGTCCTTGATCGGCCCGAAGATGGCGGCGCAGAACAGGCCGTCGCGCTCCGGCTTGAAGGTGCGGTAGTTGATGGTTTCCGGCTTCTTCACTTCGCCGTAGGACCAGCTGCGGATCAGGTCCGGGGAGGCCAGCGCGATCTTGATCGCGTCGAATTCCTGCGGGGCGCGCTGCTGGTTGAACAGGTTGAGCAAGTCTTTCATTTGATGTCTCCGCGGAGTCGGGAAAAGGTCACTTGATGCTCGCGAGGGCGGGCGCGGATGTCGGCCGCATACCGCCGCAGGCATGGGTCAGTGCTCTTCCAGCTCCATGTTGATGGCCAGGCTGCGGATTTCCTTCACCAGCACGTTGAAGGATTCCGGCATGCCCGCGACCATTTCGTGTTCGCCATCGACGATGTTCTTGTACATGGCATTGCGGCCCTGCACGTCGTCGGACTTCACCGTCAGCATTTCCTGCAGGGTGTAGGCCGCGCCGTAGGCTTCCAGCGCCCACACTTCCATTTCGCCGAAACGCTGGCCGCCGAACTGTGCCTTGCCGCCCAGCGGCTGCTGGGTGACCAACGAGTACGGACCGGTGCTGCGTGCATGCATCTTGTCGTCCACCAGGTGGTTCAGCTTCAGCATGTGCATGTAGCCCACGGTGACCGGACGGTCGAACATGTCGCCGGTGCGGCCGTCGAACAGCCGGGTCTGACCGCTCAGCGGCAGATCGGCCAGTTCCAGCATCGCCTTGATCTCGCTTTCCGCCGCACCGTCGAACACCGGGGTGGCCATCGGCACGCCGTCGGTGAGATTCTGCGCCAGCGTGACCAGTTCGGCGTCGCTGAACTGCTCCAGGTCCACGCGCTCGGCATGGAGCTTGCGGTCGTGGTTGTAGATCTGGTCGAGGAACTTGCGCAGCTCGGCCACCTTGGCCTGCGCCTGCAGCATCGCGTCGATCTTGCGACCCAGACCCTTCGCGGCCCAGCCCAGATGGGTTTCCAGGATCTGGCCGATGTTCATGCGGCTCGGCACGCCCAGCGGGTTCAGCACGATGTCCACGGTTTCGCCATTGGCCATGTACGGCATGTCCTGCACCGGCACGATGGTGGACACCACGCCCTTGTTGCCGTGGCGGCCGGCCATCTTGTCGCCCGGCTGGATGCGGCGCTTCACTGCCAGGAACACCTTGACCATCTTCAGCACGCCCGGCGCGAGGTCGTCGCCCTGGGTGATCTTGCCACGCTTGTCGTCGAAACGGCGGTCGAACTCCTTGCGGTGCGCTTCGATCTGCTTCTGCGCGCGTTCCAGTGCCTCGGCGGCATCGTCGTCCTTCATGCGCAGGCCGAACCACTCCTTGCGCGGCAACGTGTCCAGCACCAGGCTGGTGACGGTTTCGCCCTTCTTCACCCCGGCGCCGCCATTGGCCTCCTTGCCCAGCAACTGGCCGCGCAGGCGGTCGTAGATGGCCGCTTCGAGGATGCGGAACTGGTCGTCGAAGTCCTTCTTGACCCGGCGGATTTCGCTTTCCTCGATCTGGCGGGCGCGCTTGTCCTTTTCGATGCCGTCGCGGGTGAACACCTGCACGTCGATCACGGTGCCGTCCATGCCCGGCGGCACGCGCAAGCTGCTGTCCTTCACGTCACTGGCCTTCTCGCCGAAGATCGCGCGCAGCAGCTTTTCTTCCGGAGTCAGCTGGCTTTCGCCCTTGGGCGTGACCTTGCCGACCAGGATGTCGCCGGCGCGCACTTCCGCACCGATGAACACCACGCCGGATTCGTCCAGTCGGTTCAGCGCGTTCTCGGACACGTTGGGGATGTCGGCGGAGATTTCCTCCGGCCCCAGCTTGGTGTCGCGGGCGGCGCAGGTCAGCTCCTCGATGTGGATGGTGGTGTAGCGGTCTTCCTGCACCACGCGCTCGGACAGCAGGATCGAGTCCTCGAAGTTGTAACCGTTCCACGGCATGAACGCGACCAGCATGTTCTGGCCCAGCGCCAGTTCACCGATGTCGGTGGAAGGGCCGTCGGCCAGCACGTCGCCGCGCGCGACCACGTCGCCCACCTTCACCAGCGGAGTCTGGTTGATGCAGGTGTTCTGGTTGGAACGGGTGTACTTGATCAGGTTGTAGATGTCCACGCCGGCATCGTGTTCGCCGGAGATCTCGCTCTCGTTCGCCTTCACCACGATGCGGGCCGCGTCGATCTGCTCGATCACGCCGCCGCGCAACGCGTTGACGGTGACGCCTGAGTCGCGGGCCACGGCGCGTTCGATGCCTGTGCCCACCAGCGGCTTCTGCGCACGCAGCGTCGGCACCGCCTGGCGCTGCATGTTGGCGCCCATCAGCGCGCGGTTGGCGTCGTCGTGCTCCAGGAACGGCACCAGCGCCGCGGCGACGGACACGGTCTGCATCGGCGACACGTCCATGAAATCGATCTCGCTCGGCGGCTTGAGCAGGTTCTCGCCCTGGTAGCGGCAGGCCACGAACGGTGCGGTCAGCTTGCCCTTGCCATCGCGTTCGGCATTGGCCTGCGCGATCACGAACTCGTTTTCCTCGATCGCCGACAGGTATTCCACGTCGTCGGTGACGCGGCCGTCCACCACCTTGCGGTACGGCGTTTCCAGGAAGCCGTAGCCGTTGGTGCGGGCGAATACCGCCAGCGAGTTGATCAGGCCGATGTTCGGGCCTTCCGGCGTCTCGATGGTGCAAACGCGGCCGTAGTGGGTCGGATGCACGTCGCGCACTTCGAAGCCGGCGCGCTCGCGGGTCAGGCCGCCGGGGCCCAGTGCGGAGACGCGACGCTTGTGGGTGACTTCCGACAGCGGGTTGTTCTGGTCCATGAACTGCGACAGCTGCGAGGAACCGAAGAACTCCTTCACCGCGGCCGCCACCGGCTTGGCGTTGATCAGTTCCTGCGGGCTCAGGTTTTCCATCTCGGCCATGTTCAGGCGCTCGCGCACCGCGCGCTCCACGCGCACCAGGCCCACGCGGAACACGTTCTCGGCCATTTCGCCGACCGAACGCACGCGGCGGTTGCCGAGGTGGTCGATGTCGTCCACGGTGCCGCGGCCGTTGCGGATCTCGGTCAGCACGTGGATCACGTCCAGGATGTCCGAGCCGTCTCCGTACTTCTCGCGCAGCGCGACCGATTCGTCATCCTTGCGTTCGGCGAAATAACGGGCGTCGTACAGCACCGATGCGCCGGTGACTTCCTTGCGGCCCAGACGGCGGTTGAACTTCATCCGGCCCACGCCCGACAGGTCGTAGCGCTCGAAGGTGAAGAACAGGTTGTGGAACAGGTTCTGCGCGGCGTCCTTGGTCGGCGGCTCGCCGGGGCGCATCATCCGGTAGATTTCCACCAGCGCTTCCAGCTGGGTCTTGGTGTTGTCGATGCGCAGCGTGTTGGAGATGTACGGGCCGCGGTCCAGGTCGTTCACCCACAGCGTGCCGACCGTGGCGATGGCGGCCTTGCGCAGCTTGCCCAGCTGGTCCTCGGTGATTTCGTCGTTGGCATTGGCCAGCAGCTCGCCGGTGGCGGCATCCACCACGTCGTGCGACAGGATGCGGCCGACCAGGTAGTCGTCGGGGACCGACAGCGCGGCGATGCCGGCGGCTTCCAGCTGCTTGATGTGGCGCGCGGTGATGCGCTTGCCGGCTTCCACGATCACCTTGTCGCCATCGGCCAGGTCGAAGTTCAGCGTTTCGCCGCGCAGGCGCTCAGGCACCAATTCCAGCTGCACGCCCTCCTTCGGATCGATGTGGAAGGTGTTGACTTCGAAGAACTCGGCCAGCATCTCCTCGTTGCTGTAACCCAGTGCGCGCAGCAGCACCGACACCGGCAGCTTGCGGCGACGGTCGATGCGGGTAAATAGCGCGTCCTTCGGATCGAATTCGAAGTCCAGCCACGAGCCGCGGTAGGGAATCACGCGCGCCGAGAACAGCAGCTTGCCGGAGCTGTGGGTCTTGCCGCGGTCGTGGTCGAAGAACACGCCCGGCGAGCGGTGCAGCTGCGACACGATCACGCGCTCGGTGCCGTTCACGATGAAGGTGCCGTTGTCGGTCATGAGCGGGATCTCGCCCATGTAGACCTCCTGCTCCTTGACGTACTTCACCGCCTTGTTGGACGACTCGCGGTCGTAGATGACCAGGCGCACGGTCACGCGCAGCGGCGCTCCGTAGCTCAGCCCGCGGGTGCGGCATTCGCGCTCGTCGAAGGCCGGTTCGCCCAGCGTGTAGCTCACGTATTCCAGCGCAGCCGAGCCGTTGTAGCTGATGATCGGGAACACCGATTTCAGCGCGGCGTGCAGGCCGCGGTCCTGGCGCTTGTTAGGCGCAGTGCCCTGCTGCAGGAATTCGCGGTACGAATCCACCTGGATGGCCAGCAGGAACGGCACTTCCAGGATCGAGCGCGACTTGCCGAAGTCCTTGCGGATGCGCTTCTTTTCGGTGAAGGAATAGGGGGTCTGGGACGCTGTGGTCATGGAACTGCGGCCTCGCAATGGAATGGGTTGGCATGGCGGTCGTGCCGCGCATGCCGGAACCGCGCAGGGCGGCTCCGGGGAAACTGGCAGTCGAAAGTCGCTGGTATTGCCGGCACCAGCACGCCTTCTCTCGCTACTTGCGACTGCCAACTCGTTGACGGAACCGTTACGCTCAGGCCGCGGCTGCGACCGTCACGAAGCGGTTCCGGTGAAGCACCAAAGGCCGGGTGCTTGCGCACCCAGCCCTGGTTCGCCGCCGCGACTGCCGGCGACGCGACAACGCTTACTTGACTTCGACCTTGGCGCCAGCGGCTTCGAGGTCTTTCTTGATCTTCTCGGCATCTTCCTTCGAAGCGCCTTCCTTCACCGTGCCGCCGGCTTCGGTCAGGTCCTTGGCTTCCTTCAGGCCCAGGCCGGTGATGGCGCGCACGACCTTGATGACCTCGACCTTCTTATCGCCGGCCGCCATCAGGTTGACGGTGAATTCGGTCTGCTCTTCGACCGGGGCGGCAGCGGCAGCGGCCGGACCGGCCGCCATGGCCACCGGGGCGGCAGCGGACACGCCGAACTTCTCTTCCATCGCCTTGACCAGCTCCATCACCTCGATGAGGGTCTTGCTGCTGATCGCTTCGATGATCTGATCGTTGGAAAGTGACATGGGTTGTTACCTCTGTTTATCTGGAATGGAAACGGTTGATTGCAGCCGGGAAAACCGGCTTCGTTGATCCGAACGGGCGCTTACGCCGACTTCTGCTGACCGACCGCGTTGGTGACGCGGGCGACCTGTGCGGCCGGCTCGGAGAGCAGGCGCACCAGCATGGTGGCGGGCTGGACCATGACGCTGAGCAGCATCGACAGGGCCTGATCGCGGGTCGGCAGCGAGGCGAGCACCTCGACATGACTGCCCGGATACTGCTGTCCGCCGATGGCCACCAGGCGTGGCTTCAGCTTGTCGTTGGTCTTGGCGAACTCCTTCATCAGGCGTCCGGCCGCACCGGGGTCGTCGGTGGAGAAGGCATACAGCAGCGGACCGGTCAACGCGTCCTTGACGACGTCGTAATCGGTCCCCTCTACTGCGCGCGAGACCAGGGTGTTCTTGGCTACTTTCAGGAACACCCCGTCCTGGCGCGCCTTCTTGCGCATCTCCGTCAATTGCGCCACCGTCAGCCCCGCATATTCCGCGGCGACCAGCGAATGCGCCTTGGCGGCGACCTCGGCCAGTTCGGCAACGACGTCCTTCTTCTGGTTGAGATTCAGGGCCATTGCATTACCTCGTGATGTCCGTCGGCCGGATGGCGTCGGGACGGTTTCTACAACCACCTGCCGGTTCCGAACCGGGATGGCACCGGCGGCAGCGATCCGTCGTTGCCGGGATGCACGCCCGGCGGACCGGATGCGCATCGCGTGTGGTGGCCGTTTCCAGAACTCTGGAGGGTCGGCAACCATCTGCGCAGGCCCTTGCGGCTTAAGCGGTGACGATGCCCCTGGCGGCGAAGTCCGTGCCGGTTGAGCGTCCTGCCCGTCGCCAGAGGTGTCGTTGCCCGCGCCTGCGGTCTTTGACGGCTTCGTCCCTGCGGCTGCAGCGACGATGCCCCCAAACGGTGTTGCACCCAGCTGCCCCGTCGGGACAGCCGGGCTTGCAGCATTACTTCAGGGTCAACGAGGCTTGATCGACGATCACGCCTGGACCCATGGTGGAGCTCACTGACACCTTCTGCAGGTAGGTGCCCTTCGACGTTGCCGGCTTGGCCTTGATCAGGTCCAGCAGCAGCGCCTCCAGGTTCTGCTTCAGCTTGTCGGATTCGAAATCCGCCTTGCCGATGGTGCAGTGGATGATGCCGGCCTTGTCGGTGCGATAGCGCACCTGACCGCCCTTGGCGTTCTTCACCGCCTCGGCCGGGTTCGGCGACACGGTGCCCACCTTCGGGTTCGGCATCAGGCCGCGCGGACCCAGCACGGTGCCGAGCTTGCCGACCACGCGCATCGCGTCCGGCGTGGCGATGACCACGTCATAGTTCAGGTCGCCGCCCTGCATCTTCTCGGCCAGATCGTCCATGCCCACGATGTCGGCACCGGCAGCCAATGCTTCATCGGCCTTGGCACCGGCGGGCACGAACACGGCCACGCGCACGGTCTTGCCGGTACCGGCCGGCAGCACGGTGGAGCCGCGCACCTGCTGGTCGGACTTTTTCGCGTCCACGCCCAGGCGCACAGCCACGTCGACGGCTTCGACGAACTTGGACTTGCTGTTGTCCTTGACGATCTTCAGGGCATCGTCGATGGCGTAGGCCTTGCCCGGCTGCACGGCCGCGGCGATCGCTTTCTGTCGTTTGGTCTGTGCCATGATCTTCAGCCCTCCACCGTCAGGCCCATCGAACGGGCCGAGCCCGCGATGGTGCGTACAGCCGCGTCCAGATCGGCCGCGGTCAAATCGGGTTCCTTCGCCTTGGCGATCTCTTCCAGCTGTGCGCGCGTGACCTTGCCCACCTTCTCGGTGTTGGGACGCTTGGAACCGGACTGCACGCCTGTGGCCTTCTTCAGCAGAATGGTGGCCGGCGGGGTCTTGGTGATGAAAGTGAAGGTGCGGTCGGAATAGGCGGTGATCACGGTGGGGATCGGCAGGCCCGGCTCCAGCTTGGCGGTTGCCGCGTTGAAGGCCTTGCAGAATTCCATGATGTTCAGGCCGCGCTGGCCCAGTGCCGGACCGACCGGCGGCGAGGGGTTGGCCTGACCGGCCTTGACCTGCAGTTTGATGTAACCGACGACTTTCTTTGCCACGTATGAACTCCTTCGAGTGCGAACGCCTTGCGGCTCCTCGGTTGGTTGGAACGGCTGCCGCGAACAACGGCAGCCGGTGTGATCAGGCCTTCTCCACCTGGTCGAACTCGAGTTCGACCGGCGTGGAACGCCCGAAAATCAGGACCGCCACGCGCAGGCGGTTCTTGTCGTAGTTGACTTCCTCGACCACGCCGTTGAAGTCGTTGAACGGGCCATCGACCACGCGCACCATCTGGCCCGCCTCGAACAGCACCTTGGGCCGCGGTTTTTCCACGCCGTCGGCCACGCGCTGCAGGATCACGTCGGCCTCGCTGTCGCGGATCGGCAGCGGACGGTCGGCGGTGCCGCCGATGAAGCCCATCACCTTCGGGGTTTCCTTGATCAGGTGCCAGCTTTCGCTGTCGATGCGCGGAATGCCGTTCTCGTCGTGGGTGGCGATCTGCACCAGCACGTAGCCGGGAAAGAACTTGCGCTCGGAACGGCGCTTCTGGCCGGCGCGCATCTCCACCACTTCCTCGGTCGGCACCAGCACCTCGCCGAAGCGCTCCTCCATGCCCAGGCGGGCGATGCGGTCGCGCAACGCCTGCGCCACCGACTTCTCGAACCCGGAATAGGCGTGGACCACGTACCAGCGCTTGGCGTTCTGCGTTTCCATCGTGTTCAATTCAACTCTCTCTCGTTACGCCTCGGCGCGGCCCAGGAACCACTGCACAAACCACTGGATGACCACGTCGAACCCGGCCAGCAGCAGACTGATCACCACCACCGCCACGATCACCACCCAGGTGGTCTGCAGGGCTTCCTGGCGCGTGGGCCAGACCACCTTGCGCAGCTCGAAGCGCGATTCGGCCAGGAATTCGCGCGTTTGCGCGCCCTTGGCCGTGGTCATGAACAGCACCAGCGCCGCGGCCAGCCCGCCCACCACCGCCATGACGCGAACGGCGGATGGCCATTGCCCGTTGAACCAGTAATACGCGAACACGCCCGCTGCCAGCAGCAGCACGGCCACCACGTACTTGGCGATGTCGGCAGCCGAGGTGGCAGACGACGGCGCGGATTTGTTCTGGACTGCCTTGGTGTTCATCAACAACCGCTACAGGTGACCGCCGAGGGAATGGATCGCAACAGACCCGACGGCTTGAGGAAGGTTCCGAAGTGGCACGCCAGGAGGGACTCGAACCCCCAACCTGCGGTTTTGGAGACCGCTGCTCTGCCAGTTGAGCTACTGGCGTACTGACCTGGAACCGGATTTTCGAAAAAAGCAACGGCGGCCTACGCCGCCCTGCTCTCGTATCGGCATCCGGCGGCGTCAGCGACGCCGCCCGGAGCCTGCACGGTGCCGGTTGCCCGGCCCCGTGCGATATCGCTTACTTCAGGATCTTCGCCACCACGCCGGCGCCGACGGTGCGGCCGCCTTCGCGGATCGCGAAGCGCAGGCCTTCGTCCATC
>QFNC01000213.1 GCA_003240695.1 Pseudoxanthomonas suwonensis | reverse complement strand
CGTGCGGCTCTCGTAGAGCGCGGCGATGTTCGGCGAGGTCGAGGTCCGCAGGTCGTAGTAGTAGTCCATCGCCGCGTCGAGCAGCAGATAGATGACGAAGGAGACGACGAGCAGGACGAGGGCCGAGGACAGGAATCGGCGGAGCAGGAATGTGAGCATAGGGGCTTCCGGCGGGCTCTGGGCCGGTGAACCTCACCGGTGGCGCCACCCGTGGAACGGGGTGACGCCACCGGGTCCGATCACGCGGCGGACGGAGGGTACCGCGGGGCCGGGACACCGTGGTGGAGCTGGCGCCCTGGACGCGGTCGCGGTAGATGAGGAGCTCGGGGTGCTGGAAGATCGGCACACCGAAGCCGTCCTCGAGCAGGGCCCGCTCGACCTCGGCGATGCCCTCCTCCTGCGCGGCCTCGTCGGTCTCGCTGAGGAGATCGTCGAGCATCCCGTCGACCTCCTCGCTGCTGAAGCCGCCGTAGTTGTTCTGCGCTCCGGACCGCCAGTTGGCGTCGGCGTTCGACACACCGGTGGTGGTCGACTGCGATTCCTTGATGAGCTGGAACTGCTGGGCGCGGCGCTGGTTGGACGCACCGTAGAGGAAGCGCACCTCGGGCGCCTCGACGCCGGCCTCCTCGAGGAGCGCCTTGGCGCCCTCGATGTCGGCGGCCGCCGGGTACATGTCGCTGCCGTTGTTCTCCACCACGCCGTCGTACATCGGTGCGCCGGGCACCTGGTAGAGCGAGTCGCGGACGACCGCGGCGTCGTTGAGCGGCTTGATGATCGTCTCGACGATCTGCTCGCGCGGGATCGTCATGAGGAACGCCTGGCGCACCTTCTTGGCCTTCTCCTCGTCGCCGTCGTAGGTCGCCGGGTCGAAGGGGCCGTTGTTGTCGAAGGTGAGGTCGACGTGCTCGTAGGTCGCGCCGTCGCCGGTGTCGACGGTGACGCCCTCGATCCCCTCGGCCGCCTGGAGGACGTCCGCGGTGGCCTGCGGCTGGGTGATGTCGACCTCGCCGTTCTCGATCGCCTGGACCATCGCCATCGGGTCCTCGTTGTACCGGAAG
>QFNC01000056.1 GCA_003240695.1 Pseudoxanthomonas suwonensis | reverse complement strand
CTGGGCGAGATCTTCATGTACACCGTGGAGGCCGAGCCCAATGCCCGCAAGCCCGACGGCACCCCGTACACGGCCACGGACCTGCGCACCCTGCAGGATTGGGTGATCCGGCCGCAGCTGCGCACCACGCCCGGCGTCACCGAGGTCAACACCATCGGCGGCTTTGAGCGGCAGATCCACATCACCCCGGATCCGGCCCAGCTGGTGGCGCTGGGCTTCACGTTGAACGACGTAGTCGCCGCGGTCATGCGCAACAACCAGAACATCGGCGCCGGCTACATCGAACGCAACGGCCAGCAGTTCCTGGTGCGCGTGCCCGGCCAGTTGGCCAATCTGGAGGCGATCGGCAACATCGTGCTGGACCGGCGCGATGGCGTGCCCATTCGGGTGCGCGATGTCGCAAGCGTCGGCGAAGGCAAGGAGCTGCGCACGGGCGCGGCCACCCAGAATGGCCATGAGGTCGTGGTCGGTACCGCCTTCATGCTGTTTGGCGCCAACAGCCGGGAGGTCTCCCAGGCGGCCGCGGCCAAGCTGGCCGCCGCCAACGCCAGCTTGCCCCCGGGCGTGCATGCCAAAGCCGTGTATGACCGCACCGCGCTGGTGGACCGCACCATCAATACCGTGTCCAAGAACCTGATCGAGGGCGCGCTGCTGGTCGTGGTGGTGCTGTTCCTGCTGCTGGGCAATGTGCGCGCTTCGCTGATCACCGCCGCAGTGATTCCGCTGGCGATGCTGTTCACCATCATCGGCATGGTCCGTGGCGGCGTGTCGGGCAACCTGATGAGCCTGGGCGCACTGGACTTCGGCCTGATCGTGGACGGGGCGGTGATCATCATCGAGAACTGTCTGCGCCGATTCGGGGAGGCGCAGCACGCGCTGGGCCGCCAGCTCAACGATGAGGAGCGTTTTGACCTGACCGCCTCGGCCACCGCTGAGGTGATCCGTCCCAGCCTGTTCGGTCTGGGCATCATCGCGGCGGTCTACCTGCCGATCTTTGCGCTGTCGGGGGTGGAAGGGAAAATGTTCCACCCGATGGCCATCACCGTGGTGCTGGCCCTGACCGGTGCCATGGTGCTGTCGCTGACCTTCGTGCCGGCGGCGATCGCCACCTTCCTGCGCGGTCGTGTGGCTGAGCACGACAACCGCCTGATGCGCTGGTCACGCGCTCGCTACACGCCGCTGCTGGATTGGGCGCTGCGCCGGCGGGTTGTGGTGCTGACCGGCGCGGCCGTGCTGGTGGTGGGGTGTGGCGTGTTGGCCACCCGCCTGGGCTCGGAGTTCGTGCCGAGCCTGGATGAAGGCGACATCACTTTGCAGCCCATGCGTATCCCCGGCACCAGCCTGGAGCAGTCGGTGGCCATGCAGGAAACCCTGGAGAAGCGCTTGGCCCAGTTCCCGGAAGTGGCCAACATCTTCTCCAAGATCGGCACCGCCGAGGTGGCCACCGACCCGATGCCGCCGTCGATGGCCGACACCTTCCTGATGCTCAAGCCCCGCGACCAGTGGCCCGACCCGCGCAAGCCCAAGGCCGAGCTGGTAGAAGAGCTGGAGGCAGCGGCCAAGGAAATTCCGGGCAGCAATTACGAGTTCACCCAGCCTATCCAGATGCGCACGAACGAGCTGATCTCCGGCGTCCGCTCTGACGTTGCGGTCAAGGTCTACGGTGACAACCTCGACCAGCTGACCCGTCTGGCCAGCCGGGTCGAGCGGATCATGCGCAGCGTCCCCGGCGCAGAGGATGTCAAGGCCGAGCAGGTCACCGGCCTGCCGCTGCTGACCATCACACCAGATCCGGCGGCATTGGCTCGGTATGGCCTGAACCCGGGCGACGTGCAAGAAACGGTGGCCACCGCCATTGGGGGCAGTGTCGCCGGCCAGTTGATCGAGGGCGACCGCCGCTTCGACCTGGTCGTGCGCCTGCCCGAATCGCAGCGCCAAGACCCGGCTGTGCTGGCAGATCTGCCCATTCCACTGCCGGAAAGCGCCAGCGTGGACGAGTCCAGCCGCCTGGCCACCGGCGCCAATGGTGGGCCTCGTACGGTGCCGCTGCGGGAAGTGGCGAAGATCCAGGTGGAGCGCGGGCCCAATCAGATCAACCGCGAGAATGGCAAGCGGCGGGTGGTGATCACCGCCAACGTGCGCGAGCGCGATCTGGGCGGGTTCGTCGGCGAGTTGCGCACGCGCATCGGCCAGGATGTGAGGCTTCCGGAGGGCTACTGGATCGACTACGGCGGCACCTTCGAGCAGCTGATCTCGGCCAGCCAACGCCTGGGGGTGGTGGTTCCGGTGACACTGGCGTTGATCTTCGCCCTGCTGTTCATGGCCTTCGGCTCGGCCAAGGATGCGGCCATCGTGTTCAGTGGCGTTCCACTGGCGCTGACGGGCGGGGTGCTGGCGCTGGCCCTGCGGGGGATTCCGCTGTCGATCTCCGCCGGCGTGGGCTTCATCGCGCTGTCGGGCGTGGCTGTGCTCAACGGGCTGGTCATGATCGCCTTCATCCGCCGCCTGCGCGAACAGGGCGATGCTCTGGACGACGCTGTCCGGGACGGCGCCCTTGGACGCCTGCGCCCGGTGCTGATGACCGCCCTGGTGGCCTCGCTCGGGTTCCTGCCCATGGCCTTGAATATCGGTGCCGGCTCGGAGGTGCAACGGCCGCTGGCCACCGTGGTCATCGGCGGCATCGTCTCATCCACCACATTGACCTTGCTGGTGCTGCCGGTGCTCTATCGTTGGCTGCATCGCGACCGAACTCCCCGCGCCGGTGGCAGCGCCTTGGAGTCTTCGACACCATGAACGAGATCAACCTGGAACAGGTGCGTGCGGCGATGTTTACCGACCCCGGCGTGAAGGCGGTCGATGACCTGCGCCTAGTCCCCGCCAAAGAGCATGGCCGCGCGATCGCGGCCACCATCACGGTCGCTGCGCCCTCGGTCGACCTGGACCTGGTGCACGCGGTGACCGCCCGCGTGCTGGCTGACCAATTCGGCATCGATCAGGTCATGCTTTGCTTCAACGACCCGGGACCGGTGCCGCCGCCACCCACCGCGGCACCCTTGAAGAAGATGTGATCACTGCCGGCGGCTCTATGCGTCTGCACAGGCAGGCGCATAGAGCTGATGACCCGGCAAAGCGCACGCGCCGGCATACACAAAGGCCACGCTTTGCCGCGCCCGGGTGAAGGCTACGTAGTACTTCGGTGGCGCGGTGATGCGCGCCGCATCGGCCGTGCGCAGGTACTGCGTCAACGGCCCATTGGGGAAGATAAGGACCCGACTGTAGGTGCGGCCCTTGCTCTGCCCGAAGTTCACCGCAGGCATTCCGTCGCAGGTTTGCCGCCGGTCATGCCGGAGCACGGTAGGGCAAACTCCTGCATGTACGCGGCAACATCCCCTGGAGCGACGAGGAAGATGCCATCGTGCCCGGTGACCTCGCCATTGCCTGATTCGGTGCGGGGCATCTGCGGATAGAGCGTGTCAGCCATATCGCACAGGGCCTGGACGCAGCGCAGACTGATGAGACGGTGGTCGAGCTGGCATAAGCCGTCCGACTCCCAGATCTGGAATAACGCCGCCAAGTTCGGTCCGCGATATTGACTATGCCTTTGCGCATAGTTGGTCGCATACGTCGCCTGGCGCGTATCACCCACCAACGTGATGGCGATATCGCTCTTCAACAGCCGCTCGACCAGATCCAGATCAAAGCCGGCCAGGTCCTGAACTTCGTCGATGTAGAGCTCGTCGTACATGGCCGCCAGGCGTGCCATGACCTGACCTTGGGTCAGCTCATCGCAGCGCACAGCAAAGTCGGCGGCCCGGTCCGAATACATCCGGTTGCCTGCCAGGTAGTGGCGCGCCACCTGGGTGCGTGGAGCCCGGTTGTTGGTGACACCTTCTACGAACAGGATGGTCTCGATACGAGGCTCAGGGCACAGTGCCGCCTGGTACGGGCGGATGCACTGGCGCAGCAGGAAGCCATACCAGCTGTGCAAGGTGACATGCGCGGGGACCGCACCGGCGTGGACCTCAAACGAGCGCCGGATCTCTTCTAGATTCTCCAGCGTGTAGGTGACAATCGCGATGCGACGCTCGGGCCGCTCCAAGGCCTGCCGGACCAGCAACGTGGTCTTGCCCGATCCGGCCGCTGAGAGCAGGACCCGGTTAGGTGATGGCACGCTGGACATAGTCCGGGAACCTGATCGAGTGCGGGCTGTTGAAGATTGCCAGGGCCGTGTCGGTCTTGTGACCTTTCATGTAGGGGTTCAGCCGAGATACGCGTAAAAATGCCCCACAGAACTCAAATAATTCTTTCGTCGTAATGACTTAGTCGATATTTTTCTTCTCGGCCGGTTGCGCCAGAAGATCGAGCGTCGGGCACGGTGCGCCTGTCACCACGTGGCGACACTCCTCCACCAAATGCTCAAGGTCGACTTCCAATTGTCGTAGCTCATCCAGACGCCGCCGTACCTCGGCCAATTTCTGTTCGGTCAGCCGCCGAGTCTGCTCGCAAGCGCGTTGGCCTTTGACCTCCAACAGCCCCGCTATCTCGTCGAGACTGAATCCCATCGCCTGTGCTCTGCGAATGAACTGAAGTCGGCCGACTTCGTTGGGCCCGTACCGGCGGACGCTGCCCATTGGGCGCTCAGGCTCCGGCAGCAGGCCTCGCCGCTGGTAGTAACGGACCGTTTCGACATGCACACCAGCGGCCGCGGCCAGCCGGCTGATTGTCATTACGTGGGTGGCCATCAGCTTGACTCCGTACTTAGGTACGGAGATTACCATGCGGGTATGGTCCAACCTCCCCCACAGTCCTCCCTGCCCGCCCTCTTGGGCGCCGCCGTCGCGGCCATTGGCGCGTCCGTGTGTTGCGTCGTGCCCCTGGTGCTGGTCCTGTTGGGTATCAGCGGTGCCTGGATCGCCAATCTCACTGCCCTGGACGCGTGGCGTCCGTGGTTCAGCGCGGCCACGTTGGTGTGCCTGGGCTGGGCGTTCTGGATGCTCTATGGCCCGGCCTCGCGCTGTCGCATCGACGGCGCCTGCGTCGATCCCTCGCGATTGCGACGCCGCCGGCGCTGGCTATGGATCGCTACCGGCCTGATCGCTCTGCTGCTGCTCTTTCCCTACTACATCGGTTGGTTCCTGTAGGAGTCCCACATGCGCAAGATTCTTCTCAGTTTGGTATTCACGGCATGGATGGGCTTGGCTTGGGCGGCTACCCCTAAGCAGGTCGTCCTGCAGGTGGAGAACATGACCTGCCCGGCGTGCAGCATCACGATCGAAAAGGCGTTGGATACAGTGCCGGGCGTGACGGCGAAGCGTATTGACACCCGAGCCGCCACCGTGACGGTGGCATTCGATGCCGAGCGCACCAACGCGGCCGCCATCGCGAAGGCCATCACCGACGCCGGTTTTCCAGCCACTGCAAAGGCGAAAGCGAACGGTGGCTGAGGTGCAGTTGCAAAGCACGCTCACGTGCCCGACATGCGGGCACCAGGCGACCGAAACCATGCCCACTACGGCGTGCCAATTCTTTTACGAGTGCTCGGCCTGCCACACGCTCCTGCGCCCGAAAACAGGCGATTGCTGCGTGTTCTGTTCCTACGGCACGGTACCGTGCCCGCCCATCCAGCAACATAGTCCCTGCTGTGGCAGTACCGGTTGACCCACGCTACGCCGCCAGGGCCAGCTCGATTTCGTACGGTTCCGGAAGCGCGTCCACGTCGATCAGGTAATCGCCGAACCGCTTCACGTGGCGGGTCACGTAGGGACTGAGCGCCGCCACGTCCTCCGGGGTGATCTTCCAACCCGCTCGCATCAGCGTCTTGATGATGCGGGTCTGTTCGACCACGTTATGAAAGATGACGGCGTTGGCGACCAGGTCGTTGTACTTGACCGCCTTCTCCTGTTCGAGCGGGTCGTTATCGGCGATCACACCCTCTCCGCCGAAGAAGAAATACTTCGAAAACCCATTATAGGCTTCGACCTTGTTGGTGGAGGCCGTGATCTGTTCGCGTAGCTCGCGATCGGAAATGTATTGCAGCAGGAACAACGTGCGCACCGCAGCACCGAGTGCCCGGAAGGCCTGGTACAGGCGGTTCTTGCGGCTGTAGTTGCCCAGCTTGCGCAGCAGCGTCGAGGCCGCGATCTTGCCGGACTTGATCGATAGCACGACCTGCATCAGATCCTTCCAGTGGGTCTCGATCAGGTCCCAGTCCACATCTTCCCGGAACAGCGCATCGATGTGCTCGTAGCGGCTGTCCTCGTCCGGACGGAAGAACCGGTAGTCGCGCCAGTTGCGGATGCGCGGCATCAGCTGGATGCCCAGCAAGTGCGACAGCCCGAATACCGGCAGCGACTGACCCTGGGTATCGGCATGGACGGTGTCGGGTTGGATGTAGGAGGTGTTCTTCAGCAGCCCGTCGATGATGTACACCGCTTCCCAGACGCCGCACGGGATGAAGTGACTGAAGAGCGCCACGTAGGTGTCGGACACATGGTGATAGGCAATGCCGCCGTAGCCGCCATAACGGATGTGGTACGACGCCAGCAGGTTCTGGTCGTACAGGTCGTACTTGGTGCCGTCGGCCGCGGCGCGCTTGCCATCGCCCCAGAATTTGGGAAGCTGCAGGGCGGCGTAACTGTTGATGATGTCGCGGCAGGCCGCTGCCAGCTTGTTCGCATCCACGTGACGGCGATTGACGAACGACAGCATGTGCGCCGACGCAGCGCCTCGCAGATGCCGTGCGGCCTGGGCCGGGCCGAGGTTGCAACCATAGGTAAACGCCGTCAGCACGTAGCGTTCGGTGGGCTGGTCGATCTTGGTGTCGGACCCGGACAGCGGTCCGAAATGCCGCGGCCAGCGGGTCCAGTGCGCCACTTCACAGAGGATCTCGATGACACTGCGCTCGCGCAGGCGGTCGAGGATCGCGGTCTCCAGGGCGCGAGCGCCGCTGCTCATGTCCTTGGCCTTGTGGCGCTTGAGCACCGGAAACCCGTCGTCGCCGATGATCACCTGGCCGTTCTCCAGGTAACCCTGATCCGTCAGGTCCGCGACTTGCATCAGCTTGGACTGCAAGGCATTGACGAATCCCACCGCGGAGGCCGGTAAACCCACTTGGCGACAGTAGTCGTCCAGCAACGGCTCGCACTGCTCCCAGGGCAGCAACTGCTCGCGGTAATCGGCGTAGGTTTCCGAACCGCGCACGGCCACATCGCCGGATTTCAGTTCGTTGGCCAGTGAGGAGAACACGCACACCTCGAACAGGCGGCGGTGGATGCGTTCCTCGCCCTGCTCGGTGCGGTGGGTGATGGTCTTTCGCCAGAGCTGGGTCGTGAACGCCAGATCGACCGGTTCGTCCAGCCAGTCGCCGCGGGCACGCTCCTGCGACAGGATCAGCTCGATAGCGTCGATCAACGAACGGCCTTCGGTGGTGGATTCCAGGTCCAGCATGCGCACCATGCGCAGGATGGTGGCGCGGTGGCTCTTGTAGAACGGCCACAGCAGCGGCAGGTGGTTGTCGCCGCTGTGGGCGGCGATGGCATCGCAGTCAGCCTGCAGGGTCTGGACGCCCCCGCGCGTGCTGACCAGGCGGCGAATCTCCCGTCCTGCGTCGGTGTCGCCCGGGTGACGGTCGAGCACCTGGATCACATCCGACATCGTGGCGACGATGGCCTCGGTCTTCTCGCGGTAGCGCGCACGCAGCCGCTCCAGTTCCTCCTTGCCGCGGTTGTGGAGATTGCCCATGCGTTTGATGAACATCTCAGCTAGGTCGTCGCGGGTCTGCACCCGGGCGCGATGGATCAGGCACAGCAGCAGCGCGTGTCGTTTGGCCGGGCCGAAATCGCGCAACTCGGCAGCGTCCAGTACCCGGGCTTCGGCGGCGAAGTGCTTGCGCTTGAGTTCCGGCACGTCCGCCAGGTGCCGTTCGCTGCCGACCAACTCGTCCAACGCCGCGATGTGGTCGAGCAGTTCCTGGAAGTGCTGCAGAGAAGATCGTTTCGGCAGCCGCTTGATGGCCTGCAGCGGGCTCTTGATGCGAGCGTCGGTGACGACCAGCAGATCGTCCAGCCGTTGCTTCTCGTCCGCCGTCAGCCGCTTGTCGATGAGGGCGAAGTAACGGCCATTGACCAGGGTGCGAACTCGGCGGGCCAGGCGATCCAGGGCGGAGAACGCGGGCAACTCGATCCGGTCGCGTACGAGCTGTTCGATCGCCACATTGATCAGGTCGGCCGGATTGTCCATGACGGCGGCGGCTTCATGGATGGCGCGGGCCGCCACGTCGAGGCCGCCGTCGGCATAGGCCCGGACCTGCAGATAGGCCCGGATCCGCTGGAAATAGCGGTAGCGCTTGTTCGGCGCGATGTCGGCGGGCTTGATCTGGACCCGGAACCGCAGCGCATTGCGGAGGTGCCGGATGACCCCTGCGGGCACTTCATCGATTGCGGGGAAATAGCCCAGTCGCTGGAAAGATTTCAGCAAGATTGCCAAGATCAATCGATGGCCGGGTTGCCGGGCATTGTCGGCAATGAAGGTCAGTTCGGCGTCGGTGGGCGTGTAGGCGACGACCAATTCGCGGACGACGGGATTGCGTTTGAACAGGGGATACGCGGTCCGTTCGATCGACGCCATTGAAGCCTCATTTGGTCAAGGTGCAGGTAACGCAGGCGGCGGCAGGCTCGCCTCGATACGATGGCGCGCAAATGGGTCGCTGCCGTCGAGGTAGCGCATCGCCGAGTGCACGTCGCGCCAGCCGACGTATTCCATCAATGCTTTCACGTCCCAGCCGTTCGCATTGGCCCAACCGGCGAAACCGCGGCGCAGGGAATGGCTGCTGTAGGTCGCGGCATCTGGGAGCCCCGCCGCGGCGAGCAGGCTGCGCAGCAGCGGGATCAGGCTGTTCGGATGCAGTGGCGTCTCGCTCACACGGCCCCAGCGGTCGATACCGCGGAACACCGGCCCCTCCGTCAGGGCGGCCGTGGTCGTCCAATCCACGATCGCAGTCACCGGGCACAATCGCGATAGCGCTGGCACCTTGTAGCTGGTGCCCGAGGCCTGACGGTCGCCTTTGCTGCGCGGCAGGAAACAGGTCATCCCGTCGCCCGGGACTAGACGCAAGTGTTCGACTTGCACGCGGATCAGTTCATCGCCGCGGAAGCCGCGCCAGAAGCCGAGCAGGATCAGGGATCGGTCGCGGCGATGGCGCAGCTCGTCCGCGCGATCGCCGCGTTCGCGGGCGACCGAGATCGCAGTGCGGAGCCAGTCGTCGACCTGTGTCAGTAGGGTAAGTTGCAACGGCTCGGCCTGCTTCTCCACCGAGGGGTGCACCGTCTGGATGCCCTTGAGCACTTTGCGCACCAATGGCGCGCGGGTGGGATCGACGAACCCGTGCTCGCGATGCCAGCAGATAACGGGCCACGCTGTCCGGCGTGGCTGGCAGGTGGCCGCCCCATTCGACCTCGAAGTGCCGCAGCGCCGAGGCGTAGCTGCGCTGCGTGTTCTCTCGGATCGCAGCCTCTAGATAGCGATCCAAGGTCATCGGCAGCCTTCCTGGTTCGCACACGACGCCGAGTGGTCACTCGTACACCGCAATGCCCCGAGGATGGCGCACGCGCCTCGCTCGCCGCCGGCGCACTGGAGGATCACCCGTTCCAATTCACCTGCCATGCGCGTCAGTGCCTCAAGCCGCTGGTGGATGTCGGTCAAGTGCACGCGCGCCAGCGCATCGACGTCGCCGCACGACAGCTTCGGATCGTCATTCAGGCGCAGCAGGCTGCGGATCTCCTCCAGGCTGAAACCCAGCTCGCGCCCGCGGCTGACGAACCGCAACCGCTCCACGTCTGCCTGCGCGTAGACGCGATAGGTTTCCAGGTGGCAGCCGCTGGCGGCGGCGGCTTCGCTGATCTTCATGGGCACCCCGCTTGAGTCTGTAGCGGCTACGGACTTTACCCTGAGTCGACCCTCACTGCCACCAGACCAGGGAATCCCGGGAAAAGGGCGCGCTGTGGATTGCACTGGTGCCGAATGCCGCGATGGCCTTCATTGGCTGGAGGATTGCCTAACCCTGTGGCCTGGCCGCCAATGGACTGGATCTGCTAGTGGACGCAACCGGTGTATGCGATCGAGCTGATCGCGATTGAAGTCTTGATATTGGCTAACGGAGTTGGCGATGTCTGATTGCGGCGACTGTGGAAATATCGTGGATGTGGCGTCGATGCAAGCCTCACAGCGACGCACCTTGAAAATCGTGCTGGCCATCAATCTCGCCACCTTCGTCATGATGATGGGCGCGGCTTGGTTCAGCCGTTCTTCCTCACTGCTGTCAGGTGGGCTGGACAACCTTGGCGATGCCCTCACGTACGCGGTCAGCCTGGCCGTCGTTGGCTCGTCCCTGCAGACCAAAGCCAAAGTTGCCTTCCTCAAAGGGCTGCTGATCCTGGGCGCAGCAGTTGCGGTCGCGGCCCAGATCGCGTGGCGGCTCAAGAACCCCGGCGTGCCTGTATTCGAGGCGATGGGACTGGCGGGGGTGCTGAACCTGTCCGCCAACGCATTCTGCCTCTGGCTGCTGACCCCGCATCGAAACGGCGACATCAACCTGTCCTCCGCCTGGGAGTGCTCCCGGAACGATATCTATGAGGGCTGCGCGGTCTTGTTGGCGGCTTTTGCGGTGTGGGTGTTCGGGGCGGGCTGGCCAGACTTGGTAATCGCCTCCGCCTTGCTGCTGCTGTTTCTGCGATCCGCCGTCCGAGTGATGCGCGGTGCGCGGCAGGAACTCCGTGGCACCAGATGCGTGTCGTGCCAGGAAGAGAGTGGCGGGCCTGCAGTCGGTTGAGGTCTTCGACCGGCGTTGTAATTGTATCCGGATACGCGAGCCTGATATTTTGCGAAAGATGAACCGTCCCCTTCTCCGACTGAGAGGTTTTATCGCCGCGCTGCTTGTCGCAGTGTTGGTGATCATGCCTGTGGCCGATGCATTCGTTTGCTCGTTCGAAGTCGACACTCACGCAGCAAGCGATCACGCTGGACCGGCGCCCCCGGATGAGGCTGGTGAGGGCGACGCTCCGGACAGCGCGCATGGTGGTTGTGTCCACAACCATTGCCATCATTCGACAGCCAATTTCTTTGGCAGTGCCGCCGTTGTTTACCCCGCCGCGCACGTCGTTCAGCACGCACAGCATGACCCCAGTCGTGCATCTGCGCTGTCCGAAGGACCGATGAGACCTCCGCAGAGCTGACGTGCCGTGCCCGTAAGGACGGGCTCCCACGTCAACCTTTGTTCCAGGAGTTCCCATGCTCACGCACCTTGTCCGGCCGCTCATGGCGGTCGGGGTCGCGGTGGCCGCACTGACGTTCACGCCGCCCTCGATGGCGATCGAACCCGTCGCCGACACCGCGCCGCCCTATGAAGACCTGATCGCTCGACTCGACGCACTGCCGTCGTCGCTCGAAGCCGTTGCCCGTTACGACGCGGCCGTCGCCCGCGCCGAGCAGGCGCGGGCCCTGCCCAACCCCTCGATCGCGTACGACCGGGAGAACGTCTACGGCACCGGCCCGTACAGCGGCGTCGGCAACGCCGAAACAACCCTGACGATCAACCAGCCACTCGAACTGTTCGGCCAGCGCAGCGCCCGGATCCAGGCGGCGCGCACCGACGCCGACGCAGCCGGCCTGCGCCGCGAACAGGCCCGCTGGCAGGTCGCGGCGCAGTTGGCGCTAGCCTACGCCGAGGCCGAAGCCGCGGCACGCCGCCACGACTTAGCCGCCGAGGCACTTGCGCTGACCGAGCAGGATGCGCGCGGAGTCGCCGCGATGGTCGAGCAAGGGCGCGAAGCCACCCTGCGGGGCATCCAGGCCCGGAGCGAGGTCGAATCCGCGAGGGCCACGGTGGATGAAGCCCGCGCGCTTCGTGACGGCGCGTTCGCACGGTTGTCGGCGATCGCCATGCTCGAGCGACCGGTCCAGGCCATCGGCGCGAGCCTGCTCGACCGTGCGCCGGGTCAGCCCGCAGCGGGGCAAGACGACCCGCTGGCGGTGCAGGTCGCCGAGGCCGAACTCGACACCGCCAGCCGGCTGGTCACGGTCGAACAGCGCCGCGCACGCCCGGATGTCACCGCCGCCGTCGGCATGCGCCGATACCGGGAAACCGACGATGAGGCGTTCACGGTCGGCATCGAACTGACCGTGCCGCTGTTCGACCGCAATCGGGGCGGCATCCGCGCCGCCTACGCCGCGCGCCGCCGACAACGGCGTCGCAGCCGCCGAAGAGGCCTATCGCCTGTCCCGCATCGGCTTCGAGGCCGGCCGTATCTCGCAGCTGGAACTTCGCAGCACACGTGCGGCGCTGATCGCCTCGCGCAACGCCGCCGTGGACGCGCGGATCGCGCGCGTCCGTGCCGAAATCGACCTGGCGCGCCTGGAAGGCCGCGCCCCGTTTGGAGATTCCCGATGAGAACCGATACCAGGCGACTGATGATGTTCGCCGCGGCGCTCCTGTTCGCCGTCATCGCAGGCTACGGCCTTGCCAAGCTCACCGGTGGGCAGGACGCCGGCCCCACCCCGGCGAGTCGCGCCGACGATGATGGCCATGACGAGAAGGGCGAGCATGACGACCACGGCGAGGAAGAGGCCGTTGGCGAGGCCGAGGGCGAGGAAGGCCTGGTCGCGCTGACGCAGCAGCAGATCGAGGCGTCGGGCATCCAGGTCGTGGCCCTGGGCCGGGGCGGCGGCAGCGAGACGCGCCTGAGCGGTCGCGTCGAGTCCGCCATCGGCGCACGCGCCTCCGTTGCCGCCTCGGTCGGCGGCCGCGTCGAGCGCGTCATCGTGGCACCCGGCACTCCTGTCCGCGCCGGCCAGCCGCTCGCGGTGATCGTGAGCGGCGAAGCGGCGACGATGCGGGCGGGCGCGGAGGCCGCACGCGCCGAGGCCGAAGCGGCACGGCTGGTCTACCAGCGCGACCAGGCGCTGGTGACCCAGGGCGTCGTCGCCCGGCAGGAACTCGAGGCGTCCCGCGCCCGCTCGCTGGCGGCCGATGCGGCGTCCCGGGCCGCAGCAGCGGAGGTCGCTGCGGCCGGCTCGCCGAACGCGGGCGGACGCGTGACCATCACCAGCCCGGTGTCCGGCGTCGTCGGCGCGGTCCAGGTGACGCCCGGCGGCTTCGTCGCCGCGGGCGACGTCGTGGCCAATGTGGCCGATCCCTCTCAGACCGAACTCGTCTTTTCCGCTCCGCCCGCGCTCGCCGCGCAGATCGCGCCCGGTGCGCGCGTCGAAGTCACTGGCACGAATGGAAGCTTCAGTGCACTCGTGATCGGGGTGGCCGCCGATGTGCGTGAACAAGGGGGCATGGCCATCATCCGCGCGCGCGCCGAGTCCGGCCCGCTGCCGCCGGCGGGCTCGCCCGTCTCCGGCATCGTCGTGGCCGCGGCAAACGGCGAGGCCCTGACTGTGCCCGCCGACGCCGTGCAGACGGTGGAGGGCCGGTCGGTCGTGTTCGTGGCCGGCGACGACGGCTTCCGTGCCACCCCGGTGCTCGCGGGACGTCGCGCCGGCAGTCGCATCGAGATCCTCAACGGGCTGTCGGGCGACGAACGCGTCGCCGCGACCAACGCGTTCCTGCTGAAGGCCGAACTCGCCAAGGGCGAGGCCGAGCACGGCCACTGAGGACGCCATCATGTTCAAACTCATCATTGAAACGGCGGTCCGCTTCCGCTGGGCAGTGGTCTTCGTGGCGGCGGTCATCGCCGCATACGGCCTGTTCCAGCTCAGCAAGCTGCCGATCGACGCCGTGCCGGACATCACCAACCGGCAGGTGCAGATCAACACCATCGCGCCCGCGCTCGCCCCGGGGCAGATCGAGCGCCAGGTCACTTTCCCGCTCGAAACAGCGCTGGCCGGCATCCCGGGGCTGACCAGCACGCGTTCGCTCTCGCGCAACGGCTTCTCGCAGGTCACGGCGATCTTCACCGACCAGACCGACATCTACTTCGCGCGCCAGCAGGTGGCCGAACGCATGCGCGAGGTGCAGGAGGACCTGCCCGAGGGCGTAACGCCGATGATGTCGCCGGTCACGACCGGCCTCGGCGAAGTGCTGATGTGGACGGTGGACTACGTGCCGTTCGACCCGGCGAACGTCGGCAAGCCGAACGCGCCCGGCTGGCAGGCCGACGAGATCTACCTGACCCCCGAGGGTGACCGGCTCGCGACGGCGCAGGAGCGCGCCACCTACCTGCGCACGGTGCAGGACTGGATCATCGCGCCGCAGATGCGCTCGACACCCGGCCTGGCCGGCGTCGACACGATCGGCGGTTACGTCAAGGAGTACGCCGTCCGTCCGAATGCCGAACGGCTGGCTGCCTACGGCATCGGCCTGGGAGAACTGGTGCAAGCGCTGGAACGCTCCAACGTCCAGGCCGGCGCGGGCTTCGTCCAGCGCGCCGGCGAAGGGCTGGTCGTCCGCGCCGATGCCCTGGCGCAGACGGTCGACGACCTGGCGCAGGCGCCGATTGCCAATCGCGGCGGCGTGGTGATCCGTGTCTCAGACGTGGCCAGCGTCGGGCTCGGACAGGCGCCGCGGTTGGGCGCCGCCACACGCGACGGCCACGAAGCGGTGCTCGGCACGGCGCTGATGATCGCCGGCGGCAACAGCCGCACGGTGGCGCAGGCGGCGGCCGAGCGCCTGGCCGAGGTCAACCGCTCCCTGCCTGCCGGCATCGTGGCCGAGCCCGTCCTCGACCGCAGCATGCTGGTCAATTCCACGATCAAGACCGTGGCCAGGAACCTGACCGAGGGCGCGCTGCTGGTCATCGTGGTGCTGTTCCTGCTGCTGGGCAACATGCGTGCCGCGGCGATCACCGCGCTGGTGATCCCGCTGTCATTCCTGTTCGCAGTGATCGGCATGAACCGCTTCGGGATCAGCGGCAACCTGATGAGCCTGGGCGCGCTCGACTTCGGCATCCTGGTCGACGGCGCGGTGATCGTGGTCGAGGCGACACTGCTGATGCTCGGCCAGAAGCGGGCCGAACTGGGTAGGTCGCTCTCCGCCGGAGAGCGGCTGGGCGTGGCGATCCAGGCGGCGCGCAAGATGGTGCGGCCCGCGGCGTTCGGCCAGTTGATCATCCTGCTGGTGTTCGCGCCGATCCTCACGCTGCAGGGCGTGGAGGGCAAAACGTTCCAGCCGATGGCCGCGACCTTCATGCTCGCCCTGATCGGCGCGTTCATCCTCTCCTTCACCTTCGTGCCGGCGATGGCCGCACTGTTCGTGCGCGAGCCCAAGGTCGCCCCCGGACACGCCCCGCCGCATGAGGACGAGAACGGATCGCACGGTGGGCACAGCGCCGAGCACGAGACCCGCATCATCCGATTCGTACGCAGCAGGGTCGAGCCGATTATCCGCACCTCGGTGTCGCGACCGCGCAGCGTTCTGATTGGTGCGGTTGCCATGCTCGCCATCGGCTTCGTGGCATTCCTCTCGTTGGGCCGGGAGTTCATGCCGACCCTCGACGAAGGCAACCTGGCGATGCAGGCGCTGCGGGTGCCGTCCGCTTCGCTGGAACAGTCGCTGGCGATGCAGTTGGCCCTGGAGAAGGCCATCACCAGCGAACCCGAGGTCAAGACGGTCTTCTCGCGCACGGGTACGGCGGAGGCGGCGATCGATCCCATGCCGACCAACATCTCCGACAGCGTGATCGTGCTCAAGCCGCGCGCCGAGTGGCCCGACAGGTCGCTGGGCAAGGACGACCTCATCCTCCGCCTGGAGTCGATCGTCGGCAACCAGATCGGCAACGCGTTCGAGTTCAGCCAGCCGATCGAACTGCGCTTCAACGAACTGATCTCGGGCGTGCGCACGGACCTGGCGGTGATGGTGTTCGGCGACGACTTCGACGTCCTGCAGCCGATCGCCGACCAGGTCTCGCTGAAGCTGCGCGGCATCGACGGCGCGGCGGACGTGCGCGTGGAGCAGGTCTCGGGCCTGCCCACGCTCACCGTCCGGGTCGACCATGCCGCCGCGGCGCAGTACGGCCTGACCGCGGCGGACGTCAGCGAGGCGCTGGCGGCCGGGATCGGCGGCACAGCGGCCGGCAAGATCTTCGAGGGCGACCGTCGCTTCGACGTCGTGATCCGGCTCGACGAGGCCGACCGCAACGATCCGGCACAGCTCGCCGCCCTGCCGGTCGTCGCCCCCAACGGCACCGTGGTGCCGCTGTCCTCGGTCGCGCGCATCGACGTCAGCGAGGGTCCCAACCAGATCAGCCGCAACAACGGCAGCCGCCGCATCGTGGTGCAGGCCAATGTCCGTGGCCGCGACCTGGGTGGCTTCGTCGGGGAAGCGCAGGCCGCCGTGGCCGACATCGCCCTGCCCAGTGGCGTCTATCTGGACTGGGGCGGGCAGTTCGAGAACCTGCAGCGTGCCGAAGCACGCCTGGCCCTGGTGATCCCGATCGTGTTCCTGATGATCGGCGCCCTGCTGTACATGGCGCTCGGGACGATCCGCGAGGCCGCGCTGGTCTTCGTCTGCGTGCCGCTGGCGCTGGTCGGTGGCATCCTGGCACTGCTGGTGCGCGGCATGCCGTTCTCGGTGTCGGCGGCGGTCGGCTTCATCGCCGTCTCCGGCGTCGCCACGCTCAACGGCCTGGTGCTGATGCAGGCCATCCGCGAACGGCTCGCGGCCGGAGATGCGCCGCTGGAAGCGGCGGCGACCGGCGCCGCCAACCGGCTGCGCGCCGTGCTCACCACGGCGCTGGTGGCGATCGTCGGCTTCATCCCGATGGCGATCGCGACCGGATCCGGCGCCGAAGTGCAGAAGCCGCTGGCGACCGTCGTCATCGGCGGACTGATCACGGCGACCGTGCTGACCCTGCTGGTGCTGCCCACGTTCGCGGCGCGGGCCATCGCGCATCGTCCGAAGCGGCACGCGACATGACGCAGGATCTGGCCCGGCAGAAGAACGTCCTGCGGCAGGTGCTGCTGTGGAACCTCGCGCTGTTCGCGGGACTGGGCGTGGCGGGCTGGGTGGCCGATTCCAGCGCCCTGCTCGCCAACGCCGTCGACAACGGTTCGGATGCGGCCGTCTATCTGCTGAGCTACCTCGCCATCGATCGCCGCCCCGTCTGGAAACGCGGTGCGGCGACCGTCTCGGGGATCATGTTGCTGATCTTCGCCGTGGCGGTCCTGGCGGACGTCGTCCGGCGGTGGATGTATGGGGCCGAGCCGCTCGGTCCGGTCATGATCGGACTGGCGGTCGCCGCCGCTGCGATCAATCTGTGGTGCCTGGTGTTGTTGCGCCGCATTCGTTCCGAGGACGTGAACATGAAAGCGGCCGAAACCTTCAGCTTCAACGACTTCATTTCCAATGGCGGCGTGATCGTGGCCGGGGGGCTCGTGCTTTGGCTCGGCACATCGTGGCCAGACCTGGTAGCCGGCGCCCTGATCGCAGCCGTTGCGTTCAAGGGCGGTATCGAGATCCTGCGTAGCGTTCGGGAAGACAAACGTTCCGATAGCAATGACCCCGTCGCATGAGCCTGCTGGTTGGCAGATCCGGCATGCGCGTCAACGGACAAGCACACCCGTAGCCCTTAATACCTGGGGAAAACGACAATGACCGAGAAGCTGCGCATCGACCTTCAGATCCTCCTGCCCCACGTGCCTGACGAGGCCGATGCCTGTGTCAAGCGGCTGATCGACGATTTGGAGGGACGCAACGGGATCGAGCAGGTACACCTGCGCCCGGGCTCTGACGGTGCGCCGGCACAGATGTGCGTGCACTACAACCCGGATGTCGTACCGCTCGCCCGCATTCGCGAGGTTGTCGAAAGCGCGGGCGCGGCGATCAGCGAGCGCTACGGTCATGCCCTGTGGGAGGTGAAGGGGATCGGCCACCAGCGCCGTGCGCGCACCGTTGCCGAGCAACTCAAATCGCTCTGGGGAGTGCTGGAAGCCGAAGCCAGCGCGGCCGGCTTCGTCCATGTCGAGTACGACCGCCGAGAGGTCTCGGAAGAACGCATCCTGAAGGTCCTGGCCGGGATGCAGGTCGTTCCGGTCAAGACCATGGACGACGATCAACACACGCACGGCGAAGACGGGGCGGCCCATGCGCATCGCGAGGGCGACGGCCATGCGCATGGCAAGGATGGAAAGGCGCATGCGCACGGCGGCTTGCTGGGTCCGAATACCGAATTGATCTTCTCGCTGGTCTGCGGCGCCTTGCTCCTCACCGGCTTCCTGGTGGAAAAGTTCTTCACAGGTGCGCCAGGGTGGCTGCCGCTGGCCTGCTACGTTGGCGCGTACTTCTTCGGCGGCGTCTACACGCTTCGCGAGGCATTCGACAATTTGAAGCTGAAACGCTTCGAGATCGACACGCTGATGCTGGTCGCGGCCGCTGGCGCCGCGGCGCTCGGTTCCTGGGCCGAGGGCGCGCTGCTGCTATTCCTGTTCAGCCTCGGGCATGCGCTCGAACACTACGCCATGGGCCGCGCCAAGCGCGCCATCGAGGCCTTGGCCGAGCTGGCGCCCGACACCGCCGTGGTACGCCGCGACGGACAGGTACAGGAGATCGCAGTCGAGGATCTCGTCGTCGGCGACGTGGTGCTCGTGAAGCCCAACGAGCGGATGCCGGCCGACGGCTTCCTCGTACTCGGCACCTCCAGCGTGAACCAGGCGCCGGTGACCGGCGAGAGCATCCCGGTCGACAAGCGGCCGGTGGACGATCCCGCGACGGCACGCGTGCGACCCGACGGCGTCGATGCCGCCTCGCGCGTATTCGCCGGCACCATCAACGGCAGCGGCGCGATCGAGATCGAGGTCACACGCAAGTCCAGCGATTCGGCCCTCGCGCGCGTGGTCAAGATGGTCAGCGAGGCCGAGACGCGCAAATCGCCGACGCAGCGCTTCACAGACCGGTTCGAGCGCATCTTCGTGCCCGCGGTGCTGGGATTGGCGGTCCTGCTGCTGTTCGCTTGGGTGGTCGTCGACGAGCCCTTCCGAGACAGCTTCTATCGCGCAATGGCGGTGCTGGTGGCGGCCAGCCCCTGCGCGCTCGCGATCGCCACGCCCAGCGCGGTGCTGTCGGGTATCGCCCGCGCGGCGCGCGGCGGCGTGCTGATCAAGGGGGGCGCGCCGCTGGAGGAACTCGGCTCACTCAACGCCATGGCCTTCGACAAGACCGGCACCCTGACCGAAGGCCGTCCGCGCATCACCGATGTCATCACCGTCGATGGGGTGACGGAAGAGGAACTGCTCACCGTCGCGATCGCGGTCGAGTCGCTCAGCGACCATCCGCTGGCCGCGGCCATCGCCCGGGATGGCCGCGAGCGGCTGGGCGAGCGCGACATCCCGTCCGCCAGCGGCCTGGAGAACCTCATCGGCCGTGGCGTGACCGCCACGCTCGGCGGCGAGACGGTGTGGATCGGCAAGGCCGAGATGTTCGGCGCCGACGGCGTCGCGGCGCTGGGCGAATCGGCGGCGGCCGCCATCGCGCAACTGCGCGAGGCCGGACGCACCTCGATGGTGGTCAGGCAGGGTGAGCGCGACCTGGGCGCCATCGGCCTGCTCGACACCGCGCGCGAGGGCGCACCCGAGGCGCTGCAGGCACTGCGCGCACTCGGCATCACGCGGCCTGGGGCGACCTGATGCCCGAGGACAAGGTTGAGGCCATACGCAAGCTGCGCGCGCAGGACAAGGTCGCGATGGTGGGTGACGGCGTCAACGACGCGCCGGCGATGGCCAGCGCCACGGTCGGCATCGCGATGGGCGCCGCGGGTTCGGATGTCGCACTGGAGACCGCGGATGTCGCGCTGATGGCCGATGACCTCCGCCACCTGCCATTTGCGGTGGACTTGAGCCGTCACACGCGCAAGGTGATCCGTCAGAACGTGTTCGTCAGCCTGAGCATTGTCGCCTTCCTCGTGCCCGCAACGATTTTGGGCTTGGGGATCGGACCAGCAGTCGCTATTCACGAAGGATCCACCTTGCTCGTGGTTTTCAATGCGCTGCGGCTGTTGGCGTACCGAACCCACGTTGGCTAGACGCGGCAGGGCTCATGAAGAGAGCCTGCGCGCCCTTGACCGCTTTTGCTTCTCGTCAGCACGCTGCCGGCCATGATTCTGACAAACGGAAAATGCAGCGCTTACCGAGCGCTAGCACGCGGCGGCACATTCCAGTTTCGTACTGAATGCCCCCCCTGGTGCAGGCCTCAGGCGGCTGACACGGGATAATTCCACATTATCCCGCCTTAGACGCGCGCTTGTTGAGCCTTGTCGCCGAGTACAAAATAGTATGTAATTACATGGTATGTAATACATTACGAAATAACCGGGAGACGATCATGGCGCGAAGTGGGCTCTTCAAATCCGATGTGCAGCGGGCCCGTGATGCCTTGGTTGCGCAGGGCAAGCACCCCTCCGTCGATGCAGTGCGGGTGGCGCTGGGCAACACCGGCTCCAAGACCACGATTCACCGATACCTCAAGGAGCTAGAGGAAGAGGACGGCCAAGGCGTGGGCGCCAAGGTCGCGGTCAGCGAGGCGCTGCAGGATCTGGTCGGCCGGCTTGCGGCGCGCCTGCACGAGGAGGCCGAAGCCGCCATCGCCGCCGCCCAGGAACGCTTCCAGGCGCAGCTACAGGAGCGCGAGACCGCCTTGGAAGCCTCGCGGCAGGAGGCGGTCGCGTTGAGCACGCAATTGCAACGCACCGAAACTGCGTTGCAGGCCGAGACCGAGGCGCACGCGCAGGCACGGGAGACCCTCGCCGAGGCGAACACCACGGTGCGGCAGTTGGAGGAACGCGTCGCCGGGCTGACCACCCGGGTGGCCGAGCACGAGGCGCACGCCCGCTCGCTGGAGGAGAAGCACCAGCACGCACGTGAGGCGCTGGAGCACTACCGCACCTCGGTGCGGGAGCAGCGCGAGCAGGAGCAGCGTCGGCACGAGCAGCAGGTGCAGGAACTGCAGGTCGCGTTGCGCCAGGCCAACGAGACACTGACCGCAAAGAACCACGAGCTGCTGCAGCTCAACCGCGACGCCGAGCGCCTGCTCGAGCTCAACGGGCGGCTGGAACAGGACCTGCGCCAAGCCCGCGAAGACGCTACAGGGCAGCAGCAGGCGCTGGACGGCCTGAAGCTGCTGGCCGCCGAACACACCGCGCTGCAGACCCGCTGGGCCGACGACACACACCGCCTGGACACGCTGCGGGGCGAATTAACCGGCGCACGCGACGCATTGGAGCAGGAACGCACCCATCGGCAGCAGGTCCAGGCCGAGGCCGCGCGAGTCAGCGCACGCTTGGAAGCGACGCAAGAGCTGCTCGAGCGCTTCAGCCCGGCGGCCGAGCCGCAGCGCCGCAAGCCACCGCGCACGACGGCGAAATAAACGTCGCCGCCAGCGGCTTAGTTATCGAACACAGCATCCCACGAATACTGCCGACCCGCTATCTATACGCACGCGTTGCCGAGTGTATTCATCTGCAGTTTACATGTGCCTGTATAGTTGAGTGCATGCCTCTCCGCGCACTCCTGATGCGGTTGTTCCTGATCGTTGCCCTGTTGGCCAACGGTCCGGGCATTGCTGGGGCGGCCATGCATATGGATCATCTGAGAGACTCCGCGGGCGACGTGACCTCCGTGGCCGCGGCGCAGACACGAAGCGAGGCCATGGCTGCCTGCCACGCCACAGCGACCCCGCCGGTGGCCGACGATCACAGTCACCCGCGGCCCGCTGAGCTGGTCGACGCGAAATCGCCGTTGGGCGATTGCTGCCAGGCGGGCGATTGCTGTGCGTGCATGCACCATTGTTTTGCGGCACTCGTCGGTTCAACACTCGGCAACGTCTCCGTCCTGTATCGGCAAACCGCCGAGCCCTTCCTGTCGCTGCACGCGTCCGCTGCCCTGACCAAGCTGTTCCGACCTCCGATCGGCTAAGTGTCGCTGCACGCCTCTTGAGGCGTTGATGGACCCTGTCCGCTGTTCCGCACCGACAGGGCAAGGCTCGCCCCGCGAGCCCTCGACCTTTCCCGGAGTTCCCATGTCATCCGATTCTTTCGGCCGTGCCGGAGGGCTGTCTGCCCCGTCGCGCCGCCGCTTCGTCCAGGGCCTTGCTGTTGGCGGGGCCGTCGCAACCTTGGGCCTGTGGCCCCGTTCCAGCTGGGCCGTCAAGGCCGAGGGCCTGCCCAACGTGCTCTCGGGCACCGAGTTCGACCTGACCATCGGCGAGACGCCGATGAACTTCACCGGCGCCACGCGCCCCGCGATCACGGTCAACGGATCGATTCCCGCACCCTTGCTGCGCTGGCGGGAAGGCACCACCGTCAACCTGCGGGTCCGCAATGCCCTGCCCCGCGGCTCGATCCATGGCGAGCAGGCGTCGATCCACTGGCACGGCATCCTGCTGCCGGCCGACATGGACGGCGTGCCCGGGCTGAGCTTCAACGGCATCAACCGTGGCGAGACCTACCAGTACCGCTTCAACGTCGTGCAGGGCGGCACCTACTGGTACCACAGCCATTCCGGCTTCCAGGAGCAGGCCGGTCTCTACGGGCCACTGGTGATCGAGCCGCTGGAACCCGAGCCCTTCGCCTATGACCGCGATTACGTGGTCATGCTCAGCGACTGGACCGACCTCGATCCGAAGCGCCTGTTCGCCCGGCTCAAGAAGCGGTCGGACTTCGACAACTTCTCCAAGCGGACGGTCGGCGATTTCTTCGACGACGTGAAACAGCACGGCCTGGCCGCCACGGTCGAAGATCGCAAGATGTGGGGCCAGATGCGGATGACACCGACCGACCTGTCGGACGTCAACGGCAACACCTACACCTACCTGTTGAACGGCACGACCTCGCTCGGCAACTGGACCGGACTGTTCCGGTCCGGCGAGAAGGTACGCCTGCGCTTCATCAACGGGTCCGCGATGACCTACTTCGACGTGCGCATCCCGGGCCTGAAGATGACCGTGGTCGCAGCCGATGGCCAGTACGTGCATCCGGTCACGGTCGACGAATTCCGCATCGCCACCGCCGAGACCTTCGACGTCATTGTCGAACCGACCGGGCAGGATGCGTTCACCATCTTTGCCCAGGACAGTGGCCGTACCGGCTACATCAGCGGCACGCTCGCCGTCAGGCAAGGGCTGCGGGCTCCCGTGCCCAACGTCGATCCCAAGCCGATTCTCACCATGGACGACATGGGCCACGGCGGAATGGGTGGCGGCGGCCATGACATGTCTTCGATGTCTCACAGCGCAATGGCCGGTGGTGCAACCGGCGGCATGGATCACAGCGGTCACGACATGTCGGCGATGGCTGGAGGCGCAATGGCCGGCGGAAGCATGGCCGACATGGATCATGGCACCGGCGGGAGCGTGGCCGGGATGGACCACGGTGCCGGCGGCATGCAGGAACACCCTGCCACCGAAACCGGCAACCCCCTGGTCGACATGCAGACGATGGCGCCCGCGCCCAGGCTGGATGACCCGGGCATCGGCTTACGCGACAACGGCCGCCGCGTGCTGACCTACTCCGACCTGCGCAGCACGTTCAGCGACCCGGACGGGCGTGAGCCCGGTCGCACGGTCGAGCTGCACCTGACCGGGCACATGGAGCGTTTCGCCTGGTCGTTCAACGGAGTGAAGTTCGCTGACGCCGAACCCCTGCGTCTGAAGTACGGCGAGCGCATGCGAGTCGTCTTGGTCAACGACACGATGATGTCGCACCCGATCCATCTGCACGGCGTGTGGAGCGACCTCGAGGACGAGTCCGGCAACTTCATGGTGCGCAAGCACACCATCGACATGCCGCCTGGTACGAAGCGGGCCTTTCGCGTGCGCGCCGACGCGCTGGGTCGCTGGGCGTTCCATTGCCACCTGCTTTACCACATGGAAGCCGGCATGTTCCGCGAAGTGCGGGTGGAGGAATGAACGCCATGAGCCGTTCCAATCGTCACTCCCTAGCCATCGGCCTGACGTCCGTACTCGTTCTTGCAACTGGTTGCGCCCCGGCGTGGGCGCAGGAGACGGACCACGCCGCACACCATCCGGCAGCCAAGCCGGCTGCGTCACCATCGTCGCCAAGGCCCGCGGATCCGCACGCCGGCCATCTACCGACTTCACCGGACAAGAGTTCCGACGATCACGGGACGATGAACCACGGGAACATGCGGCACGGAGCTGCGAATCCTGCCGACAGCGAACACACCGGGATGGACCACTCCACGATGGACCACTCCACGATGGATCACTCCGGGATGGATCACTCCGGCATGGATCACTCCGGCATGGATCACTCCGGCATGGATCACTCCGGCATGGATCACTCGGGCATGGATCACGCTTCCATGGGCCATCAACCTGGTGTCAGCGAGGACCTGCCGCCGACGGCCGAGCCGCGCGAGCCAATCCCGGTTGTCACGCCGACAGATCGGGCTGCGGCGTTCCCGGACCTCGACGAGCACCTGATGCATGGTGAATCGATCAATTCCTACTGGGCGCTTGACCGGCTAGAGGCGTGGGACGCGGACGAGGACGGCACCGGCATGGCCTGGGAAGCACAAGGCTGGGTGGGTTCCGACTTGAACCGGCTCTGGCTGCGCAGCGAGGGCGAGCGTGCAGGTGGATCCACCGAGTCGGCGGATGTGGAAGTGCTGTACGGCCGAGCGATCGCCCGATGGTGGGACGCAGTCGCCGGTGTCCGCCATGACTTCGCCTTCGGCGGCGGGCCGTCGCGCACCTATGCCGCGCTCGGTGTGATCGGTCTTGCGCCGTACAAATTCGAAGTCTCCGCGACGGCCTACCTAGGCGAGTCCGGTCAGCTCGGGGTAGGTGCGGAAGCCGAATACGAAATGCTGTTCACCAACCGGCTGATCGGCCAGTGGCTGGTCGAAGGCGAGGCCTGGAGCAAGGACGATCCGGCGGTGGGAATCGGCAGTGGGCTGAGCAAGGTCGAAGCCGGTTTCCGGCTGCGCTACGAGTTCCATCGACAGTTCGCGCCGTATGTCGGCGTGGTCTGGGAGCGTGCCTACGGCGGAACCGCAGACTTCCGTCGCGCGGAGTCCGGTGATGTTGACGACACCCGTATCGTGGCGGGCGTGAGGATCTGGTTCTGATCGGAGTACTCGTATGCAACCGAAGACTCGCAAGCGTGTTTGGCTGATCGGAGTTCCCCTGGTTGCCGCAGTGGGCGCGGCGGGCTTTATCTGGGGCGGCGTATACAACGTCGCCGCGGATGACATGCACACCAGGCCCGTGCACTTTGTGCTCGAGACCGCACGCGAGCGCTCCATCCTGGCGCGTGCGGGAAGGTTGGACGTCCCGCCGGGCCTGGACGATCCAGCGAGAATCGTGCAGGGCGCGGGCAACTACGCAGCGATGTGCGCCGGGTGCCACCTGGCTCCATCGATGGCCGAAACAGAGATGAGCCAAGGCCTGTATCCAGCCCCGCCCAACCTCAGCCAGTACGGGGTCGATGCGCCAAAAGCGTTCTGGGTGATCAAGCACGGGATCAAAGCAAGCGGCATGCCCGCCTGGGGCAAGAACATGGAGGACGAGTACATATGGAACATGGCCGCGTTCCTGCAGGTGCTGCCCACGCTCGACGCGGCTGCATACAGGGAACTGGTCGACAGCAGCGAAGGCCACGCGCATGGCGGCGGCGAGACACACGACGACGACCATGGCGAGGCGGCGACGGAGGATCACCCTGCCCAGCCCACAGCTGGGAGCGACGCGATGCCGCACGCGCAGTCGCCGGGTATGGACGATGACCACGGAAAGCGTGTTACCGACACAGAAGTCCGCGCGGTAGAGCATCGCCATGCCGATGGCAAAGTGCAGTCTCCACCTTCACCCCATATGACCGAGGCCGAAGACGGCCCTGCGCACACTCACTGAAAACCTGGAGTTGAACAATGAATGCAACAGCAATTTCGTCTGGCCTCGCGCTGATGCTGGCAATGGTGTCGCCCGCAATGGCGCAGACGGCACAGTCGCATGCACATCACGCCGCCGCTGCGGCAGCGGCGGACGTAGACGTGCCGGCCGCCGCGAAGGCCGCCGTCGACGTGGCGGAGCGGTTCAACACCGCCCTGTCCAACGGCGACCTGGCCACGGTCGGATCCCTGCTCGCTGCCGACGTCCTCATCCTCGAGTCCGGGGGGGCCGAGCGCAGCCGCGAGGAATATCTGGGCCATCACGCCGTCAGCGATGCGGCGTTCCTCAAGGGCGCCCATCGCCAGTTGCTCCGTCAACGCGCACGGGTCGCAGGCGAGTTCGCGTGGGTCGGCACCGAAAGCGAGCTGCACGCCCAGAAGGACGGCAAGCCGCTGACCGTCCAGAGCACCGAGACGATGGTGCTGAAGCAGACCGCCGATGGCTGGCGGATCGTCCACATCCACTGGTCCTCGCGGACCAAGCGCTGAGCGGAGAACCAGAAATGAAAACCTGCAGATTGAACCGACTGGCGTGGGCGGCTTTTGCGGTCGCCGGCCTGGGTGCCTGCACCCAGGCGGCTACACCCGCGCAATCCACCATCGCGCCCACAGCGCAGGTCGCCCCGAAAACGGCCGACGCGACTCCCGCTACCCTGCCACGCATGACGGTCCACAAGACCCCGACCTGCGGGTGCTGCGGTAGCTGGATCGACCACGTGAAAAAGGCGGGCTTCGCCGTGGATGTGCATGACATGGATGACCTGGGGCCGGTCAAGGAGCGCCTGGGTGTCCCCTATGCAAAGGGCTCCTGCCACACGGCCGAGGTCGGCGGATACGTCATCGAAGGCCATGTCCCGGCCGAGGACATCAAGCGCCTCCTCGAAGAAAAGCCGGACGCACGCGGCCTGGTCCTGCCCGGAATGCCGCTCGGTTCGCCGGGCATGGAGGTCCCGGAAGGACGCCAGCAGCCGTATACGGTCGAGCTGGTCCATCGCGACGGAACCACTGAACCGTTCGCACAGCACTGATCCGTCGCAGCAACAGGGGGCGGTGTTGCGGGCGCGCCGATTCTCGCCCGCAAAGAAGAAGGAGAACCACATGACTCACCATTCCGCCGCACACCGGTCCCAGGCCATGAACGAGTGCATCGACAACTGCACGCAGTGTCATGACATCTGCCTGGAGACCATC
>QFNC01000120.1 GCA_003240695.1 Pseudoxanthomonas suwonensis | reverse complement strand
GCACCGAGGCGACGGATGCGGTGAACAAGGGCCAGCTGGATGCGGTTGCGGAGATAGCGGAGACGACCAACAAGTACTTCAAGGCCAGCGGCAGCGCGGACAGCGATGCGGGCGCATACGTGGAAGGCGACAACGCCACGGCGGCCGGCGAAGCGGCCAACGCGATCGGCGCGGGTGCCACGGCATTCGGTGGCGGTGCCAATGCACTGATGGCCAATGCCACGGCAGTGGGCTTCAACGCACTGGCCAGCGAAACGGGCGCCTCGGCATTCGGTCAGGGCTCCCAGGCAACGGCGGCGTACAGCACCGCGGTGGGAACGGAAGTGCTGGCGACGGGATTGCAGTCCACGGCTCTCGGCTTCCGCAGTCAGGCCACCGGTACCGGCGCGGTGTCGCTGGGTGGCTACAGCACGGCCACCGGTTATACGTCCACGGCGGTGGGTTACAGCGCCGATGCGACGGCAGACCGTGCGACGGCAGTCGGCGTGTCGGCACAGGCCACCGCAGTCAATGCCACGGCCGTCGGCAACAGCGCCACGGCGAGCGGATCGGTGGCGGTGGCGGTCGGCAACAGTTCGCGTGCCACCCAGCTCAACAGCACCGCAGTGGGCGGTTCGGCCTGGGCCACGGGCGAAGGCACCACGGCGCTGGGCCAGTTTGCCTGGGCCACGCGCGTCGGTGCCACGGCATTGGGACGCGACACCTTCGCCTATGCCGACTACGCCACGGCGATCGGTCACAACGCATGGGCGAACGGCGCGAACAGCGTTTCGTTGGGTGCCGGATCGCGTGCGAGCGAGGCGAACGTAGTCTCGGTGGGCAACGGCACCGGCAACAGCGGCTATCCGGCCACGCGCCGCATCATCAATGTCAGCGATGGCACCAACGCGAATGACGCGGTGAACAAGGGCCAGCTGGATGCGGTGTCGGAGGTTGCGGAAAGGACCGACAAGTACTTCAAGGCCAGCGGCAGCGCGGACAGCGATGCGGGTGCCTACGTGGAAGGCGACAACGCCACGGCGGCGGGCGAAGCGGCCAACGCGATCGGCGCGGGTGCCTCGGCATTCGGCAGCGGCGCCAATGCGTTGATGAGCAATGCGACGGCGGTGGGCTTCAATGCCCTGGCATCGGGCCAGAACAGCGTGGCCCTGGGCGCACAGGCGCAGGCGACCGGCCCTGCAGCGATCGCGGTGGGTGGTGTTGCGGTGAATGAAGATGGCAGTCCGCTCCTGACCCGTGGCGGCGTGCCGGTGGACAGTGGCGCGACCAGCGCCGGTGTGGCGGCCACGGCGGTCGGTGCCAGCGCCGATGCCAGCGGCTTTGCCTCCTCGGCGTATGGCGTGGGTGCCTCGTCGGCGGGCGCGCAGTCCGCGGCCTTCGGCGCGATTGCCAACGCGGCCGGCGACTACGCCACTGCACTGGGCACGGCGGCGCAGGCGATCGGCACCAGCAGCACGGCGGTGGGCGAGTACTCGCAGGCGACAGGCGAGGAAAGCACGGCGGTGGGCGGCAGCACGTTCTTCGGCCTGATTCCGACCGAAGCCAGCGGCACCGGATCGTCGGCGTTCGGCAATGGCGCATGGGCGACGGGCGAATACGCAACGGCGATCGGCTGGAACAGCTGGGCCGGCGGCGAAGAGGCCACGGCGCTGGGTCAGAGCGCATTTGCGCGCGGCGAGTACAGCACGGCGCTGGGTTCGGGTTCGCGGGTCGGAACGGACGTGGCCAACGCGGTGGCACTGGGTGCCAACTCGGTGGCCGACCGCGACAACAGCGTGTCGGTGGGCACGGTGGGTGGCGAGCGCCAGATCACCAATGTGGCGTCGGGCACCGAGGCGACGGATGCGGTGAACAAGGGCCAGCTGGATGCGGTTGCGGAGATAGCGGAGACGACCAACAAGTACTTCAAGGCCAGCGGCAGCG
>QFNC01000020.1 GCA_003240695.1 Pseudoxanthomonas suwonensis | reverse complement strand
CGCCGTACTCGGCCACGCGGATGTCCTTGCGTGGCGGTGGCAGCAGGGTATCGGCTGTGGCGGGCATGGCGGTATCCGGGGTTGGCGCATCAGGGCTGGGGCGGTGCGGTGTGCAGGCCGCCAGCAGCAATGCGCCGGCAGCGGTCAGGCAAAATCGTGGCATCACAGCGGCGCTCATGCTGCAAGTGCAGGCCTTTCGCCCCCATTCAGCCTTCTGCATGCTATCGTTCCGCTGCGATCTCATCCACCTGTCACGGCGTGCTGAACGCCGCGCCGCCAAGGCATCCCCCATGCCGAACCAACGCACATTGAAGTCGATCACCCGCGCCACCGGCGTCGGGCTGCACAGCGGGCAGAAGGTGTTCATGACCTTGCGTCCGGCCGCGCCCGACACCGGCATCGTGTTCCGCCGCGTGGATCTGGATCCGGTGGTCGACATTCCCGCGCGTGCCGCACAGGTCACCGAAACCACGCTGTGCACCGGGCTCAGCCAGGGCGACGCCAAGGTGCTGACGGTCGAGCATCTGATGTCGGCGCTGGCCGGTCTGGGCATCGACAACGCCTACATCGACCTGTCCGCGGCGGAAGTGCCGATCATGGACGGGTCCGCCAGCCCGTTCGTGTTCCTGCTGCAGGCGGCCGGCATCCAGGAACAGCCGGCACCCAAGCGCTTCCTGCGCATCCGCGAGGCGGTGGAGGTGCGCGATGGCGGCAAGTGGGCCTTGTTCACTCCGCACGACGGCTTCAAGCTGCGTTTCACCGTGCAGTTCGACCATCCCGCCATTCCCGACACGCTGTCCACGGCGGAGGTGGATTTCTCCACTGCGCGTTACATCGACGAGATCAGCCGCGCCCGCACCTTCGGCTTCATGCGCGACCTGGAATACATGCGCGACCGCAACCTCGGGCTGGGCGGCTCCATGGACAACGCGATCGTGCTGGACGACTTCCGCGTGCTGAACGACGACGGCCTGCGCTATGCCGATGAATTCGTGCGCCACAAGATTCTCGATGCCGTCGGCGATCTGTATCTGGCCGGGCACCCCATCATCGGGGCGTATGTTGGATACAAGTCGGGACATGCGCTCAACAACGCACTGGTGCGCGCCTTGCTGCAGCAGACCTCGGCCTGGGAGATCGTGACATTCGAGGACGTCGATGCAGGCTCGCCATCGGCGGCGGAACACGGCGGCCGGCGGCGCTGGATCACCCGGCCCGCATCCTGAGCGGCTTGTCGCTGACATGCGCGGAACCAGTACGGCTCTGATGGCGAGGCAGGGAACCTGCCGATGGCCGCGCGCCGTGCCGCAGTATTTCATGTTGAAAGCCCATGCGATCAGGACGAAGCGCTGGCCACCACCCGATCGCTTTCCGGTGCGTTGACTGCTGCAGTGCGGGTGACGTCGCATCCACCAAAAACACGGCTGATCAGGATGCGATGCGGTCCTGTTGAAATGCCTGCCGTCACCGGCAATCGTCTGCGGTTTCCGGCATCGTGTGGACGACGGAATGCCGCATTCGGTCAATCGGGCTTGAAGACGCCGAGTGCCGATGCGCCATCACCGCAACCGGCTGGCGGGCGGCGGCGCTGGCTCAACCGACCCGCATCCTGAGCGAGCGGTGCGGATGTCATCCGGGTTGCACTGAATCCCGGTATCGTCTGCGGGATCCGTGGTCTTCGTCCACGCAGAGCCCATGTCTTCGATGAAGATGCGTTCCGCCATCGCGCTCGGCATCGTCCTGATCGTTGTGGCTGCGGCATGGCTGTGGCGGTCCGGCAGAATCGAGTCGGCCGCGACGCAGCCGGCTGCATCCGCGCAAGCCGCTGCCGACGCACGGCAGAGTGGCAACCCCTCCACCACGTCCGAATCGGACGACGGCACGGCCGCGCCCGTTGCCGCGGTGCCGCGCATCGGCCGGGAACAGGCCGATGTGATGGCCTGCCATCGCGATACCCGCATGCGGTTGGAGCTCATCCGCGCACGCGTCGATCCGGACGACAGTGCAGGCCAGGCCTTCCTGCACCATGCGCTGAGCCGTGTACTGGATCCGGCTGCGGATCAGCATGCCGTGCTGGAACGGCTGTCCGCGCGCTGGCCGGACAGTTCCGAACTGGCCTGGGCCTATGCGCAGGCCTGCCGCGAGCCGTCCTGCGATCGCGCCGTGGCGTTGCAGCGGCTGGCGCGCACCGATCCGCACAACGTGGCCACCTGGGATGCCGTACTGACCGATGCCAAGCGTCGCAAGGACATGGCAGCCTATGTGCAGGCCCTGCATCAGGCTGCGCAGGGGCATGCCTACGATTCGCGCAACACCTTGCCTTTTCAGGCGCTGCGCGAGCGACTGGGCGAGGAAAAACCGCCTTTCTCGTGTGCAACGCTGCTGGAGGCCGATGTCCCGGACGCGGCATCGCTGCTGGACTGGGTGGACATGCTGTCGCTGGTGCCAGAAGCGCCGGCACCCTCGGCGTCGGCGTGGTCGTGGTGCGGTTCGGAACCGTCGATACGCCGCTCGGCCGAACAATCGCGGGATTGCCGCATCGCGCTGCAACAGATGGCCGTGGCGGACACCGTGGCAGAGCGGTTGACCGCCGCAACCCTGCTGGCGCAGCTGGCATCGAATCCGGCGGACATCGCCCAGCGGAAGCGTGAGCTGCGCGAACTGAAGTGGCTGCTGCAGGTGCAGAAGCAAGTGGTCCGGCAGGACGGACTGGGCGACACGATGGGGCGGCTGGCCCGCGGCGAATACCATGCGCTGCGCGCAGCCGCGGCACGGAGCGGGCGCTGGCCGCCGCCGGAGCACTTTCGGCCCTGACAGGCCGGGCATGGCTTGCTTCACGAAAAATTAACGGATTTCTTCGGATCTGCTACCGATTCGTTAACCCGTTGCACGATGTCGGCCGCTAACATGCCGTCCGTTCACGCGGCCTCGACCTGGCTGAGTCGGTCTTCACGCCGATTCATTCGGGTTCGACATCGTCCGGCGGCGTTGCACGCAGCGACGCCAATGCTGCTTGCAGTGCTGCAGCCGTCGCTGGCGACATGTCTGGCATGAACCGTGCAGTCCGTCGGGCGGCCGGGTGATCGGCAGACAACGGGTGGCGGGCCGTCTTCACGATGACGGCGTCCACCGACAGCCCGAGCGATCGGGCGCTGGCCAGCAGGTCCGGCGAGAGCAGGCGCAGCCGCGCGTGCCATACCGGCCCGTCAACCAGGAAAACGAGTCTGGTGCCATCCACGTTGGCCAGTCGCGCATGTGCGGCCAAGGTGGGGTCCAGATGCACACGCAACTGCCGGTCCAGCACGTCGAGCCACTGCGCACGGCGCAGGGTCTGACTTCCGTTGCCGTTCAGTGCCTGCAGGGCCTGGACGGGATCGCGGGGGCGGCTGGGCGGCGAACCGGACATCGATAACTCCGATGAAACGTCTACAGCATAGCTTCTGCCACATCTGCCAGCACTGGAGCCACATCGGCCATCGGCTGCACGACAACGCCAGCCGCCATCCGTTGCGCAGCGCCGGTGCCCTGCTCGCCATCGGGCTGCTGGCCGGCATGGGTCTGCGCAGTGGCTTGGGCATGGCCCAGGTGCAGTCGGCGCAGGCCCAGACGCAGACGGAAAGGGCCCGCATCGAAACGGCGCAGCGCGAGGTGAATGCCATGGGCGTGCGCCTGGCCGAACTGCAGGCCCAGGCCAACCGCCTCAACGCACTGGGCGAACGGCTGGCCCGCAACGGCGACCTGGCCGATGGTGAATTCGACTTCACCGATCCGGTGCCGCAGGGTGGCGTGGGTCCGGTGCGACAGATGACCGCCTTCGAACTGCGTGGCGGCATGGCCGCGCTGCAGCGCCGGTTCGATGCCGCCGGCGAGCAGCTCTCGCTGCTGGATTCGCTGCTGGCCAGCCGGCAGCAGCAGCGCGACGCGGTGCCGTCGCGCCTGCCGATCCTGGGCAGCTACATCACCTCGCCATTCGGTGGCCGAGCCGACCCCTTCAGCGGCGGCAGCGCCTTCCACAAGGGCATCGATTTCGCCGCCGACATCGGCGATCCGGTGCTGGCCGTGGCCGATGGCGTGGTCACGTTCTCGGCCGATCGCAGCGGCTACGGCCATACCGTGGAAATCGATCACGGCAACGGTTACGTCACCCGCTACGCGCACAACTCGCGACTGCAAGTGCAGGTGGGCGATCTGGTGCGGGCCGGACAGGAAGTGGCCAAGGCCGGCTCCAGCGGAAAGTCCACCGGTGCGCACGTGCATTTCGAAGTGTGGCGCGATGGCCAGGTGCTGAATCCGCGCGCCTACCTGGACGCGCGCGCGGCCGATCGCGGTTGATCGTCCGCCGTCGGTATCAGCGCCACACGGGGTTGCAAGGCACCGATCCCGCCCCCACGGTACAATGCGCGGCTGACCTTCGGGTTGGCCGCGTTGTCCGTGCTCTGCGCCGGACAGCATCATCTTCCCATGCGGAACACCGGTCCGGACACGGCGCGCGGCGCTGCATCCACCGTGTGCCGCATCACCGCCGCTGATGGATGTCCGCCCCCATGCTCAATCGCCTGCTCACCAGTGTTTTCGGCAGCCGCAACGAACGCCTTCTCAAGCAGCTCGAAGGCATCGTCAAGAAGATCAACGCGCTGGAACCGCAGATGCAGGCGCTGTCCGACGAGGCGCTGAAGGCCAAGACCGACGAGTTCCGCCAGCGCGTCGCCGGTGGCGAAAGCCTGGACAAGCTGCTGCCGGAAGCGTTCGCGGTGTGCCGGGAAGCCAGCGTGCGGGTGCTGGGCATGCGTCATTACGATGTGCAGCTGATCGGCGGCATGGTGCTGCACATGGGCAAGATCGCCGAAATGCGCACCGGGGAGGGCAAGACCCTAGTGGCCACGCTGCCGGTATACCTGAATGCCCTGGAAGGCAAGGGCGTGCACGTGGTGACCGTGAACGACTACCTGGCCCGCCGCGATGCCGCGCACATGGGCAGGCTGTACAACTGGTTGGGGCTGTCGGTGGGCGTGGTGTTCCCCGGCATGCCGCATGCCGACAAGAAGGACGCCTACGGCTCGGACATCACCTACGGCACCAACAATGAATTCGGCTTCGACTACCTGCGCGACAACATGGCCCTGGCGAAGGAGGACCGCCACCAGCGCGGCCTGAACTACGCCATCGTGGACGAGGTGGACTCGATCCTGATCGACGAGGCGCGCACGCCGCTGATCATCTCAGGCCCGGCCGACGAATCGCCGGAGCTGTACATCAAGGTCAACCGCGTGGTGCCCATGCTGACCCGGCAGAAGGCCGAGGACGGCGAGGGCGACTTCTGGGTCGACGAGAAGGGCAAGCAGGTGCATCTGTCCGAAGCCGGGCAGGAGCACGCAGAGCAGCTGCTGCGCCAGTCCGGCGTGCTGGGCGATGACGACAGCCTGTATGCGCCGCAGAACATCCACGTGGTGCATCACCTCAATGCCGCGCTGCGCGCGCATGCGCTGTACCAGCGCGACGTGGACTACATCGTGCGCGACGGCGAAGTGGTGATCGTGGACGAATTCACCGGTCGCACCCTGCCGGGCCGGCGCTGGTCCGATGGCCTGCATCAGGCGGTGGAGGCGAAGGAAGGCGTGCCCGTGCAGCGCGAAAACCAGACCCTGGCCAGCGTGACCTTCCAGAACCTGTTCCGCATGTACGGCAAGCTGGCCGGCATGACCGGCACCGCCGATACCGAGGCCTACGAATTCCAGAGCATCTATGGCCTGGAAGTGATCGTGATCCCCACCCACCGGCCGATGATCCGCAAGGACCATTCCGACCAGGTGTTCCTGAACCGCGCCGGCAAGTACCGCGCGGTGGTGCGCGAGATCCGCGAGGCGAATGCACGCCAGCAACCGGTGCTGGTCGGCACCACCTCGATCGAGGTGTCCGAACTGCTGAGCCAGGAACTGAACAAGGCCGGCATCGCGCACGAGGTGCTGAATGCCAAGCAGCACGAGCGCGAGGCGCACATCGTGGCCCAGGCCGGTCGTCCCGGCGCGGTGACGATTGCCACCAACATGGCCGGCCGCGGCACCGACATCGTGCTGGGCGGCTCGTGGGAAGCGGAACTGGAGGCGCTGGGCGAGGAGGTGTCGGCCGAGCAGAAAGCCGCACTGAAGGCCGAATGGCAGCAGCGCCACGACATCGTGAAGGGAGCCGGCGGCCTGCACATCATCGGCACCGAACGGCACGAGAGCCGCCGCATCGACAACCAGCTGCGCGGCCGTTCCGGTCGGCAGGGCGACCCGGGTTCGAGCCGCTTCTACCTGTCGCTGGAAGACAACCTGATGCGCATCTTCGCCGCCGAATGGGTGCAGAAGGTGATGGAGCGCATGGGCCTGAAGGAAGACGACATCATCGAATCGCCGCTGGTGACCAAGCAGATCGCCAACGCGCAGCGCAAGGTGGAAGCGCACAACTTCGACATCCGCAAGAACCTGCTCGACTACGACGACGTCAACAACGACCAGCGCAAGGTGATCTACGCCCAGCGCGACGAACTGCTGGACGCCGACAGCGTGCTGGACAACATCACCAGCATCCGCGAGGACGTGGTGGCGAATCTGGTGCAGCGCCACGTGCCGGCCAATTCGGTGGACGACCAGTGGAACCTGCCCGGCCTGGACGAGGCGCTGCAGAACGAGTTCGGGCTGCGACTGGATCTGGCCGACGCCGTGCCCAAACGGGCATCGGTGGATGCCGAACAGATCGCCGACGAGGTGCAGCAGGCGATGGCCAAGGCCTATGCCGACAAGGAAGCCCAGGTTGGCGCCGAGACCATGCGCCAGCTGGAGCGGCACCTGATGCTGAACGTGCTGGATCAGAACTGGAAGGAACATCTGGCGCGCATGGATTACCTGCGCCAGGGCATCCACCTGCGCGGCTATGCGCAGAAGCAGCCCAAGCAGGAATACAAGAAGGAAGCCTTCGAGTTGTTCTCGGAAATGCTGGAAAAGGTGAAGACCGAAGTAACCATGCTGCTGGCGCGCGTGCGCGTGCGCAGCGAGGACGAGGTGGCCGCACTGGAGGCCGCCGAACGTGCGCAGGCCGAAGCGCAGCTGCGGCAGATGCAGTTCCAGCATGCCAGCGCCGGTGGCTACGGCGCCGACGAAGAAGCTGCCGACGTGGTGTCGCCCGGCGGCGATTTCACCGATGGCCCGCAGGCGCTGCCGAAAATCGGCCGCAACGATCCATGTCCGTGCGGGTCGGGCAAGAAATACAAGCATTGCCACGGCCAGTTGAGCTGATGCCGCTGCGGCATCCGGTTCGGATGCCGCCATTCGCCGGGAAGCTGTCATGACCATCGACCCGGCCGTGCATGTCGTTGCGGGTGTCATCACCGATGCACGTGGCCGCATCCTGCTGGCGCGGCGCACGCGCGGACGCGATCTGGCCGGGCTGTGGGAATTTCCCGGCGGCAAGGTCGAACGGGGCGAAATCCCGCAGCAGGCACTGCAACGCGAATTGCAGGAAGAACTGGGCATCGATGCGCGGATCGGCGATCCGCTGATCTGCGTGCCGCAGCAGTATCCGCACAAGCGCATCCGCCTGGATGTGCATCGCGTGGCCGCGTGGAACGGCCCGGTGAAGGCGCTGGATGGACAGGCACTGGCCTGGGTACCGCCGCACCGCTTGCGCAGTTACGCCATGCCGCCGGCGGATCGGCCGGTGGTGGCGGCGCTGCTGGATCCGGATCGTTGTCTGGTTACGCCCACGCCCGGTGCCGATGCCGCAGCGGATACCGCCTGGGTGGCTGCCGTGCAGCGTGCGGTGCAGGGTGGCGTGCGCCTTGTCCAATTCCGCGCGCCGGACCTGGAGCCGCATCGCTGGCGTCGCCTGATGCGGATGGCGATCGATCGGTGTCGTGACTGCGATGTGCAGTGGCTGGTGAACGGCGATGCGGACGCGGCGCGCGAACTGGGCATCGGGCTGCATCTGCCATCGCGGAAACTGCTGGCATTGTCGTTGCGTCCATTGCCATCCGAACAGCCCGTGGCCGCATCCTGCCATTCGGTGGCCGAACTGCGGCATGCCGCCGCCATCGGCTGCGACTGGGCGGTGGTGGGGCCGCTGCGTGCCACGGCGACGCACCCGGGAGTCGCGGGCATCGGCTGGCAGGCGTTCGAGAGGCTGCGCGAGCAGGCCGATCTGCCGATCCACGCCATCGGCGGGATGACGCCCGACAATATCGCCGAAGCCCGCAGCCACGGCGCACAGGGCATCGCGGCGATCCGAGGGTTATGGCCGGCCGGCGACTGATCCGGCCAGCGCCAGATAATCCGCATGCAGTCGTTGCACCTGCATTTGCAGCTGTTCCAGCGTGCCGCTGTTGTCGATCACGTCGTCGGCGATGGCCAGGCGCTGCGCGCGGCTGGCCTGCGCGTCGATCATGCGGTTTGCCAGATCGATGTCGATGCCGTCGCGGCGCAGCAGCCGTTCGCGTTGCAGTGCGGTCGGCACGTCCACCACCAGAATGCGGGTCAGCCACGGGTAGGCAGTCCAGCCCCCGCCTTCGGCCAATAACGGGATCGCGGCCATCGCGTAGGGGCTGGATGCCTGCTCGCATTGCCGTTGCAGCAGCGCGCGCACGCGCGGATGCACGATGGCTTCCAGCTGCCGTTTCGCCCGCGGGTCGTTGAAAATGCGCCGGCGCATCGCGGCGCGGTCCAGCGTGCCGTCGCTGGCGAGTGCATCCATGCCGAAGACGGCCACGATGTCGGCCAATCCCGCACTGCCGGGCGCCACCGCGTCGCGCGCGGCGATGTCGGCATCGGCCACCACGATGCCCAGTGCCTCGAAACGCCGGGTCACCTCGCTCTTGCCGGAGGCCACGCCGCCGGTCACGCCGATCACCACGGTGCTCACGACCCGCAGGCCAGTGCAGCGCAGGCAGGGGCGGGCATCATCCTGCCGGCAATGGCGGACCGGCCCAGGACAGGTACAGTTCGATGATCGGCTGGCCCCAGAAGAAGGTGATCCAGCCGGCAATCGCCAGGTACGGCCCGAACGGGATCGGCGTGGCGGTGTCGCGGCCCTTCGCGGCCAGCCAGATCGATCCGATCACCGCACCCACGAGCGAGGACAGCAGGATGGTCAGGAACACGCCTTTCCAGCCGACCCAGGCACCAAGTGCCGCGAGCAGCTTGAAATCCCCGTAGCCCATCGCTTCCTTGCCGGTCAGCTGCTTGTAGATCCACATCACCGACCACAGGCTCAGGTAGCCGATCACCGCGCCGGCGATGGCGGTCTTGGCCGGGATGTACAGCGTGTCGACGCTGGCGATGAGTCCCAGCCACAGCAGCGGCAACGTCAGTTGGTCGGGCAGCAGCTGGGTGCGCAGGTCGATGCCGGTCAGTGCGATCAGGAAGAAGGTCAGCAAAATCGCGCCGAAACCCTGCCAGCCGAAGCCGAACGTCCACACGCAGGCCAGCACCAGCAGCATGGTCAGCGCTTCCACGGCCGGATACTGCGCCGAGATCGGTGCCTTGCAGTAACGGCACTTGCCGCCCAGCGCCAGCCAGCTGAACACGGGGATGTTGTCGTACCAGCGCAGCGTGGTCTTGCAGTGCGGGCAGTGCGAGCGCTCCACCACGATGCCCGGCGGTGGGGGATCGTAGATCTCGGGGATCTCGAGTGCTTCGCGCGAATCGCGCTTCCACTGCCATTCCATGCGCACGGGCAGGCGCAGGATCACCACGTTCAGGAAGCTGCCGACCAGCAGGCCGAACAGGGCGGCGACCGGGTAACCGATCGCCGGGTTCTGGTCCAGGAATGCCATCTGCGGGATGCTGCGGGCGTCAGCCCACGACCGACGCCAGCTTGAAGATGGGCAGGTACATGCCGATCACCATCCCGCCCACCAGCACGCCGATGATGACCATGATGAACGGTTCCAGCAGGCTGGCCAGCGCGTCCACGGCATTGTTCACTTCCTGCTCGTAGAACTCGGCCACCTTGAACAGCATGGCATCCAGCGCGCCGGCTTCCTCGCCGATGGCCACCATCTGCGTGACCATGTGCGGGAACAGGTTGGTCTGCTTCATCGACATGTTCACCGAATAGCCCACGGCCACGTCGTCGCGGATCTTGTGCACGGCCTGGGTGTATACCCGGTTGCCGGTGGCGCCGGCAACCGAATCCAGCGCCTCCACCAGCGGCACGCCGGCGCGGAACGACACCGCAAGTGTGCGGGCGAAGCGGGCCACCGCCGCGTTGTGCATGATCTGGCCGACCACCGGGATCTTCAGGATCAGGCGGTCGATCGCGTGCTGCAGCTTTTCCGAGCGCTTGTAGGCCATGATGAAGATGATCACGGCCGCAATGGTGCCGAACAGGATCACCACGCCGCCGATGCCGACCAGGAAGTGCGAGATGTTCACGATCATCTGGGTAAAGGCCGGCAGGTCGGCGCCGAAGTCCTTGAACACCGACTCGAACTGCGGCACCACGAACACCAGCAGGATCGCCGACACGATCAGCGCCACCGCCAGCACCGCGATGGGATAGAACATCGCCTTCTTGATCTTGCCCTTCAGCGCCTCGGTGTTTTCCTTGTAGGTGGCAATGGTTTCCAGCACTTCCTCCAGCACGCCGGCCGATTCGCCGGCCCGCACCAGGTTGCGGTACAGCTCGTCGAACTGCACCGAATGCCGGCTCAGCGCTTCGTAGATGGACGCGCCGCCCTCGATGGACAGGCGCAGATCGTCCACCAGATTCTTCATCTTGATGTTCTTCTGGCCGTTGCCGATGATCTCGAGCGACTGCACCAGCGGCACCCCGGACTTCATCATCGTGGCCATCTGGCGGCTGAAGATGGCGATGTCCTTGGCAGTGATGCGCTTGCCCGAACCGCCGAACAGCGGCTTGGCCTTGGGCTTCACCACCGACGGCTGGATGCCCTGCTTGCGCAGTTCGGCCCGCAGCAGGTTGGCATTCTTGGCCTGCAGCTCGCCCTTCATCTTCACGCCGCGCTTGTCGGTGCCTTCCCAGGTGAAGGTGGGCAGGGTCACGCCTTCGCGGGCGGGGCCGGTGCGGGCGGTGGTCGACTTGGCTTTGCTCTTGGTGGCGGGGCGGGTAACGGCCATGGCTTAATCCTTGGTCACGCGGTTGATTTCGGCAAGGCTGGTCACGCCCTGTTTCACTTTGTCAAGGGCCGACCGGCGCAGGTCGTGCACACCCGAGTCCTGCGCCGCCTGGGCGATCTGCATGGCGTTACCGCCGGACAGCACGATCGACTGGATCTGTTCTGTCATCGGCATGACCTGGTAGATGCCCACCCGACCTTTATACCCTTCGGTGCATTCTTCGCAACCCACCGGTTCGTGAATCGTGAGCCCCTCGGCAATGTCTTGCTCGGTGAAGCCTTCGGCCAGCAGGGCGTGTTTCGGCAACTCCACGACCCGCTTGCAGGAATGCAGGCGGCGTGCCAACCGCTGCGCGATGACCAGGGTGACCGAGCTGATGATGTTGTACGGGGCGATGCCCATGTTCATCAGGCGGGCGATGGTCTGCGGCGCGTCGTTGGTGTGCAGGGTGGACAGCACCATGTGGCCGGTCTGCGCCGCCTTGATGGCGATTTCGGCGGTTTCCAGGTCGCGGATTTCGCCGACCATGATGATGTCCGGATCCTGGCGCAGGAAGCTGCGCAGGGCCGCGGCGAAGGTCATGCCGCGCTTGTTGTTCTGCTGCACCTGGTTCACGCCGGGCAGGCGGATTTCCACCGGATCTTCCACCGTGGAGATGTTGCGGGTCTCGTCGTTCAGGATGCCCAGCGCGGTGTACAGCGACACGGTCTTGCCCGAGCCGGTGGGACCGGTCACCAGCACCATGCCGTAGGGCTTGTGGATCGCGTCGAGGAACTGGTCGCGCTGGATTTCCTCGTAGCCCAGCTTGTCGATGCCCAGCTTGGCGGCGCTGGCATCCAGTATGCGCAGCACGATCTTCTCGCCAAACAGGGTAGGCAGGGTGCTGCAGCGGAAGTCGATCTGCCGGGTCTTGGACAGGTTCAGCTTGATGCGGCCGTCCTGCGGCACGCGCTTCTCGGCGATGTCCAGCTGCGCCATCACTTTCACCCGCGCGGCGATGCGCGGCTCCATCTGCACCGGCACGGTGGCCACCTTCTTCAGCATGCCGTCCACGCGCAAGCGCACGCGGTAGTCGTTCTCGTATGGCTCGAAGTGAATGTCGGAGGCGCCGCGCTTGATCGCATCCACCAGCACCTTGTTCACGAACTTCACCACCGGTGCGTCGTCGCCGGTGGCATCGCCTGCGGTGTTGGCGGTGGCATCCTCGCCGCCGCTGGAGCTCAGCGATTCCAGCCCTTCGGCGCCTTCCAGCAGTTCGGCCAGGCGGTCGCTGTCGTCCAGCCACGTGTCCATCAGCCGGCGGATGCTGTCGCCGTCCACCAGCACCGGCTCCACCGCCAGGTTGGTGTTGAACTTGATCTCGTCCAGCGCAGCAAAGTTGGTGGGGTCGGACACCGCCACGAACAGCCGCCCGCCGCGCTTGTACAGCGGCAGCACGTGGTGCTTCTGCAGCAGGTCGATGGAGACCAGCTTCAGTGGCGCCTGGGTCTGGTCCACCACGCTGGCATCCAGCAGCGGCATGCCGAACTCGATGGCGTTGGCTGCCGCCAGCTGCGCGGCGGTGACCAGCCGCGCCTGCAGCAGGTGCTGCGGCAGCGGGATTTTGGCGACGGTGGCGGCATCCATGGCGTGGCGGGCGTCCACGTCGCTCAGGGCGCCGTCCAGCACCAGGCGCCGGGCGATGCCGGTGATGCCGACCAGGTTGGCGTTGGCGACTGCATTCATGTGACTTCTGACCCTCCCCGCGGGTGGGGATTGACTGTACTGCAAAACGGCGGCATTGGCACCTGCGACGCCTTGAAAATGCAATGCACGACATGCAGATGACTGCGGTGGCGCATGCCGCATGCCTGCATTCGTCCGATGGCGATGATGGTCAGCAGCGGGGAAGCAGGGCCTCAGTTGCAACCGACCGGCCGGAAGCGCTCGGTGACGGTGGTGGTGCATATCCAGCTGGAGTTGCTGTACGACCAGGTGAGCGTGCGACCAGCCACCATGCTGGACGCCTTGTTGCCGAAGGTGGCGGTCAATGTGACTGGATTTGCGGTCAACGAACCCAATGTCGGCACGCCAGTGCCAGCAGGCAGACTGATACCAGGCGCGGTATTGCCGCCAGTGGTGTCATCCAGCAAAGTTGAACCGCCAGCACCCGGATCGCAGTCGGTGGAGGCATTGCCTGTGTTGATGGTGGTGCGGCCATTGCCCAGGCAGTCCTCTATGGCGGCACGCAGGCTGCTAACCTCGCCCATCACCCGCGCCACCTGCGATCGTGCCGTGTAGAAGCGGTAGGTGGACATCGATATCGCCGCCAGGATGGCGATGATGGCCACCACGATCATCAGCTCAATCAGGGTGAAGCCGGATTGGCGGAAGTGGGGCTTGTGCATTGCTTGTCTCTTTGGCGCCAGTCGGAACGAGATTGCATCAAGTGAATGGAATGCATTTAGTTTCGAGGCATGATTCATGCCAATCTACCCACAAAAAAAACCCCGGCCGAAGCCGGGGTTTTCCTTACTCATGTTGCTATGATTAGCATTTAAATGCTTACTGCACTGTGCCTCTAGGGCAGCCAGCAGGTGCAAACTTATCCAAAACATCGGTAACGCAGGTCCAAGAACCTTCATCGTTGCGCTGCCATTGCACTCTACCGGCAGCCGGTGAAGTAAGCTTCGAAGAGGCATTATTGCCAAAGGTAGCGGTCACGCGAGCAGTGTTGTCGCCATTGATCACAGCTTGAGGCACGCCAGTATTGGCAGGAATGGTCTCGCCAGTCTGCGCCGCACCAGTCAGAATGCTGGAACCCGTGGCGCCCATCGCACATTGGGTGGGACCTGCGGTTGCGGTTACGGCAGTGCGTCCATTGTTCAAGCAGTCTTCAATGACTGTTTTCAGCTGGCCGGCTTCACCCATGGCGCGGGTGACCTGCGAGCGGGCCACATAGTTCTGGTACTGCGGAATGGCGATGGCGGCCAGGATGGCGATGATCGCGACCACGATCATCAGTTCGATCAGGGTAAAGCCTTGTTGCTTCTTCATGGTGTATCCCCTAGAGGTGGATGGTGGGTTCACGTGCCGCAGGCGGCCGGCGGACCGGTCCCGTTGGCAGCCGTGCGACGTGCACGTGCCTAAAGGATGTTGCAAGCGTCGTGCCAACCTCGGCACGGCGTCATCTAGAGTGAGTTATCGATAACTTAACTTGTACGTCGCATTTCAGCTATGACATCCGACGTGAAATCAGTCAGCTGAACGGGATGACAATCGAAAAGTGACGTAACGCGTCACTTTTGTTGTGCATCTCCACGTAGCGAGCTTCCATATTGTGACCTGCATCACATCGCGCGGTTCGGGTGCCAGTCAGTCAATCCCCAGCTTCTTCAGCTTGTAGCGCAGCGCCCGGAAGGTGATGCCGAGCGCGGCCGCGGTCTTGGTCTTGTTGTAGCGGTTTTCCAGCAGCGCCTGCTGGATGGCGTCGCGCTCCATCTGCTCCATCATCTCGGGCAGGCGGCTGCTGGCGGTGTCCAGTGGACTTTGGAAGGCGGGGTCGACGGCGTGGCCGGACAGGCCGCCGCCTTGCGATGGCGGTGCGGCAACCGAAAAGCCGCCTGCGCCGGGCGGCAGGGCCGGGGCGGGCGCTGACACCGGTGCGGTCGGCCACGGCGCTGCAGGTTCCTGCGCATCGGCCGCGGTCGGTGCCGGGCCGAACACGTCCGACGGCGGGTAGGCGGGCACGGCCGGGCGTGCGGGTGCTGCCGGGGGTGCCACCGGCAGGTGCAGGTCGGCGGCGGTGATGGCATCGCCGTCGGCCATGGCCATGGCCCGTTCCAGGATGTTTTCCAGCTCGCGGATGTTGCCGGGAAACGAGTAGGCGCGCAGGGCGGCCACGGCGTCGTCGGCCAGCGACAGGCCGCTGCGGCCGTGGCTGCTGCCCAGCTTGCGCAGGATCACGGTGGCCAGCTCCAGCAGGTCGTCGCCGCGTTCACGCAGCGGCGGCACCGGCAATTCGATCACATTGATGCGGTAATACAGGTCGTGGCGGAAGCGGCCATCGGCCACCAGTTTGGCCAGGTCCTTGTGGGTGGCGGACAGGATGCGCACGTCCACCTTGATCTCGTTGTTGGCGCCGACCGGACGCACCGATTTTTCCTGAATCGCGCGCAGCAGCTTCACCTGCATGGGCAGCGGCAGTTCGGCGATCTCGTCCAGGAACAGGGTGCCGCCCTCGGCCGCCTGGAACAGGCCGACCTTGTCGGCATGCGCGCCGGTAAAGCTGCCTTTCCTGTGGCCGAAGAATTCGCTTTCCATCAATTCGGCGGGAATGGCGCCGCAGTTGACCGGCACGAACGGGCCATCGGCGCGACCGCCGGCGGCATGGATGGTGCGGGCCACCAGTTCCTTGCCGGTGCCGGATTCGCCGGCGATGTGCACCGGGGCCTGGCTGCGCGCCACCTTGGCCACGGTCTGCCGCAGCGCCTGCACGGCCGGCGAGTGGCCGGTGAGCCGCGACAGCGGATCGTGGCCGTCGGCAGAGGTTTCCTGGCCGGCGCCGGCGCCGTTGCCACCGCCGCGCACGCCGCGCCGGCGCAGGTCCAGCGCGCGTTGCACCAATCCACGCAGCACCGGCAGGTCGACCGGTTTGCTGACGAAGTCGAAGGCGCCGGCCTTCAGTGCGTCCACTGCGGCTTCCACATTGCCATAGGCGGTGATCATCGCCACCGGCATGTCGGGATGCTGGGCGCTGATCTGCGCCACCAGGTCCAGGCCGGAACCGTCCGGCAGGCGCATGTCGGTCAGGCACAGGTCGAAGCGGTCCTGCGCCAGCTGCGCGCGGGCATCGGCCAGGGTGGCGGCCGTGGCCGTGCGCAGGCCCATGCGGCCCAGTGCCATGACCAGGAGTTCGCGGATGTCGCGCTCGTCGTCGACGACCAGCGCACTGGATGCAGCGGGGGAATCTGCCATGCGTGGAACGATAGCCGATTTTGCGTGAATCGGCAGCCTGCGGATTCGGGCTGTGGCTTCAGCGCCCTGTCAGGATCTGTGCACTGGTCATGCTGATGCGGAAGCAGCTGCCGCCGGTGGCCACCGCCACGTAGGCCAGGTTGCCCTGGTTGGCCAGGCACAGCTCGCGGGCGATGTACAGGCCCAGCCCGGTGCCGTGTTCGGCGGTGGTGTAGAACGGCCGGAACAGGTTGACGCGCACCGCGTCGGGGATGCCGGGGCCGCGGTCGATGACATCGATGATCGGAATGCCGCCGCCGCGGTCGATGCGGATCATCACCTTGGCAGGCACGCCGGGCATGTGGCCGTGGTGGATCGCGTTCTGTACCAGCACGGTCAGCACCTGCTGCAGGTGGCGCGGGTCGAACAGGCCGGCCAGCGATCCGGTTTCGCCCTGCATGCGCAGCTCGGCGCTTTCGGCCGGGGTGATCTGGCGGAAGTCCTCCAGGAAGCGGCGCACGAAGGCGACCAGTTCCACGTACTCGGGGTTGGCGCGTTCGCGCCGGGCCAGCCCCAGCACGCTTTCGATGATGGTATTGGTGCGCTGGCACTGCTGGTGGATGATCTGCAGCATGCGCCGATCGCCTTCGGACAGGTCGTTCGACTCCTCCAGCAGCTGGGTGGCGTAGCTGATGGCAGCCAGCGGGTTGCGAATCTCGTGGGCCAGACTGGCCGAAAACCGGCCCATGGTGGCCAGGGTGAGCGATTCGGCCCGGCGCGAGGCCAGGCTGGCATCGTCCAGAAACACCAAGGTGGTTTCGCTGCCGCTCTGCAGGCGGGTGAAACGCGGTGCGATGTCGCTTTCGCCATCGCCCAGCGACAGTGGCGATTCGTCGTTCTGGCCGTCGTGGCGCCATTGCCGCAGGCGCCGGTGCAGATCGGGCGACAGCACCGCCAAGCGGCGCTCCTCGCTGCCGCCGAACAGGCTCAGCGCCGCCTCGTTGGCCAGGGTGATGGTGTCGTTGGCGCCGACCAGCAGCACGCCGGTGCGCATGCGCCGGATGATCAGTGCATTGGTGGCCGACAGGTCGGCGACTTCCTCGCCACGCTGCTGCGCCAGCCGGGCGGTGTCGCGGGCCTGCTGGCCCAGCTGGTACATCAACGAGGCCATGAACAGGTTGCCCACCGCCACCATGCTCAGTTCGGCCAGCGAACGCGTGCTGGAGGCATCGTGCAGGGCGGCCAGCAGCACCTCGCCGATGGCCGCCAGCGCCGAGGCCGCACCCACGGCCATGGCATAGCGCATGGGCAGCAGCAGCGCGGCCATGCCGACGTTGAACAACAGCATCAGCGAAATGCCCGGTGCGATGTCCGGCGCGGCATGGATGGCCAAGGTGCCGGCTAGAATGTCGATGGCGATGCCCATCAGCACCTGCCAGCGCAGCTGCGGCCGGGTGTAGGCCTGATGCAGCAGCAGCAGTGCCAGCAGCAGATAAAGCAGTGCGGTGGTGCGGCCCAGTAGCGGATGGCGCAGTTCGTCGATCCAGCCCAGCACCGGCCCGAACACGGCGACGGCCAGCAAGGCGGCTTCGAACAGGCGGTACAGCGACAGCAGCAGCAGTTCGCGGCGCAGGATGCCCTCGATGCGGAACGGGACGCGGGAGGATGGCTTGCGCAAGCGGAAGACCGGAACAGCGAGCAGGGGGGGCTGCGAGTATAGGCAACCGGTCACGGATTTTGCCCTGAACGTCCGCATCGGAGACAATGCACACACGCGGCCGGTCCGTTGCTGCATTGCGGCATCACGGGGCCGGTCGCGCCTTCCTCCACATTTCCGGTGATGCATGAACTTCCACGAATACCAGGCAAAGCAGCTGTTCGGCGACTACGGCATCGCGGTTCCCCCCGGCAAGGTGGCGCACACCGCCGACGAAGCCGTGGCGGCGGCCAAGGCCATCGGTGGCGATTTCTGGGTGGTGAAGGCGCAGATCCATGCCGGTGGCCGCGGCAAGGCCGGCGGCGTGAAGCTGGCCAAGACGGTCGATGAAGTGCGCGAGCACGCCAAGGCCATGCTGGGCACGAAGATGGCCACCTACCAGACCGCCGGCGTGGAACTGCCGGTGGACAGCGTGCTGATCACCCAGGCCACCGATATCGCCAAGGAGCTGTACCTGTCGGTGCTGGTGGACCGCAGCAGCCGCGCGGTCACCTTCATCGCCTCGTCCGACGGCGGCGTGGACATCGAAAAGACCGCCCACGACAACCCCGACGCCATCAAGACCCTGCATGTGAACTACGTGCAGGGCCTGCAGCCGTACCAGTGCCGCGATCTGGGCTTCGCCCTGGGTCTGAATGCCAAGCAGGTCAGCCAGCTGACCAAAATCATGCTGGGCCTGTTCAAGCTGTTCCACGAGAAGGATCTGTCGCTGGTGGAACTGAACCCGCTGGCAATCCTGGACAACGGTGACCTGGCCGTGCTGGACGGCAAGATCAACTCCGACGACAACGCCGCCTTCCGCCATCCCGAACTGGTGGCGATGCGCGACATCCGCCAGGAAGACCCGACCGAGGTGCAGGCCAGCCAGCACGACCTGAACTACGTGACCATGGACGGCAACATCGGCTGCATGGTGAACGGCGCGGGTCTGGCCATGGCCACGATGGACGTTATCAAGCTGAACGGCGGCGAGCCGGCGAACTTCCTCGACGTGGGCGGTGGCGCCAACAAGGAACGGGTGACCGAAGCCTTCAAGCTGATCCTGTCCGATTCCGACGTGAAGGCGATCTTCGTCAACATCTTCGGCGGCATCGTGCGCTGCGACATGATCGCCGAGGGCATCATCGCCGCGGTCAAGGAGGTCGACGTGAAGGTGCCGGTGGTGGTGCGGCTGGAAGGCACCAACGTGGACAAGGGCAAGCGGCTGCTGAAGGACAGCGGCCTGGCCATCACCCCGGCCGACGACATCAACGACGGTGCGAAGAAGGTGGTCGCGGCCGCGAAACAGGCCGCCTGACCATCCCTTAGCCGAGGCACGGGGTCAGCCGCCTCGCGTCCCATCGAATTCATGGCGGGTTCCGGCCCGCCCCAATCAGGATCGCAATTCCATGAGCGTTTTGGTCAACAAGAACACCAAGGTGATCGTGCAGGGCTTCACCGGCACCCAGGGCACCTTCCACGCCGAGCAGATGCTGGACTACGGCACCAAGGTGGTCGGCGGGGTGACTCCCGGCAAGGGCGGCACCACCCACCTGGGCCTGCCGGTGTTCGACACCGTGGCCGATGCGGTGGCCGAAACCGGCGCCGATGCGTCGGTGATCTACGTGCCGCCGCCGTTCGCCGCCGATGCCATCATGGAAGCGGCCGACGCCGGCATCAAGGTCATCGGGTGCATCACCGAGGGCATTCCGGTGCTGGACATGCTGCGGGTCAAGAACGTGCTGAACGGCTACGACGACGTGGTGCTGATCGGCCCCAATTGCCCGGGCGTGATCACCCCCGGCGAATGCAAGATCGGCATCATGCCCGGCCACATCCACAAGCCCGGCAAGATCGCCATCGTCAGCCGCTCGGGCACGCTGACCTACGAGGCGGTGAAGCAGACCACCGATGCCGGGCTGGGCCAGTCCACCGTGATCGGCATCGGCGGCGACCCCATCAACGGTCTGAACTTCATCGACTGCCTGAAGCTGTTCCAGGACGATGCGCAGACCGAAGGCATCATCATGGTCGGCGAGATTGGCGGCAGCGCCGAGGAAGAAGCGGCCGAGTTCATCGCCGAGCACGTCACCAAGCCGGTGGTGGGCTTCATCGCCGGGTCGTCGGCGCCCAAGGGCAAGCGCATGGGCCATGCCGGCGCGATCGCCTCGGGCGGTTCGGGCACGGCGGAAGGCAAGTTCGCGGCCCTGGAAAAGGCCGGCGTGACCACCGTGCGTTCGCCCGGCGACCTCGGGCCGGCCATCGCCAAGGCTCTGGCGAAGTAATCCGGTCCTGCCCTGTGCCATGACGAAGGGCTGCCTGCGGGCAGCCGTTTCCATCGGGATGGATGCTGTCCACGCCGCGTCGCGCCGGTGCTGGCATCATGACGGTTTCCGCCCACTGCTTCCGACATGACCGACACTCTGCGCATCGCCCTGGCCCAGTTCGACTTCGTGGTGGGCGACATCGCCGGCAACACCGAGCGCCTGACAAGGATGATCGCCGAGGCCCGCGACGACCTGGGCGCGCATCTGGTGGTGTTCCCGGAACTGGCGGTGTCGGGCTACCCCCCGGAAGACCTGCTGCAGCGGCCGGCGTTCCTGCAGGCCTGCGAGCAGGCCGTGCAATCGCTGGCCGGGGCCACCCAGGGCATCACCGCCGTGGTGGGCTGGCCGCAGAGCGCCGGTTCGGTGGTGTACAACGCAGTCAGCGTGCTGCAGGACGGCCGCCGCATCGCCGATTACCGCAAGCGCGAACTGCCCAACTACGCCGTGTTCGACGAGCGCCGCTACTTCAACGTGGATCCGGATGGCGGCGATTGCGTGGTCGACGTGCAGGGCGTGCCGGTGGGCGTGCTGATCTGCGAGGACCTGTGGTACCCGGAGCCGGTGGCGTCCACGGTGGCGGCCGGCGCGAAACTGCTGGTGTCGGTGAATGCCTCGCCGTTCGAGCGCGAGAAGCATGCCCAGCGCGACGCGGTGCTGTCGCGGCGGGTGGCCGAAGTCGCCACGCCCATTGCGTATCTCAACGGTGTCGGCGGGCAGGACAGCCTCGTGTTCGATGGCGCCAGCGTGGTGGCCAGTCGCGATGGCGAATTGTCGCCGGCCGCGGTCGCCTTCAGCGAGCAGTGGCTGGTGGTGGATCTGGATGTCGCCAGCGGCCGCTTCATCCCGGTGCAATGGGTGCAGGACGGCGACGAAAGCGTGGAGGCACTGGCCTGGCGCGCGATCGTGTGCGGCATTCGCGACTACTGCGGCAAGAATGGCTTCTCCACGGCTTGGCTGGGGCTGTCCGGCGGCATCGATTCGGCGCTGGTGCTGGCGCTGGCCGCCGAGGCACTGGGCGCCGACAACGTGACCGCGGTGCGCATGCCCTCGCGCTACACCGCCACGCTGTCCAACGACCTCGCCCAGGAGCAGTGCGACACGCTGGGCGTGCGCTTGCTGACGCTTCCGATTGAAGCGCCATTCCAGGCCTATCTGGACACGCTGGCCGACACCTTTGCCGACAGGCCGGTGGACGTGACCGAGGAAAACCTGCAGTCGCGCATCCGCGGGGCGCTGCTGATGGCGCTGTCGAACAAGCTGGGCGGCCTGCTGCTGACCACCGGCAACAAGAGCGAATATGCCGTGGGCTACGCCACCATCTACGGCGACATGTGCGGCGGCTACGCCCCGCTGAAGGACGTGTACAAGACCGACGTGTTCCGGCTGGCGCGCTGGCGGAATACCGTCGGCGGCGCGCCGGTGATCCCGTCGGCGGTGATCGAACGCCCGCCCAGTGCCGAACTGCGCGCCGACCAGAAGGACGAGGACTCGCTGCCGCCCTACGACGTGCTCGACGCGATCCTGAAGCGGCACGTCGACCGGGAGCAGTCGGTGGCCGACATCGCCGCGGCCGGGTTCGATGCCGCCACTGTGCAGCGCGTGGCCCGGCTGGTACGCAGCAGCGAGTGGAAACGGCAGCAGTCCGCGCCCGGGCCAAAGGTGTCGCGGCGCGCGTTCGGGCGCGAGCGGCGCTATCCGATCAGCAACGGTTTCACCGACTGAGCGATTGCTGTGTGGCGCGTTCGCTGCGCCCCTTGTACAACCCCAGGATGGTGCTGACGAAATCGCTGCCCAGCCAGCGCGCCACCGGCACGGCGTAGCCGTTGAGGCTGGTGGTCAGCCGGAAGCGGGCCTGCAGCTGCAGGCGGGTGTGCCCGGGCCCGATCGGAGTGAGGGTGAAGGTGCTGCCCTGCAGATGGAAGTAGCGGCCGCCGACGGCGACGTGGTCGTCCATGGAGCCGGGCGGGAACGAATCCGGCGCGAATTCGTATTGCCAGCTGGAACGGTGCAGCGGCACCGCATCGATCACCTTGGCGCGGAAGTGCACACCCTTCTCCCAGCGCGAAAAGCGGTATTCGCCGTCCGCCGTGGCCAGGTTCACCCCTTGCAGTGGCCGCGGCACGCCGATGGCATGGGTGATGCTGAAGGGCAGTTCGTCGGCGCGGATGTCGCGCGCCTCCATGATCTGCTGCCACACCACGGCCGGATCCGCGGCGATGTCAACGCTGTGCTGCAGGGTCACGTGATCGGTGGCCGGCGGGATGATCTGCTCGCCCAGCAGCAGCAACAGTGGCAACGCCGCCACGGCCCGCAGCGGTGCATGCCGTCGCACCACCCGCAAGGCCGCCTGCATCGCCACGCCCCCGAGGCTGGCGCACAGCAGGAACAGCGGCGTCATGATGGCCAGGCAGATCGCGCCTTCCAGCAGCATCAGCGCGCAACCCGCCAGCATCAGCAGGGTGGTCACCCACGGCGCGAAGATGGCGAAGAGCCAGGGGCGGTCGCGCTGCCGCGCGCCGTACACGGTCAGGGCGCCGATGGCCAGTGGCGTACCGACCAGGAATCCGGTGGACATCGCCCCCTGCCACGACTCCGGCAGCCAGCCGAACAGCAGCCGCATCGTGATGCCGTACACGGCGCCGCCCAGCAGCCACCACCATAGCGACCGTTCTGCGGGGATGGGTGACGCCGGCGTCGGCGACTCGGGAGGCGAATACGGTGAAGGCGGTTCCACATGCATGCGGCAGCCGCCTGACTCAGTCGTCCGTCTTGACGGCCGATTTGTCCCCGCCGAACGGATTCAGGCCGTGCAGGCGCGAGGGATAGTCGGGCCAGTCGCCGCGCAGCCACGGGTGGTCGGGGGCATTCGTCTCCAGCACACGTTTGGCGTCGGCCGCCAGCGTGTCGTTGCCCAGCCGCGTGTAGGCCTCGGCCAGGGCGGCCACCGCATCGTGTTCGTACCGGGTCTGCGGGTAGGTTTCCAGCAGGTGTTTGGCGCGGTTGGCGGCGGCCACGTAGGCGCCGCGACGCATGTAGTACAGCGATGTTTCCAGCTCGTGGCGGGCGAACAGGTTGCGCAGCGCCTGCATGCGCAGGGCCGCATCGGCGGCATAGCGGCTGCCGGCGTAGCGCTGCACCACGATGCCGAAGTCGTTGAAGGCCTGCATGGGCGCGGACAGATCGCGGTGGCTGGCATCCAGATCGAACACGCGCGACATGATCACGGTGTCGCGGTTGGCGTTCACCAGGCCGCGCAGGTAGTACAGGTAGGCCGTGTTGCGGTGGGTGGGGTAGGTGCGCAGGAAGCGGTCGATGCTGGAAATGGCATCGTCGTTGTTGCCCATCTTGAACTGGGCATAGGCGGTTTCCATCATCGCCTGCTCGCTGTACGGCCCGTACGGGTACTGCGCGATCAGGCGGCGGTAGGTTTCCAGCGCGCCGCTCCAGTTGCCGCCGATCATCAGATCGTGGCCCTTGTCGTACAGGGTTTCCACCGCCACGCCTTCGTTGGTGTCCTCGTCCTTGAACATGCCTTTCATGCGCGCGCAACCGGTCGTGGTCAACAGCAGTACGATCAGCAGGGCAAGCAGCAGGCGGGACAGGGCGTTCGGGTTCGACATGGCGGATGCGGCAGGGAAGCAAGACGGGCGATAATAGCAGTCCATGGCGTCAACCCCGGCGCTGCAGCTGAACGCAGGTTGCGCGGATGACCGAACACGCCGATTCCCCTGCCGTCACGCAGGCCCTGCAGGCCAGCGTTCCGCCCGAACTGGCCGGCAAGCGGGTAGATGCGGTGCTGGCGGAGCTGTTTCCGCAGTTCTCGCGCTCGCGGCTGGCCGAATGGCTGAAGTCCGGCGATGCGCTGGTCGATGGGCGTACGCTGCGCCCGCGCGACCGCCTGACCGGCGGCGAACGGCTGACCCTGGCGGTCACGCTGGAGGCACAGACTGCCGCACGCCCGCAGGACATCCCGCTGGACATCCTGCACGAGGATGCGGATGTCATCGTGATCGACAAGCCGGCCGGGCTGGTGGTGCATCCGGGGGCCGGCAATCCCGACGGCACCCTGGTCAACGCCCTGCTGCACCACGATCCGGCCTTGGCCGCGCTGCCGCGCGCCGGGGTGGTGCATCGGCTGGACAAGGACACCTCGGGGGTGATGATGATCGCCCGCACCTTGCCCGCGCAGACGGCCTTGGTGGAACAGCTGGCCTCGCGCGGCGTGCATCGGCAGTACCTGGCGGTGGTGCAGGGCGCGCTGGTGGCGGGTGGCACGGTGGATGCGGCCATCGACCGCCACCCGCGCGATCGCCTGCGCATGGCCGTGCGCGAGGACGGCCGCGAGGCCATCACCCACTACCGCCTGCTGGCCCGCTATCGCGCCCACACGGCGCTCCAGTGCCGGCTGGAAACCGGCCGTACCCACCAGATCCGCGTGCATATGCAGCACATCCGCCATCCGATCGTCGGCGATCCGCTGTACGGCGGACCGATGAAACTGCCCAAGGGCGCCGACGAGGCGCTGGCGGCTGCGCTGCGCGGCTTTCCGCGGCAGGCGCTGCATGCGCAGGTGCTGGAATTCCGCCATCCGCTGACGGACCAGCCGCTGCGTTGCGAGGCCCCGATTCCGGCCGACCTGCAGCAACTGATGCGCCTGTTGCAGGCCGATGCGCGCCTGCACGAGGAGATGGCCCGGCGATGAATGCCTGGATCGAGGCCGACTGGCCCGCGCCTGCGGGCGTGCGCGCCATCACCACGCTGCGACATGGCCTCGGGATATCGCAGCCGCCATTCGACCGTTTCAATCTGGGTTTGCGCAGCGGCGATGCGGGCGAGGCCGTCATCGCCAATCGCACGGCACTGGCCGACGCGTTGCAACTGCCGTCGCCGCCATGCTGGCTGCGGCAGGTGCATGGCACGGCCGTGGTGCACGATCCGCACGTCGATGACGAGCCGGAGGCTGATGCTGCCGTCACCGACCGGCCCGGCACGGTGCTGGCCATCCTGACCGCCGATTGCCTGCCGGTGGTGTTCGCCGCGCGCGATGGCACTGAAATCGCCGTCGCGCATGCAGGCTGGCGTGGTCTGGCCGCAGGCGTGCTGGAAGCCACCGTGTCGGCCATGCGCACGCCGGCCGATCGACTGCAGGCCTGGCTTGGACCATGCGCGGGGCCGGATGCCTACGAAATCGGTGCCGACGTGCACACGGCATTCATCACTGGCGATCCGCAGGCCGAAACGGCTTTCGTGGCGACGCGTCCGGGCCATTGGCGGGTGAATCTGCCACTGCTGGCGCGACAGCGGCTGGCGGCGGCGGGGATCGCGCCGCAGGCGATCCATGGCGGCGATGCCTGCACCATCACCGATGCCGTGCGGTTCTTCTCGCACCGCCGCAGCGCACTGCGTGACGGCGGGCACACCGGTCGCATGGCCACCCTGGCGTGGATCGAACCGCGATGAAGGCCAGCGTGTTTCAGCAGGTGCTGGGTGCCGAGTTCTACCATCTGGCAGCGGCAGTGAAGCGGTTGCATGCCCGGCAGGGCGATTTCGCCTATCGCGGCCGGACCCGCATCGTGCGCGGCAGCAGCTGGCTGTCGCGGCTGTGCGGCTGGGCTGCGCGGCTTCCGCCGGCGATGGCCGACGCCGAGACCACGGTGCGCTTCTCGGCCGTGCCGGGCCACGAGATCTGGCAACGGCAGTTCGGCATTGCACGTATGAAGTCGCGATTGTGGCCACACGAGGGGCTGCTGTGCGAGCGTTTGGGCGCAGTGCGTTTCGGCTTCCATCTGTATCGCAAGGACACGGCCCTGCACTGGGCCGTGCACCGGGTGCATCTGCTCGGCGTGATTCCGCTGCCGGCAAGCTGGTTCGACGCGGTACGCAGTCGCGAATCCATGGTCGATGGCCGCTACCACTTCGAGGTGCAGGCCAGTCTGCCGCTGGCCGGATTGCTCGTCCGCTACGAGGGTCATCTTGATCCGGTCGACTGACATCGCCGTCGATGCGTCAATGACAGCGTCGGGTCCGATCCTGGTGTTCGATGGCACGTGCGTGCTCTGCAACGGCTGGGTGCAGTTCCTGCTGCGGCACGATCGCCACGCACGCTTCCGGTTCGCGGCGATGCAGACCGGCACCGGCCGGCGTCTGCTGCTGCAGCACGGGCTGGACCCGGACGATCCGGTCTCGCTGCTGGTGCTGGACGGCGGGCAGGCTCTCACCGATACCGATGCGGTGTTGCGGCTGCTGGCGCGACTGGGCGGGGTCTGGCATCTGCTGGCATGGCTAGGGCACGGTGTGCCGCGGCCACTGCGCGATCGCGTCTACCGCTGGGTGGCGCGCAACCGCTATCGCTGGTTCGGCCGGCATGCCGCATGCGTGGTTCCGTCGCCGCAGCAGCGAGACCGCTTCATCGTCGACTGATGTGCAAAAACGAATGCCCCGGCAGGTGGCCGGGGCATTCGCAGGACTGGCATCGCGGCAGGACGCTTACTTCTGCACGCTGAATTCCATGCGGCGATTGCGGGCCTTGCCTTCCTCGGTGGTGTTGTCGGCGATGGGCTTGTCCTGGCCGTAGCCCTTGGCGGTCAGGATGCCGTCGGCCACACCGAGTTCCTTCAACTTCGTCACCACCGCATCGGCACGCTGCTGCGACAGGGTCATGTTGGCAGCGGCATCGCCGGTGTTGTCGGTGTGGCCACCGGCTTCGATGCGGGTGCCCGCCGGCGCGCCCTTGATGGCATTGGCGGCGGACTGCAGCGTTTCGAAGCTGTCGCGGGTGATGGCGGCCGAACCGGTATCGAAATACACGTTCATCAGGTTCAGGGCCTTGACCAGGTCATCGGCGCTGTAACCGGCCTTCAGCCCGGCCAGTGCGGCCATCGCCCGGTCCCACATGCCGCTGATGTCGAATCCGCTGAACGCCGTGCGGAACTTCTCCGACAGCGCGAATCGATCCGCTTCGGACAGGCCTGAGGTATCCATCGTCAGGCGTTCGCCATCGAAATCGAACTTCAGCCCCCGTGCCTTCAGGTCGGGCAGCAACGCGATCAGCCTGTCCATCCAGCCGGCCGGAGCGGTATTGGCGTCCACCACGAGGTCGCCGCTGACGTTGTCGGCACCGAAGGCAGCGAGCAGCGCGTCCCACAGTCGGGTCTTCTCGGCCTGGGTGGCGAGCTGCCCGTTCACGACCACCTTGCCGTCGGTGTTTGCAAAACCGAAGCGCGGCTGCGTGAGCACGGCGGGTGGCGGCGATTCGACCACCGCCGGGGGGGGCACAGCTGGAGTGGCGGGTGCCACCGGTTCGTTCTGTTGGCAACTACGGAACAGCAGGAAGGCGCCGACCAGCAGCAGCAGCGGAATCAGCCACTTCAGGAAGCCCAATCCGCCCCCTTCCGCTGCTGCAGGCGCAGCGGCGACCGGTGTCGCGGTGGCGCGCGGCGCAACGGCGAACCAGCTGTCGTAATGGGCCGGACGTGTAGTCGGGATCACGCCACCGCGGGTCAACAGGCCCACGATCTTCGGCAGCAGCCAGGCGCCGGCCAGGTTCACGGCAGCTGCCGGCTGGCCCAGGTTGGAGGCGATGCGGCTGACAGTGTCGCTGCCGAATCCGGCATTGAATTGGTCCGGTTGCATCACGTTGTCGCCCGGCGTGGTGCCGATCCAGGAGGCGAACAGGTCATCCAGTCCGGCTTCGGCAAAGCGTTGCCGCAGGCCGTCGAAGCCGCCGGTGCCGTCATCGAAGATGGCATCGACCAGTTGGCGCACCAGCGGGCCGGCGGTGTCGCCCAGATGGAAACGGCTGGCGGTCTCGCGGATGAGGGATTCGAACATGACATGTCTCCTTGCGCGATCCGGGGCGAATGGGGGTTGATGGCGCAGGGCAGCGTGGATGCATAAAACCCGCCGCGACGTGAAATGGGGATGAAACCAACCGGGTGGCCATACGCTGTCATGGCAGCAGGGATACTTGATGGCGGGGCCGGGCGTCTCCATTTATCCGGCATCGCCGCGATGCGGCCTTCAACCGGAGGCATGCGCCATGCGCATGGACAAACTCACCTCGAAGTTCCAGCAGGCCCTGAGCGAGGCCCAGTCGCTGGCCGTCGGGCGCGATCATTCCATCATCGAGCCGGTGCACCTGCTGCTGGCGCTGCTGGACCAGCCCGGCGGCGGCGCGCGCCCGTTGCTGGTACAGTCCGGCGTGAATGTGCCGTTGCTGCGCGAACGCCTGAACGACGCGCTGGCCGCGCTGCCACGGGTGAGTGGCCAGGCCGGCAACGTGAACATCGGCAACGATCTGGCGCGGCTGCTCAATGTCACCGACAAACTGGCGCAGCAGCGTGGCGACGCCTTCATCGCCAGCGAACTGTTCCTGCTGGCCGCGCTGGAAGACGGCGGCGATGCCGGCCGTGCGCTGAAGGCCGCCGGTGCCGACAGGCAGGCGCTCGAAACAGCCATCAACACCATGCGGGGAGGCGAGAAAGTGCAGGACGAGAATGCCGAAGACCAGCGCCAGGCGCTGGAGAAATACACCATCGATCTGACCGCGCGGCACGAGAAGGGCAAGCTTGACCCGGTGATCGGCCGCGACGAGGAAATCCGCCGCTGCATCCAGGTGCTGCAACGCCGGACCAAGAACAACCCGGTGCTGATCGGCGAGCCGGGCGTCGGCAAGACCGCGATCGTGGAAGGCCTGGCGCAGCGCATCGTCAATGGCGAGGTGCCTGAAGGCCTGCGCGGCAAGCGCGTGCTGTCGCTGGACATGGGCGCGTTGATCGCCGGTGCCAAATTCCGCGGCGAGTTCGAGGAACGGCTGAAGGCGGTGCTGAACGACCTGGCCAAGAGCGAGGGGCAGATCATCCTGTTCATTGATGAGCTGCACACCATGGTCGGCGCCGGCAAGGCCGATGGCGCGATGGACGCCGGTAACATGCTGAAGCCCGCACTGGCGCGCGGCGAACTGCACTGCATCGGCGCGACCACGCTGGACGAGTACCGCAAGTACATCGAGAAGGACGCCGCGCTGGAACGCCGTTTCCAGAAGGTGTTCGTGGGCGAGCCCAGCGTGGAGGACACCATCGCCATCCTGCGTGGCTTGAAGGAGAAATACGCGGTCCACCACGGCGTGGAGATCACCGACCCGGCGATCGTGGCCGCGGCCACGCTGTCGAACCGCTACATCAGCGACCGCCAGCTGCCGGACAAGGCCATCGACCTGATGGACGAGGCGGCATCGCGCATCCGCATGGAGATCGATTCCAAGCCGGAGGAACTCGACCGCAAGGAGCGCCGGCTGATCCAGCTGAAGATCCAGCGCGAGGCGTTGAAGAAGGAAAAGGACGAGGCCTCGAAACAGCGGTTGGCCGACCTCGAAGCCGACATCGCGACACTCGAGCGCGAGTACAACGATCTCGAGGAAATCTGGAAGTCGGAGAAGGCGACGCTGCAGGGCGCGACGAAGATCAAGGAGCAGATCGAGGCCGCCAATCTGCAGCTGGAAGCGGCACGCCGTGCGCAGGATTACGCGCGGATGAGCGAGATCCAGTACGGCACGTTGCCCGAGCTGGAAAAGCAGCTGAAAGCCGCGCAGGAGGCCGAAACCACCGGTTTCCGGCTGCTGCAGGACAAGGTGACCGCCGAGGAGATCGCCGAGGTCGTGAGTCGCTGGACCGGCATTCCGGTGTCGAAGATGCTGGAGGGCGAGCGCGACAAGTTGCTCAAGATGGAAGAGTACTTGCACACGCGTGTGGTCGGCCAGGAAGAAGCGATCAAGGTCGTGTCCGATGCGGTGCGTCGTTCTCGCGCCGGACTCAGCGATCCCAATCGTCCCAGCGGTTCGTTCCTGTTCCTCGGCCCGACCGGCGTCGGCAAGACCGAGCTGACCAAGGCGCTGGCCGAGTTCCTGTTCGACAGCCAAGATGCGATGGTGCGCATCGACATGAGCGAGTTCATGGAGAAGCATTCGGTTGCGCGGCTGATCGGCGCGCCTCCGGGCTACGTCGGCTACGAGGAAGGGGGCTACCTCACCGAGGCTGTGCGACGACGCCCCTACAGCGTGATCCTGCTGGACGAGGTGGAGAAGGCGCATCCGGACGTGTTCAACATCCTGCTGCAGGTGCTGGACGATGGCCGCCTCACCGACGGCCAGGGCCGCACGGTGGATTTCCGCAATACCGTGATCGTGATGACCTCCAACCTCGGCTCGCACCAGATCCAGGAGCTGGCCGGCGACGATTCGCCCGAGGCCTATGTGCAGATGAAAGCCGCGGTGATGGGCGTGGTGCAGGCGCATTTCCGCCCGGAGTTCATCAACCGGCTGGACGACATCGTGGTCTTCCACCCGCTCGACAAGCAGCAGATCAAACAGATCGCGCGTATCCAGTTGCGTGGCCTCGAGAAGCGCCTCGCCGAACGCGGCATACGCATCGAGCTGACCGACAAGGCTTATGAATTGTTGGCCAATGTCGGTTTCGATCCGGTGTATGGCGCACGTCCCTTGAAGCGCGCTATCCAGCAGCAGATCGAGAATCCGCTGGCGTCGGAAATCCTCAAGGGCACGTTCGGCAACGGCGATGTGGTGAAGGTGGATGCGGAAGGCGGACAGCTGGTGTTCCGCAAGTAATCGCTGCGTCCGGACCGCATGCTCTCGGATCGACTGCCGATCGCGGCGCATCAGCACATCCATCGGCCCGGCATCGCGCCGGGTCGATGGATCATGAGTCAGTGAATCGGCTGCCGATGGCGTTTACTTCGCTCGCCGGGCTCCCGCCTTGTCATGGAATCCGACGCACAGCAGCGCGATGATCAGCAGCACGCTGTACTCCATGCCGTTGCGTGCCAGGCCGACCACGAACCAGCCGGCGGGCAGGCGCATCAGGATCAAGCCCATGGCGTGGATCAGAGCAAACTCGATGGTCAACGCAAACACCCCGCGCCCGAGGCCAGCAGCACGGTTCCGACGATCTCGTACAGCGTGACGCCCAGGCGATCCACGGACCGATCAGAAAACCCTGCCCATCCAGCCAGGTCCCGAAGGGTGTGACCGCATCGTTCAGCAGACGCGCCCGGCCATGGGCGGCCAACGCCAGTCTCAGAATCGTCCAGCGTGTGGCGTCGGCCGTCTTCGTGATGATCGGCGGTTCGACCCGCGTGCGCGCGTGTCGGCTGTGGGATCAGACCTGCTGCCCGGGTGGACCACCGGATTGCGGAGCATACGGTTCGTTCTGGCCGCGATGGGCCTGCTGTGCCTGACCGCGGACGTGCTCCTGCGACTGGCCCAGCGAGGCCAGCGTGTCGTGCATGGCCGGTGCAGGGGTGTCGGCTCCGGTGATGCTGCGGAACCCCGGTACGTGACCGATTACGTAGATGTTGCCGTTCTTCAGCGCCACGGAGTTGATTTCCGCTGCGGTTTCCAGACCGCCGCGGGTTCTGGCGTCTTTCAGCGCTTCGGCGACCTTCTCGTCGGATACCGATGCGGGCAGGTCGCTGCGGATGCGCGCGAACATGGCCTGGTCGGCGTGATTGGCAGGAAAGGCGTTGGCTTGGCTCATGGTCTTGTCCAGGGCGCGATCGATGTCGCGGTTGATGCGGTCCACATCCGACTGGTTCAGCAGTTCGCGTTGCGGATCGCCCACGGGCCGTTTCAGGCGCGGATCATCCGGATACAGCTGCTGTAGGCGCGGGTCGGACAGGTCCTTGATCAAGGTGCCGTCGCGCAAGGCATCGTACACGCCCTTGCCCAGATCCGTCGCGGACAGCTCGTCGCCCAGGCGCCGACCGACGGCGTTGTTCCACAGATCCATGCGGTGTTCGTAGGGGTCGTTGGGATGCGCGGGGCCGATTTCGTTGGCGTCGCCGAAGTGCTTGGCCACCGTCTGCACGTCCAGTGCCTTCTGGGTGACGCGGCCACTGACGTAGGCGTGGCGGAAGGCATCCAATTCGTCATTGTGACCTTGCGGACGAATGCTGCCATCCGGTGCGCGTGCCAGCGTTTTGCCGCTCTGTTCCTCGTAGGCCCTGTAGGCTTCCTGCTCGATCTCGCGCTTGATGCCCTTGCTGTCGATGCCGTATCCCATGGGGGTCTCCCGTCGCGTGTGGTGATGCGGCCGTCAGTGCGGCTGCTGCAGTTCGATGGTGTCGTTGTAACCCGGATACTTCTTCTTCAGCAGGATGCTGTCGCCGTAGCCGATGCACTGGTCGGCCAGCGAATGGGCGACGTAGGGTTCGTCCACGAACACCTGTGTGTAGTCCAGGCGGATCACCTGTTCGTCCTGCCCGCGGGTGAATCTGGCCAGCAGGTCGTCGTCGCGCTCGAAGCACAGCTGGTCCCAGGCGAAATCGGTCAGCTCTGATGCCTTGATCACGGCCGAATCGCGATTGGCCAGCAACTGCTTCAGTCTGGAGGAGAAGGCGGCTTGCGCGTCGTTCGAGGAGTTCACGGGACACCCGGTCAATGGAAGCAGGCAGGTCAAGGCCAGCGCCCGCAGGAAGAATCCTGGATGAGTCATGCAGCGGTCCGATGCCCGACATGGCGATGGGGGATGCGGACAGTGTTGTAGCGCAGATGTTCAGATGATGTCAAAGCAGGCGCTGCAGTTGTTGCAGGCCGGCGCTGGCCGGCAGGCGCAACACCTGCCTGGCGATCGCGTCGATGCCGGTGGGGTCCGGATCGATCACGATGACACGCCTGCCCAGGCGTGCCGCGCGCTCAGGCAGCAAGGCGGCTGGGTGCACAAGTCCCGACGTCCCTACGACCACCAGCAGATCGCAGGCATCGATGGCCTGCAGTGCGGCCTGTCAGGATGAATCGGGCAAGGTTTCGCCGAACCACACCACCCCCGGCCGCAGCAGGCCGCGGCAGTCCGGACACGGCGGCGGTTCCAGCCGGACGCCGGCGTCCGCGCCTTCGGGCAGCGGCTCGCGCATCGTCTCGGGATCGGCAGGACGGCCGCAATCGATGCAACGCGAGGCGAACAGACTGCCGTGCAGATGGAGCACCGGGGCATGCCCGGCGCGTTCGTGCAGATCGTCCACGTTCTGGGTGACCACCGTGACCGTGTGGCCGACATCCTGCAGAGCGGTGATCGCGGCATGTCCGGCATGCGGCATCGCAGTCGATGCCCTGGCCGCCCGCCAGCGGTACCAGCCCCACACCAGGGCCGGATAGCGCCGGAACCCGGCCTCGCAGGCCAGGTCGGCCGGGTCGAAGCGCGACCACAGGCCGGTCAGCGCATCCCGGAAAGTGGGGATGCCGCTTTCCGCCGACATGCCGGCGCCGGTGAAAAACACCACGCGCGGTGCTGTCGGCATCACCAGTCGAAACGCGCGGAGGCGTACAGGTAGCGTCCGTTGAACCCGAACGGCGACTGCAGGCTGTACGGCAACTGGCCGAAAGTGGAGTTGGCGAAGATCGTCTTGTCCGGATAGCTGTTGGTCACGTTGTCGGCACCTGCGGTCAGCGTCCAGCCCGTGCCGGGACGGACACTGGCGGACAGGTCCAGCACCCATTCGCCGCCGAAGGTCTGGTCGTTGGCCGCCAGCGTGGCGTGGCGCGTGGTGAAGCTGCCGTAGCGGGTGATGCCGGCATCCACGCCCCACCGGTTGCGCTGCCACCGGGCCGTCAGTGCGAACTTGTTGCGCGGATAGCCTTCCTCGATGCGTCCGCGCTCGTCGCGGCCCATGCGTTCGAGATTGGCGCCCAGCGCCGCCAGTTCGGGCGGATTGGGTGCGATGCGGGTCACGTCGGTGGTGTTGTGGTTGTAGCCGGCGGTCAGATCCAGCGAACCGGCCTGCAGCGGAACCGCCCAACTGCCGATCACATCGATGCCGCGGGTACGGGTGTCGATGGCGTTGTTGAAGTAGCGCGCGCTGGTCACCCCGGTAATGCCCAGGCTGGCCAGCAGGGCCTGCGCCGCCGCATTGTTGGCCAGTGGCAGGTTGGATGACAGCACGATGCGGTCGTCGATGCCGATCTGGTAGGCGTCGATGGTGAGGGACAGGCGCTCGGCCGGCCGCAGCACCAGGCCCAGGCTGTACGACAGCGAGGTTTCCGCCTGCAGCGGATCGGCGCCCAGGGCCTGGGCGACCGCGCCGGCAGCGGGGAAGGTGCCCGCTTCGAACGCCACGCTGTTGACGATGTTGGTGGTCACTGCCTGGTAGTGCTGCTGCGCCAGCGCCGGTGCACGGAAACCGCTGGACACGGTGCCGCGCAGGGCGACGGCATCGTTGAAGGCATAGCGTGCCGACAGCTTGCCGGAGGCCTGGCTGCCGAAGTCCGAATAATTCTCGTGGCGGGCGGCAATGCCGGCCGAGAGCGCGTCGGTCAGGTCCGCTTCCAGCCCTGCATGCAGGGCATGGCTGTGGCGGTCGTACTGGCCGGCGTTGCGCGGCGAGAAACCGGCGAACCCCTGGGCGCCGGAGCCGACGTACGAATCGGGACTGCCCGGCGACTGGTTCCACTTCTCGTCGCGGTATTCCGCGCCGAACGACAGCGTGGCCGGGTAGGCCAGTCCGATCTCCACGCCTTTGGACACGTCGGCGTTCAGCAGGTTCTGGGTGTATTCCAGCGTGCCGCCGCGAAAGCTGTCGGGACTGCTCACGCCCAGCGTGTAGTTGATGGTGTTGCGGGTGTGGAAGGTGATGTGGTTGATGCCGTGGTTGTAGCTCACGTCCCAGTTCCAGCCGCCGGCCGTGCCGCCCTTGGCACCGAGCACGGCGGAGCGGTCCTGCGACAGCTGATGGATCTGCGGCACGAATCCGTCTGGATAGACCTGTGCCAGCAGCGCGCCCTGGCCGCTGTGGTTCCTGGACCGGTAGAACGCGTACGAGGTGATGTCGCGGTTGCTGGCCATCAGCGTCGCGTACAGGCTGGCGTTCTCGCCCAGCTGCAGGCCGGCATTCGCCGACACGGCAGCGGCATCGACTTCCGGATCGCCGAACACGAACGCGGTCTCGCCCACGCCGGGATTGTTGCCGGCATGCGGGGCGGTGCCCTGGTAGGCACCGGCACGGTTGGTGCGGTCCTGGCTGTCGACCTGTCCGGCCAAGCGCACGAAACCGCGCCCGTCGGCGAAGGCCAGGGCGCCGTCGCCGGACAGCTGCCATTGCTTGCCGTCGCCTTCGGAATACTGGCCGATGCTGGCGACCAGGCTGCCGCCCTCTCCGGCACCCTTCAGCACAATGTTGACCACGCCGGCGATCGCATCGGAACCGTACTGGGCCGAGGCACCATCGCGCAGCACTTCGACCCGTTCGATGGCGGCGATCGGGATCGCGTTGAAGTCCACAGCCGAGGATCCTCGGCCGATCGTGCCATTGACATTGACCAGCGCAGCCGTGTGGCGGCGCTTGCCGTTCACCAGCACCAGCACCTGGTCCGGGGCAAGGCCACGCAGCTGCGCCGGGCGGATGCCGCTGGTGCCGTCGGCCACGGCCGGACGCGGGAAATTCAGCGAGGGCAGCGCGCGGGCCAGTGCCGTGGCCAGTTCGGTGGTGCCGGTCGCCCGCAGGGTTTCGGGCGTGATGACGTCGATCGGCGACTGCGATTCGGCTACGGTGCGGTCGCTCACGCGGGTGCCGGTCACGACCACCGCGTCCAGATTCCGCGCTTCGGACGGATCGGCTGGCTGTTGCGCCCAGGCGGCGGGCAGGGCCAGCAGAGCCAGCAGGGCGAGAGGGCGTGACGTGGCGTGCATGCGACTGTCCTTGGGAGGGAGAATTCCGATCCGGTGTAGCAGCTTTTGCTGCAGCGCGCAACGCGCCGGAGGTGGTCAGGCCATCGGTGGCTGCAACGGTGCCGCGATTGTGGGTTCCGGCGTCCGCACCGGACGGAACGGCGGGATCGCCATCACCATGTCGGCCAGCGAGAAGGCCAGCTCGCGCTCGGCCAGCACGGCGGCATCGGCGCCGCGCTGCATCAGGTGCTTCACTGCCTCGCGGCTGTGTGCGCGCGCCAGCACGGTGATGTCGGGCACCATCGTCTTCAGATGGGCGATGACCTCGCCGGATTGCAGGGTCTGCGGGATCGCGATCACGGCCAGTCTGGCGGCTGGCGCATGCACGTGCCGCAGCACGTTTTCATCGGTGGCATTGCCGCGCACCGCCAGCAGCCCGGCTTCGCGCGCACGGGCGACCCGGTCGGCCTCGACGTCGATGACCACGAGCGGCACGCCGCGTTCGTGCAGCAGCGTTGCCAGTTCGTTGCCGACGCGCCCGAAGCCGACGATCAGGGCGTGGTCGCGCAGATCCCCGGGAATCACCGACCCGGTGGACACGACGATGTTGTCCCGTGCCGGCATGCGCTTGAGCCAGTGGTCGAGCCAGCCGAACACCAGCGGGTTGGTCATGATCGACAGCAGTGCGCCGGCCAGGATCAGATCCTGAGCTTCGGCCGGCACGATGCGCAGCGACAGTGCCAGGCCGATCAGGATGAAGGAGAACTCGCCGATCTGCGCCAGGCTGGCGGAAATGGTGAGAGCGGTGCCTTTCGGCTTGCCGAACAGCCGCACGATGGCATACGCGGCCGTCGACTTGCCCAGCAGGATGATCAGGAACGTGGCCAGCACCTCCAGCGGGCGATCCACCAGCACGGCCGGGTTGAACAGCATGCCCACCGACACGAAGAACAGCACCGCGAAGGCGTCACGCAGCGGCATGGTTTCCTCGGCGGCCTGATGGCTGAATTCCGACTCGTTGAGCAGCATGCCGGCGAAGAACGCTCCCAGCGCGAAGGACACGCCGAACAGTTCTGCCGAGCCGAACGCCACACCCAGCGCGATCGCCAGCACGCCCAAGGTGAACAACTCGTGCGATCCCAGCGCCGCCACGCGCGCCAGCAGCCACGGGATCGCCTTGCGTCCGACCAGCATCATCAGTGCCACGAATCCGCCCACCTTCAGCAGGGTGCCGACCAGCGCCGTGCCCACGTTGCCGTAGCGGCCGTGCGTGCCGCCGACCACGTCGGCCAGCACCGGCATCAGCACCAGGGCCAGCACGCAGGCCAGGTCCTCCACGATCAGCCAACCCACCGCGATGGTGCCCCGCTCGGTTTCCAGCAACTGCCGCTCCTCCAGCGCCCGCAGCAGCACCACGGTGCTGGCACAGGACAGCGACAGGCCGAACACCAGACCGGCCACGTGCGACCAGCCCATCCAGCGCGACAGCAGCCAGCCCAGCAGCGTGGCGGCGGCAATCTGCGCCATGGCGCCAGGCAGGGCGATGGCGCGGACCGACATCAGGTCGCGCCAGGAAAAGTGCAGGCCCACGCCGAACATCAGCAGGATCACGCCCAGTTCGGCCAGCTGCGGGGCCAGTTCCTGATCGCCGACGAATCCCGGCGTGTACGGACCGGCGATGATGCCGGCCAGCAGATAGCCCACCAGCGGCGACAGCTTCAGGCGAGCCGCCACCGCGCCCAGCACGAAGGCCAGCACGAATCCCGCAACCAGCATGGTGATCAGTTCGGTGTGATGCGGCATGTTCGAATGAAGCAGGGTGGGGCGACCAGCATGCCATAGCTCCTATCCGTGACGATGTCCGCCGGTGGCGCGCTGCCCGTACACTATCGCCATGATTTCCTTCCGCAATTTCGCCCTGCGGCGCGGCGAACGCCTGCTGCTGTCCGATGTCGACCTGGCCCTGCACACCGGTTACCGCGTAGGTGTGGTAGGCCGCAACGGCGCCGGCAAGTCGTCGCTGTTCGCCGCCCTGCTGGGCGATCTGGAGCCGGACAAGGGCGATCTGGACCTGCCCGGCAAGGCACGCGTGGCCAGCGTGGCCCAGGAAACCCCGCACCTGCCCGACCCGGCGCTGGAGTTCGTGTTGTCCGGCGATGCCCGACTGCATGCTGCGGTGATGGCCGAACGCGACGCCAGCGCGCGCGAGGACTGGGAAGCGGTGGCCGAGGCGCATCATCGCCTGGCGGAGTTGAATGGCTACGATGCCGAGGCGCGTGCCGCCACGTTGATGCATGGTCTGGGCTTCCCGGTCGAGGTGCATGCCAAGCCGGTGGCCGATTTTTCCGGCGGCTGGCGTGTGCGCCTGAACGTGGCGCGGGCGCTGATGACGCCCAGCGACCTGCTGTTGCTGGATGAACCCACCAACCACCTCGACCTGGATGCGGTGGTGTGGCTGGAAGACTGGTTGAAGCGCTACGACGGCACCTTGCTGGTCATTTCGCCTTCGAGCGGCAGCGTGCCGAACACCTGCGCCAGCAGCAGATCGCGCACGAGAAGGAACAGGCCGAACGCGCGCACCTGCAGAGCTTCATCGACCGTTTCAAGGCCAAGGCCAGCAAGGCGCGGCAGGCACAGAGCCGCATGAAGCGCCTGGCCAAGCTGGCCGGTACCGAAGCGGTGCGGGTGGAGCGCGGGGTGTCGATCACCCTGCCCACCCCGGCACGGCTGCCCAATTCGCTGCTGTCGCTGCGCGCTGCCGACTGCGGTTACGGAGCGGATGCCCGCATCCTGCGTGGCGTCGGGTTCGGGCTGGAGGCCGGCGACCGCATCGGCCTGCTGGGGGTGAATGGCGCCGGCAAATCCACCCTGGTCAAGACCCTGATGGGGGAATTGCCGCTGCTGGCGGGTGAGCGGGTGGCGCATCCCGACCTGGTGGTGGGGTACTTCGCCCAGCACACGGTGGAGTCGCTGCAGTACGGCAGCTCGCCCATCGATCATCTGCGCACGTTGTCGCCGGACACTGCGACGCAGGTGTTCCGCGATTTCCTCGGGCGCTGGCAGTTCGCCGGTGATCGCGCCTTCGAGCCCATCGATCACTTTTCCGGTGGCGAGAAGGCCCGGCTGGCGCTGGCGCTGCTGGCCTGGCGGCAACCGAACCTGCTGCTGCTGGACGAGCCCACCAACCACCTCGATCTGGAAATGCGCGAAGCACTGGCCGAGGCGCTCAGCGATTTCGACGGCGCCATCGTGATGGTGTCGCACGACCGGCATCTGATCGGGCTGGTCAGCGACAGCTATTGGCGCGTGCACGACGGGGTGGTGGAGCCGTTCGAAGGCGATCTGGACGACTACGCCGCCTGGCTGCGCACGCGCCCGTCCGGCGAGCAGAAAGCGGCATCGCCATCACCACCAGCATCTGCTCCTGCACCGGCACCAGCCGTCGCGAAGAAGCCGCAGAAAGCCAATCCGCACAAGCTGCAGCAGGCCGAAGCGCGGGTGGCACGGCTGGAGGAACAGTTGCGCACTTGCGAGCAAGATCTGGCCGACCCCGGCGTGTATGCCGATGCCGGCCGCGTGGCCGACCTCACCCGCACGCAGATGCAGTTGCGCAGCGAACTGGACACGGCCGAGGCCGAATTGCTGGCGCTGTACGGTTGACCCGGCATTTGCACCTCGCGGTGTTCGCCGCTACGGTGCAGGGATGAAACCCGTTTTTTGCATGGCTGCGATGCTGTTGCTGATGGCGTGCCGCTCGCCGACGCACATCAGCCAGTGCCATCCCGCCGATGCTTTCCTGGCCAGCATCGCCGCACACTGCGGCAAGGCCTACGCGGGCCGCATCGTCGCCAACCGGCCGAAGCCGGCCATGCCCGATGCCTTCGAAGGCAAACCGCTGGTGATGCATGTGCGTGGCTGCGACGATCCGGCCCGTCGCATCGCCATCCCGTTCCACGTCGGCGATGACCGCTCGCGCACCTGGATCCTGACCCGCACCGGCACCGGTTTGCGGCTCAAGCACGATCATCGGCATGAAGACGGCAGCCACGACGCCATCACGTTGTACGGCGGCGACACTCGCGAGGCCGGCACAGCGTCGCGACAGGCATTTCCGGTGGATCCCGAATCGATTGCCCTGTTCCAGGGGGGCGGCCTGAATGATTCTGTGCGGAATACATGGGCCATGGAGGTGCATGCAGACCGTTTCGTGTACGAGCTGGCGCGGCCGGATGGACGGTTGTTCCGGGTGGAATTCGACCTGACCCGGCCGGTGGCATCGCCGCCCGCGCCCTGGGGTTGGTGATCGTGATCGCTTGAAAGGCCGACACACCGCCCCGACAATCGCCGCCATCCACGTTCCCGTCACGATTCCGATACCCGTCATGCCGATCTACGCCTTCGCCTGCACCGCCTGCGGCCACCGCTTCGACCGTCTGCAGAAACTGTCCGATCCGGATCCGGATGCCTGCCCCCACTGCGGTTCGGCCGCGGTGCAGCGGCAGGTTACCGCGCCGAACTTTCGCCTGTCCGGCAGCGGCTGGTACGAGACCGACTTCAAGAAGGACGGCGATCGCAAGCGCAACCTCGCCGGCGAAGGCGGCGAGGGTGCCAAACCGGCAGCGGGCGAGGGCGGGAGCGACTCCGCCGGCAGCACGGCGTCATCGGGCGAATCCGCCAAGGCCGCACCGGCACCCGCGCCGGCGCCGGCACCCAGTCCAACTGCCAGCAAACCCGCATCCGGTAGCGACTGAGTCTGCCGCGCCCGGTTAAACTAGCCGGCTGCAAGGCGCACCGGGCGCCGTTGGAGCCAGCATGCGTAGCCATTTCTGCGGCCTGATCGACGAGACGTTGATCGGCCAGACCGTGACCCTCTGCGGTTGGGCCGACGTGGCCCGCGATCTGGGCGGGGTGGTGTTCATCGACCTGCGCGACCACGAGGGCATCGTGCAGGTGGTGGCCGAACCGTCGGACGCCGCCGGCAATGTCGAGGTGCTGCAGCAGGCTGCCGCCGTCGGCTACGAGGATGCGCTGCGCGTCACCGGCACCGTGCGCAAGCGCCATGCCGTGAACGACCGCATCCGCACCGGCCAGGTGGAAGTGGTGGCCGAGCGCATCGAGATGCTGAACAAGGCCGCGCCGCTGCCGTTCCATCACCACGAAAATCCGGGCGAGGACACGCGGCTGAAGTACCGTTATCTCGACCTGCGCCACCCGGAGATGCAGCGCAAGCTGCGCACCCGCACGCATCTGGTACGGGCGATCCGCAACTGGCTGGATGCGCGCGGCTTCCAGGACATCGAAACCCCCATCCTGACCAAGGCCACGCCCGAGGGCGCGCGCGATTTCCTGGTGCCGGCGCGCATGCATGCCGGCGAGTTCTACGCGTTGCCGCAGAGTCCGCAGCTGTTCAAGCAGATCCTGATGATGGCCGGCTTCGACCGCTACTACCAGATCGCGCGCTGCTTCCGCGACGAGGCCCTGCGTGCCGACCGGCAGCTGGAATTCACCCAACTGGACATGGAATTCGCCTGGGTCGAGGAACGCGACGTGCAGGACACGGTGGAAGCGATGATCCGCGACGTGTTCCGCGAGGTGATCGGTGTGGAACTGCCGAACCCGTTCCCGCGCATGACCTGGGCGGAGGCGATGCGCCGCTACGGATCGGACAAGCCCGACCTGCGCATCGCGATGGAATTCACCGACATCGCCGATCTGGTGGCGAACTGCGAGTTCAAGGTCTTCACCGATGTCACTTCCACGGCCGATGGCCGGGTGATCGCATTGCGCGTGCCCGGTGGTGCGGTGCTGTCGCGCAAGCAGATCGACGAGGCCGGCGAGCACGCGAAGACCTTCGGCGCCAAGGGCCTGGCCTGGATGAAGATCGAGGATGTGGCGAAGGGCCGCGATGGCGTCAATTCGCCGATTGCCAAGTTCCTGGACGATGCCACGCTGCTCGCCATCGTCAACGCCACCGGGGCACAGGGCGGCGACGCGATTTTCTTCGGCGCTGCCGATGCGAAAACCGCGTCCGATTTCATGGGTGCGCTGCGGCTGAAACTGGGCAAGGACCTGGATCTGGTGCGGGACGGCTGGAAGCCGCTGTGGGTCACCGATTTTCCGATGTTCGAATGGGATGCGGATGCCGGCCGCTACGTGGCGCTGCATCATCCGTTCACGGCGCCGGCGGTGGATAACATCGACGACCTGCGCGCGAACGCTGGCACCGCGGTGTCGCGCGGCTACGACATGGTGCTGAACGGCAACGAGATCGGCGGCGGCTCGATCCGCATCCACCGTCCGCAGATGCAGAGCGCGGTGTTCGAGCTGCTGGGTATCGGTGCCGACGAGGCCGAAGCCAAATTCGGATTCCTGCTGGACGCCTTGAAATACGGCGCGCCTCCGCACGGCGGCATCGCCTTCGGCATCGACCGCATCGCCGCGCTGATGGCCGGCTGCGAATCCATCCGCGACGTCATCGCCTTCCCGAAGACCACCGGCGCGCAGTGCCTGATGACCGGTGCACCCTCGCCGATCGCCGATGCGCAGCTGGCCGAGGTGCATGTGCAGCTGCGGCCGGCAGGCGACAGGCGCTGATGCACATCCGGCGCGCCAGCGGCCGCGATGCCGGCGTGCTGTCGGCGATTTCGCGAGACACCTTCGTGGAAACGTTCGGCCATCTGTATGCGCCGGACGACCTGGCCGTGCATCTGGACAAGGCCTATCGCGACGACGAATACGCGTCGGCGCTGGACGAACTCGGTTGCGCAGCCTGGCTGCTGGAAGATGACGGCGGACACGCGCAGGGCTATGCCTTCGTCGGGCCCTGCACCCTGCCGCATGCCGAGGTCGTGCCCGGCGATCTGGAACTGAAGCGGTTGTACGTGCGTGCGGCGTTGCAGGGCGGCGGATGGGGCGGGCGGCTGTTCGCTCAGGCGCTGGACTGGATGCAGGCCAATGCGCCCACCGCGTTGTGGCTGGGAGTGTTTTCGGAAAACGAGGGTGCGCAGCGGTTCTACCGCCGCCATGGATTCGACAAGGTAGACGAATACCTGTATGCGGTAGGCAGCGCACGCGACCGGGAATTCATTTTCCGCAGGCCGGCTTGAGGCACGGAAGGACGCATCCCGATGATCGCAGTCGGCTCCGCGAATCTGCATTGCAGTCGCATCGGCGCACGGTCTTGCTGATGCCGCGCGACGTGCTGTTGCTGCATGGCATCTGGATGACAGCGGCCACGATGGGTCCGCTGGCCGCCCGCCTGCGCGCGCATGGCTGGAAAACGCGGGCATTGGGCTATCCCAGCATTTTCGGCGATACCGGCACGACGGTTGCACGCATCCTCGCGCATCTGCGTCGGCAGGACGCACACGTGGTGGCGCACAGCCTGGGCGGCCTGATGGCGGTGCGGGCCCTGCAGGATCTGGACGATGGCGTGTCGCGGCGGCTGGTGTGCCTGGGTACGCCGCTGGCCGGTGCCAGCGCAGCCCATGCGCTGGACCGGTGGCCGGTTTTACCGCTGTGGATGGGGCGCAGTGCCGCGATCCTGCGCGAAGGCACGCCGGTGCTGCCGGCGCACACCGAAACGGGGATGGTCGCCGGCTGCGTCGCGCGCGGATTGGGCGGCGTGGTGGCACGGTTCGATGCTGCCAACGACGGCACCGTGGCCGTGGCCGACACCCGCGTACCGGGATTGCGCGACCAATGCGTGGTGCAGGCCAGTCACAGCGGACTGCTGGTCAGCGCCGAAGCGGCCGAACAGGTGGCCCGTTTCCTGGATTCGGGATGTTTCCGCGCTGCTGCTTCGGACGCGGCGTCCACGACGGCTTGCGTATAATTCGGCACTTCCCTCCAGCAAGTCCGGTACGCCCATGGGTCGTGGTCCCTCCATCGAAGCCCGCAAGAACGCGGTGGATGCCAAGCGCGGCAAGATCTTCACCAAGATCATCCGCGAGATCGGCGTGGCGGCCCGTGCCGGCGGTGGCGATGCGTCCGGCAATCCGCGATTGCGCGCGGCCATCGACAAGGGCCTGGCGGTGAACATGTCCAAGGACGTGATCGAACGCGCCATCAAGAAGGCCACCGGGGAACTGGAAGGGGTTGAATACGAGGAAATCCGCTACGAAGGCTACGCCCCGGGCGGCGTGGCGGTGATCGTGGACTGCCTGACCGACAACAAGGTCCGCGCCGTGGCCGACGTGCGCCACGCGTTCGGCAAGTTCGGCGGCAATCTGGGCACGGACGGCTCGGTGGCCTTCATGTTCAGGAAGCTGGGCGTGTTGAGCTACGACGGCAGCGCCGACGAGGGCGCGGTGACTGAAGCGGCCATCGAAGCCGGTGCGGACGATGTGGTGGTGTATGCCGAAGATGGCGCCATCGACGTGCTGACCGCACCGGAGGCGTTCGAAACGGTGAAGCAGGCCATGGAAAGCGCCGGCCACCCGGCCGAACTGGCCGAAATCACCTATCGCGCCGACAACGACATCGCCGTGAGCGGCGACACTGCCGAACAGGTGCAGAAACTGCTGGCCTGGCTGGAAGACCTGGACGACGTGCAGGCGGTGTACTGCAACGCCGAATTGCCGGCGTGACAGCGGCCGAGCGGCCATGATTTCCGCCGCGCAGCCGGTGCGCATCCTCGGCATCGATCCCGGATCGCAGCGCACCGGGGTGGGCATCATCGACATGCTGCCCGACGGACGCCTGCACGCCGTGCATCACCAACCCCTGTCGCTGCTGGCCGCGGACGATTTTCCGCAGCGCCTGCGCCTGCTGCTGGACGGACTGTGGCAACTGATCGACCGGTTCCGTCCCGATGAAGTGGCGATCGAACAGGTGTTCCTGTCCAACAACCCGATGTCGGCGCTGAAACTGGGCCAGGCACGCGGTGCGGCGATCGCCGCCTGCGTGGCCCGCGATCTGCCGGTCAGCGAATACGCGGCGCGACTGGTGAAGCAGGCCACTGTGGGCAAGGGCAGTGCCGACAAGACCCAGGTGCAGCACATGGTGGGCGTGCTGCTGGCGTTGCAGGTGCGATTGCAGGCCGACGCCGCCGATGCGCTGGCCGTGGCCATCACCCACGCGCACTTGCGTGCACGGCCGGGGATGATGCCGGTCGCGGCAACCGCCGGCAGCAGCTGGAGGAAGATGTCGCGATGATCGGGCGACTGAAGGGCATCCTGATCCACAAGCAGCCGCCGTGGCTGGTGGTGGACGTGCATGGCGTGGGCTACGAGCTGGAAGCGCCGATGAGCACCTTCTACGACCTGCCCGAGGTCGGTCGCGAGGTGCAGCTGTTCACGCATCACGCACAGAAGGAGGACAGCGTGGCCCTGTACGGTTTCCTGACCGATGCCGAACGGCGCCTGTTCCGCGACGTGCAGAAGGTCAGCGGCATCGGCGCGAAGATCGCGCTGGCGATCCTGTCAGGCGTGTCGGTGAACGACTTCGCGCGGCTGGTGCAGAGCAGCGACGTGACCGCGCTGACCCGCATTCCCGGCATCGGCAAGAAGACCGCCGAGCGCATCGTGGTGGAGCTGCGGGATCGCGCGGCCGATCTGGGTGCCGGCCCGGTGTCCGGTGGCGCGGCAGCAGTCGGGTTCGATCCGCTGTCCGAAGCCATCATCGCCCTGCAGCAGCTGGGCTACAAGCCGGCCGAGGCCGACCGCATGGCCCGCGCCGCGGCGGTGCAGGGCGACAGCGCAGAAGCCATCATCCGCAAGGCACTGCAACAGGCCCTGCGATAGGCGTACCATGCGCGCCTGATCCGGGGGGTAGCGGGGGCCATGTCGAATCCGAGCACGTCTGCCAGCGACGCGTCCGCGCCTTCGCAGGGTCATGCCCATGCCGGCCTGTTCGGGCTGATCGTCGGCGCCATCGGCGTGGTGTTCGGCGACATCGGCACCAGCCCGCTGTACACCTTGAAGGAAGCCTTCAGCCCGCACTATGGCCTGGTGGCCGACCACGACACCGTGCTGGGGATCCTGTCGCTGGTGTTCTGGTCGCTGATGCTGGTGGTGACGGTGAAGTACGTCACCATCATCATGCGCGCCGACAACGATGGCGAAGGCGGCATCATGGCATTGATGGCGCTGGCGCAGCGCACCCTGGCCAAGGGCGGAAAATCGGCCTATGCGGTCGGCATGCTCGGCATTTTCGGGGCGTCGCTGTTCTTCGGCGACGGGGTGATCACGCCGGCCATTTCGGTGCTGTCGGCGCTGGAGGGCATCGAGGTGGCCGCTCCCGGCCTGCACGACTGGATCGTGCCGATCGCCGTGCTGGTCTTGCTGGTCATGTTCATGGGGCAGCGCTTCGGCACGGCTACTGTGGGCAAGGTGTTCGGCCCGATCACCATCCTCTGGTTCGCGGCGCTGGCCGTGCTGGGCACGATGAACCTGCTGCACGAACCGGAAGTGCTGCAGGCCTTCAATCCGGTGTGGGCGATGCGGTTCTTCGCCACGCACGGCTGGCACGGCATCTTCATTCTCGGCGCGGTGGTGCTGGCGGTGACCGGTGGCGAAGCGCTGTACGCCGACATGGGCCATTTCGGCGCCAGACCGATCCGCTATTCCTGGTATTTCTTCGTGCTGCCGGCGCTGATGCTGAATTACCTGGGTCAGGGCGCGCTGGTGCTGGAGGATCCGGCGGCGATCCAGAACCCCTTCTACGTTGGCGTGCCGCACTGGGCGCGCTGGCCGATGATCGTGCTGGCCACGGCCGCGACGGTGATCGCCTCGCAGGCGGTCATCACCGGCGCATTCTCGGTGGCACGGCAGGCCATGCTGCTGGGCTACATCCCGCGCATGCGCATCCGCCACACCTCCAGCAGCACCATCGGCCAGATCTACATTCCCGGTGTGAACTGGATGCTGATGCTGCTGGTGATCGGACTGGTGCTGACCTTCCGCAGTTCCAGCAATCTGGCCGTGGCCTATGGCATTTCCGTGTCGCTGACGATGCTCATCGACACGCTGCTGCTGGCACTGGTGGCCACCAAGCTGTGGCCGACCCGACGCAACTGGGTGATTCCGCTGTGCCTGGTGTTCTTCGTGATCGAACTGGCCTTCGTGGTCGCCAACGGCGCCAAGATCCTGCAGGGTGCCTGGTTTCCGGTGGTACTTGGGCTGGTGCTGTTCACGCTGCTGCGCACCTGGCGTCGCGGCCGCGAACTGCTGCGTGCGGAAATGCAGAAGGAAGGCATCCGCCTGGACACGTTCCTGTCCGGGCTGATGCTGTCGCCGCCGGTGCGGGTGCCGGGCACCGCGGTGTTCATGACCGCCGACATGGACGTGGTGCCGCATGCGCTGCTGCACAACCTGAAGCACAACAAGGTGCTGCACGATCGCAACGTGGTGCTGACCGTGGAAACGCTGGCCATTCCCCATGCGCCGAAGGAGCGGCGACTGGACGTGCGCCAGATCAGCGACGATTTCCACCGCGTGATCGTGCGCTTCGGTTTCATGGAGACTCCCGATGTGCCGCAGGCGCTGATGCAGCTGACCGACTGCAGCACCTTGTGCATCGATCCGATGGAAACCACCTATTTCGCCAGCCGCGAGACCATCCTGGCCAGTGCCCACCGCGGCATGCCGGTGTGGCGCGACAAGCTGTTCGCGTTCATGCACCGCAATGCCGCACCGGCCACCGGATTCTTCCGCATTCCCGGCAATCGGCTTGTCGAGCTGGGCGCGACGGTGCAGATCTAGTCGCGCGATCGCGCGCTGTTCTGGTTGACCGTCAGTCGGGTGTCGGCGCCAGCGTGTTCTTTCCGGAATGCGGTCCCTGCGGGCCGCTGGTCCATTCGAAATAGCCGTCCTCGCCCCAAAGCACGTTCGGGTTGTACCACCAGGGCGGATTGTCCCGGTCGATCGCGGTCAGGGTGGTGCTGGTCGTGTCGAAGCGCAGGCCGTCGGCCGGGCTGTCGACGGTGCTGTCGTGCACTCCCGGGGCTTCGGTGTGGTAATCGTCACCCGGCACGAAATAGTTGGCATGCGATCCGGTGGCGACGAATGCCACCGGGCGGCCGTCTTCCTTCAGCACCTGACTCCATGGAACGCCCTCGGAGCCGGAGTGCGCACTGTAATACACGGTGACAGGCCGGAATTGATCGTCCAGCTGGACCGTGATGCGCTCCCAGTCGCCTTCGTGGTTCTGCACATCGCCGACACCGGGCAGCCCGGCTGCGGGTCCATCGTTGTTCGGATAGAAATAGTAGTAGGTGATGGAATTGGTTTGCGGATCGTATTCGTAGTAGGTCTTCGAGGCATCCGGCACGGGATTCTCCTTGGTGGCTTCACCCGGATCGATGATCAGCGTCTGTCCCGGATTGGCTTCCAGCCATGCCTTCGGATCGTCGATCACATTGCCGTTCGCGTCGGTGACGGTGCTGCCTTCGATGTAATCGTCCGGGTCGGTAAGCAGATAACCGTCGTTCGGGTCGGTGTACAGGATCGGTGCGTACTGGTTGGCCAGTTCGTCGATGGTTTTTCCTGCGGGACTGTCGCTGCTTTCAGGCGCGGGCTGCGTGGCCATGGCACGCACGTCCTCGATTCGGAACAGGCCATCGCCATCCGAATCCATGCCGTTGACCAGTTCCAGATGGTCCAGGAAATAGCGTGCAGCCGCGCGTTGCTCGACGGTGTAATCGCCTTGCGTGCCGAAGGCGATGGTAGACAGATCGTTCAGGCTGACCTGGCCATCTTCTTCGCCGTCGTCGCCGGCGCCGTCGAATGTCCCGAAATCTCGTTCGAGAATGGTCATCGAATCGGCATGCGGGTTTTCCAGCGTGCCGTGCGGCGAGGTGCCTGGGGTTTCCAGGAATTCGTCCTGCGCCGCGTTGTCCACATCGCTGCTGCTGATCAGGCCGTCGCCGGTCGGCGAATTGCCGGACGCGGTGTCGAGCATGCGGAACAGCTCGGGGTTGTCGAGGACCCGCTTTGCCGCAGCCTGCTGTTCGGGGGTGTAGCGTCCCGTGGTGTCGTAGGCAACGGCGCGCAGATCGTCCTGGCTGATGCGGTCATCGAAGACGAGGTTCAACGGAAGGCCTTCGTCCATTCTGGATTGGTCGCTGGCAACGTCGAACAGATCGAAGTCGCTCTGGATAATGGCGACGGCGTCGGCATTGTTTCGGATCGTTGTCACGTCGGAACTCCAATGGCGGGATGGTCTCGATTGTGGACACTATCGATTGCATGCACAGCTAGGGAAAACCCGTAGGACTTCCTGAATGCGTCACGCTGCATGGGTCGAGCGCCTGTTGTGCAAATCATTGATTCTCGAAGACGAAGAACAGACTGGACACACCTTGACGGGGCTCTGGCGGGCCGGGGTGCGACCGCATGGGCCATAATGCGTGGATGACCGACCCCCGCATCATCACCCCCGACGCCACGCGCGAGGATGCCGTGGCCGAAACCAGCATCCGGCCGGCCCGGTTGGCCGACTACCTGGGCCAGCAGCCGGTGCGCGAGCAGATGCAGATCGCGATCGATGCCGCGCGGCACCGTGGCGAGGCGCTGGACCATGTGCTGATCTTCGGCCCGCCCGGCCTGGGCAAGACCACGCTGTCGCACGTCATCGCCAACGAACTGGGGGTGAACCTGCGCGTGACCAGCGGTCCTGTGATCGAGCGCGCCGGCGATCTGGCCGCACTGCTGACCAATCTGCAGCCGCACGACGTGCTGTTCATCGACGAGATCCATCGCCTGTCGCCTGTGGTGGAGGAAGTGCTGTACCCGGCCATGGAGGATTTCCAGATCGACATCATGATCGGCGAGGGGCCGGCCGCGCGTTCGATCAAGTTGGACCTGCCGCCGTTCACGCTGATTGGCGCCACCACCCGCGCCGGATTGCTCACCGCGCCGCTGCGCGACCGCTTCGGCATCGTGCAGCGGCTGGCGTTCTACACGCCCGACGAGCTGGCCCGCATCGTGCGCCGCTCGGCCGCGATCCTGGCCATCGACTGCGCCGCCGAGGGTGCCAGCGAAATCGCCCGCCGTTCGCGTGGCACGCCGCGCATCGCCAACCGCCTGTTGCGCCGCGTGCGCGACTTCGCCCAGGTGCGCGCCGCCGGCCACATCGACCGCGACGTGGCCAATGCCGCCATGCAGTTGCTGAAAGTGGATGCGGAAGGCTTCGACGAGCTGGACCGGCGCATGCTGCGGCTGATCATCGAGCAGTTCGACGGCGGCCCGGTGGGCATCGAATCGCTGGCCGCGGCGCTCAGCGAGGAGCGCGGGACCCTGGAGGACGTGATCGAGCCCTACCTGATCCAGCAGGGTTATCTGCTGCGCACCGCGCGCGGCCGCATGGCCTCGCTGAAGGCGTATCGGCATCTGGGATTGAAGGCGCGCACGGGGCACGAGGGCCTGTTCGATGCCGCGGTCGGTGTCGAACCGTGAGTGGCACTCATTAATATGCGTGTGGATGCTTTCCTCCATCCGGTGCGGGTGTACTGGGAAGACACCGACGCCGGCGGCGTGGTGTACCACGCCCAGTACGTCGCCTTCCTGGAACGCGCGCGCAGCCAGTGGCTGCAGGTGCTGGGGCACTCGCAGCAGCAGCTGATGCAGCACGATGACCTGGTGTTCGCGGTGCGGGCCATGCAGCTGGATTTCCGCAAACCCGCGCGCCTGGACGATGCGTTGACGGTGGGCGTGGCGCTGCGCGAGTGCCGCGCCGCCAGTCTGGTGTTCGCGCAGTGGATCGACCGCGATGGTGAACGCCTGCTGGATGCGCAGGTCAAAGTGGCGGCGCTGTCGGCGCGCAGCTTCCGGCCGCGTGCCATTCCCGAGCCGCTGCTGTCACAATTGCAACCCTTGCAAACGGCCGATTGACGGCCCTGGAGACGCCCCCGGATGTCCGTTGTCGTTCTTGCCGCCCTGCAATCCGCCACCGATGTGCAGCCATTGTCCGAGGAAGCCGCTGCCGCGGCGGCCGAACTGCCTGCCGATGCCGTGGCCAATGCCGCGCACCCGGCGGTGGCCGGCGACAGCCTGAACCTGCTGCAGCTGATCCTGCATGCGTCCCTGCCGGTGCAACTGGTGATGTTGCTGCTGGTGATCGCCTCGATCGCTTCGTGGGTGATCATCTTCCGCAAGCGCAGCCTGCTGAATCGCGCCGAGGCCGAGGCCGACGGCTTCGAGGAAAAGTTCTGGTCCGGCGTGGACCTGACCCGGATGTACGCCGGCGCCAGCGAACGCGGCCGCGACACCGGTGGCATGGAGGCGATCTTCGAAGCCGGTTTCCGCGATTTCAACAAGGTCCGGCAGCGCCGCGGCGCCAGCGCCGAACTGCAGCTGGAAAGTGCGCAGCGGGCCATGCGCGCCACCACCGCACGCGAACTGGACGGGCTGGAGCGCAATCTCGAATTCCTGGCCAACGTGGGTTCGATCAGCCCGTACGTGGGCCTGTTCGGCACGGTGTGGGGCATCATGATCTCGTTCCAGGGTCTGGCCAGCATGAAGGAAGCCACCATCGCCACGGTGGCGCCGGGCATTTCGGAAGCCTTGATCGCCACCGCCATGGGCCTGTTCGCGGCGATCCCGGCGGTGTGGGCGTACAACCGCTTCTCCACCCGCGTGGACCGCATCGCCACCCGCTACGACACCTTCGCGGAGGAATTCGCCTCGGTGCTGCAACGTCAGGCGCACACCGGCGAGTACTGACACGCACGCGCCGGTACTGCCTGCACACGCCCCGAAGCCCGCTTCCCACACGAGTCCGCCATGGCCTCCACCCAGTCCAGCCGCCGCCACCGCAAGCGCCGCCTCAAGGCGGAGATCAACGTGGTGCCCTACATCGACGTGATGCTGGTGCTGCTGATCATCTTCATGGTGACCGCGCCGCTGCTCAACCTGGGCGTGGACATCGAGTTGCCGCAGTCCAATGCCAAGTCGATCCAGGAGAAGAAGGATCCGGTGGTGGTCAGCGTGGATGCGCAGGGCCATTACTTCCTCAGCGTGCAGGGCGCACCCAACGAGGCGCTCGATGCCGAGGCGCTGGCGGCAAAGGTGGGAGCATTCGTCACCCAGAATCCGCAGGTGCCGGTATTCGTGGCCGGTGATGCCGACGCCAACTACAACACCGTGTACCAGGCGATGGTGCTGCTGCAGGGTGCCGGTGTGCAGAAGGTGGGCCTGATGAGCCAGCCCACGGAGACCCCCCGCCGGTGAGGGAAACCCGCGCCGACACGCAGCAGGCCGTATTTGCAGCCGCGCTGCTGCATGCGCTGCTGTTCGGCTTGATGCTGGCCGGGTTGTGGTGGACGCGCAGCGTGGCGCCGCAGTCGGCCGCCGGTGAGCCGGTGGAAGCGGAACTGATCGACCCCAATGCCCTGTCGGCGCGGCTGCAGCGGGTACTGGCCAAGCGCCCCGAACCGGTGGCGCCGCAGCCGCAGCCGCGTCCGCAGCCGCTGCCCGAACCCGACGATCCGCAGCCGCGACCGCTGCCGGAACTGTTTCCGGAGCAGGCACCCACACCGCCGCAGCCGCAGGCGCAGCAGGCGATCGTCGATCCTGACCCGGTGTCGCAGGAAGAAGTGCGGGCAGATGCGCTGTCGGCCGAGACCCGCGAACGCGAGCAGGAAGCGAAACAGCGCCAGGAACAGATCGACCTGACCGAGCGCGAGCGCCAGAAAGAGGCCGAGCAGCAGCGCAAGCTGGCCGAGATCCGCCGCGAGCGGGAAAAGCTGGAACGCGAGATCGCCCTCAGCGAGCAGCGCCTGCAGCAGATCGCCGATCGCAACGCCGCCAAGGCCAGCGCGCAGCAGGCCGCGAGCAACGCCAGCCCGCCGCCAGGCAACAGCGGCGAGGACAAGGCCCTGCTGGCGCAGTACATGGCAGCGATCCAGCGCTCGGTGCTGGGCAACTGGACCCGTCCCGACAACGTGCCCAACCTGCCGTGCCGCATCGCCATCACCCAGCTGCCGGGTGGCGAGGTGATCAGTGCCGAGGTGGAACTCGGCTGTCCCTACGACGATTTGGCGAAGCGCTCGGTGGAAGCGGCGGTGTTGAAGGCCCAACCGTTGCCCTATGCCGGCTTCGAGCCGGTCTTCAGCCGCAAACTGGTGTTCACCTTCCGCCCGTCCGGGCCATGATCGAGCGGAAACGGAGCCCCGATTCAGCTTTCAGACGGCCTTCACGCAGCTAAATGAACAATTACCGTTCCATCACGAGGTCCCCATGACGCCATTGCGCTTCGCCATCGCCTTGCTGCTGTTGCTGCTGCCCGCGTGGGCCGTGGCGCAGGAACGGGCCCTGGAAATCGACATCATCGGCGGCAATGCCGCGGCCTTGCCGATCGCGGTGGTGCCGTTTGCCGGCAGCGGCGGCGAGCACGACGTGGCCGGCATCGTCCGCGCCGATCTGGAGCGTTCCGGCCAGTTCCGCGCGCTGCCGGAGGCGCAGATCGTGGAACGTCCCACGCGCGGCAGCGAGGTGCAGTACCCCACCTGGCGGCTGCTGAAGCAGGATTTCCTGGTGGTGGGGCGAGTCAGCGATGCCGGCGGCGGCAGCGTGCGGGTGGAATACGAACTGTTCGACGTGGCCAAGCAGCAGCGCCTGCTGGGCTTTGCCTTGACCGCCGGCAGCGGTGCCACGCGCGACGTGGCGCACCAGATCGCCGATGCCATCTACGAGAAGATCCTGGGCGTGCGCGGCGCGTTCTGGACCCGGATCGCCTATGTCACCGCCTCCGGCGTGGGCAAGGGTGCCAGTTACGCGCTGATGGTGGCCGATGCCGACGGCTGGAATCCGCAGACGGTGGTGCGTTCCACCGAGCCGCTGCTGTCGCCGTCATGGAGTCCGGATGGCCGCAAACTGGCCTATGTGAGTTTCGAAGGCGGCAATTCGGCCATCTTCATCCAGGACATCGCGTCCGGCTCGCGCGAGAAGATCGCCAGTTTCCGCGGCATCAACGGCGCGCCGGCGTTCTCGCCGGACGGCCGCAAGCTGGCGCTCACGCTGTCGCGCAGCGGCAACCCGGAAATCTACGTGATGGATGTCGCCAGCCGCGCGCTGACCCAGATCACCAACCAGATGGGCATCGACACCGAGCCGGACTGGAGCAGCGACGGCAGCTCGATCTACTTCACCTCCGACCGCGGTGGCCAGCCGCAGATCTACCAGGTGTCGGCCAGCGGCGGCGGCGCCACCCGGGTGAGCTTCCAGGGCAACTACAACGCCAGCCCCAGCGTGTCGCACGACGGCAAGAAGATCGCCGTGGCCCAAGGCAGCGGCAGCACCTACCGCATCGCGCTGCTCGACCGCAGCCTGGGCAGCCCGCGCTGGAGCACCCTGTCGCCCGGCTCGCTGGACGAATCCCCCAGTTTTGCACCCAACGCCAGCATGATCCTGTACGCGGCCCGCGAAGGCCGGCGCGGCGTGCTGTATGCGGTGTCGGCCGACGGCCGGGTGCGCCAGCGCCTGGTGCTGGCCAATGGCGACGTGCGCGAACCGGCCTGGGGCCCGTATCGCGAGCGCCGCTGACCGACTGTGCTTCCGGATTGCCCGTTTCGCCCCTGACGACACTTGATGAGGATGATGATGAACACCACCGCCCGCGTTTTGATCGCCACCCTGCTGTGCACGGCCGCCGTTGCCTGTTCCAAGAAGGTGAAGGAAGAGGCGCCGCCGCCCGTCACCGACACCGGCAGCACCACCACCCAGCCGAGCACCGGCACCACCGGCGGCACCGGCGTGTACGGCCCGGGCGATCTGGACAGCGATGCCTGCCTGCGCCAGCGCGTGGTGTACTTCGATCTGGACCAGGACGCGCTGAAGCCCGAATTCCAGTCGGCCATGGCCTGCCATGCCAAGTATCTGCGCGACCGCCCCTCGGCCCGCATCACCCTGGAAGGCAATGCCGACGAGCGCGGCAGCCGCGAATACAACGTGGGTCTGGGCGAACGCCGCGGCAACGCGGTCAATTCCGCCCTGCAGGCCAACGGCGGTTCCGGCAGCCAGCTGACCGTGGTCAGCTACGGCGAGGAACGTCCGGTCTGCAACGAATCCGGCGAGGACTGCTGGGCCCGCAACCGCCGCGTGGAAATCGTGTACACCGCGCGTTGAGCATCGCCGCAACCTGAAGCGGTGCCTGCGAACCCTCGCTGCGGCGGGGGTTCGTCTTGTAGGCTTGTCGCCACCTCAGTCGATCCGGTATCGCCATGATGTCGCTCTCCGTTCGTTCGCCCCGTATCTTGCTGTCACTGGCCATCGGTCTGGGGCTGCTGACTCCCGCAGTCCAGGCGCAGCGCGTCAGTCTGGGCGATCGCGTGGCCGCGCTGGAGCGGCAGGCATCGGCCAACCAGTCGAACGTGGATCTGCTGAACCAGGTCAACCAGCTGAAGGCCGAAGTGCAGGCGCTGCGGGCCCAGATCGAGGAGTTGCAGCACCAGGCCGAGCAGGGCCGCGCCACCAGCCGCAGCCAGTATCTGGATCTCGATGGACGATTGAACCGTCTGGAAGGCGGCAGTGGCGGTGCTCCGGCCCCTGCGGCCACACCAGCCGCCAGAGCGCCTGCCGCGGCACCTTCTGCAGTCGCATCCGCAACATCCGGCAATCCGGTCGATGCCGGCCTGCCGGCCATGGCCAATGCGCCCGCTGGCGAACGCGCCGCCTACGAGGCTGCCTTTGCCGTGCTCAAGGATGGTCGCTACGCCGAAGCGTCGCGGGCTTTCCTGGCCTTCCTGCAGGAGTACCCGGCCGGCGCCTATGCCGCCAACGCGCGCTACTGGCTGGGCGAAAGCTATTACGTGACCCAGAACTACAGCCTCGCGCTGGAGCAGTTCCAGCAGCTGCATCGCGCGTACCCGCAGCACGACAAGGCTGCCGGTGCCTTGCTGAAGGTCGGGCTGTCGCATTACGGCCTGAGCCAGCTGGACGAAGCCGAAGCCGTGCTGACCCAGGTGCAGCAGCAGTATCCAGGCACCGATGCCGCACGCACGGCCGGCGACCGCCTGCGCGCCATCCAGATCGCCCGCGCGCAGTAACGATGCGGCAGGCAGCCGCTACACTAGCGGCATGATCACCCCCACCACCGAGGCCGATGCCGCCGCATCCGGCCAGCGGCTGCGCATCACCGAAATCTTCCTGTCGTTGCAGGGCGAGGCCCGCGATGCCGGTTGGCCGACCGTGTTCGTGCGCCTGACCGGCTGTCCGCTGCGATGCCAGTACTGCGATACCGCATACGCCTTCCACGGCGGCGATTGGGCCGAGATCGACGCCATCCTGGCCCGAGTGGCCGCATTCGGCGTGCGCCACGTGTGCGTGACCGGCGGCGAACCGCTGGCGCAGAAGCGCTGCATCGCGCTGCTGCGTGCGTTGTGCGATGCCGGCTACCGGGTGTCGCTGGAAACCTCCGGGGCGTTGGACATCCAGCCGGTGGATGCGCGGGTGTCGCGGGTGGTGGACATCAAGACGCCCGGCTCCGGCGAGATGGAGCGCAACCTGTGGAGCAACCTGCAGCATCTGACTGCGCACGACCAGGTGAAGTGCGTCATCTGCTCGCGCGAGGACTACCTGTGGGCGCGCGACATCGTGCAGCAGCACGGCCTGCCCGAACGCTGCGACGTGCTGTTTTCGCCCAGTCACGGGCAGGTCCGCCCGCGCGAACTGGCCGACTGGATCGTGGCGGATCGCTTGCCGGTGCGCTTCCAGCTGCAGCTGCACAAGCTGCTGTGGGGCGAGGAACAGGGTCGATGAATACATCGGATCGCAAACCGGCCGTAGTGCTGGTGTCCGGCGGCATGGATTCGGCCGTGGTGCTGGCGATGGCGCGCGAGGCAGGATTCGCCGTGCATGCACTCAGCGTGGCCTATGGCCAGCGACATGCTTCCGAACTGGCGGCGGCGGCGCGAGTGGCCGCATCGCTGGGTGCCGTGGCGCACAAGACCGTGCACATCGACTTGGGCGCCATCGGCGGCTCGTCGCTGACCGACCGCGACCTGGTCGTGCCCACCGATGCCGACGGTCACCCGATCGGCGTCGGCATCCCCAACACCTATGTGCCGGCGCGCAACACCATCATGCTGTCGGTGGCGCTGGGCTGGGCCGAAGTGCTGCGCGCCGGCGACATCTTCTGCGGCGTGAATGCGGTCGACTATTCCGGCTATCCCGACTGCCGGCCGGCGTTCGTCGCCGCGTTCGAGCAGTTGGCCAATCTGGCCACCAAGGCTGGGGTGGAAGGCTCGGGTATCCGCATCCATGCTCCGCTGATGCGGATGGGCAAGGCCGACATCGCCCGCGAAGGCACGCGCCTGGCCGTGGATTTCGCGCAGACGGTCAGCTGCTACCAGGCCGACGCCGAGGGCCGTGCCTGCGGCCACTGCGATGCCTGCGTGCTGCGGGCGCAGGGCTTTGCCGAAGCCGGACTGCCCGATCCCACCCGCTACGCCTGATCGGCGCGTTTCCGTTCGCTGCCGCGTTCGGGGTAGAATGCCTGCCCTTCGGCGTCCTGCCGAAGCGCGACGCCACCGCGGCGTCCGCATCCGGGCCGTTAGCTCAGTCGGTAGAGCAGCTGACTTTTAATCAGTTGGTCGATGGTTCGAATCCATCACGGCCCACCAATTTCCCTCGTACTGGAACGCCACGTCTTCGGCGGTCGCGATGCATCGGAACGATGGATTGCCGGCCGCGCGCAGCACGCGCGGCGTTCGGCCCTGCCGCGTGCCGGTGGGACGCAAGCAGCAGAGCCTCACCCATCACGGCCCACCATTCCCTACTCGTTTCGATGGCTCTGCCTTCGGTCATTCTCGAGTGATCGAAACGATGGATTGCCGGCCGCGCGCAGCACGTGGAGTATTCGACGGCCGCCATTGCAGAACAGCCACGTCGGGACACGTGGCCGTTCATCATTCAACGGAAGTAATCATGCCGGTTTACGCCATCGAAACCGGCCCATGCTCAGGCAGCAGTGCTTGAAAGCTGCGGCCGGACCGGCAGGGACAGGGATCGTTGCGTCCCAGCTTTTCCACGAGCTCCTTCCCGCCATGCACGAAGCGGCGGCCTGGCTTCACCCGGGTTTCCGATGGATAGCCCTTGCGGCGCTTGCTGGTGATTTCAAAAGGATGCGTTGGGATCGATGCGTTTCATGGGACACCTCCTGCGTGTGGTCTGTCGGCGCGGGCGCAGCATACGCCATGCGCAGTCACGATGCGATGGCGCTGCCGGCATCGTCGTGCAGCACCGCCAGCACGGCATGCCCGTAGCGCGTCAGCTTGTTCTCGCCGATACCGTTGATGCGCGCCAGCGCGGGCAGGCTGTCGGGGCGGTGGACGGCAATCTCGCGCAGGGTGCGGTCCATGAAGATGATGTAGGCCGGCACGTTCTGTTCCTTCGCTTCCCGGGCACGCCACTGGCGCAGGGCATCGAACAGGGATTGCTGCTGCGCCGACATCGGCGGCAGTGCGGTACCGGCAGGCACGGAGCGGACCGATTTGCGCGTGCGTGGCAGGTCGCGACGCATCAGCACCGATTGCGTGCCCTGCAGCACCGGGCGGCTGGCTTCGGTCAGGCGCAGGCTGCCGTGGCCCTCGGCGTCGCTGTCCATCAGGCCGGCGCCCACCAGCTGCCGGAACACACTGCGCCACGCATTGGCATCGATGTCGCTGCCGATGCCCCAGGTACTCAGCCGTTGATGTCCGAATTGGCGGATACGGGCGTTATCGACACCGCGCAGGATGTCGATCAGGTGCGAGGCGCCGAAACGCTGGCCGCTGCGGTAGACGCAGCTCAGCGCCTTGCGTGCGGCCTCGGTGGCATCCCAGGTCTGCGGCGGCTGCAGGCAGTTGTCGCAGTTGCCGCAGGGTTGCGCCAGCGCCTCGCCGAAGGATTCCAGCAGCACCTGGCGGCGGCAGCGCACCGTTTCGCAATAGCCCACCAGCGCATCGAGCTTGCGTCGTTCCAGCCACTTGCGCTCGTCGCCCGCCTCGGACTGGTCGATCATCTGCCGCAGCAGCACCACATCGCTCAGGCCGTAGCACATCCAGGCCTCGGCGGGCTCGCCATCGCGGCCGGCACGACCGGTTTCCTGGTAGTAGCCTTCCAGCGATTTCGGCAGGTCGACGTGTGCGACGAAACGCACATCCGGCTTGTCGATGCCCATGCCGAAGGCGATGGTGGCCACCATCACGATGCCGTCTTCGTGCAGGAAACGGCGTTGATGCTGCGCGCGCTGCGTGGCGTCCATGCCGGCGTGATAGGGCAGTGCGCGGATGCCGTGCTGCACCAGTGTCTGTGCGGTGCGCTCCACCTTGCTGCGCGACAGGCAATACACGATGCCCGCGCTGCCGGCATGCGGCTGCAGGAAGGCCAGTAGCTGCGGCGTGCCGTTGTCGCGCTGGGTCACGTGATAGCGGATGTTGGGACGGTCGAACGAACTGACGAAATGCCGTGCCTGTTGCAGTTGCAGGCGTTCGGCGATCTCCCGCTGCGTGGGCGGATCGGCGGTGGCGGTCAACGCGATGCGCGGCACCTGCGGCCAGCGCTGGTGCAGCAGGGTCAGTTCGCGGTATTCGGGGCGGAAGTCGTGCCCCCACTGCGACACGCAATGCGCCTCGTCGATGGCGAACAGGGCGATGCGGCTGCGCGCCAGCAGGTCGAGGAAACGCTCGGTCAGCAGCCGCTCCGGCGCCACGTACAGCAGATCCAGCCGGCCCTCGCGCAGGTCGCGTTCGACCTGAAGGGCGGTGTCGGCATCCAATGTGGAATTGAGGAAGGCCGCGCGCACGCCCAGCTGGCGCAGGCCGTCCACCTGATCCTGCATCAGCGCGATCAGCGGCGACACCACGATGCCGCAGCCCGGCCGCAGCAGCGCCGGCACCTGGTAGCACAGCGACTTGCCGCCACCGGTGGGCATCAGCACCAGTGCGTCGCCGCCGCCGGCCACGTGTTCCACGATCGCGCCCTGTTCGCCACGGAACCCGGCATGGCCGAACACGTCGTGCAGCAGTTGCAGCGCGGAAGAAGACATCCGGCCAGAATACCCTGTCGCCACGTGCGCACGCCGCGCCAAAGTCAGGCTTGGACTGTGGCGACATCGCCACCACATCAGCCATTCACGCCGAATCCGCTTCCCATGACCGGTTCCTCTCCACCGCTGCCGCCGCACCCGCAGGCCGCGCGTCGTGCCATCGAGGCCGCGCAGACCCGCGATCGTGGCCGCTTGCTGGGGCTGTGGTCGAAGTGGCAGGCCAAGGCGGATGACGCGGCGCTGCGCGATCGCTTCGCACAGGCGCTGCAGCACTCGCTGGATGCGCGCGCGGCCCGGGCGGCGCAGCTGCCGCAGGCCACAGTGGATGATGGCCTGCCGATCGCCGCGCATGCCGACGCCATCGTCGAGCTGATCCGTACCCATCCGGTGGTGATCGTGGCCGGCGAAACCGGCTCGGGCAAGACCACGCAGCTGCCCAAACTGTGTCTGCAGGCCGGACGTGGCGCCGCCGGCCTGATCGGCTGCACGCAACCGCGCCGCATCGCCGCGCGCGCGGTGGCCCGGCGCGTGGCCGAGGAACTGCAGGTGCCGATGGGCGGCGCGGTCGGCTATCAGGTGCGCTTCACCGAGCAGGTCGGCGAGCAGACCGTGGTGAAGTTCATGACCGACGGCATCCTGCTGGCCGAAATCGCCAGCGATCGCTGGCTGTCGCGCTACGACACGCTGATCATCGACGAAGCCCACGAGCGCAGCCTCAACATCGATTTCCTGCTGGGCTATCTGAAGCAGCTGCTGCCGAAACGCCCGGACCTGAAAGTGATCGTGACGTCGGCCACCATCGACACCGAGCGCTTTTCGGCGCATTTCGGCGGCGCTCCGGTGGTGTCGGTGGAAGGCCGCGGCTATCCGGTCGCCATCCGCTATCTGTCGCCGGAGCAAGCCGATGGCGACGGCGAACGCACGCTGCTGGATGGCATCGTGGCCGCGTGCGATGCCATCGCAAGCGAGCATCCGCAGGGCGACACGCTGATCTTCCTGCCCGGCGAACGCGAGATCCGCGACGCGCACCAGGCGCTGGACCGGCGTCGTTACCGCCACACCGAAGTGCTGGCGCTGTACGCGCGGCTGTCGGCCAAGGAGCAGGACCGCGTGTTTCATCCCGGCAGCCAGCGCCGCATCGTGCTGGCGACGAATGTCGCCGAAACCTCGCTCACGGTCCCGCGCATCCATACCGTGGTCGATCCCGGACTGGCGCGGGTGAAGCGCTACAGTCCGCGGCAGAAACTCGACCGCCTGCATATCGAGCCGATCAGTCAGGCCAGTGCCAACCAGCGCGCCGGCCGCTGCGGTCGCGTGGCGCCCGGTACCTGTTATCGCCTGTATTCCGAAGCCGATTTCCAGGCCCGCGAGCCATACACCGATCCGGAAATCCGTCGCGCCGCACTGGCGGGCGTGATCCTGCGGATGCTGGCACTTGGGTTGGGCGAGATCGAGCGGTTTCCGTTCCTGGAACCACCGGATCCGCGCGCGATTGCCGATGGCTGGCAGCAGCTGCAGGAGCTCGGTGCGGTGGATGCGCAGCGCAAGCTGACCCGCACCGGCCGCCTCATGGCGCAGCTGCCGGTGGATGTGAAGCTGAGCCGCATGCTGCTGGCCGGCCAGCAGCTGGCATGCCTGCACGACGTGCTGGTGATTGCGGCGTTTCTCGGCATCCAGGATCCGCGCGAACGCCCGGCCGACGCGCGCGCCGCTGCGGATGCCGCGCATGCCCTGTTTGCCGATGCGAAATCCGAATTCGTCGGCATCCTGAAGCTGTGGCAGGCCTACCGCACCGCGCATGCCGATCTGACCCAGTCGCAGCTGCGCAAATGGGCTGACCGGCATTTTCTCGGCTTCCTGCGGTTGCGCGAGTGGTGGGAACTGCACCGGCAGCTGAAGCTGCAGTGCGAAGAGCTGGGCTGGGACACGGCAGCCACCGCCGATCTGCTGGTCGAAACCGATGCGGACGCCGCATCGCCATCGCGATCGCCCTCGACCAAGGCGATGGCGCATCTGCCGGTGGCGAAACGCGTGGCTGCACCGGCATCGAACAAGCCCAATCCGCCACCGCGCAAAGTGCCCGCATCCGAACAGCCCTACGCGCGCCTGCACCGTGCCCTGATTGCCGGCATGCCCACCCAGGTCGGACACCTGCTGGAACGCGGCCAGTACGAAGGCCCGCGCGGACGCCGCTATGCAGTGTTTCCCGGATCGCCATTGGCGAAAAAACCGCCACCGTGGGTGCTGTCGGCCACGCTGCTGGATACCGAGAAAGTGTGGGGCCTGATCAATGCCGCCATCGATCCGGACTGGGTGATGGCCGAAGTGCCGCATCTGCTGGCGCGACGCCATCACGATCCGCGCTGGTCGCGGTCGCAGGGACGCGTGCTGGGCAGCGAGCAGGTCAGCCTGTTCGGACTGGTATTGGCGCCGAAGCAGCCTGTGCACTACGGTGCGCTGTATCCGCAGGAGGCGCGCGGTATCTTCATCCGCGATGCGCTGCTGACCGGCGAGATCAATACGCGCACGCCGCTGGTGGCGCGCAATCTGCGCACGCTGGCACAGGCGAAGGACGAGGAAGCCAAGTTGCGGCGCGTGGGTCTGGTGCAGGACGAGGCATGGCAGGCGCACTGGTATGCGCAGCGTCTGCCGGCGGAGCTGCACAACGCGCAGGCGCTGGATGCGTGGTATCGCGGCTTGTCCGATGCGCAGAAGCAGGCGCTGGAATGGACCCGCGACGACTTGCTGGTGGTGGATCAGACCGATGCCGAGTTGTTCCCCGAGTACTGGCCGGTGGGCGATGCGCGACTGGCGGTGCGCTACCGTTTCGATCCGGGTGCGGCCGATGACGGCATGACCCTGGCCGTGCCGCTGCAACTGCTGAATGCATTGGATGCCGCGCGGCTGTCGTGGCTGGCACCGGGGTTCGTGCAGGACAAGGCGGCAGGCCTGATCCGCACGTTGCCGAAACCGTTGCGGCGGCACGTCGTGCCGGCTCCGGACTTCGCGCGCGCGTTTGCAGAGGCCCATCCGCAGCCCGAGGCCGATGCCATCACCGGCGTGCTGGCGCGATTCCTGAAGAAGGTGACCGGAACCGATATCGCTCCTGCCGACTTCGACGAATCGGCACTCGAGCCACATCTGCGCATGAACCTGCAGCTGTTCGAAGCCGATCGCGACGGACGCCACACGGTGCTGGCGCAATCACGCGATTTGCAGGCCCTGCGCGCGGAATTCGGACAACGCGCCGCCGATGCCTTTGCCGCGCAGGCCGCGCGTGGCTTGGCGCGCGAGCGGCTTACCGCGTTTCCGTCCGAATCGATTCCAGCCAGCGTGCCAGGTGCCGGTGGCGTGCGTGCCTGGCCGGCGCTGGAGGACCGCGGCGACCATGCCGCTCTCACCCTGCACGCCGAGCGCGACGTGGCGGAGCGGCTGCATCCGCAGGGTGTGCGACGCCTGCTGCATTTGAATCTGGCCGATGCCATGCAGCGGGCGCGCAAGCAGTTGCCGGTGCAGCCGAAAACCGGACTGCTGTACGCCGCGCTGGAGGCCGACGCGCCGCGCAGGGATGTCACCGCGTCCGATCCGCTGCGGCATGATCTGGTCGACGGCGCTTTCGCCGCCTTGAGTCGCGACGGATTGGACCGCATCCGAAATGCCGAGCAATTCCAGCAGTTGCGCGACGCCATCGCCAAGGACCTGTTTGCCGACGCCATGCGCCGCCTGCAGCGCGCCGAAGGCATCCTGCTGCAGATTGCCGATCTGCGTGCGCGGCTGGAATCACCGTTGCTGGGCTGGGCACGGGCCAATCTGGACGACATGCAGGCGCATCTGGCCGCTCTGGCACCGCCGGGGTTTCTGCGCGACGTGCCGGATGCCGCACTGGATCAGTATCCGCGATATCTGAAAGCGCTGGCCATCCGCGCCGAGCGCGCGCTGCGCGATCCCGCGCGCGATCAGCAGCGCATGCTGGATCTGTCCGCGTTCACTCGCGCACTGACCGATGCCGCGCAGTCCGGCATCGCGCATCACGATGATTGGCAGACCTTCCGCTGGGATCTGGAAGAACTGCGCGTTTCCGTGCATGCCCAGGAACTGGCCCAGCGCGGCGGCGTGTCGGCGAAGAAACTGGCGGCGCAGCTGGTGCGGTTGCACCAGGACTGATGCCGCAGCGCGTGCAGGCAGCCAGTCACAACCATGAGGATCGTAGATGGCGGGGACCCGCGTTGCAGTAGCATGATCAGCACCGCATTTCTGGACCCACATATGAGCCTATGGCACTTTTCCGTGTTGATCGTCGTCGCGCTGTTTGGGTATGTGATTTACTTGGCCATCCGGCGACTGCGACAGTAAGTTGGTCGAAATATCAGCGTTCGCGAGCGCCTCTCAGCGATTATCCCGCGCGATCCACTCCGCCGCCCGCTCGGCGATCATCATGGTCGGCGCGTTGGTGTTGCCGGTGGGCAGGCGCGGCATCACCGACGCATCCACCACGCGCAGTCCGTCCACGCCGCGCACGCGCAGCTGCGGATCGACCACGCTGGCGGCGTCGCTGCCCATGCGGCAGGTGCCGACCGGGTGGTACACGGTTTCGGCCTTGGCGCGGACGAATGCTTCCAGCCCTGCATCGTCCAGATCGTCGCGCGCGGGAAAGATCGGCGCACCGCGGTAGGCATCGAAGGCCGGCTGGGCGAATATCTCCCGCGATACCCGGGCGCATTCCACCATCATTTTCAGGTCGAAGCCTTCGGCATCGGACAGGTAATTGGCCTGGATGCGGGCCTTGTCGGCCGCCCGGTTGCTGACCAGCGACACCCGGCCGCGACTGCGCGGATGCAGGAAACAGGCGTGGATGGTGCAGCCTTCCCCGGGCAGGCGGTGGCGGCCGTGGTCGTCCAGCATGCCGGGAATGAAATGGAACTGGATGTCGGCGCGATCGTCGCGTGCATGGCGCGAGCGGATGAAGCCGCCGGCTTCGGCCAGATTGCTGCTGCCCGGACCGATGTGGCCGCGCAGGAAATAATCGAAGGCGGTGCGGATTTCGCTGGTGCGGTCGTAGGAAATCCCGGGCGGGCAATGCCGCAGCGTGCAGATGTCCAGATGGTCCTGCAGGTTGCCGCCGACCTGCGGGCTGTCGTGCAGCACGGGAATGCGATGTTCGGCCAGGTGCGCCGCCGGCCCGATCCCGGACAGCATCAGCAGCTGCGGCGAATTGATCGCGCCGCCGCACAGCAGCACCTCGCGTGCGGCCGGCTGGTGCAGCGCCTTGCCGCGCATGGCGTAGGTCACGCCGTTGGCGCGGCCGTTGTCGATGGTGATGCGGCTGACCATTGCGCCGGTGTGCACGGTCAGGTTGGGGCGCTGCAGCACGGGACGCAGGTACGCTACCGCCGCCGAACAGCGTGCGCCATCGCGCTGGGTGACCTGGTACAGGCCCACGCCCTGTTGCTGTGGACCGTTGAAGTCCGTGTTGTGCGCATACCCGGCCTGCTGGCCGGCCTCCACGAAAGCCTGCGCCAGCGGATTCACGTGGCGCAGGTCGGATACGCCCAGCGGACCGTCGCCGCCGTGCAGCGCGTCGGCACCGCGACTGTTGCCTTCGCTGCGCCTGAAATAGGGCAGCACACGGTCCCATTCCCAATCCGTGGCGCCCAGCGCCGCCCAGCCGTCGTAGTCGGCCGGTACCCCGCGGATGTAGCACATCGCGTTGATCGAACTGGACCCGCCCAGCACCTTGCCGCGCGGCCACCACAGGGTGCGGTTGTCCAGCTGCGGCTCCGGCGCGGTGTCGTAGTCCCAGTTCACGCCCTTGCGATTGACCAGCTTGGCCAGTCCGGCCGGCATGTGGATGAAGGGGTGCCAGTCGCGCGGACCCGCTTCCAGCAGCAGCACGCGCACCCCCGGATCGGCCGACAGCCGGTTGGCCAGCACGCAGCCGGCGGACCCGGCACCGATGATGATGTAGTCGTACACGTCCGTACCCTTCAGTGTCTGCCATGACACTATGCCCGCGACCTGGAGCAAATGCTCGCGGACTGGCGATGTTGCGGTGCATCAGCTACCGTGCGCGCAATTCCCTCGGCAGATCCGCATGGCCCTTCCCCACGATCCCCCGTCCGACCGCAGCAAAGGGACGGAAAGCCGCGTCCAGGCGTCGGAACGGAATGCCCTGGTGCTCTCCTTCCTGTACTTCTTCTGCGTGCTGGCGGCGTACTACATGATGCGACCGGTGCGCGACCAGTTGTCCGCTGCGGTCGGATCCACCCAGTTGCCGTCGTTTTTCGCCGCCACCTTCCTCGCCACGCTGGCGCTGACGCCGCTGTTCGGCTGGCTGGTGTCGCACTGGCCACGCAAGGTGGTGGTGCCGGTGGTGTACCTGTTCTTCATCGCCTGCCTGATCGCTTTCGTGCCGCTCTTCGCACGCGATGGCCTGGTCAGCCCGCGTGCGCTGGGCACGGTGTTCTTCGTGTGGGTGAGCGTGTTCAATCTGTTCGTGGTGTCAGTGTTCTGGAGCTTCATGGCCGACATCTGGAACGAGGAACAGGCGCGACGGCTGTTTCCCATCATCGGCCTGGGCGGCACGAGCGGTGCCATCGCCGGACCGGTGATGACCAAGCTGCTGGTGGGCGTGCTGGGCGTGGCGCCATTGCTGATGGTCTCGGCGGGTCTGCTGGGCGCATCGCTGCTGTGCGCGATGTGGCTCGGTCGTTGGTCGCGTCAGGCGCTGCCGGATGCCGCGCATGCGCCGGACCTGCAAGGCACCGGCGGCGGCATGTTCGATGGATTGAAGCAGGTGTTCGCCACCCCGTTCATCCGCAACATGGCCATCCTGATGCTGCTGGGCGATGCCATCGGCACGATCGCCTATGCGCTGGTCACCGATTATTCCAAAGCCAGCTTCGTCGATCCGGTGGACCGTACCCGGTTTTCCGCCAACATGGATCTAGCCACCAACATCCTGCAGATCAGCGTGCAGCTCACCCTGACGCGCTGGTTGCTGGTGCGACACGGCGCCGGGCCGGTCATCGGCGTGTGGGCGGTGGTCGGTCTGCTGGCCTGCGTGTGCATGGCGCTGTCGTCCAACCCGTACGCGCCGGTGATCGGCGGGATGCCGTGGGTGGCGGTGATGCTGATCGTGACGCGCGGCCTGTCCTACGGCATGGTGCAGCCGGCGCGCGAAAGCCTGTACACGCACGTGCCGCGGGATTGGCGCTACAAGGGCAAGAATGCGGTCGATACGGCCGTGTGGCGAGCCGGCGACGTGATGTCCGCATCGGCCATGAACGGCTTGCGGGCGCTGGGTGCCGGCATTCCGGTGTTCGGCTGGATCGGCGCTGGCGCGCTGGCGTTGTCGGGGTTGATCGGCTGGCGCCTGGCGCGGCAGGTGGAAGGCCGAGCAGCGATGCCTGCGCCAACCACGCCAGCGCGCGAATGACCGAACCCGCCATTCAGCGCACCTTGCGGCACAGGCGCCTTCGGCAATGGGCCGTGCGCGCCGCTGCCGTAATCTTGCTGGCGGTGGGCATCTGGGCCAGCGTGGTGGAACCCTCGCGGCTGGTGCAGCGCGATCATGCACTGATACTGCCGCACTGGCCACAGTCGTGCGACGGGCTGCGTATCGACGTGGTGGGCGATACCCATACCGGGTCGCCGCACAACGGCATCGCCAACCTCGATCGCGTGGTGCAGGCGTTGATGGCCAGCGATGCATCCGTGGTGCTGCTGGCCGGCGACTACGTGATCCTGCAGGTATTGCTGGGTAGCTACGTGCCGGGCGAGCAGATTGCCCGGCATCTGCAGCCGCTGGCCGCGCGCAAGCCGGTGTATGCGGTGCTGGGCAATCACGACTGGTGGAAGGGCGGGCCGGCGATCTCGCGTGCCTTTTCCGGAGCCGGCATCCGCATGATCGACAACCGCGCAGTGCCGGTACAGGTGGGGCAATGCCGGTTCTGGCTGGCCGGGCTGGGCGACCTGCTGGAAGGCGATCCGGACGTGCCTGGCACGTACGCGCGCATCCCGCACGGGCAGGCGGTGATTGCGCTGACCCACGAACCGGACCTGTTTCCGGCGATTCCGTCCTTCACCGCGCTCACCATCGCCGGCCACACGCATGGCGGGCAGATCGATCCGTTTCCGCGCGGCGTGCAGCCAGGCCGCTTCGTGTCCGGATCGCACTGGCTCAACGGCTGGCTGACCGATGGTGAGCGCCACCTGTTCGTCACCCCGGGCGTGGGCACCAGTATCCTGCCGCTGCGCCTGGGCGTGCCGCCGGAAATCTCGCGGCTGACGCTGCGCGCAGACCCGCGATTCCCCCTGACTTCCGGGTAACGCTGATGTCGACCCTCGCGATGATCCTGATCGGCCTGGTGGCCGCGCTGCACCTGTGGTTCCTGCTGCTGGAAATGCTGCTGTGGACCAGGCCCCAGGGTCTGAAAACTTTCCGCATGACGCCCGAAAAGGCCGAAACCACGAAGGTGCTGGCCGCCAATCAGGGCTTGTACAACGGCTTTCTGGTCGCCGGGCTGGTGTATGCGCTGGTCACCGGATCACGCGAATTCGCGGTGTTTTTCCTTGTCTGCGTGATCGTGGCCGGCGTGTTCGGCGCCGCCACGGTGAGCCGGCGCATCCTGATGATCCAGGCCTTGCCGGCGCTGCTGGCCCTGATCGCGGTGCTGCTGTAACGGTGCCACTGGCGGCGACCGCAAGCAGCGTGCACGATCGGCTGCGTCAGTGCGCAGCCGATCTGCGATGCCTCATGCCGCCTCGCGCGGCCACTTGCCGGTTGCCGGTCCCTGCTCGTGCTGCTGTTCGCTCGCCAGCACTGCCGCATAGCCTGCAGAACGCAACTCCTCCGGGTCGAAATCGTCCACGCTGATCGCGTCCAGGGTCATCTCGCGCAGTTCCAGCAGCTGCAGGCGTTCCTCGTCGGTGATCCAGCCTTCGCGCACGCCTTCGTCCAGCTGCGCATCGAACTCCAGCGCGCTGATGTCGCTGTTCTTCAACGCCTTCAGGAACTTGCGCTCCACCGGTTCGGCCAGCACCACCTTGGGCAGGTAACCGATGATGCGTCCGGCCGGATTGTTCGGCGTGGACGCGGTATACACGCCATCGGCCAGCCGGTCGCGGGTTTCCGACGGGGTCATCAGCTGCGAGGCCACGCGATGCCCCAGACGGTCGCTGGGCGCCTGCGCACGTCGGCCCCACGGGAAGATCAGCATCCACAGCAGATAGCCGACCGGACGGATCGGGAAGTTGCGCAGCGCGCCGGACAGCGCGGTTTCGATCTTGTTGACCGCATCGTGGAAGGCCCAAGCCAGCAGCGGCTGATCGGCTTCCGGGCAGCCCTGGTCGTGGAAACGCTTCAGCATCGCGCTGGTCAGGTACAGCTGGCTCAGCACGTCGCCCAGCCGGCCCGACAGCGATTCCTTGAACTTCAGCTTGCCGCCCAGCATCAGCATCGAGCTATCGGCCATCACCGCCAGTGCCGCGGAGTAGCGATTGAGCTTGCGGAAATAGCGGCGCGTGTAGGCATTGCCTGGCGCGCTGCCGATGCGCGATGCGGTCAGTCCGTACCAGCCGCTGCGCACGGCGTTGGAGATGGCATAGCTGATGTGGCCGAACAGGTTGCGGTCGAATTCGGTCAGGCGCTGCTTCGGATCGGCCAGCTGCGCGGACTTCATTTCCTTCATCACCCACGGGTGGCACAGGATCGCGCCCTGGCCGAAGATCATCAGCGAGCGGGTCATGATGTTGGCGCCTTCCACCGTGATCATGATCGGCGCCGCCTGCCAGGCGCGGCCGGCGAAGTTGCGCGGGCCCAGGATGATGCCCTTGCCGCCCAGGATGTCCATCGTGTCCTTCGACACCTCGCGGCCCATGTCGGTGCAGTGGTACTTGGCGATGGTGGACGGCACGGCCGGATTTTCGCCGCGCGCCACGGCCGCGGCAGTGGCTTCGGACAGCGCGCTCACGGCATAGGCGCGGCCGCCGATGCGGGCCAGGGCTTCTTCCACGCCCTCGAAACGGCCCACCGACAGGCCGAACTGTTTGCGGATGCGGGCATAGGCACCCACCGCGACGGCCGCCATCTTCGAACCGCCGCTGGCCGACGAGGGCAGGGTGATGGAGCGGCCGATCGACAGGCATTCCATCAGCATCTGCCAGCCGCGCCCGGCGTAGGCACGTCCGCCGATCAGCTGCTCCAGCGGCACGAACACGTCGCGGCCGCGGATCGGACCGTTCTGGAAGGTGGCATTCAACGGCATGTGGCGACGACCGATCTCCAGCCCGGGCACGTCGCGCGGCACCAGCGCCAGCGAGATGCCGATGTCCTCGACATCGCCGATCAGGCCATCGGGGTCGTACATGCGGAAGGCGACGCCGATCAGCGTGGCCACCGGCGCCAGGGTGATGTAGCGCTTGTTCAGCGTCAGCCGGATGCCGAGCACCTCCTGACCCTGCCACTGGCCCTTGCAGACGATGCCGTAGTCGGGAATCGAGGTGGCATCGGAGCCGGCGAACGGCCCCGTCAGGGCGAAGCAGGGGATCTCGCGGCCGTCGGCCAGGCGCGGCAGGTAGTGCCGCTTCTGTTCCTCGGTGCCGTAGTGCATCAGCAGTTCGGCCGGGCCAAGCGAGTTGGGCACGCCCACGGTGGAACTGACCACGCTGGACATCGATGCCAGCTTCTGGATGACCTTGTGGTTCATCAGCGCGGAGAAGCCCAGTCCGCCGTATTCCTTCGGAATGTTCAGCCCGAAGAACTTGTGCTGCTTCATGTAGTCCCACAGCTCCGGCGGCAGGTCGGCGCGGACGTGGGTGATGTCCCAATCGTTGGTCATGCGGCACAGGGTGTCGCAGGGGCCATCGAGAAAAGCCTGTTCCTCGTCGGTCAGCTGCGGTCTGGGCAGCAGCAGCAACTTGTCCCAGTCGGGCTTGCCCGAGAACAGTTCGCCTTCGAAGCCCACGGTGCCCGATTCCAGGGCGGTGCGCTCGGTATCCGACAACGGCGGCAGGATGCGGGTGTAGAACTTCAGCAGCGGCGCGGTGATCAGGCGCTTGCGCAGGAACGGCAACAGCACCATGACAGCCACCAGGGCCACCGCACCTGCTGCGATCTGCGTGACCAGCGGATGCGCGCCCAGGAACCAGCATCCCGCCAGCAATGCGCCGCTCAGCAACGCCCAGATCCACATCGGCCAGCGGTGATAGGCGGCAAGCAGGGTGCCGGCCAGCAGGACCAGGAACGGGGCGATCAGGCTCATCGAATCTCTCCGCGGGCCGGAAGCAGCCCGGTTGCATTGCAGGGTGGCGAGCAGGCGCCGGTCATGCAGCCAGTATCGGGAGCATGGATTGGAGCATTCAAACGAAAGCATGCCGGCGCTGCCGTTACGTGCAAGGCAAATGTGTGACAATGCCGGTGCATTCGGTACATACGGGAACAGTACGCATGAAGGGTTTGCCTGAAGCCGGCATGACGCAGGCACCGGTTACGCTGCGCCGCAACACGCGGCTGAACAGCGACGACTGGGTCAGGGCAGCATTGGAGGTGATTGCCGAGGACGGGGTTGCTGCGCTGGCGGTGGAGCCGCTGGCGCGCCGCCTGGGCGTGACCAAGGGCAGCTTCTACTGGCATTTCCCCACCCGCGACGCCTTGCTGGAAGCAGCATTGCAGACTTGGGAAACGCAGGAGCAGGCCGCGCTGGCCGCGAATCTGGAAAAGATATCCGATTCGACCGACCGCATGCGTGCGATGATCACCCTGGTGTCCTACGAACGCGGTTTCGTCACCGTCTTCGCGCAATTGCTGAAAGCCAGCGAGCATCCGATCGTCGGCCCGGTGATCCAGCGCACGTCGCAGCGCCGCCTGCACTACATCGAGGATGGCTACCTGCGCACCGGCATGTCCGGAACCGATGCGCGCTATCGTGCCTGGCTGGCCTATTCGGCCTACATCGGCTTCATGCAGGTCAACATGCACCTGCAGGACGCGCGGATGACGTCCGAGCAGTTCGGCGACTACGTGGACCACGTGGTGCAGACGCTGGTACCGCCACCGCAGGCACGCACCGGCCGTCGTGGCTGATCGGGACGCATCGGTGTCGGTGGTGACTGGCGCACGCGGTTCCGTGGTGTGGCCATGGGTGGATGGCGTGGCACGGCACACCGGTGCGGATGCCGTGCACTGGTGTGACGGTTCGCAGGACGAATACGATGCGCTGCTGGCGAAAATGCACGCCGACGGCACGCTGTTGCCATTGAATCCCGACACCCATCCCGACTGCTGGCTGCACCGCTCGCACCCCGACGACGTGGCCCGGGTCGAGCATCTCACCTTCGTCTGCACCACCGATCGTGACGATGCAGGCCCCAACAACCATTGGCTGGCACCGGAGCAGGCGCATGCCCGCATGGATGTGCTGTTTGCCGGCTGCATGCGCGGCCGCACCCTGTACGTGGTGCCCTATTGCATGGGCCCGATCGATTCGCCGCATGCGCGCTGCGGGGTGGAACTGACCGATTCGCCCTACGTGGCGGCCAGCATGCGGCTGATGACGCGCATGGGCACCGCTGCGCTGCAGCGCATCGAACGCGATGGCGCGTTCGTGAAGGGGCTGCATTCCATCGGCGAACTCGATCCGAAGCGGCGCTTCATCATGCATTTTCCCGAGGAGGACCTGATCCAGTCGTTCGGGTCGGGTTATGGCGGCAACGCGCTGCTGGGCAAGAAATGCCATGCCCTGCGGATCGCCTCGTGGCAGGCGCGTCGGGAGGACTGGCTGGCCGAGCACATGCTGATTCTCGGCATCGAAACGCCGGCCGGCGACACGCATTACATCGCAGCGGCATTCCCCAGTGCCTGCGGCAAGACCAATCTGGCGATGCTGGTTCCGCCGGAATCCTATCGCCGTGCAGGCTGGAAAATATGGACCATCGGCGATGACATCGCCTGGCTGCATCGCGGCACCGATGGCCGGCTGTGGGCGATCAACCCGGAAGCCGGGTTTTTCGGCGTGGCACCCGGCACCGGCAAGCGCACCAATCCGAATGCGCTGGCCATGCTGCATCACGATGCGATTTTCACCAACGTGGCCGTCACGGCCGACAACCAGCCATGGTGGGAAGGGCTGGACGATCGCGTTCCCGCATTCGACTGGCAGGGGCGTCGGTTCGATTCTGCCTACGGCCCGGCCGCGCATCCCAATTCGCGCTTCACAGTGCGTGCGAGCCAGGCATCCACGTACTCGCCGCGCGCGGAAGATCCCGGCGGCGTGCCGATATCGGCCATCGTGTTCGGCGGGCGACGCTCATCGGGCATGCCGCTGGTGTTCGAGGCCCGCGATTGGCGTCATGGCGTGCAGATCGGCGCTTCAATGGCCTCCGAAACTACCGCCGCCGCGGCCGGACGCACCGGCGTGCTGCGGCGCGACCCGATGGCGATGCAGCCGTTCTGCGGCTACCACTTCGGCGACTATTTCGCGCACTGGCTGGGGTTCGATCGGCCTGGCGCACGGCTGCCGCGCGTGTTCCACGTCAACTGGTTCGGAAAGGACGCCGATGGCCGGTTCCTGTGGCCGGGTTTCGGCGACAACATCCGCGTGCTGGAATGGATGCTGAAACGCGTGAATCACCAGGTGGATGCGGTGCCATCGCCCGCCGGCTGGATGCCGCGGCGCGAGGACATCAACGCCGACGGGTTGATGCTGGACGATGCCGCCTGGCAGCTGCTGCTGCAGGTCGGCCCCGCGCATTGGCAACGCGAGCAGGCCGATTGCAACGCCTGGTTCGATACGCTGGGAACCCGCTTTCCGCGCGAATTGCGTTACCCCGACGGCGGATCTGGCTGACGCGCAAGGTGGTCCGCACGGGCCGTGTCGGGGGACGTCCGGCATGCCGGGCGATCCACCCGGCACCGGGACGACCCGGCTGCCGCCTCCTCCGGCGGGGACGGCCCTGCATGCATCGGGAGCCATGCCATGGGCTGGTGGTACATCGTGATTGCGGGACTGTTCGAAGTGCTGTGGGCCGTGGGCCTGAAATACACCGATGGGTTCACCCGGTTGTGACCGTCGCTGGGTACGGCAGCAGCGATGGCGGTCAGCTTCGGCCTGCTCAGTCTGGGGCTGCGCACGCTGCCGCTGGGCAACGCCTATGCCGTTTGGGTGGGCATCGGTGCGCTGGGCACGGCGTTGGCCGGCATGCTGCTGTGGCAGGAGCCTTTCAGTGTGATGAAAGGCGTCAGCCTGTTGCTGGTGGTGGCGGGGATCGTAGGGCTGAAAGTCGCGGGTTGATGGCATGCCCGTGCCGGCGATGCACGGGGCGATTGGCAGCGGTTGGATCCCCTGGCAAGCAACCACCGGCACGGTTGCCGCAGCCGGGTGCGCTGCGGCAACGGCGCGGCCGGATCAGACGAACGGCTTGCCGTAGCGCGGCAGACCGGTGCTGCGGTCGTAGGGGGGATGGGCTTCACCGGCGATCAGCGGTTGCAGGTATTTGCGTGCAGCGGCGGTGATGCCGTAACCGTCCTTGCGGATGAAGCCGGCCGGCATGGTCTTTTCGTGATTGGCCACCTTTTCCAGCGGTGCGGCATCGATGCGCCAGCGGTAGGGGGCATCGGACAGGCGCTTGATGATCGGCATGGTCGCATTCATGCCCTTCAGCGCGAACTGCACGGCCGCGGTGCCTACGGCCTGGGCCTGATCCAGATCGGTTTTCGAGGCCAGGTGCCGGGCCGAGCGCTGCAGATAATCCGGCAGCGCCCAGTGCACCTTCAGGCCCAGCTGGTCCTTCACCCGGCCGGCCAGATGCGACGCCACGCCGCCCAGCTGGGTGTGGCCGAAGGAGTCCTTTCCGCCGCCGGCATCGGCCACGAAGCGGCCATCGGCATCGCGGATGCCTTCGCTGGCCACCACCACGCACCAGCCCACCTTGTCGACCACGGATTTCACCTGGGCGAGGAAAGCGGCTTCATCGAACACGCGCTCCGGGAACAGGATGATGTGCGGGGCGTCGCCGGGCTTGTCACCGGCCAGCCCGGCCGCGGCGGCCAGCCAGCCGGCATGCCGGCCCATCGCCTCGTACACGAACACCTTGGTGGAGGTTTCGGCCATGGCGGCCACGTCCAACGCCGCCTCGCGCACCGACACCGCGGTGTACTTGGCCGCCGAGCCGAAACCCGGACAGCAGTCGGTCACGGCCAGGTCGTTGTCCACCGTTTTCGGCACGCCGATGCAGGTCAGCGGGTAGTCGAATTCCCTGGCCAGTTTCGACACCTTCAAAGCGGTGTCGGCCGAGTCGTTGCCGCCGTTGTACAGGAAGTAGCGCACGTCGTGCCTGCGGAACACCGCCAGCAGCTGTTCGTAGCGGGCGCGGTCGTCGTCCAGCGACTTCAGCTTCAGCCGGCAGCTGCCGAACGCGCCGCCCGGGGTGTGGGCCAGCGCACGCACGGCGGCGACCGGGATCTTGCTGGTGTCGATCAGGTCATCGTTCAGTGCACCCAGGATGCCGTTGCGCGCGGCCAGCACCTTCAGCCGGTGCCGGCGCGCTTCCAGCAGTACGGCGGAGGCAGTGGCGTTGATGACGGCGGTGACGCCGCCGGACTGGGCATACAGCAGGGTGCCTTTGGCCATGGTCGGATTCCTGTGGGTTTGCGGTAAGCTGGGCGCGGATGCTGGGGCCGAAGTGTAGCCCGCATCGTCTGATCTATCGTTTCGGGAGAACACATGCGACTGCTGCTGTTGGGAGCGCCGGGGTCCGGCAAGGGCACACAGGCCGCACGGCTGAAGGCGCACCTGCAGGTGCCGCACATCTCCACCGGCGACCTGCTGCGCGCCGAAGTGGCTGCCGGCAGTGCGCTGGGCCAGGCCGCCAGGGAAGTGATGGCCCGTGGCGAGCTGGTGTCCGACGACATCCTGCTGGGCATGCTGGAGCAGCGCCTGTCGCGTCCGGACGTGGCCAACGGATTCATTCTGGATGGCTATCCGCGCAATCTGGCCCAGGCCGATGCGCTGGATGCCCTGCTGCGCCGCATCGGCCAGCCGATGGACATCGCCGTGCAGCTGGATGTGGATCCGGAACTGCTGGTGCAGCGCATCGCCGGGCGCGCCCAGGCCGAGGGGCGTGCCGACGACAGCCCCGAATCGGTACGCAAGCGGCTGCAGGTGTATGCGGAACAAACCGCACCGGTTATCCACTATTACCGCGAGCACGGCCAGTTGCAGGTGGTGGACGGGGTGGGCGAACTGGATACGGTGTTCGATCGGATCGTGCAGGCCCTGCAACCCCGCACACCGGCGTGAAACTGCACATTCTGGGCATCGCCGGCACCTTCATGGGCGGCGTGGCCGCCTTGGCGCGCGAACTGGGCCACACGGTGGAAGGCAGTGATCAGGCGGTGTATCCGCCGATGTCGACGCAGCTGGAAACACTCGGCATCACCCTGGCGCAGGGCTACGATCCGGGCAACATTTCCGACGATTGCGAGCAGATCGTCATCGGCAATGCATTGTCGCGCGGCAATCCGGCGGTGGAGCAGGTGCTGGACGACGGCCGACGCTACACCTCCGGCGCGCAATGGCTGTCCGAACACGTGCTGCCGGGACGCGACACCATCGCGGTGGCCGGCACCCACGGCAAGACCACCACCAGCACGCTGGTCACCTTCCTGCTGGAAGCGGCCGGGCGCGCCCCGGGCTTTTTGATCGGCGGCGTGGCCGAGGACTTCGGCGTTTCGGCGCGCCTGGGCACGGGCCGCGCATTCGTGGTGGAAGCGGACGAGTACGACACCGCCTTCTTCGACAAGCGCAGCAAGTTCGTGCATTACCGGCCGCAGGTGGCCATCCTCAACAATCTTGAGTACGACCACGCCGACATCTTCCCCGACGTGGCCGCGATCCAGCGCCAGTTCCACCACCTGGTGCGCACGGTGCCGCGGCGTGGCCGCTTGATCGTGAATGGCGAGGACGCGCATCTGGCCGAGGTGCTGGCGATGGGCTGCTGGACCCCGGTGGAGCGCTTCGGCATCGGCGAGGGCTTCGACTGGTCGGCGCGCCTGCTGCAAGATGACGGCAGTGCGTTCGAGGTGCTGCACGCCGGACGCAGCGTCGGCACGGTGCAATGGCCGTTGCTGGGACGGCACAGCGTGATGAACGGACTGGCTGCCTTGGCCGCCTGCGCGGCCGCCGGTGTGGACGTGGCGACGGTGCTACCGATGCTGAGCCGCTTTCGCAGCGTGAAACGGCGCATGGAAGTGGTGGATGCGGTGCAGGACATCACCGTTTACGACGATTTCGCCCATCACCCCACCGCGATTGCGACGACGCTGGCCGGGTTGCGCGCGCGGGTGGGCACGGGCCGCGTGCTGGTGGCGATGGAACCGCGCAGCAATTCGATGCGGCTGGGTGCGCATGCCGATGCGCTGGCGCCGTCGCTGGACGCTGCCGACGTGGTGGTGTTCCTGCAGCGTCCCGAACTGGCCTGGGATGCCGGCAAGGTGGTGGCAGCCGTGCGCGGCGACGCCGTCGCGGTACCCGACGTGGACCGGTTGCTGCAGGCGTTGCTGCAACGCGTGCAGCCTGGCGACCATGTCGTGTTCATGTCCAATGGCGGGTTCGATGCCGCGCCGCGCCGCTTCGCCGAGGCGCTGCGGCAGCGCTGAGCCATTGCGGGCCCATCTGGGTATGCTGTGATGATGGCAGCCGACTCCCCATCCAGCGCGACCTGTGCCGTATTGCCGCTGTTTCCGCTGTACACGGTGCTGTTTCCGGGCGGGTCGCTTGCTTTGCGCATCATCGATCCGCGCTCTCTGGACATCGTGCGCGAATGCGGCCGCAGCGGCAGCGACTTCGGCATCTGCCTGTTCCTGGATGGCGATGACAACAGCAGCCCGCCCACGCCGGCGGCGATCGGCACCGAGGCGCACATCGTCGATTTCAGCAGCGATGGTGCGGTGCTGTCGCTGCAGGTCGAAGGCCGGCGCCGATTCCGCGTGCAGCGCACGCGGGTGCGCGACAGTGGCCTGGTGGTGGCCCACGTGCAATGGCTGCCGGATGGAGTCCAGCGGCTGCGCCCGGAGCATGCCCTGCTGGCAGACCTGCTGCAACGCACGCTCGATCAGCCGGGCCATCCCTTGCGCAATGCCGACAAGCGCTGCTTCGAGGATGCCGACTGGGTGTCCTGGCGGTTGGCCAACCTGTTGCCGCAACGCGATACGCACCGGCAGCAGCAACTGCTGCAGATCGATGATCCGCACGCGCGCCTGGATCAGTTGCTGCGCTGGCTGTCCTGAATCGGCGTGCGTTCAGGCAAACCGCGGCTGCCATCCACGCGCAGCACGCGGGCGTTGCCGGGCAGGCCCGGCGCCGGTTCGTCCCGCAGCGGCAGGTCCGACAAGGCCTGCCGGATGGCCTGATGCGTTTCAGCATGCGCGCCGGACGGCCGCCACAGCGAGAACCAGCCGCGCGGGCGCAGGTAAACCAGCGTATCGGTCTGGGCCAGCCACAGCGGCACGCCGTCGTGGAGTTGCACCGGTGCCGGCCACACGCGCACGACCTGCGTGCTGCGGCCATCGGATGCATCGCGGCGCATCAACAGCGATTCGGCACGGGTTTCCAGCGTGGCGGGCAGCACCTTGGCATCGTCCGGCGTCAGCTCGGCATCCAGCAGCGACAGCAGATCCACCCAGCCGGCCTGCTCCTGTTCGCGCCAGCCGGATTGCTGCAGCAGCAAGTGCAGGTCCTGCAGCGATCCGGCGAACTGCAGGTCGAGCAGCTGGCCGCCGGCATGGTCGCGCGGGTTGCGCTGCAACGGCAGGTCGCGCCAGCCACCGGCCTGCCACTGGGCCAGGGTGATGCTGGGTTGCGGCACCGGCGCAGCAAAATCCGCCAGCACCGCATCCACGCGGCGCGGCGCATGCCACAGCACGGCGATAGCGTAACAGCCGTAGAACAGCACCACCAGCGGCTTGATCCAGAAACTGCGCTCGCTGCGCCGCCGGTAGGCCACGCCCAGCAGCAGCAGCCAGGCGATGCCGAACAGCATGCCGCCGATCACGTCGCTCAACCAGTAGGCGCCGAAGTACAACTTGGCAAAACCCAGCAGACTGACCACCACGCCACCCAGCAGATACGGCCACACCCGGCGGCGCCCGGGAAATTCGCGCGCGATCAGCACCGCGAAGAAACCGAACACGATTGTGGTCATGGTGACGGTGATGGACGGGAACCCGAAGCCGCTGGGTGCCTGGGGCGGGCGCGGCATGTCGATCACCGCATCCAACAACGCCGTCAGCACCAGACCGAACGCGATGGCCGCCATCCAGTGTCCGGCGGCCAGCCAGCGCCGCCGCCAGACCAGGTAGGCCAGCACGGCCAGGCAGGCCGGAATCAGGCCCTGCGCGTCGCCGATGCTGGACAGTCCGGCAAACAGCCGGTCCGCCAGCGGATTGCGCAGCGCGTGCATGGTTTCCTGCACGGCCACGTCGATGCCGAGCGGCTCTCCACCCATCACCACCACGGCCAGCAGCCAGAACCACGCGATGGAAATCAGCAGCAGCCAGATGGCCAGTACGGCCATGGCGGCGGGTTCCTTCTTGCGTGGGTCGAACACCGCCGCCGCATAGCGCCCCAGTCGCGGGTGCGCGCGCGTCCACAGGATCGCACGCACCAGCAGGCGGTCGGTGCGACTGGCCGACCAGCGCCATGTGTACAGCACGATGGCCCAGGCCAGTGCGATCACGGCCCCCAGTGCCAGCAGCACCAGAGCCAGACGGTCCGCCACGGCTGCCACTGCCTCGAATGATGCGCCGAACAGCCAGCCCGGTGCCAGGAACAGGGCACCCCAGCTCATCGACGCGAACAGGCTGATCGGAACGTAGCGCCGTGACGGCATGTGCAGCATCCCCGCCACGGCCGGCACGAACGGACGAATCGCGCCCACGTAGCGCGCGATCAGGATGCTCTTGATCCCATGCCGCCGGAAGGCCTGTTCGCCGCGATCCAGCAGCTGCGGATAGCGACTGAACGGCCAGATCGTGCGCATGTGGGTGCCGTAGCGGCGCCCCGCCCAATAGCAGATGCCATCGCCGGCGAAGGCGCCCAATCCGGCACACAGCACGGCATACGGGCCATAGACGTGGCCCAGTCCGATCAGCGTGCCTACCGCGAACAGCAACGGCAGTGCCGGCACCAGCATGCCGACCACGACCAGCGCATCGCAGAAGGCGATGAGGAAGATCACGGCGCCGGCAGCGACCGGGTGGGAGCTGATCCAGGCCACCAGGCTGTCGAACCAGTCCGATGTCATCGGCGCATTATGGCAGTGCCCGGCAGGACGAGGATGACAGCGCGCTGGCTACCCGCAACGACGGCGTGCAGGCCTCCTACAATGGCGAGATGACCGTCCCAGACTCCACCGCCGACGAAGTGCAGGCGCTGAAAGCCGACAGCTTCGGCCGCATCGCGCTGATGCGCGACGGCACGGGGCAGCTGTTCGTGCGTCGCGACCTGCGTCACGTGCCGCCGTGGCTGCGTCTGCCGGCCTGGTGGCTGGCACGGCGCGAAGCCCGCGGCCTGCGTCAGGTGAGTGGATTGCCGGCCATGCCGCAGCTGCGTGCCTGGGATGGCCGGGTGCTGGATCGCAGCTATCTGGATGGCGCAGCGATGTACCAGCGGCCGCCGCACGGCGATGTCGCCTACTTCCGGGCCGCGCGCAGGCTGCTGCAGCAGGTGCACCGTGCCGGCGTGGCCCACAACGACCTGGCCAAGGAAGCCAACTGGCTGGTGCTGGCCGATGGCAGCCCGGGCATCATCGATTTCCAACTGGCGGTGCGCGGCAATCCCCGCGGCCGCTGGTTGCGGCTGCTGGCGCGCGAGGATCTGCGCCATCTGCTCAAGCACAAGCGCACCTACTGTCCGCAGGCCATCACTCCGATCGAACGCCGGCTGCTGCAGCGGCGCTCGTGGGTGCGCCAGCTGTGGTTCGCCAGCGGCAAGCCGGCCTATCGATTCATCACCCGCAACGTGCTGAAATGGGAAGACAACGAAGGTCGCGGCCCGCGTCCCTGATTCGGCATCCATCCACAGCACGAGCCCCCGCATGACCACTCTCGCAGGCAAGACCCTCTTCATCACCGGCGCCTCGCGCGGCATCGGCCTGGCCATCGCGCTGCGGGCTGCCCGAGACGGTGCGAATGTCGCGATCGTGGCCAAGTCCACCGTGCCCAACCCCAAGTTGCCCGGCACCATCCATTCCGCGGCCGAGGCCGTGCAGGCGGCCGGTGGCCAGGCACTCGCCGTGCAGTGCGACATCCGCGAAGAAGAGCAGGTGCAGGCAGCCGTGGCCACTACCGTGGATCGGTTCGGCGGCATCGACATCCTGGTGAACAACGCCAGCGCCATCTGGTTGCGCGGCACGCTGGACACGCCGATGAAGCGTTTCGATCTGATGCAGCAGGTCAACGCGCGCGGCAGTTTCCTGTGCGCACAGGCCTGCCTGCCGCACCTGCTGCAGGCGGCCAACCCGCACATCCTGACCATGGCGCCGCCGCCGTCGCTGGATCCGAAATGGTGGGCGCCGCACACCGGTTACACGCTGGCCAAGATGGGCATGAGCCTGGTCACGCTGGGACTGGCCGGCGAGTTCGGGCCGCAGGGCGTGGCGGTGAATGCGCTGTGGCCGAAAACTGTGATCGCCACCGACGCACTGAACATGATTCCCGGGGTGATGGTCGAACGCTGCCGCACGCCCGACATCGTGGCCGATGCGGCACAGGCCATCCTGACCCGCGAAGCGCGCGGCTTCCACGGCCGTTTCCTGATCGACGAAGAAGTGCTGCGCGAGACCGGCACGACCGACTTCAGCCAGTATGCCGTCGATGCATCGCAGCCGCTGCTGCCCGACCTGTTCCTGGACTGATCGCCCCATCGGAGCGCACGCCATGAAATTCCTGCACAGCATGATCCGCGTCCACGATCTGGACGCCACCTTGCGCTTCTTCATCCAGGGCCTGGGCCTGAAGGAAACCCGGCGCATGGACAACCCTGCCGGCAAGTACACGCTGGTGTACCTGGCCGCCGACGAAAACCCGGACAGCGAAATCGAGCTCACCCACAACTGGGATTCGAGCGAGGACTACGGCAACGCCCGCAACTTCGGCCATCTGGCGTTCCTGGTCGACGACATCCACGCCACCTGCGCGCATCTGCAGTCGCTGGGCTACACCATCCACAGGCCGCCGCGCGACGGGTACATGGCCTTCGTCAAGTCGCCCGACCGCATCTCGGTGGAACTGCTGCAGAAAGGGCCGGCCCTGCCGCCGCAGGAGCCGTGGGCGTCGATGCCCAATACAGGCGACTGGTAGCCAGGGAATCCGTTCGCTCAAGTCGATTCCGGCAGTGCCCTGCCGCACTGCCGGCAATACCAGGCATCCGCTTCGTGGTCGGGCAGGCCGCATTCGCCGCAGCGGGCCTGCCGGCGTTTAGGACGCATGCTGCGGGCCAGTTCGGCCGTATAAATGCCGGTCGGCACCGCGATGATGCTGTAACCGATGATGATCAGCGACGAGGTGATGAACCGGCCGAATGCAGTGCCCGGGGAGATGTCGCCATAGCCCACCGTGGCCATCGTCACCACCGCCCAGTACATTCCGGTGGGAATGCTGGTGAAGCCGTGCTGCGGGCCTTCGACGACGTACATCAGCGCTCCGAAGATCACCGTGGTGGTCAGCAGCACCGAAATGAACAGGAAGATCTTGCGCCGGCTGCGCAGCAGGGCTTCCATCAACACGCCGGCCTCGCTGGAATATTCCACCAGCTTCAGGATGCGGAAGATGCGCAGCAGTCGCAGGATGCGCACCACCGCCAGCGATGCACTGGCGGGAAACAGCAGCGACAGCAGCGTCGGCAGGATGGTCAGCAGGTCGATGATGCCGAAGAAGCTGGTGGCATAGCGCAAGGGTTTGCGCACCACCCACAGGCGCAGACCGTATTCCACCGTGAACACGAGGGTGAAGAACCATTCCGCCAGATACAGCTGTTCATGCCAGCGCGCCTTGATCGACGGCACGCTGTCCAGCATCACCACCAGCACGCTGGCCACGATCGTCGCGATCAGCGCCAGATCGAAGTTCCGCTCGTCCTTCGAGTCGTGATGGAACAGCAATCGGTACCAGCAATAGCGACGGCCGTGCGAGGCCGCCGGATGGTGGCTGCTCTCGAAGACGCTGTGGGTGGGTGGGGCCAGGCTGCGATCGCCGGGATCGGTCGACATCACAGTGCCGCAAAGGCCTCGTGCGCGGCGGCAACCGTCTGCGCGATCACCGCAGCGTTGTGCGCGCTGCTGGTGAAGCCGGCTTCGAACGCCGACGGGGCCAGATACACGCCGCGCTCCAGCATCGCATGGAAGAAGCGGTTGAACGCCGCGGTGTCGCAGGCCAGTGCACCGGCGTAGGTATCCACCGGCTCGGCGCTGAAGAACAGGCCGAACATCCCGCCCACGCGCTGGGTGTGCAGCGGCACGCCTGCCTTGGCCGCGGCCGCTTCCAGCCCGTCGCACAGGGCATGCGTGGTCGCTTCCAGACTCGCGTGGAAGTCCGGTGCCTGGATCAGCTCCAGCATCGCCAGGCCGGCGGCCATCGCCACCGGATTGCCGCTCAGCGTGCCGGCCTGGTAGATTGGCCCGGCCGGCGCGATCTGCTGCATCAGCTCGCGCTTGCCGCCATATGCACCCACCGGCATGCCGCCGCCGATGATCTTGCCGTAGGTAACCAGATCGGCGCTCACGCCGTAGCGTTGCTGGGCGCCGCCCAGTGCCACCCGGAAGCCCGTCATCACCTCGTCGAAGATCAGCAGCGCGCCATGCCGGGTGCACAGCTCGCGCAGATGCTGCAGGTAGCCCTCGCGCGGCGGCAGGCAGTTGGCGTTGCCCACCACCGGTTCGATGATCAGTGCGGCGATGTCGCTGCCGTAGTCGTCGAACAGGGCCGTGGCCGCATCGGCGTCGTTGTAGGGCAGGGTCAGGGTCAGGTCGGCCAACGCCTTGGGCACGCCGGGCGAGGTGGGAACGCCGAAGGTCAGCGCGCCGCTGCCGGCCTTCACCAGGAACGAATCGCCATGGCCGTGGTAGCAGCCCTCGAACTTCACGATGCGGCTGCGCCCGGTGACACCGCGCGCCAGTCGGATCGCCGACAGCGTGGCCTCGGTGCCCGAGTTGACCATGCGTACCATCTCGCAGCCCGGGATCAGCCGGGTCAGCGTTTCGGCCATGGTCACTTCCAGCGGGTTGGGCGTGCCGAAGGATAGGCCATTGCGTGCGGCGTCCATCACCGCCTGCAGCACCGCCGGATGGTTGTGGCCCACGATCATCGGCCCCCACGAGCCGACATAGTCGATGTAGCGGTTGCCGTCCACATCGAACAGATACGGGCCGTCGGCGCGCTGCACGAAGAACGGCTCGCCGCCCACCGACTTGAACGCACGCACGGGCGAATTCACCCCGCCGGGCATCAGCGCATGGGCGCGGGCGAACAGGGCACGGGATTGGTCGTGATTCATGGACAGGTCCGAAAATTCAGTTGAAACAGGCGCGATAGGCCTGCGCCGCCGTGGCCGGGTCTGGGGCATCGAACAGGCCACTGACCACGGCCAGCAGATCGGCGCCGGCACGCACCACCTGCCGGCCATTGTCGGGGGTGATGCCGCCGATCGCCACCACCGTCAGACCCAGCGTGCGGGCCTGGCCCAGCAGCGGCAGCCCGGCACGTCGGGCCGCAGGTTTGGTGGGCGACGGGAACATCGCGCCGAAAGCCAGGTAATCCGCCCCCGCCTGCGCAGCCTGTTGCCCGCGCAGCAGGTCGTTGTAGCACGACACTCCGATGATGGCATTCGGCCCCAGCAGCTGCCGCGCCGATGCAACCGAACCGTCGTGTTCGCCCAGATGCACGCCATCGGCACCGCAACGCCTGGCCAGTGCGGCATCGTCGTTTACGATCAGCGGCACGGCAGCCGCGCGGCATGCCCGGGCCAGTGCCGATGCCTGTTCGAAGCGCAGCCGGGCATCCGGCAGCTTGCCGCGATATTGCAGCAGCGCCACGTGCGGCAGCACGGCCGCCACTTTCTGCAGCAACAGTGCGGTATCGGCGCACTCCGGCGTGATCGCATACAGGCCGCGTGGCCGGCTCGCGGCCATGTGCCTGCTTGCACCGGCGCCGCGGGATGCGAAAATGGACGGCGAATTCCGCCACATCGAAACCGGACCCCGTAATGTCACAACCTGCTGCCGCCTACCGTACCTGGATGTGCGTGGTGTGCGGATTCGTCTACAACGAAGCCGACGGCCTGCCGGGCGACGGCATTGCTCCGGGCACGCGCTGGGAAGACATCCCCGACACCTGGACCTGCCCCGACTGCGGCGTGACCAAGGACGACTTCGAGATGATGCCGCTGTAAGGTCATCGGTCGGATCACTGCAGGCGCATGCTGCTGCGGCCCGCATCGATCAACCGTTCGCGCAGCATGCCGGCATCCGCAGCCTGCGGCTGCAGTTGCAGATAGCGTTGCAGATCGGTCTGTGCGCCGTGCATGTGCCCAAGCGACAGGTAGGCCAAGCCGCGATCGCGCATCGCATCGACATCCTCCGGCGACAGCAGCAGGACGCGATCGGCACACCGCGCAACCCGTGCCCAGTCGTGATGTGCCGAATGGATGCCGATCAGGTTGCGCAGCAGCCGGATCAGCATGGTGCGCACACTCGCCGGACGCAGCAGTCCCGCCAGCGCGCGATCCGAGGGGCCGCCACCGGGATCGTCCGGATCGGCACGCCGGCGCAGCTCGTCCTCGTCCAGCGTGCGACCCTGGTTGAACGGATCCAGCACCAGCATGCCGTCGTCAAGATCCAGCCGCAGCAGGAAGTGCCCGGGAAACGACACGCCCCGCAGCGGCACGCCCAGGCGGCGCGCCAGCCCGATCTGCACGATGGCCAGCGACAGCGGATTGCCCAGCCTTCGCTCCAGCACATCGCTCAGGTAGTTGTTGCGCACGTCGTAATAGTCGTCGTGGTTGCCGGCGAAGCCCTGTTCGACGAACAGGTAACGGTTGAGGGCACGCATCGTCGTGATCGCATCGGCCCCGTCCGGCACGTCGCGCTTGGCCTCCAGGGCATGCACTTCCATCTGGATGAGGCACTGGATGATGTCCAGCTCGGGATACTCGTCCTTGGCGATCAGAAGCGCGCCGTATTCAGGCGAATCGTAGCCGTCCAGATGCTGTGACCCCAGCCGCTTCCAGGTGACCTGATCGTAGATGGATTCGGTGTAGAGGGGTTCAGTCATGTCGGCAGACTGCCTGCAGCTGGCGAGGCATGCAAGCACTTCACGGACGGATCGCTGCCGAAAACGTCAGCACATCGCCACGAGCCACACCAAGCGTCTTCGCTTCGCCCGCATTCAGTTCCAGCACGTAGCGCGCGGCACCTTCGCTGGGATACGACGGACAGCGATCGCCCAGCGTGCATGGCGGCACGTCGCGCTGCACCGACACCAGCGCACGCCGGTCATCGAAGTACAGGATGTCCAGCGGAATGCGCGTGTTCTTCATCCAGTAAGCCAGCGGCTCCTCGCTGTCGTGGATGAACAGCATCCCGTGCCCTGCAGCCAGCGAGTCGCGGAACATCAGTCCGCGCCCGCGCTCGTGCGGATCATCGGCGATCTCCACCGCGATGCGCTGGCCCTTCAGCTCCACCCAAGGCGCGCCCGCGCTGGCGCAGCCGCTGCCCAGCAAGGCCAGCAGCAGTGGAAACACACAGAAAAAAGCGGGAAATGGGCGCATGAACCAGGCTCCGTCGACAGACACCTAGACCATCCCTGAACCAGCTGGCCGGGTCAAGTCTGCCACCCTCTTCCCAAGCGGCTCAGAAGTGTGCACAATGCGCGCCCCGCATCGCTGCGGCCGCACATGCGGCACAGCGGCAGGCCGAAAAAAAGTTCTGATCAGGGTGTTGACAGAACGTGAAAACCGGCTAAGATATGCGGCTCACCTCGACGGAAACGGCGAGGGCGGCACGAAAAAAAGATTCGGTTGAGGTGTTGACGGAATCAAAAAGTGCTGTATGATGGTCGGCTCCCTCAGGCGAAACGCACGGCGGAGCAAACGGGTCGAACGCTGAGGTTCTTCCCCATGATCTTTGACAGTATGCGCAGGTGACTTGTGCGGACGTCTGGTAGGTGGACACTGTCCATCTTGCAGACGCTCGTAACAGAGCATCAAGTCAATTCAAATGCATGCAAATGCAGGCGAGTAGTTTGTTTAAGTGAAGAGTTTGATCCTGGCTCAGAGTGAACGCTGGCGGCAGGCCTAACACATGCAAGTCGAACGGCAGCACAGAGGAGCTTGCTCCTTGGGTGGCGAGTGGCGGACGGGTGAGGAATGCATCGGAATCTGCCCAATCGTGGGGGATAACCTCGGGAAACCGGGACTAATACCGCATACGACCTTCGGGTGAAAGCAGGGGATCGCAAGACCTTGCGCGATTGGATGAGCCGATGCCGGATTAGCTAGTTGGTGGGGTAAAGGCCCACCAAGGCGACGATCCGTAGCTGGTCTGAGAGGATGATCAGCCACACTGGAACTGAGACACGGTCCAGACTCCTACGGGAGGCAGC
>QFNC01000119.1 GCA_003240695.1 Pseudoxanthomonas suwonensis | reverse complement strand
GAGGGACGACCTTCTCCTCGAAGTACCCCGGGTCGGAGCACAGACCGCTGATGCGCAGGCTGACGTCGGCCAGGTCCGCTGCGGCCAGGGCGATGTGAAGGCCCTTCTGGTGGGTGATGCGCCCGGTCCACAGGGCGACGGGGCGATCGCTGCGAGGATCTGTCGACGGCGAGGGGTCGATGGCTGGGCCCCAGAAGTCGATGTCGATGCCGTTGGGCAGCACGCCCACGTCGTCATGGTGCTCCCGCCAGGCCGCGGCGTTGGACTCGGAGACGGTGACGAAGCGGTGCCGCTCCGGCAGTGTCGCGGTGCGCTCGAAGTAGTCCATGAAGGCAGGAACCGGTACCGGGCTGTGCATCAGGGTGATCAGGCGGCGCTCGGCCAGCAGCTCATGGGGCAGGGCACTCAGCGAGTTGTTCAGCACCAGGTCCGCGTCACCCTCGGCGACCAGGGCGCAGGCCCGCCGGATCGCTTCTTCCGACCACTGCACCTGCTGCGCGCCCCGCTCAGGATCGGGGTTCAGCTGGTACTCGTGCTCGGCCGTCTCGATCGGGACGAGGCTCGCGCCGGCGGCGAGCTCGCTGCCCTCCTTGGCGTACACCGTGATCTCATGACCGCGCTGCTGCAGCACGCGGGTGATCATCGCCGTGTGCATCTCCATGCCACCGGCCCACGGTTCGCGGATGGCGTGGTGGGGGTGGCAGATCAGCGCGATTCTCATCGGAACACCTTTCGTCGACGGGACTGCCCGGTGCGGCGCACACGGGCACCCGTTGTCGCACCCTACCCACCCCCGGTATCGGCCTTGCGGGCAGGAGTCGCTGACCTGCGGTGTCACCTGCCAGGTGGCCCCTACCGACAGGAAGGGCCCCGAGAGCCCACCTCAGCCTCTCTCCCTGTTCACATCTCCCAGGGGTCCATGAGGCGGATGCCGGTGCGTCGGAAGTCCTTGGTATTCCAGGTAACCAGGACGAGGCCGTGCACTTTAGCCGTCGCTGCGATCAGCGCGTCGTCGTGCGGCAGAGGGCCCGGTGCATGCAGCCGAGCGGCCGTGGTGGCGATGGGTCTCAAGGCAGCGAGCAGGGTCGACCTCCGTGTCCTTCCGTTCGACGGATCGCCCCTGCACGGGGCCGAGAGGGAGGTGCAACGTCGCAGGACCTAGCTCGACCGATTCCAGACGGTCGATGGTGATCGTCCGTGATCAGGGCGATGCTGCCCCATGTCGCTGGTCAACTTCCCGATCACTCATCAGACCGCCCTGTGGCCACCCGTTCGCGCTGGTGCTGCTCAACGAGCGCCAGCACTTCACCAGGGCGCTGCTTCAGCCCCGCGCTCGGGAAGCGCCTGGGCCTCCGCTCGGTCGACTCCACCACCAGCACATCCCCGCCGACGAGCGATCCCAGGGAGAACTCCGTCGCAGCGAGCGGCCATCGCTCCTCCTCCCTGGTCAACGCCGCAGGGAAGACCAGTTCGTCACCCTCCAGGGCGAAGGCGTACGGGGCCGCGAACTGCACCACCTCGTCGCGAGAACGGCGCCGGACCGCGCGGTGACTCCTGATGGCGTTCCAGAGCAAGAGCGCGCCTACGAGCGCGAGGAACGGGCCGCCGAAGAAGAACTCGGGCTCACCGCCCCAGATCGCGATGGCCAAGCCCCCGACACCGAACAGGATGAGAACGGAACCGCAACCCCGCGCTATGGTCGCACGTCGTCGCACCGACTCGACCGGTCGCTGGTACTTCTGCGTCCAGGGCTTCAAGCCGATCTCGATGCGCTCCACCCGGCAAGAGTAGTTCGGCAGAACGTGACAATGCCGAAGGCCCCGCCAGCATCCTGGCGGGGCCTTCGGACCGAGTCACTGTCTCAAGGTTTCTCGAGTGGAGCTAAGGGGATTCGAACCCCTGACCTCTTCCATGCCATGGAAGCGCGCTACCAACTGCGCCATAGCCCCGAGTGGGAGTCACCTGCCTGGTCGA
>QFNC01000118.1 GCA_003240695.1 Pseudoxanthomonas suwonensis | reverse complement strand
CAGCCGCGGTTCACCGACGCAAAGGCGGCGGACGCCTTCTTCCGCGATCTCAGAACCAGCTATGGTCAGGATATCCTGACCCGCATCTCCCAGGGCGACGACCGGGTCCTGGCAGGGGACTTCCCGAAAGCCGAGGACAGGCAGCAGGTCGCCCGGGCCATCACCGGGATCGCCCGGGTACATGGGCTCGAGCAAGATAGGCGAGGGGCGGAGCGGGAAACCGGAAGATCCACCCGCAAGGAGGCCGATAAGGACTGGGAAAGATAGGTTTTACTCAGATGTTCGATAAGCCGTGAGACAGCTGCGCATTCAAGTTCTGCCCGTGGCACACTGGTCTCGGCTTTGTTTCTGAAGTGCAATGTGCGCCAGGACACATACAACCGCCGATCAACTGCACAATTATCAGTTGATCAGACGGGGAGCCGCTGCACATGAAAAATCCCGATATGGTCGCTTTTACCATGGGCCTTGTCGCCCTCTCGCTCATGCGGGAAGGCTGGCCGGTTAGCGATGCCGCGCTCTTGGAACGTCTCAATGAGATCGCGGAGAACGAACCGGCCAGCCGCATCACACCTGATATGGCACGGAACGCCTTGGACGCGCTTCGCATTATGGAAGTGTCGGCACTCTTGCGGCTCGTTCAATCCATGCCTGCGACGGTGCGTCCGATCTGAATACTGGGGCGGGCGCTGTTGCGCAAATCAGCTGGCGACCGCAGTTCGCCTTTCGCCGGACACACTATTGCCTTGCCACAGTGACCGGGATGCCGAGGGTTGTGAAGCGGTTCATGACCGCCGCGCGGATCTGGACCTCGGCAACCTGGCGGGCGAAGTCCCGTGACATCAGCCGCAAGCCGAGCTGCTTCACGCAGTTCATTTTCGTTTCCACCCTGCTGCGGCGGTGATACCCGCTCCAGTTCCGCCAGATCGCGCGCGTCTCGCGCAAGTCTGACCTCGGCGTAGCGATGACTTACATGCTGAAGCGCCAGGACGGCTTCCGGCTGTTTCTTGACGATGGTTGCGTGGACATCGACTCCAACCTGGTCGAAAACGCCATCCGCAGCCCGGCCATGAACCGCCGCAACGCGCTCTTTGCCGGTCACGACGAGGGTGGCCGAAACTGGGCGCGCTTTGCCAGCCTGGTTGGCACCTGATGCAAGATGAACGGCGTCGAACCCTACGCCTACCTGCGCGATCTGTTTACCAGCCTCGCTAACGGCCACCTGGCCAAGCACATCGACGCCTTGATGCCTTGGGCCTATGCAAAGCAGACCATCGTCTCACAATGACCTCGTCCGGGACTCCCCGGTGATCTCATGGCGCGACATTTCGGCAGCAGACCGCGCCGCAGCAATCAAAAGATCAATGGGGCGCAGCCGCCGCATACGTTCAATCCGTGCTTTTGTTTGTACGTTGCACGCAGCCTGTCAGTCTTGCAGACGCTGACCGGTAGCCTTGTCGAACAGATGATGGCGGCCGGGCTGCATGTTCAGCTTCAGGGGCGTGCCCTTGGTCACCTGCTGCCGATTGCGTAGCAGGACGGTCAGATTCCCGATGGCAGACGAGCAGAGGACCTGGGTCTCAGAGCCCATCGGCTCAATCAGGGAAACCTGTGTCTCAAGACCATCTTCATCTAACAGGATGTGGACTTGCCCGGATTTTCTGGAGAGTGTTTAGCTCATTTGAGAGACAATGTTTTTCATTATAACATAGACAATCTGGCTTACTTATGGAAGACAAAAACGGCCGTTTTTGTCCGTAAATGTCCTGATCTGCGATAGCAGTGACTTGCCAGGGACAGAACTCTCTCCCAAAACCTGGCCTGTTTTGGGAGGTTTGTGTCCTGCTGTGTATAGCTAGCTTGGCAATGTTTGCCAATACTGTTATCTTTAGCCCTACGGAGGGTCCCATGGCGACGATGAACGTTTCTCTTCCCGATCCCATGAAGTCCTGGGTGGAGGAGCGCACCCGCGACGGAAGCTA
>QFNC01000117.1 GCA_003240695.1 Pseudoxanthomonas suwonensis | reverse complement strand
CCCGGCGGACTGCACACCACGGGCCACGGCCTGGTTGATGAAGGACTGCGAACGGTTGCCGGAGAGGGCATCGGCCTTCTGGACGTCCGCCAGCAGCTCGCGGGTGCGCTGGTCGTACTCGATCGAGGCGATCGCGACCTTGACGATGGTGAGGCCGCGGTCGGTGGACCAGCGGTACCCTTCCTCCACCGCGGCGGCCAGGGACTGGGCGAAGCCCACCGAGTCGCCCTGGATGCGGGTGATGCGGTTGCCCTTGTCGGGATCGTTCGTGTAGCGGGAGAACGCGGCGGCCAGAGAGCCCACGACCTCCTGGAACAGCTGGTTGCCGGCGGAGTTGTCCGGGTCGGAGAAGTCGAACACCGGTGCGCCCTCGGAGATGAAGGTGGCGGGCACGAAGTTGTGCACGAACAGCAGCGGGTCGATGATCCGGATCGTGTAGGAGCCGCGGGCCACCGCACCCACCTGGGTGTTGAGGTAGGCGTCGTCCCAGTAGATCTCGGACTGGGTGCCGAAGCGGTTGTCCGGGATCTCCTTGAGGTTCACGAAGAACGCGAGCTGCTGGGAGGTGGGGCGGCCACCGAACTTGAAGCGCTCCCAGGACATGCCCACGGTGGAGGCCAGCGGGTCGTCCCCGGCGAACACGGAGCGGGAATCGGGCGAGTCGCTGTTGAACTCGTAACCGCCGGCATCGGTGATCAGGCCGGTGGCGCGACCGTCCAGCACGGTGACCAGGCCATAGCCCTGGGGCACCAGGATCCGCGAGCCGTTGGAGATGACGTTGTTCGAGCCGCGCACGTTCGAACCGCGACCGGCATTGGTGCCGCGCGGCACCGCCGGGAACAGCGCTGCCGTCTGCGGCAGGCCGTCCGGGATGGTGAGGAAGTCCTTCCACTGATCGGCGAACATGCCGCCGATGGCGCCCTTGAATGCCTGGATGAATCCCATGTGAGCTCCTTCGTTGCCCCCGAGTACGTGTGACGTGAGCCATCGTAGCGCCGGGGGCTGACAGAGATGCAGGGATCACATCCAACCCGCTCGCCTGCGCGGGACGGTGATGCCGCGCAGCCACCTACGCCCTGGGGAACGAGGCTCAGCCGGTGATGTCGAACTTGGCCAGCTGCTTGGTGTTGCCGGCGCTCTGCAGCTGCAGCAGCTGCGCGTAGATGCCACCGGAGGCCGCGAGCTCGGCCGGGGGTCCGATCTCGTCGATGCGGCCGTCCTCCAGGGTGATGATGCGGTCCACGCCCGCGATGGTGGACAGGCGGTGGGCGATGATCAGCGAACTGCGGCCGCGCATCAGTTCGTCCAGGCCCGCCTGCACCTGCCGTTCGGCCTTGGTGTCCAGGGCGCTGGTGGCCTCGTCCAGCACCAGGATCGGGGCGTCCTTGAGGATCGCGCGGGCCACCGCGATGCGCTGGCGCTGCCCGCCGGACAGCCGCAGGCCGCGCTCGCCGATGATCTGCTCATAGCCGCCGGCGAAGCGCTCGATGAAGGCATCGGCGTTGGCGCGCCGGGCGGCGTCGCGGATCTCCTCGTCAGTGGCGCCGGGGCGGCCGTAGGCGATGTTCTCGCGGATGGTGCCGGAGAACAGGGAGGCGTCCTGGAACACCACGCCGATGCGGGAGCGCAGCACGTCCAGCGGCAGCTGCTCCACGTCGTGCCCGGCCACCTCGACGGTGCCCTCGCGCGGCGAGTACAGCCCCAGCAACAGGTTCACGATGGTGGACTTGCCGCCGCCGGACTCCCCCACCAGGGCCACCTTCTCGCCGCGGGAGACTGCGAAGTCGATGGCGTGCAGCACGTCCTCGCCGTCCTCGTAGGCGAAGTGGACGTCGTCGAAGCGGATCGCCGGCGCGCCCGGGGTCCTCGCCGGTGGTCAGCATCCGCTGATCGACCTCGGTCTCCATCACCCGGAAGTAGTCCTTGGAACCGGCGATCGCGTGCTGGGCGGTGTCGATCACGAAGCTCATGTTCTGCACCGGCTGGCGGGCCATGGTCATCAGCTGGATCAGCAGCACCATGGTGCCGATGGAGAACTCGCCGGCGGCGGTCTGCCAGAAGATGATCGCGTAGATCCCGAAGAACACGATGTTCAGCACCGCACGGCGGGCCATGTCCATGCCGTGCCAGTGACGGGACTGCTCACGGGTGATGCGGTCGGTGGACCAGAAGCGACGGGTGAAGTCGTCCAGCTCGGCCCTCTCCGCCACGAAGGACTTCACCACGCGGATCTGCCCGATCACCTCGGCGAAGCGCCCGGAGGCGATATCGATCTGCTCGTTCTTCTCGCCCTCCAGGCGCTGCCACTTCACCGACGTCAGCGCGGTCAGCCACACGTACACCGGGAACACGATGATCAGCAGCAGCGCCAGCGGCCACGCGTACCAGGCGCTGATCACGAGCACCGCGGCGGTGGTGATCAGC
>QFNC01000116.1 GCA_003240695.1 Pseudoxanthomonas suwonensis | reverse complement strand
CCTGCGCGGGGAGCTCACCCTCGTCATCGCCGGGCACTCCGGGGAGGCCGAGGCGCCGGCGGACCACCTGGAGGAGATGCAGCGGCTCGTCGACGCCGGGATGCGCGCGAAGACCGCCGCCGCCGAGGTCGCCGCCCGCCACGGGATGTCGACCCGTGCGATGTACGAGGAGCACCTCCGGGCCAAGGGCTGAGCGCCCGCGGACCGGGGCTCGAGCATACCGGCGCGGTCAGTAGACTGGGTGCCCATGAGCTTCTACATCACCACCGCCATCGCGTACCCGAACGGCACCCCGCACATCGGGCACGCCTACGAGTACATGACGGGCACCGACGAGCACGGCCTCAAGATGCAGCAGACGGCGCAGAAGCTCGGCGTGAGCACCCAGGAGCTCGCCGACACGAACTCCGCGGCGTTCAAGGCGCTCGACGACATGCTCGGCATCTCCTACGACCGCTTCATCCGCACCACCGACGCGGACCACACCGCCGCCAGCCAGGAGCTGTGGCGGCGCATGGAGGCCGCCGGCGACATCTACCTCGACTCCTACGCCGGCTGGTACTCGGTGCGCGACGAGGCGTACTTCACCGAGGACGAGACCGAGCTCGTCGACGGCGTGCGGGTGGCGAAGTCCTCCGGCGCGGAGGTCACGTGGACGGAGGAGGAGTCCTACTTCTTCCGCCTGTCGAAGTACCAGGAGCCGCTGCTCGCGCTCTACCGCGAGCACCCCGAGTTCGTCGGCCCCGACGTGCGCCGCAACGAGGTTGCCTCCTTCGTCGCCTCCGGGCTCAAGGACCTGTCGATCTCGCGCACGACCTTCGACTGGGGCATTCCGGTGCCGGGCGACGAGAAGCACGTGATGTACGTGTGGGTCGACGCGCTCACCAACTACCTCACCGGCGCGGGCTTCCCCCACGACGCGGAGGCGTTCGACCGCTGGTGGCCGGCCGACGTCCACATCATCGGCAAGGACATCGCGCGCTTCCACGCGATCTACTGGCCGGCGTTCCTCATGAGCGCCGGGATCGCACTGCCCCGCCGCGTGCACGTCCACGGCTTCCTCTTCAACAAGGGGGAGAAGATGTCGAAGTCCGTGGGCAACGTCGTCGACCCCTACGACCTCGTCGACGGCTACGGGCTCGACACTGTGCGCTTCTTCCTGCTCCGCGAGATCTCCTACGGCCAGGACGGCTCCTACTCCCACGACGGGATCGTCACCCGCAAGAACACCGACCTCGCCAACGAGTACGGGAACCTCGCGCAGCGCTCGCTGTCGATGGTGGCGAAGAACTGCGGCGAGCACATCGGCACGCAGAGCCTCCACCTCTACCTCGAGGCGTGCTGGAAGGTGCTCGCGGCGGCGAACAAGTACTTCAGCGCGCAGGAGCCGTGGAAGCTCAAGAAGACCGACGAGGCGCGCATGGCCACCGTGCTGTGGGTGACGATCGAGGTCGTGCGGCCCTCGACACCCCGCTCGTCGACGGTACGCCTTTGCCCAAGCCCGTGCCGGTGTTCCCCAAGTTCCAGGAGGACTGATGGCATCCCGCGCCGCCGGAGACTATCCCGAGGTGCCCGCACCGCTGCCGTACCCGGGCGTCGACACCCACACCCACCTCGACATCTGCACCGGGGCCCGCGGGCCGCTGCGGGCCGGGGAGCCCGCACCCGAGGTCGAACCGGAGGATCACGAGGAGTTCCCGCCGCTGTCCTTCTTCCACGACACCGCGGTGCAGGCCGGGATCACCCGGATCGTGCAGATCGGCTGCGACATGGGCTCGGCCCGGTGGACCGCCGAGGTCGTCGCCGCCGAGGCCGCCGCCGGCCGGGAGTGGATGCTCGGCGGGGTGGCGATCCACCCGAACGAGGCGCCCCGGCTGGCCGCCGTGGGGCTCCTCGAGGAGTCGCTCACCGAGATCGAATCGCTGGCCTCCGGCCCGCGGATGCGCGTGGTGGGGGAGACCGGGCTCGACTACTTCCGCACCGAGGGCGAGGGCGTGACCGCGCAGCAGGAGTCGTTCCGCGCCCACATCGAGATCGCCAAGCGGCGCGGGCTCGCCCTGCAGATCCACGACCGCAATGCCCACGCCGACGTGCTGCGGATCCTCGCCGAGGAGGGCGCGCCCGAGGTCACGGTGTTCCACTGCTTCTCCGGCGACGCGGCCTTCGCCCGGGAGTGCGCCGAGCGCGGCTACTACATGTCCTTCGCCGGGAACATCACGTTCAAGAACGCCGCGGATCTGCGCCACGCGGCGGCGGTGGTGCCCGCGCACCTGCTGTTGAGCGAGACCGACGCCCCGTTCCTCACTCCGCACCCGCACCGCGGCCGGCCGGGCGGGCCGTACCTCACCGCGGTGACGCTGCGGAAGCTCGCCGAGGTGCGCGAAGCCCCGCTCGCCGAGCTCTGCGAACAGATCACCGCGAACGCCGAGCAGGCCTTCGGCACCCGGGCCCTGTGAGGCGGGGGAACCCTGGGGCGCTCACCCGTGGGGCGCTGTGAGGCGGGGAGCCGACGCGTGGTGCACCGGCGGCAGTGACCGGGCAGCCGGGAGCGGACTGCTGGGATCAGGCAGCCGGGAGCGGGCCGCGACACCGTTCCGTGACCTGCGCAGTGACCCGGTGCGTGGCCGGTGCTGCGGCCCTGACCTCGGGCGTTGTCTCGCGTATGTAACAGGATTGCCATTTTGATAACGAACCGGTTACGCTTGGTGCAGTCTTTTTCCTGCCCCCATACTCCCTCGGAGGAACCCGCGTGCACTCGATTCTGCGCAATCGCAAGGTCCAGATCGCCGGCCAGGCCGTGGTCATCACGGCGCTCGTCGGCGGTGCCGGATCGTTCGTCGCGCTGAACAAGTCGGTCAACCTCACGGTCGACGGGCAGTCCGAGCAGGTGCGCACCTTCGGGTCGACCGTGGGCGACGTGCTCGCCGCGCAGGGCCTCGAGGTCGATGAGCGCGACGCCGTGCAGCCGGGTGCCGACACCCGGATCGAGCGCGACATGAACATCGTGCTCAACACCGCCAAGGACCTCGACCTCACCGTCGACGGCATCGCCCTCGACGAGTGGACCACTGCGAACACCGTCGGCCAGGCGCTGGCCGACCTGGGTGTCGAGGCCGAGGGCGCCGAGGTGTCCCTGCCGCTCGACGAGACCCTCACCGAGGACGGAGCCACCGTCGACGTCGTCACCCCCAAGGGTGTGACCGTGGTGGCCGACGGTGAGCAGAAGATCGTCGAGGCGACCGCCGCCACCGTGTCCGAGGTCCTCGCGGAGGCCGGCATCGAGGTGGCCGGCGAGGACCAAGTCCGTCGAGGAGACGATCGAGAAGAAGACCACCGTCAAGGAGTCCGCATCGCTCGACCGCGGTGAGACGAAGGTCGAGAAGAAGGGCAAGGACGGTGTGCGCGAGGTCGTGTACGACATCCGCACCGTCGACGGCGCCGAGGTCAAGAAGGAGAAGGTCTCGGAGAAGGTCGTCGCCGAGCCCGTCGATGCGGTCGTCGTCAAGGGCACCCGCGCGCCGGCCCCCGCCCCGGCCCCGGAGCGGGATTCGAGCTCGGACTCGAAGAAGGACTCCCAGGACTCGACCGGCGGTTCGGAGAAGAAGAAGGACTCCCAGGACTCGACCGGCGGTTCGGAGAAGAAGAAGGATTCCTCGAAGAAGACGGACTCCGACGAGGGCGGCAACTCCGGCAAGAAGGCCCCGGACGTCGATGACGGCAGCGTGTGGGACCGCCTCGCGCAGTGCGAGTCCGGCGGCAACTGGTCGATCAACACCGGCAACGGCTACTAC
>QFNC01000055.1 GCA_003240695.1 Pseudoxanthomonas suwonensis | reverse complement strand
CCTGATGCTGGCGGGCATCCTCACGCTGCGCGGCCTGCCGGTCGAGCAGTACCCCGACATCGCCCCGCCGCAGGTCAGCATCAACGCCATGTACCCGGGCGCCTCGGCCAAGGTGGTCGAGGACTCGGTCACCCAGGTGATCGAGCAGAGCCTGCAGGGCCTGGACGGGCTGATGTACATGACCTCCAACAGCCAGTCCAACGGCAGCGCCAGCGTCAGCCTCAGCTTCCAGAGCGGCACCAACCCGGACACCGCGCAGGTTCAGGTGCAGAACAAGCTGCAGTCGGTGATGCCGCTGCTGCCGCAGGAAGTGCAGCGTCAGGGCGTGACCGTCAACAAGGCGTCCGCGGGCTTCCTGATGGTGCTGGGCTTCGTCTCCACCGATGGCAGCATGAACGCGCAGGACATCGGGGATTACGTCTCCAGCTCGGTGGCCGAGCGCATCGCGCGCGTGCCGGGCGTCGGCGGCACCCAGGTGTTCGGCACCAAGTACGCGATGCGGATCTGGCTCGATCCCGGCAAGCTGGACAGCTACAACCTCAGCGTGGCCGAGGTGACTGCCGCGTTGCAGGCGCAGAACGCGCAGGTCGCGGTTGGCCAACTCGGCGGCGCGCCCTCGGTGGAAGGCCAGCAGCTCAATGCCACCATCACCGCGCAGGACCGCCTGCAGACACCAGAGCAGTTCCGCGCCATCCTGCTGCGCAGCCAGACCGATGGCGCCGCGCTGCGCCTGGGCGACGTGGCCCGGGTCGAGCTGGGTGCGGAGAACTACAGCTTCAGCAGCCGCTACAACGGCCAGCCGGCCAGCGGCATGGCGGTGATGCTGGCCACCGGCGCCAATGCGCTGTCCACCGCCGCCGCCGTGCGCGCCGAGCTGGAGCAGATCAAGCCGTACTTCCCGGCCGGACTGGACGCGGTGATCCCGTTCGACACCACGCCGTTCGTCGAGGTCTCGATCAAGGGCGTCATCGAAACGCTGATCGAGGCGGTGCTGCTGGTGTTCCTGGTGATGTTCCTGTTCCTGGGCAACTTCCGCGCCACGCTGATCCCGACCATCGCGGTGCCGGTGGTGCTGCTGGGCACCTTCGCGGTGCTGGGGGTGCTGGGTTTCTCCATCAACATGCTGACCATGTTCGCCAGCGTGCTGGCGATCGGACTGCTGGTGGACGACGCCATCGTGGTGGTGGAAAACGTCGAGCGCCTGATGAGCGAGGAAGGCCTGTCGCCCAAGGAGGCGGCGAAGAAATCGATGGACCAGATCACCGGTGCGCTGATCGGCATCGGCGTGGTACTGGCGGCGGTGTTCGTGCCGATGGGGTTTCTCGGCGGTTCCACTGGTGTCATCTACCGGCAGTTCACCGCAACGATCGTGACGGCGATGGCGTTCTCGGTGCTGGTGGCCATCGTGCTGACCCCGGCGTTGTGCGCCACCATGCTCAAACCGGTCGCCAAGGGCGGCCACATGGAGCACGGCAGCGGGCCGATCGGCAAGTTCCTGGACTGGTTCAACGCCAGGTTCAATGCCGGCAGTACCCGCTACCAGCGTGGCGTGCGCGGCATCCTGGGACGTCCCGGACGGTTCATGCTGATCTATGCAGCGCTGGGCGTGGCCGCGGCGCTGCTGTTTCTGCGTACCCCGAGCGGCTTCCTGCCGGAGGAAGACCAGGGCGTACTGATGACCATCATCCAGGCGCCGGTGGGCGCCACCCAGGAGCGCACGCTGCAGTCGGTCAAGCAGGTCGAACAGGTGTTCATGCAGAGCGCGAAGGACGACATGCAGTCCGTCTTCACCGTGCAGGGTTTCAGCTTTGGCGGCAGCGGGCAGAACACTGGCATGGGCTTCATCAAGCTCAACGACTGGGACGAGCGCAAGGGCAAGGAGCAGAGCGCGCAGGCGATTGCCGGCCGCGCGATGGGCGGGCTGATGCAGATCAAGGACGCGATGGCCTTCGCGATGTCCCCGCCGGCAATCCAGGGCCTGGGCACCTCGTCGGGTTTTTCCTTCAACCTGATGGACAACGGCGGCATTGGCCACGAGGCGCTGATGGCCGCGCGCAACCAGTTCCTGGGCATGGCCGGGCAGAGCAAGCTGATCACCGGCGTGCGTCCCAACGGTCAGGAGGACCAGCCGCAGCTGCGCCTGGACATCGACCATGCCAAGGCCCAGGCGCTGGGATTGTCGATTGCCGACATCAACACCACCTTGGCCACGGCCTGGGGTGGCCGCTACGTGGACGACTTCATCGACCGCGGCCGGGTCAAGCGCGTCTACGTGCAGGCCGATGCGCCATACCGCATGCTGCCGGAAGATTTCAATCGCTGGTCGGTGCGCAATGCCAGTGGCGAGATGGTGCCGTTCTCGGCCTTCGGCACATCCAGATGGGAATACGGCTCGCCGCGACTGGAGCGCTACAACAGCACCGCCTCGCTGGAAATCCAGGGTCAGGCGCAGCCGGGGGTGAGCTCGGGCGACGCGATGGCCGAAGTGGAGCGGCTGGTCGGTGAACTGCCTGATGGCGTGGGCATCGAATGGACCGGCCAGTCCTACCAGGAACGCGCCGCCGGCAACCAGATCGTGATGCTGTACGCGTTGTCGCTTCTGGTGGTGTTCCTGGCGCTGGCCGCGCTGTACGAAAGCTGGAGCGTGCCCACCGCGGTGCTGATGGTGGCGCCGCTCGGCATCCTGGGCGCGGAGCGCGACGTCTACTTCCAGGTGGCGATGCTGACCACGGTCGGCCTGACCAGCAAGAATGCCGTGCTGATCATCGAGTTCGCCAAGCAGTACTACGAAGCCGGCACGAATCTGGTCGAAGCCATTCTGCATGCGGTGCGCGACCGCCTGCGCCCGATCGTGATGACCTCGCTGGCGTTCGGCTTCGGGGTGCTGCCCATGGCCATCGCCAGCGGCGCCGGCTCCGGTGCGCAGATCGCGATCGGCACCGGCGTGCTGGGCGGGATGATCGTCGGCACCTCGCTGGGCATCTTCTTCATCCCGCTGTTCTATCTGGTGGTGACCCGGCTGTTCGCGGGTCGTCGCAAGCGGTTGGAGACGACACCCACCGACGATGAACAGGCAGTGGACCGGCAGTCGGTGTGAGTCTGCCGACTGCGTTCTGCCTACTCGTCCACAACGCCTGGGTGGCGTCGCTATGGACGGCCTGCGCCTCGGATCGCCGGCTCTTGGCAGGCCAGACCGTTAACGGCCACGGCTCACCCGCGTGCCGACGGAGTGGCAAGGCAGTCGCGATCGACTGCTGCACTGCAGCATGGCTATCTGGAAAACCCCCGGATAGTGTGCCGCATGCCGGCTTGGCGCGGGGTCGCTGACGCATCGATGGCACGCGCGGGATGCATCGGATCGGTCTTGGTCATACCAACCCGACGAATCCTGAATGGAGGAAAACCCGACCGTTTTGTCTGAACATTGGAATGCCGCCCGCTGCGACCCACTGCGGAGGGTCGACACGTCCGCCCCATGCGGCCTCACCCCTAGGGTACGCCCTAGTGTTCCTGAATACCCGGATGTGTTTAGGTCTAGCCATCTAGAGTCAACACTCCGAGGGGCTGCGCCATGGCAATGATGATCGACGACGGCTACTACATGGTGCCGGTAGCGCCGCCGCCACCCCTGCCGCCGCCGCCCTTGCCGGAACCGCCGCCGCCGGTCGACTACAGCGGCAACGTGCCCGCCGCCGCGCAGGGCGCTCCGCAGCCAACCGTGCCGGCAGGCACCACATTGGGCGACGTGGCCAGTGGCCAGCAGGGACAGCCCTTCGATGTCACCCTGTCGCAGCTCGCCACCGAGGTCTACAACGACCCGTCCAAGCCGATCAGCGAGCAGCCCAGGCCAGGCCCCCCGGAGCCGTGGGAGCGCGTGTCAAACGAGGACTTGGCTGCTCGTGGCGTGCAGGATCCGCAGGCGTGGCGCGAGCAGTATCTGGGCGGCAACAACCAGACCACCGCCGAGCACTTCCATGCCGAGGTCTACACCGACGGCAGCGGCAACTACGTGCTGGCCTATCGCGGCACCGATGGCACCGGCACCGACTGGATGAACAACTTCCGTCAGGGCACCGGTTTCGAAACCGGTGATGGCGTCGACAAATTCAGCGGCATGGCCGTGGACACCGCGATCGAATTCGAACGCGTGTTCGGCAACAACGGCGACAACTCCAGCAACCTGGCCATTACCGGGCATTCGCAGGGCGGCGGCCTGGCTTCGGTCGGCTCGCTGGCCTCCGGCGTTCCGGCCGTGACCTTCGATGCCTCCGGTGTCCATCCGAACACGCTGGACCGCATCGGTGAGCGCCTCAACCTCGACCTGAGCCCCGAAAACGCCCGCGCCATCGCCGAAGGTGGGCAGATCCGGGCCTACTCGCTGCAGCAGGATCTGCTGACCCAAGCGCAGGAAGGCGGTCCGCTTGGTCTCGCCATGCCGGATGCCTTGGGCACCAGCATCGTGGTGGATGCCAGCGGCGTGCAGGGTGCCACCCAGACCGGCCGGGGCCTGGCCATCGAAACCGGTCTGCCGCCGATTGTCGCCGGTGGCCTGGGCTGGCTGGCCGACCGGGCCGCCGATAGTGGCATTCCGGTGATCAGCCAGGTAGGTGGCCTGGTGGGCAGCGCCGTGGCACACAGCCCGATCCTGTTAACCGAGGCGATGATCCAACAGCAGCCGTGGCAGCCGGGCTACCAGAATCCAGACGATTTCGGCAAGGATCTGCAGAACCTGGTACCCGATGCGTTGAAGGACGATTACAGCCGCAACGTGAACGATCTGGTCAACGACGTGATCAATGTGGCGAATACCGATTTTGCCGAAGGCGATTACGTGGAAGGCGGATTCAGCATCGCCGGCGACGTGCTGGAAGGGGTGTTCAATTCGGCCGGCGATACCGTGCAGCAGGGCAGCGTGGTGGTGGCCGATGCAGTGCGCGACAACGTGGGCGGTGTGCCGGGCGACATTCTGGCCGGTGGTATCGAGTTGGGTGGCCAGGCGGTCGAGGTCATCGCCGACGGCGCCGGCAGCGTGGTCGAGTTCGGTGCCGACGTGGCCGGAGACGTTGCCCAGGGTGCCACCGACTTCTTCAACTGGGTCACCGGTCGCTGAGTGCATCACCCGATGCTGCCGCGGTCGTGACTGCGCCTCGCATTCCGAATCGCCAACAGCCCTTACTTCGCCGGAAGGGCTGTTGCTTTGCGCGTGTGCCTGGTGTGGCAATGCGGTATGGTGCATGCATCGTCATCCTGATCGCCCTGGCCCCGCTTGCGGCCTGCCAGCCGTCCGCCCGCCCTTCGAGCACCAGCATGAGCACCGAGATCCCCTTTTCCGATCCGCAGATGATTGCGATGGCGGAGGCCGTGGCCACGGAAAATGGTGCCGAGATCGCACGTCTGGCCGCGCAGGTCCATCCGGACACACCAGGTGCCGGCGGCGTCACCCTGCTGGTGGAAGCCATCGCCAAGGGCCGTGTAAACAGTGTCCAGCCGCTGCTGGATGCCGGTGCCGATCCCAACCGTCCCGCTGCTGGCGGCGAGACCCCGATGCATGCGGCCGCGTTCATCGACGATCCCGAACCGCTGCGCCTGCTGCTGGCGCATGGCGGTGACGCCAACGTGCGCAATCCGGTTACCGGGCAGACGCCGCTGGCGCGGGCCATTCTCGGCCTGACCCGCCCGCAGGTGCAGATGCTGCTGGATGCCGGCGCCGATCCGAATGCGGCCGACAATAACGGCAAGACCCTGCTGCATACGGCCGGCGGGGTGAATGCCGGCGATACGATCCTGCAACTGCTGAAGGCAGGTGCCTCGCCGCTGGCGAAGAACTCCCGCGGTGAAACCTTTCAGGCCTACTATTTCCAGTACCCCAAGGAACGCCTGAACGAGCGCGGCCGCGAGCAGCGCCAACAGGTCATCGCCTGGCTGAAGGCCAATGGCATCCCGCTGGAAGCGAACGTCGTCGAATAGCGTCAGCCGACGCCAGGCGGTGGCCTGGCCGCGAAATCCTGCTGTCGCCACGCCTCGTACACCATCACCGCCACCGCATTGGACAGATTCAGGCTGCGGCTGTGCTGCTGCATCGGCAGGCGCAGGCGTTGATCGGCTGGGATGCCCTCCAGAACGGCCGCCGGCAGGCCCGCGGTTTCCGAGCCGAACAGGAAGGCATCTCCGGGACGGTACGCCGGTGCGTCGTGGCGTGCCTGACCGCGGGTGCTGAGTGCGAACAGCCGTGGCGGCTGGCCGTTGATCGTCGTGATCGCCTGCACGGCCGCACCCAGATCGGCATGCACCCGCATCGGCGCGTATTCGTGGTAGTCCAGCCCGGCGCGGCGCAGCTGGCGGTCGTCGATGGCGAACCCCAGCGGTTCGATCAGGTGCAGCTGCGCGCCGGTGTTGGCGCACAGGCGGATCACGTTGCCGGTGTTGGGCGGAATTTCAGGCCGATGCAGGATGACGTGGAACACGGCTGCCGATCGATCACCAGGGCACCGGCTTGCCGGTCCAGTCCAGGAAGCGGCCCGACTGCGCCGGGCTGGCCGCATCGATCACCTGCAGCAGCCCGCGCACCGAGTCGGCCGGGCTGACCGGGGCGCTGTCGCCGCCCATGTCGGTGTGCACCCAGCCCGGATGCAGCGCCAGCACCACGATGCCGCGCGGGGCCAGCGCATGCGCAGCCTGCACGGTGAACATGTTCTGTGCCGCCTTGCTGGCGCCGTAGCCGGGCGAGCGGAAGCCGTCGGTACCGGCGATCGAGCCCATCACGCTGCTCAGGTTGGCCACCTTGGCGCCGTCTGCCAGCAGCGGCGCGGCGGCTTGCAGCAACAGCAGCGGCGCGATGGCGTTGATGCGAAAGCTGTCTTCCAGCAGGTCGGCGCGCAAGGTGCCGAAGCGTTCGCCCGAATGCAGCACGCCGGCATTGTTGATCAGGCGCTGCAGGCGCACGCCCTCGCCCAGCGCCAGCGGCAGTTCGCGCACCAGTTCGGCGATGGAGGCCGGGGAAGCGGCATCGAACGGCAATACGTGCAGACGATGCGGATGCTCGGCCGCCAGCCGGTTGAGCTCGGTGGCTGTGCCGGGCGTGCGGCAGACGGCCACCACGTGTTCGCCGCGCTGCAGCAACTGGCGGACGAATTCCAGCCCGAGGCCGCGATTGGCGCCGGTGACGAGTGAATGAGGGATGTTCATCCCTGCAGTGTGCCGCAGAGCGGGTCATTGCGGCGATCACGCATCCAGCGCGTGACTTTCGGCAGGCCCGGAAGCCGAGCGCAGAGTCGATAATGGGGGGTTCACCTCTTCCGGAGTCGTCCATGTCCCGCATCCGTCACCGTCTGGCCATCGCCCCGCTGGCGGCGGCCCTGGCCATCGCCGCCGGCCTGGGAGCCGGAACCACGCTTCCCGCACACGCCGAAGCGCCAGTAGCGGCGAGCAGCAAGGTCGATATTCCCTACGACACCTTCACCCTGCCCAACGGCCTGCGGGTGGTGGTGCACACCGATCGCAAGGCGCCGATCGTGGCGGTGAACCTGTGGTACCACGTGGGCAGCAAGGACGAGCCGGCCGGGCGCAGCGGCTTTGCCCACCTGTTCGAGCATCTGATGTTCAACGGCACCGAGAACGCACCCGGCGAGTTCTTCACCCCGTTCGAGGCGGTGGGCGCCACCGACATGAACGGCACCACCAACACCGACCGCACCAACTATTTCCAGAACGTGCCCACCACCGCGCTGGACATGGCGCTGTGGATGGAATCCGATCGCATGGGGCATCTGCTGGGCGCCATCGACCAGAAGACCCTGGACGAGCAGCGCGGCGTGGTGCAGAACGAGAAGCGGCAGGGCGAGAACGAGCCGTATGGCCAGCTGTGGGAGGTGATGTCGCAGAAGCTGTATCCGGCCTCGCATCCCTACCACCGTGGCGTGATCGGCTCGATGAACGACTTGAATGCCGCCACGCTGGACGACGTGAAGAACTGGTTCCGCGCCTGGTACGGCCCCAACAACGCCGTGCTGGTGCTGGCCGGCGACATCGACGTGGCCACCGCCAAGGAAAAAGTGGCGAAATACTTCGGCCACATTCCTGCCGGACCCACGCTGGCACAGCCCAAGGTGGACGTGGCCCGGCTGACCCAGTCGGGCCGTACCGAGCTGCAGGACAAGGTGCCGCAGGTGATGGTGCGCCGTGCCTGGAACGTGGCCGAGACCGGCAACCGCGACGAGCAGCTGCTGGACCTGTTCAGCCAGGTGCTGGGCGGCAGTGCCACCTCGCGGCTGGATCGCCGGCTGGTGTACCAGGACAAGCTGGTGGACAGCATCGGCACCGGCAACCATGCCTCGCAGCTGTCGGGCCTGTTTTTCGTCAATGCGATGGTGAAGCAGGGCGTGGACCCGAAGCGGGTCGAAGCCGTCATCGACGAAGAACTAGAGAAGCTGCTGCGCGAAGGTCCGACCGCCGAGGAACTGGTCCAGGCCAAGACCGTGCTGAACGCGCAGATGGTGCGTGGGGTGGAGCGCATCGGCGGCTTCGGCGGCAAGGCCGATGTGCTGGCGTCGTGCAGCATCTACGAACAGAATCCGGGCTGCTTCCGCGACGCCATGGCGGCCGTCGATGCCGCCACCACCGACAGCGTGCGCCAGGCAGGCCAGCGCTGGCTGGACGCCCCCATCCACACCTTCGTGGTGGTTCCCGGCGAGCGCAAGCCGCTGGCCGAGCTGCCCAGTCCGCAACCGGCGCCGTGGGCGTTCCCGCAGCCGGAAGCGCGGTTCACCACCACCGCCAGCAGCGTGGATCGCGCCACCGGCGTGCCGGCGGTGAAGGACTTCCCGGCATTGAAGTTCCCGGCGCTGCAGCGCGGCAAGCTGGCCAACGGCAGCACGGTGGTGCTGGCCGAACGCCACGACGTGCCGGTGGTGCAGATCAGCTACGAATTCAAGGGCGGCTATGCGGCCGATCCGGCCGGCAAGTCCGGACTGGCCAGTTTCACCATGGGCATGCTGGATGAAGGCGCCGGCCAGCTCGACGCGCTGGGCTTCAAGGCCCGCGCCGAAGGGCTGGGTGCGCGCTACGGCGCCGGTGCCAGCCTGGATGGCGGCAATGCATCGGTGTCCGCGCTGAAGGCCAATCTGGACCCGTCGGTGGCGCTGTTTGCCGACATGCTGCGCGCGCCGCGCTTCGACCAGGCCGACATCGAGCGGATCCGGGCGCAGTGGATCGCCAACATCGCCCAGGAAAAGGCGCAGCCGCAGGCCGTGGCCCTGCGCGTGCTGCCGCCGTTGCTGTACGGCGAATCGCATCCTTACGGCATTCCCTTCACCGGCAGCGGCACCGAAGCGGCCATCCGCGCGCTGACCCGCGACGACCTGCTGGCCTACCAGCGCACCTGGCTGCGCCCGGAAAACGCCACGATCGTGGTGGTCGGCGACACCACCCTGGCCGAGATCATCCCGGTGCTGGACCGCCACTTCGCCGACTGGACCGGCAACGGTGCCGTGGCCCAGCCCGAACCGCTGGCCCAGGTCGCCCGTCCGGACAAGGCCCGCGTGTACCTGATCGACCAGCCCGGCGCCGTGCAGGCCAACATTATGGCCGGGCTGCTGGTGCCGTCCACCCGCGATCCGGGCGCGGTGCAGCTGGACCTGAGCAACGACGTGCTGGGCGGCAGCTTCACCTCCCGGCTGAACATGAACCTGCGCGAGGACAAGCACTGGTCCTACGGCGCCGGCACGTTCATGCGTGGGGCACTGGGCCAGCGGCCGTGGATCGCCTATTCGCCGGTGCAGATCGACAAGACCGCCGAGGCGATCAAGGAAATGCAGCGCGAGATCGCCGACTACGGCAGCGGCAAGGCCCCTGCCAGCCAGGCCGAAGTGACCAAGGTCATCAACAACGACGTGCGCAGCCTGCCCGGTGCGTACGAAACGGCAGCTTCAGTGATGTCCACCATCGGCGGCATCGTGCGCTACGACCGTCCGGACAACTGGGTGCAGGTGCGCAATGCCCAGGTGGAAGCCTTCACGCCGGCACAGGCCACCGCAGCGGCCAAGGCCATCGACGCATCGCGACTGGTCTGGGTGGTGGTGGGCGACCTGTCCAGGATCGAGGCGCCGGTGCGGGCCCTGAACCTGGGCGAGGTGACCGTGCTGGACGCCGACGGCAAGCCGGTCACGAAGAAGTAAGGTTCAGCTTCGCGGTACCGTTTCGCCCGGATGCCCGCCACAATGGCGGGCATCGCCGTTCGGCTTGTCTTGCATGGAGATGTCGATGCGCCTTCGTTCTGCCCCGCTGCTGCTGGTTGCCGCCGCAGCCGTCGTCGCCTTTCCCGCCTGCACCTGGGTGCACATGGCCCCCGGTGCCAAGGCCGTGCACGTGGTGACCGCCCCACCCACCGGCTGCGAACGCCGCGGCGAGGTGGAAGTGTCGGTGAAAGACAGCGTGGCGTTCTACCAGCGCAACCACCTGCGGGTAATCGAGGAACTGGAAACCTTGGCCCGCAATGAGGCACCGGGCCTGCAGGCGGACACCATCCAGCCGCTGAACGAGCCGGTGGACGGCACCCGTCGCTACGCCGCCTGGCGCTGTCGACGCTGAACGGCGCATGCGCAGCCGCGGTGGATGCGGATTGAAACAGGCATCCAATTGCATCTAATAGCGCGGAACGGGCCTGAATCCCGTATCCTGCACACTCCACTGCGCCGGCAGGCGCCTCGAGCGAGAATCGCCCCATGTTGTTCCAGCACGTCGCCATCGCCGGCCTGGCCCACATCGATGCCCCGCGCAGCCTGAGCACCGACGAGATCAACCATCGCCTGAAGCCCACGCTGGACCGGTTGGGCATCAAGACCGACGTGCTGAAGGAAGTCGCCGGCATCCATGCCCGCCGCCTGTGGGACGGCAACGTGCAGGCCTCCGATGCCGCCACCCTGGCCGGGGTGAAGGCGCTGGCCGATGCCGGGATCGATCCGGACAAGGTCGGGCTGCTGGTCAACACCTCGGTCAGCCGCGACTATCTGGAGCCGTCAACGGCCAGCATCGTCAGCGGCAACCTGCGCCTGCCCGACACCTGCATGAACTTCGACGTGGCCAACGCCTGTCTGGCCTTCCTGAACGGCATGGACATCGCCAGCCGCATGATCGAGCGCGGCGAGATCGAGTACGCGCTGGTGGTGGACGGCGAAACCGCCGACCTGGCCTACGAGAAGACCATCGAGCGCCTGCTCAGCGAAGACGCCACCGAGGAACAGTTCCGCAACGAACTGGCCACCCTCACCCTGGGGTCCGGAGCGGTGGCCATGGTGCTGGCCCGCGCCGAACTGGCTCCGGGCGCGCCGCGCTACCGCGGCGGGGTGACCCGCGCGGCGACCGAATGGAACACCCTGTGCCGCGGCAATCTGGACGGCATGGTGACCGACACCAAGGCGCTGCTGACCGAGGGCATCAAGCTGGCCACCAAGACCTGGGCCACGGCACGTCAGGCGCTGGGCTGGGTGGCCGGCGAGATCGACCAGTTCGTGATCCACCAGGTCAGCCAGGTGCACACTAAGGCGTTCATCCGCGCGTTCGGCATCGATCCGGACAAGGTGATGACCATCTTCGGCGATCACGGCAACATCGGCCCGGCATCGGTGCCGATCGTGCTGTCAAAACTGCGTGAGGCCGGTCGCCTGAAGAAGGGCGACCGGATTGCCCTGATGGGGATTGGTTCGGGCCTGAACTGTTCGATGGCCGAAGTGGTGTGGTAGTCGGGCAAGGCCTTCTGTGCCTTAGCCACCGTGTTGCGGGTTTAAGTAACGCCTGCGGTGTCATTTGACTTGCCAGCACTTTCAAGTAACGATAAGTACAAATTTCGTTCTTTAGAAGTGCCGTCTTGCGAAGGATTACGGGGACTTACATCCGCAGCACGCTGAACGGCTTGCCGCATTCGGCATTCGTGCCTGCGCCGCTGCCGCCTAATCCAGCGTTGGCGCTTGGCCACGACTTGGCTGCCAAGCGTGACCATGCCTTGGTGGCCCTGGGAGAACTGAAAGGCATTACGCGCATCCTTCCGGACGCACGCTTGTTACTGTACCAGTACGTCCGAAAGGAGGCGCTGCTGTCCTCGCAGATCTAGGGGACCCAGTCCTCGCTATCCGACCTGCTGCTGTACGAGCTGGACGAGGCGCCGGACGTGCCGATGGACGATGTGGAAGAAGTGTCGAACTACGTTGCGGCCCTCAAGCACGGTTTGCATCGTCTGCGTGAAGACGACTTTCCGCTGTCGTTGCGCCTGCTGCGCGACATGCATGCGTTGTTGCTGCAGGGTGGCCGTGGCGCACGCAAAGACCCGGGTCAGTTCCGAAAAGGACAGGTGTTCGTGGGTGGGGGCATTGGCGCGCTGGCGCACTTCGTGCCGCCGCCACCCGACGCGCTGCCAGGCGCACTGGCGGAATTCGAGCAGTTCCTGCACCTGCCCCATGACGAGATGCCCGCACTGGTCAAGGCGGCGCTGGCGCACGTGCAGTTCGAGACAATCCATCCCTTCAACGATGGCAACGGCCGCCTGGGACGGCTGTTGATCGCCCTGATCCTGTGCCACGAAGGCGTGTTGCGCGACCCGACCCTGTCTCTGAGCCTGTATTTCAGGCTCCGTCCCGTTTCGTGTGGAACGTCCTGATCATGTCGTCTTCTGAGCGAGCCAAGGATTGCGAGGCAGATGCTTCAGCCTGGCGCACAGCAGATA
>QFNC01000019.1 GCA_003240695.1 Pseudoxanthomonas suwonensis | reverse complement strand
TTGCGCGCGGCGGTCATCGCCGATGCCGACCGGCTCGATCTGCTCAACCGGCAGGCTGCGGCCGGACAGCTGCAGGGCTTTGCCGTGGAAGCGCCGGGCACCACGCCCAGCCTGACTGGCCGCTTCGACAAGGCGGCTGGGGTGATCACCCTGCCGGCTGCCAGCTTCCAGCCGGGCGGCACGGCGGCCAGCAGCGATCTGGATGCCGTGGTGGGGTTGCAGGCCATCACCGTGGAGTTCGCCCACAAGACCTGGCAGGACCTGGCCGGCACCACCCACACCGTGGATCAGGACATGGTGGACAATCTGCAGTCCACCTTCAACGGCTCGCCGGTGCTGGCGGCCCAGGTCAAGGATGCCATCACGCAAGGGCATGTACAGCACTTCAGCCTGCTGCCGCATGGCATGGCGGCCGGCGCCACCTACGACGGCAACACCCGCAGCGAGGACGGCAGCCCCAAGGGCATCAATCTGCCGCCACTGGGTCTGCAGAGCAAGACCGTTGCCAATCCCCAAGGCGACTACGATGCGGAGGACATGACTTTCGTACTGGGCCATGAAATCCAGCACGGCTTCAACGATGCCACGACCGACCATGCCACCGGTACATTCCTGCAGGACATCCGCGCGCAGGCACAGCAGCAAACGGCCGTGCATCACTATACGGACGAATTACGCGCCTACATCCAGAACGCACGCGAAGACGAGGCGAAAGCCGAAATTGCGGGGTGGAATGCGCTGCTGAGTCGGGAAAGGCAATTCCATCCGAATGGTAATGGATTGGATTTGGTTCTGAAGACACGTAATGATAGGGTGCTGGATTTTGTGTCCCGAGATCCGAGCACGACCAACGTGAAGGTGATTGCAAACCCCGGCCTCACCTTCAACCCCGACGGCAGCCTGTCGCAAACGCCCGGCAACATCGCCGCGATGGGGCAGCATTATTTCGATCGCCCGTCGCACCTGCATGCGCAGCCGCATCAGCGCCCGGGATTCCTGGGCGAACACAGCCCCCCACTGCCGATTACACCAATGACTACGGCACCTGGGCGCTGGAGCAGGTGTTCGCGGCCGAGGACCAGGCCCCATTCCGCCCAGTGGCGATGCGGTGGTGGATGCCTGGATCGATGCCCTGCAGAACAGCGATGCCTCCGCCGCGCGCGGTGTGCAGCGGGGATTCGCGCAATCGCCGGAAGGCCGGGAACTGTGGGCGGAAACGATGGCCGATGCGCAGGCCGATCGGCTGCAGCAGCAACCGTGGCCCAGCCCGCACGATCGCGTGCTTGATCGGCATACCGCGGTGATCGATCGGGACCTGGCATCGGAGCGTCCACTGCAAGACCTTGCAGCAGTTCGACGACGAAACCCTGCGCCAGGAGCAGGGCATGATCGCCGCGCAGCAGCAGCGGCAGCAGATGCAGCAGTTGCAGAACGAGATGGCCAGGTAATCCGCGATGGATGCCATGACCGATGCGAGCGCGATCCGCCGCATGATGCTGGTGGTGGAGCGGCTGGAAAGCACCACCGAACAGCAGGCGCGCCAGCTGGCCGAGGGCATGCAGCAGATGCAGGCGGCGCAGGGCGAACTGACGGCAGCGCGACAGGGCGAGGAAGCGAAACTGAAACAGGCGATGGTGGCGCTGTTCCAGGAGCAGCAGCAGAAAATCGAATCCGCACTGCGACCGGCCATCGGCAAGGCGTGGCGTGCGTTGATCGTGTCGGCGGCCGGGCTGGCGCTGCTGTGCTTCGGCTTTTTCTGCTGCTGAATCACGAATACCGGCGGCTGCAGGATGCCCGCGCCCGGGCCGATGCGGCCGAGGTGTCCGCCGAAGTGCGGCAGACGTCGCAGCACGTCACCAACACCTCGTGCGGCGGTCGTCCGTGCGTGCTGCTGGACACGGCCACGCCGGTGTGGAAAAGCAAGGGCAGGGACTACGTTCTGGTGGATGGCAAGGGCGAGTGACGCCGATTGCCTGCCTCGGGCTCACTCCCCCAGCGTCAGCAGGCTCGCATTGCCGCCGGCCGCGGTGGTGTTGACGGTCACCGTCTTTTCGGTGGCGAAGCGCGGCAGGTAGTGCGGACCGCCGGCCTTGGGGCCGGTACCGGACAGGCCCTGGCCGCCGAACGGCTGCACGCCCACCACCGCGCCGATCTGGTTGCGGTTGACGTAGATGTTGCCCACTTTCGCCCGACGCACGATGCGGTCGATGGTGGCGTCGATGCGCGAGTGCACGCCGAGAGTCAGGCCGTAGCCGGTGGCGTTGATGGCATCCACCACGGCATCGAGATGCTCGGCCTTCCAGCGGATCACATGCAGCGCCGGGCCGAAGTGTTCCTTGTGCAGCTGGTCCAGCGAACGCAGCTCCCACGCACGCGGGGCGAAGAAGGTGCCGTGCGCGGTGGCGTCGGGAAGGGCGGCGGTGGCGATGGCGCGGGCCTCCTGCTGCATGCGCTGGGCGTGGGCATCCAGCTGGGCCTTGGCATCGGCGTCGATCACCGGGCCAACGTCGGTGGACAGCAGGCCCGGATCACCGACGGTCAGTTCGGCCATGGCGCCGGCCAGCATGGCGATGACCTTGTCGGCGATATCGTCCTGCACGAACAGCACGCGGGCCGCCGAGCAACGCTGGCCGGCCGAGGTGAAGGCCGAGGCCAGCGCGTCCTTCACCACCTGTTCCGGCAGTGAGGACGAATCGGCAATCAGCGCATTCTGGCCGCCGGTTTCGGCGATCAATGTGGCGATGGGGCCGGATTCGCGCGCGGCCAGGGCGCGGTTGATGGCGCGCGCGGTGTCGGTGGAGCCGGTAAAGGCCACGCCGGCCACGCGCGGGTCGCCGGTCAGCGCGGCGCCCACGCTGGCGCCGTCGCCGGGAACGAACTGCAGCACGGCGGCGGGAATGCCGGCCTCGTGCAACAGCTGCACCGCGGCGAATCCGGTCAGGTTGGTCTGTTCGGCGGGTTTGGCGATCACGCTGTTGCCGGCCACCAGCGCGGCGGCGATCTGGCCCACGAAGATGGCCAGCGGAAAGTTCCACGGACTGATGCACACGAACACGCCGCGGCCGGCCAGCTGCAGCGTGTTGGATTCGCCGGTCGGGCCGGGCAGGGCGTCCACGGCGAAGTGGCGTCGAGCCTGGTCGGCGTAGTAGCGCAGGAAGTCGACTGCCTCGCGCACCTCGGCCACGCCGTCGGGGATCGTCTTGCCGGCTTCGCGGGTGCACAAGGCGATGAACTGCGGCAGGCGCGCTTCCAGCAGGTCGGCGGCGCGGTCCAGCAGTGCCGCGCGCTCGGCGGCCGGGGTGGCATCCCAGGCCGGTTGTGCAGCCACGGCGTTGTCCAAGGCTCGTTGCACGGCGGCGGCATCGGCGGGCAGCCAGTGGCCCACGGTCTGGCGGCGGTCCGCGGGATTGGTCACGGCGATGCGCTCGCCGTTCGGCTGCACACCGGGCACCAGCGGCACGGCCTGCCACTGTCCCACCGGCGCGGCCTGCAGCTGCTCGGCCAGCGCCTGCAGTTGCTGGTCATCGGCCAGATTCACGCCGCTGGAGTTGGCGCGGGCAGGGGCGGGGGATGGCGTGGTCATGGCGGAATCTCGGTCGGCATGGCGGGCGGCATGCGCGCGGTACAGGTCGCGCGGCAGCGGAATGTGCGGATGCGGGATGTGCTGGAACGCGCCCACCACCTCCACCGGATCGCGCACCAGCTCGTCCACCGGAACGGAGTCGTCGGTGATGCGGTTGACGAAGCTGGAGTTGGCACCGTTTTCCAGCAGGCGGCGCACCAGATACGGCAGCAGGTCCTCGTGCGAGCCCACCGGCGCGTACACGCGGCAGGGCACGCTCAGGCGGTCGGTGGGGATCACTTCGGCATACAGGTCATCGCCCATGCCGTGCAGCTTCTGGAATTCGAACGGCCGGCCTGCGGCCATGCGGTGGATGGCGGCGATGGTTTGCGCGTTGTGGGTGGCGAACATCGGATACAGCGCATCGCCGGCATCCAGCAGGCGGCGCGCGCAGGCCTGGTAGCTGACATCGGTATTCGGTTTGCGGGTGAACACCGGATACCCGGCCTGGCCATCCATCTGCGCCCGCTTGATCTCGCTGTCCCAGTAGGCGCCCTTGACCAGCCGCACCGGCATGCGCCGGCTGCTGCGACGGGCCAGATCGGCCAGCCAGTCGATCACGTACGGCGCGCGCTTCTGGTACGCCTGCACGGCCAGACCATAGCCGTCCCAACCATCCAGCGAGGAGTCGCGGAAAGTGGCGTCGATCAGGTCCAGCGACAGCTCCAGCCGGTCGGCTTCCTCCGCATCGATGGTGAAGCCGATGCGCTGCGCCTTGGCCTGCTGCGCCAACTGCAGGATGCGGGGTGCCAGTTCGGCCAGCACCCGGGCGCGCTTGGCATGCTCGTAGCGCGGGTGCAACGCCGACAGCTTGATGGAGATGCTGGGCGCGGCGATGACATCGCTGAACGGGCCGCTGGCACCGATCGCGGCAATCGCGGCTTCGTAGGCCTTGAAGTAGCGCTGCGCATCGGCCGCGGTGAGTGCGGCTTCGCCCAGCATGTCGAAGGAATGGCGGTACGCGTCGCTGTCGCCCTTGTGCGAGCGTTCCAGTGCCTCGCCGATGGTGCGCCCCATCACGAACTGGTGGCCCATGATCTTCATCGCCTGCCGCACCGCCAGCCGGATCACCGGCTCGCCCAGCCGGCCCAGCAGCCGCGAGAAGGCATTGTGCGCGTCGCGCCGCGTGGTGTCGGTCAGGTTCACCAGCCGCCCGGTCAGCATCAGGCCCCAGGTGGAGGCGTTCACCAGCAGCGAATCCGACTGGCCAATGTGCCGGCGCCAGTCGGCATCGCCCAGCTTGTCGCGGATCAGCGCGTCGGCGGTGTCCTGGTCGGGGATGCGCAGCAGCGCCTCGGCCACGCACATCAGCAGCACGCCTTCCTCGCTGCCCAGGTCGTACTGGCGCATGAACGACTCCACCACGTCCTGGTCCTGCGCGCGCAATCGCACCCGACGCACCAGGTCGGCGGCGGTAGCGGCGATGGCGGCGCGGTCCGCATCGGGTTGGCGGGCCTGGGCCAGCAGGTCGGTGACGTGCTCGGTCTCGTCGCGCAGCCAGGCGGCGGTGATCGCCTGACGCAGGGCGGATGGCGGGACGGGCAGTTCGGGCGACAGCAGTTCGCTCACGGCGTCGGCAGGGTCTGAAATCGGACCACATTCTAGCGCCGCTGCCGGGCTGGCCGATGACGCAGTGCGGGGCCGGCTTGCCGCTGACGGGTGCGGGGGCTTACCATTTCATGCTGTCCCGCATTCCCGGTGGTCACGCCGTGCATGCGGCATCCGCCGCGACGCGGCGCAGCACTCCGTATTCGGCACAGAGGCTTGGGGCCCGCAACATGATGCAAGCGCACAGGATTCGATGGGCAATGGCGATGGCGGCATTCGCGCCGTTGCTGGCATGGGCGCAGGCGGCCGATCCGGTGCGCTGGCAGCTGAACATGGGCCGCGGCGTCACCCCGACCTCGCATGCCGCCTACGAGGCGCACATGTGGGTGCTGTGGGTGTGCGTGGTGATCGGCGTCATCGTGTTCGGCGCCATGGCCTATGCCATCTTCAAGTTCCGCAAGTCGAAGGGCGCGGTGCCGGCCACCTTCACCCACAACACCACCGCGGAAGTGATCTGGACCGTCATCCCGATCATCATCCTGGTGGTGCTGGCGTTCCCGGCCACGCGCAATCTGATTAAGATGTACGACACCCGCGACTCGCAGCTGTCGGTGAAGGTGACCGGATACCAGTGGATGTGGACCTACGAATACCTGGATCAGGGCGTGGAATTCACCAGCCGCCTGAACCGCAAGAGCGATGACATCCGCCAGAGCGGCGTGGATGCGCGCACGGCCAACCATCCCGAGTACCTGCTGGACGTGGACAACGAACTGGTGCTCCCGGTCGGCACCAAGATCCGCTTCCTGCTGACCGCCGACGACGTGATCCACTCCTGGTGGGTGCCGGCCTTCGGCTGGAAGCAGGACGCCATCCCCGGCATCATCAACGAGGCCTGGGCGCAGATCGAGCAGCCGGGCATCTACCGCGGCCAGTGCGCCGAACTGTGCGGCAAGGACCACGGCTTCATGCCGATCGTGGTGCGCGCCGTGCCCAAGGCCGAATTCGACAGCTGGCTGGCCGCCGAGAAGGCCAGGCGCGCGCCGGCGCCTGCACCCGCACCGGCCGTGCCCGCGCCGGTGCAACCGGCGACACCGGCAGCGCCGGCCGCGACGCCAGCCACCGATGCCGCTCCGGCTGCCGAGGCAGCCACCGCAGCAGCACCGGCAATCACCGCTGCATCGGCCGGCTGAGCCGGACGCCCTGAACGAGGTACGCCATGTCCACGCATTTCGAAGCCACCGACCTGCATCACCACGATGATGCGCACGCCCACGAGCACAAGCAGGGCTTTGCCGACCGCTGGCTTTTTTCGACCAACCACAAGGACATCGGCTCGCTGTACCTGATCTTCAGCTTCGTGATGTTCATCATCGGCGCGGGCATGTCGGTGATCATCCGCGCCGAGCTGATGACGCCGGGCTTGCAGTTCGTGGATCCGCAGTTCTTCAACCAGATGACCACCGTGCACGCGCTGGTCATGATCTTCGGCGGGGTGATGCCGGCCTTCGTGGGCCTGGCCAACTGGATGATCCCGCTGCAGATCGGCGCGCCGGACATGGCCCTGCCGCGCATGAACAACTGGTCGTTCTGGATCATGCCGTTCGCGTTCACGCTGCTGCTGCTGACGCTGTTCCTGCCCGGCGGTGCCCCCGCCGGTGGCTGGACGCTGTATCCGCCGCTGTCGCTGCAGGGCGGCCCCAGCACCGCGTTCGCCATCTTCGCCATCCACATGATGGGGGTCAGCTCGATCATGGGCGCGATCAACATCATCGCCACCGTGCTGAACATGCGCGCGCCCGGCGTGGACCTGCTGAAGATGCCGCTGTTCACCTGGACCTGGCTGATCACTGCCTTCCTGCTGATCGCGGTGATGCCGGTGCTGGCCGGCGCGGTCACCATGCTGCTGACCGACAAGTTCTTCGGTACCAGTTTCTTCAATGCGGCCGGCGGCGGCGATCCGGTGATGTATCAGCACATCTTCTGGTTCTTCGGTCACCCCGAGGTGTACATCATGATCCTGCCCGCGTTCGGCGTGGTCAGCGAGATCATCCCCACCTTCAGCCGCAAGCCGCTGTTCGGCTATCAGGCGATGGTGTACGCCACCGCGGCCATCGCGTTCCTGTCGTTCATCGTGTGGGCGCACCACATGTTCACGGTGGGCATGCCGCTGGGCGGCGAGATCTACTTCATGTTCGCCACCATGCTGATCTCCATCCCCACCGGGGTGAAGGTGTTCAACTGGGTCAGCACCATGTGGCGCGGCGCGATGACCTTCGAAACACCGATGCTGTGGGCGATCGCCTTCGTGGTGCTGTTCACCATCGGCGGCTTCTCCGGGCTGATGCTGGCGATCGTGCCGGCGGACTTCCAGTACCACGACACCTACTTCGTGGTCGCGCACTTCCACTACGTGCTGGTCACCGGCGCGCTGTTCTCGATCATCGCCGCGGTGTACTACTGGTGGCCGAAGTGGACAGGCCGCATGTACAGCGAAAAAGCAGGCAAGTTCCATTTCTGGTGGACGGTGGTGTTCGTGAACCTGCTGTTCTTCCCGCAGCATTTCCTGGGCTTGGCCGGCATGCCGCGCCGCATCCCCGACTACAACGTGGTGTTCGCCGACTGGAATCTGATCAGTTCGATCGGCGCGTTCGGCATGTTCCTGACCCCGTTCATGATGGCCGCCGTGCTGCTGTCGTCGCTGAAGTCCGGCGCCAAGGCACCGGCGCGGCCGTGGGAAGGTGCCAAGGGCCTTGAATGGACGGTGCCCTCGCCGGCCCCGCATCACACCTTCAGCGTGCCGCCGGTGATCCGTCCCGGCGACCTGGCCCACGACGATGTCACCCATTGATCCGCTGCCACAGCCCCATGCCGCCGCGCGCCGCCGTTCGGTGGTGCGCACGGCGCTGGTGATGGGCGGCATCGCGCTGGGCATCTACATCGCGTTCATCTTGTCCGGGGTGCTTGGCGCATGACCACGCCAAAGCCCGCAGCTGCAAGCCGGATGCGCAACGCGCGCGGCGTGGCCAAGCTGGCGTTGATCGCGCTGGGCGCGTTCGGGTTCACGTTCGCGCTGGTGCCGCTGTATCGCATCGCCTGCGAGAAGGTGTTCGGCATCCGCCTGGAACAGGGGCCGGCGCAGGTCCAGGCGGCGGCGAATGTGCCTGCGCGCACGGTCACCGTGCTGTTCGACGGCGGCGTGAATTCCAAGCTGCCCTGGGGCTTCGGGCCGCATCAGGCCTCGATGCAGGTGCAGGTGGGCAAGCCCTACGAAACCAGCTATTTCGCCCGTAACCAGTCCGGCGGTGCGGTGGTGGGCAGCGCGGTGCCGTCGGTGGCTCCGGCGCGGGCCTCGGCCTATTTCAACAAGACCGAGTGCTTCTGTTTCACTGCGCAGACACTGCAGGCCGGTGAAACCCGCGACATGCCGGTGCGCTTCATCGTGGACCCGGCGCTGCCGGCGGACATCCGCACCCTGACCCTGTCGTACACTTTCTTCAAGAACGACGCGCTGACGGCCGATCTGCACAAGCCCAGCGCCGCCAACGCCGTGCACACGGCCCCCTGATCCACGGAAACCGCAGTCATGGCCCAAGCCCACCACGCCGACCACCACGATACTAACGTCTATTTCGTGCCGCACGGCAGCCGCTGGCCGATCTTCGCCTCGGTGGGACTGTTCATCATGATGGTCGGTGCAGCCTTGTGGCTGAACCAGGCTGCGGCCGGCAAGCCGGTGTTCTTCGCCGGCACGATCGTGTTGCTGCTGATCCTGTTCAAGTGGTTCGCCGACGTGGTCACCGAGTCGGTGCGCGGCTACTACAACAAGCAGGTAGACGTGTCCTTCCGCATGGGCATGGTGTGGTTCATCTTTTCCGAAGTGATGTTCTTCGGTGCCTTTTTCGGCGCGCTGTTTTACGCGCGCCAGTATGCCCTGCCGTGGCTGAGCGGCGAAGGCGACGGCGCGATGACCAACAGCCTGCTGTGGAACGGGTTTTCCGGCGGCTGGCCCAGCAACGGCCCGGCCGACATCGGCGGTACCTACCAGACCATTCCGGCCTGGGGCCTGCCGTTGGCCAATACGCTGATCCTGCTGACCTCCGGGGTGACGCTGACCATCGCGCACCATGCACTGAAGGCCGGCAAGCGCGGCGCGCTGCTGCTGTTCCTGGGGCTGACCGTGCTGCTGGGCTGCGTGTTCCTGGTGCTGCAGGCCGAGGAGTACATCCACGCCTACAAGGAACTGAACCTGACCCTGGGGTCGGGCATCTACGGGTCCACCTTCTTCATGCTGACCGGCTTCCATGGCGCGCACGTCACCCTGGGCACGATCATGCTGGCGGTGATCTGGCTGCGCTGCCTGAAGGGGCACTTCAAGCCCGACGACCACTTCGCCTTCGAGGCGGTGGCCTGGTACTGGCACTTCGTGGACGTGGTCTGGCTGGGCCTGTTCCTGTTCGTGTACGTGCTGTAGTCCGCGCGAACGCGCTGGCCGAACGCTGGATCCGGTCCGTTCGATCCGGTTCGATCGATCGGGCCGGCCTGCAAACCCGGATCAGCCGGGGTTGCGACCGACCCCGTGCGGCTGGATCCAGCCCATGGCGATGGCCAGGATCACCAGCAGGATCAGCGCCACCGACAGGGCGATGCGCTTGGTCAGGGCATTCACCGTGCGCTTGGTCTGGCCCTTGTCGACCATCATGTAATACAGGCCTGCGCCCAGATTCCAGACGATCACGATGAGAAAGCCGACGATCAGCAGGGTCTTCAGGGAGTCGCTCATGGCGCGGCTGCGATGCTCGGGAACAGGCCGAATAGTATGACACCACCGTCGTCGCACACGCCCGGTCGTGGCTGGGGCGTGGCCGGTTGGCTGCTGGCCGTGGTGGTGGCGCTGGTCTTCACCGGGCTGGGCCGCTGGCAGCTGGGGCGCATGCACGAGAAGACCGCCATGCTGGCGTCGTTGCAGCAGGTGCTGCAGAAGCGCGATCAAGGCCATGTCGCGTCGCTGGCGTCAGCCGCTGATGCCGAATCGGCTCGCGATTACGACTGGGCGGCCGGCACGGGCCGATTTGCATCGACACCGCCGCTGTTGCTGGACAACCAGGTGCGCGATGGCCGGCCGGGTGTGCGCGTGTATCGCGCATTCCTGCCCGACGCGGGCGCATCTTTGTTGGTGGAGCTGGGCTGGTTGCCGCTCGACGCGCAGCGTCGCGTACCGGTTCAAGCCGTTGCGATGCCGGACGCCGGCGCGATACGTATCGCCGGACTGCTGATGCCGCCCCCATCATCGGGCCTGGCGGTCGGGGACGCCATGCGCCTGCAGAAGGGCGTCTGGTGGATGACGCGGCTGGACATGCCGGCCGTGCAGCAGGCGCTGGGCAGCGCGGCGGGCGGCACGTTGGCCCCACGCGTGCTGCGGCTGGACCCGCGCTCGCCGCTGGGCTTCGCGCGCGATCTCGACATCCTGCCCAATACGCTACCGCCGCAGCGTCATCTGGGCTATGCCGTGCAGTGGTTCGCGCTGGCCGCGGCCGTGCTGTGCACCGCGGCGGTGGTCACACTGACCCGACGCAAACGGAGGCTTCGCCATGACTGATCCCTTCGACCCCGCACGCCGGCGCCGCAACCGCGTGCTGCTGCTGGCACTGGTCGGCATCTTCATTGGCAGTTTCGTGCTGGCCGGCGTGCTGCGGTTTTCCGGTTGGCGTCCGGAAGGGATGCGCAACAAAGGCGAATTGCTGCAGACACCGTCCGATTTGCGCGCGGTGCCGGTGCTGCTGGCCGACGGCACGCGCTATGCCTGGAATCCGGTGCAGCGGCAGTGGCGCATCCTGGTGGCGGCACCGGCGGATTGCGGCCAGCCGTGCAGCACCCTGGGCAGCCAGCTGGACACGGTCTGGCAGTTGTTTGGCAAGGATGCGGACCAGGTCGACGTGCTGTGGATCGGCACGCCGCCGGACAGCGCACGCGGCATCGCCACTCTGAAACCGCTGCGGGGGACGCCGGAATTGCTGGCCGGGTTGCCTGTGGCCGCGGCGACGCCGGCGGATCGCACGCTGCCGCGCGTGTACGTGATCGATCCCAATGGATTCGTGATTCTGCGCTACCCTGCCGGGTTCGATCCGGCCGATCTGCGCAGCGACGTTGCGCGGCTGCTGAAACTGAGGTAATCCGTGTCCCTGCGTCCCGTCCTGAAACGGCATTTCCACCGCATCGCCTGGCTGGCGGTGCTGCTGGCGATGGGCGTGATCGTGTTCGGCGCGTTCGTGCGCCTGTCCGATGCCGGCCTGAGCTGCCCCGACTGGCCCACCTGCTACGGCCGCGCGGCCTGGCCGCAGGCGCATCACGAGATCGTGAATCACGATGCCACCGCGATCCGCCCGCTGGAGCCGCACAAGGCCTGGCGCGAGCAGGTGCATCGCATGCTGGCCGGCACCCTGGGGCTGCTGGTGCTGGGGCTGGCCCTGCTGGCCGCGTGGAAGCGTCCGCGTGGCGGTGCGGTGGTGCTGGGCGCGGCGCTGCTGGTGGCGCTGGCGATCCCGCTGTACATGCGTGGCCAGCACGGCGCGGCGTTCGCATTGGCGGCGGCGGGCGAATTGCTGTTGCTGGTGGCGGCCTGGCGCTGGGACAACACCGACCTGTCGCGGGTCGCCGTGCTGACGCTGGCGGTCATCATCGTCCAGGCCTTGCTGGGGATGTGGACGGTCACTTGGTTGCTGAAACCGATCGTGGTGATGGCGCATCTGCTCGGTGGCCTGCTGACCCTGTCGCTGCTGGTGTGGATGGCCTGGCGCGCCACCGACGTGCCGATCCGGCTGGCGGAGGCGCGGCAGGTACGCGCCTGGGTCTGGGGCGGGATCGGCCTGCTGGCGTTGCAGGTCGCGCTCGGCGGCTGGGTCAGCGCCAATTACGCCGCGCTGGCCTGTGCCAACGACTTTCCCAAATGCGTCGGCCAGTGGTGGCCGCCTACCGATTTCCGCGAAGGCTTCGTGCTGTGGCGGGGCATCGGCGTGGATTACGAAGGTGGCATCCTCGACGGCGCCTCGCGCATTGCCATCCAGATGGCACATCGGATCGGTGCGCTGGTGGTGCTGGCCTTCGTGCTGACTTTGACCGTGCGGCTGCTGCGCACGCCGGGGCTGCGTGGCTGGGCCAGCCTGCTGGGTGCGTTGATCCTGACCCAGTTCGCCCTTGGCATCGCCAATGTGCTGCTCAGCCTGCCGCTGGCGGTGGCCGTGGCCCACAACGCCGGCGCGATGCTGCTGCTGTTCGTGCTGGTGAGCCTGCTGGCCCGCATCCGCGCGCCGGCGGTCGATTGATGCGATGAGCAGCGCACGCGACTACTGGCAGTTGACCAAGCCGCGGGTGGTGGCGCTGATCGTGTTCACCGCGCTGGTGGGCATGTTCTTGGCGGTGCCGGGACTGCCACCGGCTCGGGAAGCGGTCGGCGGCCTGCTGGGCATCTGGCTGGCGGCGGCGTCTGCGGCGGCCATCAACCACCTGCTGGATCGGCGCATCGACGAAAAGATGGCCCGCACCTCCCGCCGTCCGTTGCCCACGCATGCGTTGCAGCCACGGCAGGTGCTGGTATTCGCGCTGCTGCTGGCGGCGGTATCGACGGGCGTGCTGCTGTGGACCACCAATCCGCTGTGCGCCGCGCTGACCTTCGCCTCGCTGATCGGATATGCGGTGGTCTACACCGCCTGGCTGAAGCACGCCACCCCGCAGAACATCGTGATCGGCGGCATCGCCGGTGCCGCACCGCCGCTGCTCGGCTGGGCGGCGATCACCGGCATGCGCGGCCCTTGGGACTGGGCCCACGCATCGCTGCTGGTGCTGATCATCTTCGTGTGGACACCGCCGCATTTCTGGGCGCTGGCCATTTTCCGCCGCGAGGACTACGCCCGCGCACTGGTGCCGATGCTGCCGGTCACGCATGGCGTGCAGTACACGCGCTGGCAGATCCTGCTGTACACCGTGCTGCTGGTGGTGGCCACGGTGCTGCCGTGGGTGTCCGGCATGAGCGGCGTGTTCTATCTGGGCGGTGCGCTGGTGCTGGGCGCGGTGTTCGTGTGGTATGCGTGGAAATTGCTGAACCCGCCCGACGACTTCTTCGCCATGCGCGTGTTCAACTATTCGGTGGTGTACCTGATGGCGCTGTTCGCCTTCCTGCTGGCGGACCACTGGCTGCAACCGTGGCTGCAGCCAGCGCCGCTGCTGGACTTCGTTCCGCAGTCCTGATTCCGCATCAGCCGCATCACATCGCCAGTCCGGGCTCGTTGCGTGGTGCCTGCTGCTGCGGCATGTCCTTCGCGGCGGCAGCATGCCGCGCGTCGTGCTGGGCCTGCAACTGCTGCAGCGACTGCTCGCGCGAGGTATTCAACGCCTGGGTCACGTCCACCCCGGCGTGGCGGCGGTTCAGGTCGTCGGGCTGGCCCTGCATGGCGAACACGCGTTGTCCGTCCGCACTCAGCGTGACCTGGTCGACCTTCTCCAGTCCGGACTGCTTCGCGCTGGCCAGCAGGCTGGCGGTGAGACGCTCGCTGCTGTCGCCATAGCTGCGGCCATGGGCGCGTTCCAGCCGCTCCACGCCGTCGCGCAGTTGCTGGTACAGCGCGTGATCGCGATGATCGCCGTGTGCCGGATCGTGCGGCGCGGGCTTGCCGGTATCCTTGCCTGCTGTCGGCGCAGGCGGCGTCCGGGTATGGTCGAAGGTCTTCGGAGTCTTCGATTGGTCGCCGGTGTCGATGTAGACCTGCTTGTTGGCGGCTCCCCCCAGATCCATGCCGCAGTCTTCCATCGCCGATTCGCTCAATTTCAGCTTGGCCAGATCGAGGGCGACCGGTTGTTGGGACTCGCCCTTGCCCGGCGGATTGTGCGTACGCTCGGCCTGCGCGATCAGGCCGATCGCATAGGCGCCGTAGTAATTGGGATAATCGGCGTTGGCCTTCTGGCCCAGGCGCGTTTCGGTCCCTGCATGGTCGAAGTAGTACTTGCCCATGGCCTTGATGTTGGCATCGCTGGCTTCCATGGTCATGTCGTCCTTCACCTTCAGGCCGTCCTTCAGCGTGTAGGTGGCTGGATTGCCAGGGCTCTTGTCGATGAAATCCGCCATGCGGAAGGGATTGGCTTCGTACAACTGCTTGTACGTGGGCTTTTCCGTTCCGGAGGCCTGCAGCCGGCTGACCGCGGCATTCCAGCCTGCGATTTCGGCGCCGGCCTCGTCACGCCGGTTGCTGTCGATCAGCTTGTCGACCAGGGCAGTGTAGTCGTGCGGCTGCTTGGCTTCTTTGGCCTTGTCGTTCATGCCTTGCCACACTGTCTCGAGCACCTTCGCGCTGGCCTTGGCGTTCTCGGCATGCTGCAGTTCGTGCCCGAGCACGAAGGTCATGTCGGCGTTGTCAAATTTGCCGGCCTTCGGCGTTTCGAGATTTGCCAACGGCAAGTGGATGGACTTGTCGCCGGGGCTGAACTCGCCACCTGCATTCGGGTTGGTCAGCGGATGCAATGCCGTGACCTGCTTGGCCTTCACGGCATCGTTGAACTGCTGCGCCAGTGCGGGCGATCCGTTCAGCAGGCCGCGCAGGTTCTTGATATGGTCTTCGGTAACGCCCGCTTCCTTGGCGAAGGCATCGATGATGGCTTCGGATTCCTTGCTCAGCGTGACTTTGGGGGTCATGTCGGGTTCCTTGCGATCAGCGGATGGTGAGCATCTTCACGCAGGCATGCGCGGATGCTTCGGAGGACGCTTCCGACTCGCCGCGCGCGAACACCTCCACGCGCATGCCGTCGCGCTCGAACACGTCGCTCACGTGACGGCCGTGTTCGGCATGGTTGGCCCTGCGCGTGAATCCCAGCGCCTGCAGCTGCTGGCCGAACTGGTCGAAATCGACCTGGCAGATGTCGGCCATGCTGACTCCGCGCGCGGATGGCACCGCCTGGTCGAAGGACAGGTCGAAGCGCGGCGCACCGCCGATGTCGTCGGCGATCTGCAGGCTGTACCACCAGTCGCGGTCGATCTGTTCGGCGAAGGAGTGGCGACCAGGTTCGTGGCTCACAAAGGGCACGCCATAGCTGTCACCCAGTCGTTGCGGTGAAATGTCGCGGATGCTGCGGGTCTCGCCGATCAGCTGCAGGGTGCGCCGCAGCAGCTGTCCGGCATCCAGACGCGATGCGGCCGTGTTGGCTGCCGCAGCGGAAGGGGGGGGCGTGGTCATCGACGGAGTCTCCTTGCGGGGTAGATGGGCTTCAGGCCCGGAGCGGGTGGAGTGGCAGGCCACACTGGTCAGCACTGCGATCCCTGCCAACAGCAACGTGGCAGCGTGCCGTTGCCGGGACGGCTGGCCGTGGCGGCTGCTGGAACGGGGAAGGGACATGGAAGAAATCCTTTTGAATCGGGATCGCCTGCGACCGTTCTGCGCGCGGACAGGGTATGGATCAAACGACGGCACAGCGGGCCTCATGCCGCCGCTGTGTCTGAGCCGACTATAGCACCGGCAATATCTGATGCGGGAGGCCGACATCCGCCCTCAAGGGAACATGGATGCGTTGACGCCGCAGCGGCGATTGACCAGTGTGACGGGAAACGCCAAATCCAATCTGAACCGGCCATGGACGCCCCGTCATGGCGTGGGTCTGAGCAGGCTCAGCCCGGCGGCCGCGCCCGTTCCACCACCGAGGCCAGCGTCTGCGGGGTGACATCCCACTGCTCGGGATTCTCGTATTCGAATTCGGCGTGGATGCGCCGGGTGTCGCGGCGGATCTGGAACACGCAGGCATCCCACGGCGCCTTGCCTTCGACCCGGGTGGCCTCGCGCAGGGCATCCAGCGCCTCGCCCAGCTTTTCCGAGCGCGGCGTGGCCGCTTCGAAGCTGCCATCGTCGAGATAGCGGAAGCCGTACAGCTTGCGCGCAACCGGCCCGTCGCCGTAACGCACGATCAGCGCATACCCATCCCAGTATTCGGCATCCACGGCGGGATCGGTCACGATCATCAGGCCGACCTGGTTGATCAGCGCGTTCTTGTCCACGGCGGCTCCGGAGCAGGCAGGGCGCGGCACTGATGCCGCGCCGGGACCGACAGTCTGCCGTCAGGCGTTGGCTTTGTCGATCATGTCGTCCATGCGCGTCGAAGCGATGGGGTTGAAGGTCTGGTTGGCCTGGTTCTCGAACGCGATCAGCGCCGGGTCGTACACCACCTTGCCGGTGGCCGGGTCGGTGACCACGTAATCCACGTGCACCTCGGTCGGGCGCTGCACGTCGTTGGGCAGCAGGTCCACGCTGATCTTCACCTCCATTCCGCTGGACAGCCAGTCGGCCCATTCCTGTTCCATCTTGGCGTAGGCGCCTTGGTTGAAGGTGTTGAACTGCGGGAACATGTTGACCGAACCGTGCCCGTTGACGAACCGGTAGGCGATCATGTGGCCCACGTCGTCGCTGGTGCCCTTCATGCCGTTGTCGACCCGGAAGCCCTTCTGGGCATTGCCCTCGATGCGGTCGGAGTCGCGGCCCTTGCTGCTGGGTTCCCAGGTCAGCACGGCATCGGCGGCGGTGGGCCGGCCGCTCGCGTCCAGAGTCCAAGTGACATCGTTCACTTCGCCGGAACCGACTTCGGTCATCACGCCGCGCACGGTGTTGCCTTCCACGTCCTCGGTCGTGTGCAGCGCGCCGTCCGGGTGCTGCCCGGTCAGCAGCATGCGGGTGTAGCCGGCCTTGTCGGCACCGGCCGGATCCAGCAGCATCGCGGTGTGGCGGGCGAAGTCCTCGCGGTCGGCCGGCAGCGACGACGGGCCGTTGCTCTTGGGACTGTCGAACAGGGCGTTGGAACCGGTCATCACCCGCAGCTCGCCGTCTTCGGTCATTTCCAGCGACAGGCGCACGTCGTCGATGGAAGCCAGGTCGTCGGCGGCAGCCAGCGTGCGGAAGGTGGATTCCAGCGGCGTGCCGGCATAATCGGCGCCACGCACCTCGATGCGGGTGCGCTCGGGGATGGTGGACGGGTCGAACGGGTTGACTTCGCGCATCTGCGCGGGGGTGGCGTTCTCGTTGCGGATGGTCACGTCGAACTTGACCGGCGTGGTCACCGATCCGCCTCCCTGCACCGCCACCTGCATCTCGGCGCTGGAGGTGTAGGACGTGGTCCACTGGCTCTGCTTCTCGTCGGTGATGCGCACCGACTGCTGGTCCAGATCGAACCTGACATCTTGGGGGTCGGCCTGGGCGATGTCCGGCGGCAGCGCGTTGGCTTCCTCTTCGCGCAGCGGTAGCGGCTGCACCTTGGCGGCTTGCAGATCGACGGGGGGCAGCGGCGCAGACAGGCGCGAGGTTTCGACGGTCATGGGACAGGTGGCGCTCGGTCCGGGAAGATGTGCACAGACTAGCCGCTCCCGGCTCGACCGAATACTAGGGTAAACCCGGGGTTCGGATGACAGTTCGATGACACCGGCTTGCCGGAGGGAGGCGCGCAGGCTGGGGTACGCCCTAGGTGTCTGGCCGGATCCGTGGCGCTATGCTCGACCCATGGCAGATCGCTGCCAGCCATTTCCGGATCCGTTCCTGATGAGATGAGGTTGCCATGACTGCGATTTCCGATACCACCGGCGTTGTCGACACCGCTCCGCTGCAACCCGTGGCCGAACCGGTCCGCGACAATACCCAGTACCAGGCCGTGGCCGACCGCCTCGTGGCCCCGGAGGCCACGCAGGAACAGCGTGACCAGGCCTACGACATCGTCAGTGCCGAAGGTGCCAAGCAGGGTCAGGTGACCGACGACGTGCTGGCCGACCAGGCTGCTGAAGCCATCGCCGCCGACCGCACCATCCCGGTCAACGTGAACGAAATCGCCCCGTTGGTGCCACCCGGCACCGCGCTGGGCCCGTTTGCCTCCGGCGATGCCGCCGCCGTGGCGATGATGGACCATTCCAATCCGCTGTCGATCCAGACCAATCTGGAAAACGGTGGTCTGGTGTTCCGCAATCCCGACAACGGCCAGTTCTACGTCACCACGCCGATGGGCGGCACACTGGACGGTTTCGATCCGAGCCAGGTGCCGCAGCCGGATGGCATGGAGCTGCATGCCTGCTACCACGGCCATGCCGATTATTCCAAATCGGACGGCACCCGCACCGACAAGCAGGGCGACGAGTTCAACAGCGATCACTTCTCCTCCCAGGACAAACGCGTTGCCGATGGCGGTTACTGGGGCGACACGATCTACGTGTCCACGCCCAATGGCAGTTTCCGCAAGTACGACAGCAACACCCGTGTCGATGAAGTGCTGCGCGAGCCCACCCGCGTGGACGAACCGCAGCAGCAGCCGGCTGGCCCTGGCCGCTTCACTCCCGTAGCCATCTGATCTCTGGCATGATGGGGTCATGTCGATCACCGGAATCCTGCTGATGAGCGTATTGATCACCGCTCCGGGCAACCTGCCCGGAGCCGCCGACCCCGAACGCCCTGTCTCGATCAAGGGCGAGCACGTCCAGGCCCTGCAGGCCGCCTGCGAGGCGTTCCGCGAGAAGCTGCCCGAGGCCCAGCTGAAGCACTACGATGTCGAAATCGGTACCGACGACGGCGCGCTGATGGTGACATTCGTGCCGCGACTGGCCGACGGCGAAACGCCGACGCCCGGTGGCCGTACCTCGCTGGGACGGGAATTGAGCGTGTGGGTCTCGCCGACCGACCATTCGGTCCAGCGCACGGCGTTCGCCCGCTGACCCACCCGACAGCGTCACGGGTTCACGGAACGCCATGCCAACGCATGGCGTTTTCGTTTTTCGGCATGGACGATGCGCGCCGGCAGGCGCGCAACATCGGGTTTTCCCTAGTGGCGTGCGGTTGCAGGGCAACCTATGCTGGTTGCAGCCGGTCCGCAATGGCCAGCCGTCCGTTCCGTATCCACGAGGCGCATCACGCATGACCATCGTTTCCAGCCAGTCCATCGACAGGGCCACTGCGGCCGCCGTGTTGCCGGCAGCCGAGCCGATCCGCGACAACCCGCAGGTCCGGGCCGTGGCAGACCGCCTGACAGCCGCCGAGGCCACGCAGGAGCAGCGCGATCGCGCCTATGACATCGTCAATGCCGAAGCGGCGAAGCAGTCTGGTCCGGTGACCGACGACATGCTGGCCGACACGACTGCCGAGGCCATCGCCGCCGACCGCACCATTCCGGTCAACGTCCATGAGATCGCGCCGCTGGTGCCGCGCGGGACCGCGCTCGGCCCATTCGCCAGCAACGATGCCGCCGCGGTGGCGATGATGGACTATTCCAATCCCGAATCGATCAAGGCCAACCTGGAAAACGGCGGCCTGGTGTTCCGCGACGATGCCACCGGCCAGTTCTACGTCAGCACGCCGATCATGGGCACGCTGGATGGCGTGAACCCGTTCGCCGTGGAGACTCCCGATGGCCTGACCATGGTGGGTTGCTACCACGGCCATGCCGACTACTCGAAGTCCGACGGTACCCGGACCGACAAACAGGGCGACGAATTCAACAGCGACCAGTTCTCCAGCGTGGACAAGCGCGGCGCCGACCGCATGGGCATTCCGGGCTGGGCGGACTACCTGTCCACGCCCAACGGCAGTTTCCGCAAGTACGAACCGGATACCCGCCAGGACACGCTGATCCGCGATCCGACCCGCAACGACGAACCGCAGCAGCCGGTCGGCGGTGGTGGTCGATTCACACCGGTGGCGATTTGACGCCCTGCATGATGCAGGGACGTCGCTCAGCGGAATCGTGTCGATGAACATGCCGGTCACCGGTTCGGGAACCATCCGCGTCGCTGCCGCAGACCCCGGACATCCGGTTTCGGTCAAGGGCGAGTGCATCGCGGCCTTGCTGGCGGCCTGCGCGGTGGTCGGCGACAAGCTGCCCGAGGCCCGGATGCAGCACTACGATGTCGAGATCGGCACAGACGACGGTGCCTGGATGGTGACCTTCGTCCCGCGCCTGGCCGACGGCGAGCGTCCGCAGCGGGGTGGACGCACTTCGCTGGGTCGGGAGCTGAGCGTGTGGGTCTCGCCGAAGGATGATTCGGTGCAGCGCATCGCCTTCGCCCGCTGAACCCTCCATCGGCCGTTTCAGGTTGTGGAATGGTCGCTCGACCCGATCGCGCGGCTGACCCAAGACCGGTGTTGGCAGGTTCCGGCGCTACGCCGGATGGCGTCATCCGGCCTGTGCGAATGCCTGCGGTATTGCGCTCATGAGCGCCGTGGCAAGGGCATTGGGCAATGTTCCGGGTTTGCCGAGCGGCAACATCCGATGGTCGATGACATCGATCAGGCGGCTGTGGCCACGCCGGACACTGTCGGGTGCCCTGCTGTAGTCGGTCGTGCCGTTGATCCGGAGCGTCACGATCTCGACATCGTCGCGGGTTTCATGCTGAATCATGCCGACCGGATTTCCGGCCAGATGGAACAGCCCGCTGCCGTTCCAGCTCACGGGAGAGCGGGGTGCAAACGATTCGATGGCCGTCAGGGTCGCGGCGGCGGCCAGGCGAAGACTGTCCGAGGCGTTTCTGTGGCCGGAACCGGGTAGCACGATCGTCATCGTGATCGAGCCGGGTCCGGCCCACCATGCGCCCGCGACCGCCTTGGCGCCTTTCCGGCGGCCGATCGTCTCGTCCCAGACCACCACGGCGCCCGGAATGCCGAGGCGTCCGGCGTCGATGAGTTCACGCGTTTTCACCAGCACGTCCGGTGCGGCGGTGAAGTACAGGGCATGCTCGACCAGCCCCGTTGACGGTGCGATGAACCCGTCCCGGTCCCGCGTGCCGGCCTCGTCCCGGAAGACCCCCTCGCTTCGTGTGCGCGGTTCATGTGGCATCGGTGAATCCTCGGTGCGGGACAGGGTTGGTGGGATCCGAACGAAGCATCAGGCCGTGGCCGTTCCGCGTCGCAGTAAGGGCAGTGTGCACAGCGAGCCGAGCAACGCCAGCGCCATGTCCTTGTGCGCGTCCCACAGGTCGCCCTGTTGCCCGTTGTAGGCTTCCACATCCTCTCCGCCGAGCAGCAGGGTCAGGGACCACTCGAACAGTTCGTACAAAGCGCTGGCGGCGAGGATGGATTCGATCGACGTGTATCGGGCCAGCGTGGCAGACAGGCCGAACCGGCGGGTGAAGATCTCGAATGCCGGCCTGGTGAAGAACAGCCCGAACGCGAAGTGGACCAGCCTGTCGTAATGATTACGCTGGAACGAGAAGATATCCGTCAGGGTCCGGCCGGTCAGCAGTCTTGCCCAGTCGTCGTACGGCACGTACGAATAGATGTAGCGGGCACCGAGGATGTGCAGAAGCAGGAACAGCGCCAGCCCGGACGCAGCGCCATCCGAAAACCGGAGCCGGTTCTGCAGCGCGGGCCAGGCAAGCAATGCAGCGGTCGTCGGGATGTGCTGCAGAAGCATCTGCTGCGGATACGGCGCGTCGACGACGCCCGCGATGAGCGCGGCGCACAGGATGGCAAGGCCGATCCAGTGTGTCCGGTTCAATCGATGCGCCCGCAAGGACGCCGCTGAGGCACGCGCGGTCGCACTGCAGGGGTTACGGTTTGGCAGCGGGCGGCGGCGCGGTCAGCCGGGCTTCCGCATCCACGGTCAGCAGGCGGTTGACGTCCTGCACGTCGTCCACGTCCAGGCTACCGGCGGCCTGTTCCAGCAGCAGCAGGTTCTGCAGGTAGTTGTAGCGGGCCAGGGCGTATTCGCGCTCGGCATTGAACAGGGTCTGCTGGTTCAGCAGCACGTCCACCACGGTGCGCGTGCCCACCTCCAGTCCGACCTGCGAGGCCTCGTAGGCGCTCTGCGCCGAGACCACGGCCGAGCGCCGGGCTTCCACCTCGCTCACCCCGGCCACCAGGGTCTGGTAGGCGTTGCGGGTGTTGCGGACCAGCCCGCGGCGCACCTGTTCCAGCCGGTCCTGCTCGGCATCGCGATTGGCCAGTGCCTGGCGCACGCCGGACTGCACAGCGCCACCGGAAAAGATGGGCACGCTCAGGGTCAGGCCGATGCCGGGCCCATGGCTGCGGTTGTCGGTGTCGCTGCCGAAACCGTTGCCGAGGTCGGTGTCGGTCGAGCTGCGGCTGTGGTCGTAGCTGCCGCTGAAGTACAGCCGCGGCCAGTGTCCGGCGCGGGCGGTTTCCACGTTGGCCTCGGCGGCCTGCAGATTGAATTGCTGGGCCATCAGGTCGGGGTTGTTGTCCATCGCCGACTGCACCCATTGCTCGCCGGTGCGCTGCGCCGGCAGCTGCGGTTGGAAATCCTGCGGCAGGCCCTGCAGGTTGCGGATCGGCTGTCCGGTGATTTCGACCAGCGCCTGATAGGCATCCTGCAGCGCATTGCGCACCACCACGGTGTTGGCGCGGGCGCCGTCGTACTGGGCCTGGGCCTCGTGCACGTCGGTAATGGGCGCAAGCCCCACTTCCAGGCGGCGGCTGGCCAGGTCGAACTGCTTCTTCAGCGCTTCTTCCGCTGCCTCGGCGGCGACCAGGGTTTCGATCGCGACCAGCGTGTTGAAGTAGGCAGCCGAAGTGCGGGTGATCAGCGTGTCCCCGGTCGACTCCAGGGTGAAGTCGGCGGCGCGGCTCTGCGCGGTGGCCGCCTGCAGGCGGCTGATGTTGGCGCGGTCGAACACCATCTGGCTCAGGTTGATGCCGACGCGGCGGCTGCGGCTGTCGGTTTCGACCGTGCTGTTGCTGCGCACCGGCAGCCCGGTGACCGGATCGATGATCGGCTGGCCGGTGATCGGGTCGAGGATCACCTCGCCGCCGGGGGTGTAGCTGCGCGAACGTCCCACCGACGCCGAACCGTCGATCTGCGGCAGCAGCGCCGCACGGGCCTGCACCGGAAGCTCCTGCGCAGCCTGATGCTGGGCTTCGGCCATGGACAGCAGCGGGTCGTTGTCGCGGGCCAGCTGGTAGGTCTGCAGCAGGTCCTGGGCATTCGCGCCGAAGGGCAGCAGCGCAGCGATCGACAGGGCAAGTACGAGCGGATGGACGGTCATGGGGAATCCTGTGGTTACAGCTGGAAGGCGGGGGCTGGAGCCGCACCGGTCAGATACGGCAGTTCGGTTTCGAACAACGATTCGGGGCGCCCGGGGTTGTCATGGCGATGCAGGATCGCTTCCATCACCGGTGCCCGGCCCCGCACGGCAAACAGGCGGCCGCCGGGTTTCAACCAGCGCGTGAAGCGCTCGGGCAGATCGAGCACCGCAGCGCCCACGCAGATGGCATCGAAGCGCTGATCGGTGTCCCAGTCGAACACGTCGGCCGTTTCGACGGTCACCGTGCCGATGTCCTGGGCCTGCAACGCCGCTGCGGCAGCGCCGGCCAGGTCAGGCTGGATGTCCAGCGCCAGCACCGGGCCGGCCAACCGGGCCATGCAGGCGCTCAGGTAGCCACTGCCGCAGCCGATGTGCAGCACCGCTTCACCCGGCTGCAGCGCCAGTGCCTGCAGGCAGCGGCCTTCCAGCACCGGCTTGAACATGCGCTGGCCGTGGCCCAGCGGCAATTCCAGGTCGGCGTAGGCCAGCGCGCGGTACGCCTGCGGCACGAAGGCCTCGCGCGGCAGGCGCACCAGCACATCCAGCACCCGGCTGTCCAGCACGTCCCAAGGACGCACCTGCTGTTCGACCATGTTTTCGCGGGCCTGGGCGTAGTTGAAGGCGGTCATGCGGGAGTCTCGATGAATGCGTGTGCGCAGTGTACCGAGTCGGTCGGCGGGACGGGATGCCAGCTTGCCGTGTGGCGCGGCTGCGGCGCAGTGCCGGAAGTCAGTGGGCCGATGGGCATGCCGGCTGGTCAGCGCGGGGCGTAGGCGCGCATGAACAGATCCACGCAGGCCTGCACGTGCTGCTCGACGGTGGTTTCGCGGTTGCTGCAACAGAAGCCGAACAGCTCGCGTGAATGCAGTTCGCCCTTCAGCAGGGTGACCAGTTGCGAGGCGGCCAACGGCGTGTCGTCGATGTTCAGCAGGCCCCGTGCGACGTACCCATCCAGCAGTTCGGTGAAGGCGGCCTGGATGCGTTGCGGCCCGGCCGCCCAGAACGCGGCCGGCAACGGCGATTGCACCACCTGCGGCGAACACAGCATCCGGTGTCCGGCAATGGCCTCCGGCGACAGGATCATGCCGACGAAGACCTGGCTGACCTGCAGCAGGTGGGCACGCACGTCCTGGCCGGGCCTGGCCTGGAACACCGCATCGGGCACGCTTTGTTCGCAGAAGGTCCGCACCGCGGCGATGAACAGGTTGTCCTTGTCACCGAAATGGCTGTACAGGGTGAGCTTGGACACGCCGGCCGCAGCGGCGATCTGGTCCATGCTGACGCCTGCGTAGCCGTGCTGGACGAATAGCTGCTTGGCGGCTTCGAGGATAGCGGCGCGCTTGTCGGCGTCCTTGGGACGGCCCGGCGCGCGCGTCGGCGTGGCTGGCTGGGCAGGGGACGGACGGGAAGCGGACATCATCATATTAATGGACTGGCGAGTGCGGTAATGATACCGCGTCGCCCCGATGATGGGTGAGCCGCGGCTGACCCGACAGGCCATTCACTGCACTCAACCGTGCAACAGCGCATCCCGCAGCGCGGCAGTCTCCGCCGGCAGTTGTTCGTACCGGCGCGGTCGCGCCAGGCACTGCTGCAACGCCGCTGGAACCGCAATGGACTGGCCCAGCAACGGTTCCACCGTGTCGGCGAACTTGGCCGGATGCGCGGTTGCTGCCACCGCCCAAGGCAGCTGATCGCCGCTGGTACGCAACTGCTGCAGCACGAACAGACCGCAGGCCGTGTGCGGGCAGGGAATGATTCCGTGTTGTCGCGGTGCGTCGGTGATGACACGGCGGATCGTGGCATCGTCCACCGACATGGCCTGCAGGTCGCTGCGCAACGCGGCATCGTCGCCACCATGCCAGTGACGCAGGCGCTCGATGTTGCTGGGATCGCCCACGTCCATGGCATTGGCCAGCGTGGCGATCGCCGGCTGCGGCCGGTAGTCGCCGCCGGCCAGGAACCGCGGCAGCACCGCATTGGCATTGGTAGCCAGCACGATGCGGCCGATCGGTGCGCCCATGCGGCGCGCCAGCCAGGCGGCGCAGGCATTGCCCAGATTGCCGGTGGGCACGATCAGGTTCAGCGGCTGGTCGTGGGCACGGTGGAACCGCCAGGCAGCATGGGCGTGATAGGCGATTTGCGGCAACAGCCGCCCCAGGCTGATGCTGTTAGCCGATCCCAGCGGCAAGCGTTCGCGCAGCTCGGCATCGGCCAGCAGCTGCTTGGCCATGCGCTGGCAGTCGTCGAAGCTGCCAGCCACGCGGAACGTGCGCACGTTGTCATCCCAGCATTCCAGGCCGTGCGCCTGCCGCTGCGACACGCGCCCGCCCGGATACAGGATCGCCACCGCGAACCCGGGCAGGCGATGGAAAGCGGCCGCAACGGCGGCGCCGGTGTCGCCGGAGGTGGCCACCACAATGGTGACCGGCGGCCCATCCGCTGGCCGCAATGCCTGCAGCGCCCGCGCCAGGAACCGGGCGGCATAGTCCTTGAAGGCCGCGGTGGGTCCGTGGAACAGTTCCAGCAGGTGATCGCCGGCACCGTGCAGCGCTCGCAGCGGAGCCGGAAAATCGAACGCCTGCCGGCACAGCGCCGGCAAGGTGTCGTGCAGGGCGGATTCGATGAAATACGGTGCCAGTACGGTGCTGGCGGTCTCGGCCAGGTTACTGTCGTGGGCGGGTGGTGCAATCAAAGCGGGGATGTGGTCGGGCACATACAGGCCGCCGTCGGCTGCCAATCCGGCCTGCAGGGCGGCATCGATGGACGCCGATGGCGCTTCGCCGCGGGTGCTCACGCAGCGCATGCGATCACCCGTGCCGGAGCGGCATTCACCGGCGAGACCAGTCCATTGGCGTCGAATCCGGCATCGCGGAAGGCCTGCCGCATCGGTTCCAGCGCCTGTTCGGCTGCCCGCCGCGAGGCGAACCAGGCAAACACGCTGGGTCCGGCGCCGGAAATGCTGGCGCCCAGTGCGGCATGATCCAGCGCGGCCGCCTTCACCGCCGCGAATCCGGGAATCAGCGGCGCGCGGCGCGGTTCCACAAGCACGTCGTGCAGGCCGGCGCCGATCAATTCCGCATCGCCGCGCTGCATGCCGGTCAGGAACAGGGCCAGATGGGTGGTCTGCGCCACCACCTGCGGCAATGTGTACGGATCGGCCAGAGCAGCGCGCGCGCGGCGGGTTTCGAGACTCTGCCGGGGATGCACCACTGCGGCATGCAGCCAGTCCGGCGCGGTCAGGCGAATCGCAGATTGCGGCGTGGCCAGCGTGACCCCGCCCAGCAACATCGGCGCCACGTTGTCGCCGTGCACGCTGCCGCTGGCGACCGCTTCGCCGGCCAGCGCGAATGGATACAGCTGCTGCGGCGTCAATGGCGATTCGAGCAAGGCATTGGCGGCGGTCAATGCGGCCACGCAGGATGCCGCCGAGCCCCCCAAGCCGGATCCCAGCGGCAAGCCCTTGTGCAGGGTCAATTCGAATCCGAATGGCAGACCAACCTGTTCGCACAGCGCCAGCAGCGCGCGACCGGCAGTGTTGCGCTGCGGATCCAGCGGGATGTCGGCCACGCCGGGGCTGTCGCCTTCGATGCCGCAGATGCGCACGCCCGGCGCCTGGACACGTTCCACGGTGGCTTCATCGCCCCAACCATCCAGCGCATGGCCCAACAGGTCGAAGCCGACCCCGATGTTGCCGACGCTGGCCGGTGCACTGGCGCGGGCGCTGCGCGGTGGGTTCATGCGTGGCCGCCCAGCGTGCGCGCGATCGCCAGCACGTCGCCGAACACGCCGGCCGCCGTCACCTCGGCACCGGCACCCGGCCCCTGCACCACCAGCGGATTGTCGGCATAGCGGCGCGTGCGGAACTGGATCAGATTGTCGGTGAGCCGGCTGTGCAGGCTGGCATGGCCGGGATCGGGCATCGCCAGTCCCACGTGCGCGTTGCCGCCGGCATCCAGTGTTGCCAGATAACGCAGGCTGCGTCCCCGTGCTCGCGCCGCATCCAGGCGCTGCCGCATGGGTGCATCGAGTTCGACGATGCGCCGCAGGAAGACATCCGGCTCCAGCCCGCGCAGCGGCTCCGGCACCAGGCTTTCGATCTGCACCTCGTCCAGCGACAGCTCGCGGCCGGCCTCGCGCGCCAGGATCACCAGCTTGCGCGCCACGTCCATCCCGGACAGATCGTCGCGCGGGTCCGGCTCGGTGTAGCCCAGCGCCCGCGCTTCCAGCACCAGTTGCGAGAACGGCACGCTGCCGTCGAAGCGGTTGAACAGCCACGCCAGCGTGCCCGACAGCATGCCCTCGATCGCGGTGAGTGCATCGCCGGTATCCAGCAGCGAACGCAGGGTCTGGATCACCGGCAGCCCGGCACCCACCGTGGCTTCGTAGCGGAACTGGCCGCCGTGACGTTCGGCGGCGCGGATTGCGCGATAGCGCGTCAGCGGACCGCTGCCGGCATGCTTGGCCGGCGTGACCACGTGGATGCCCGCCGCCAGCCAGTCGGCATAGTGCTCGGCGATGGCGTCGCTGCCGCTGCAGTCGATGATCAGGGCATGGGGAAGATGATCGGCACGCACGTGCGCCACGAAAGCATCCAGGTCGAACGGTTCCGCATCCTGCAAGCCTGCCAAAGCCTGTTCCGGGTCGATGCGCCGCGTCTGCAGCTGCATGCAGCGGCTATTGGCCACCGCGCGCAGGCGCAGGTCCAGACGCCGTTTGCTGTGCGGAGCGGCTGCCAGTTCCGGCAGCGTGCGCGCGAACTGCTCCAGCAGCGCGCGGCCCACGTTGCCCGGTCCGATCAGCCCGATCGACACCGTGGCCGGCGACAGCCAGAACGCGCCGTGTACCGCGCGCAGGGCGCGGGCGGTGTCGCCGCTGGCAATCGCCACTGAAATGTTGCGCTCGCTGGCGTCCTGGGCGATGGCGCGCACGTTCACCCGTGCCTGCGACAGCCCGTGGAACAGGCGCGCGGATACGCCCTGCGTGCCTACCATGCCATCGCCGACGGCGGCGAGAATGCTGATGTCCTGGGTCAGGGTCACGGCGCTCACGCTGCCGCTGGCCAGCGCGTCGGCGAATTCGTCGTGCACCGCGCGCTGCGCAACTTCGCCCTGATCGGCCCGGATCACGGAGCACATGGCGTGTTCGCTGGAGCCTTCGGCGGTCATGCTGACCGACACGCCGGCCCGGCCCAGGGCGGCGAAGAAGCGCGCGGCCATGCCCGGCACGCCCAGCATGCCGGGGCCGGAAAAATCCAGCAGTGCCATGTCCTGGATCACGGTCAGCCCCTTCACCGGCGACTGCGATCGCGCCTGCGCATGCACCAAGGTTCCCGGCGCGGTGGGGTGGTAGGCATTGCGGATGTGCACCGGCAGACCGGCCTCGTGCGCCGGCGCCAGGGTCTGCGGATGCAGCAGACGGCTGCCGAACGTGGCCAGTTCGGCAGCTTCGGCATGGGACAGCTCCGGCAGCACGAAGGCATCGGGGACCAGCGCCGGATCGGCACTGGTCAGGCCATCCACATCGGTCCAGATGGTCAGTGCATCCGCCTGCAGCAATACCGCGAACAGCGATGCCGACCAGTCGCTGCCGTTGCGGCCCAGGGTGAGTACCTGGCCGTGCGCATCGCGCGCGATGAATCCGGTAATCACCAGTCGGTCGTGTCGGTGATCCTGCAGCCACTGCGCCAGTTGCATCCGGCTGGCGTGCCAATCCATCACCGGCCGGCCGCCGTCCGAATCCATCCGCAACACCTCGCGCGCATCCAGGAGCTGCCAGCCGTCATCGACATCGCCCAACGCCATCTGCATCAACCGCGCCGACCATACCTCGCCCAGGCCCAGCACGGCAGCCCGGGCCGCGGGCGAAGTGGTCGTGGAGGTCGCCAGCGCCTGCAATGCGTCCGCACAGGCAGCGAATTGCTGCTGGAACCAGTGCGCCGACCCATGCCGGTCTTCCGGATCCAGTTCGGAAGCGGCATCCACATGACGCATGCACAGCGTCTGCCAACCCGGACGCCAATCCCCGCCCGCGGTTGCAGCGTCGATGGCGGCCTGCAGCGCGGCAGTCACCCCGCCCATGGCCGACACCACCACGAACCGCACCTGCGGGTCGGTGTCCAGCAGGCGCACGGCATGCCGGTAGTGGGCGGCATCCTGCAGGGTCGGGCCGCCGAATTTGTGCAGATGGGACATGGGCAAGGCTCGTGAATGCCGTGCCGAGCTGGACGCACGCCGGCAGGACACCAGTATGGCAGTCCTGCCATGCGCCAAGCCATCCCGGCACTGGGGTTTGCCATAGTGTCGGCGAGGAGGAGCGGCCAACGACAGTCCCGCCATCTGCCACCTTCACGAATCCGGGCCGACCTTGGAATTCCAGAACGATGTTGCCGTCCAAGATCCCCGGCCGCCTCCGCCGGCTCCGCCACCGACGGTGGAACGGATTGTCGAGGCAGAGCTGCACGATCGCACGCCCGACCCCGGGTACGGCACTACGTCGTCCAGGCAGGCGAGGGTGGCGTGCAGTTCGTGTTGCGTTGGCGGGCTCGACGTGGCAGAGCCGCTTCCGGGGCATATCCAGTCAATGGCGGGCGGGCGCTTCGTGCTCTACCACGAATCTGCCGCCATCGCGCAGCAGTCGCCGGCGTGCAGCGACATGTTCACTGTCGCAAACGGGAACTGGCCGATCACCGCCATCCATGGTTCAATGCGAGCCGAAGCGGGGGTACCGGCAACGGTTGAGACACACCCTTCGAACCTGATGCGGGTGATGCCGCCGTAGGGAAGCTTCGCAGCACGCCATGGCAAAGATCATGCGTGCGCGCCGCCGCTTCGTCCATACACCCAACAGGACGAATGCCGATGAATGCCATTCCCGCCTCCGACCTGCTGCGCCAGGCCGAGCAACTCTCCGCCGAGGTCACACGCCCCATCCCCGGTTCGCGCAAGATCCATGTCGAAGGCAGCCTGCCGGGCGTGCGTGTGCCGATGCGCGAGATCGTGCTGACCAAAACGCCCACGCTGTTCGGCGGCGAGGAGAACGCGCCGGTGACCGTCTACGACTGTTCCGGCGCATACACCGATCCCACCGCCGCGATCGATCTGGCGAAAGGGCTCCCCGCGCTGCGCGCGCAGTGGATCGAAGCGCGCGGCGACAGCGAACGGCTGTCCGGGATCACTTCGGAATTCGGAAGAAAACGCGAGGGCGACGCCAAGCTGGCGCACGTGCGCTTCCCGAATCGCAGCGCGCCGCGTCGTGCTTTGAGCGGCACGAACGTCAGCCAGATGCATTACGCCAAGCGCGGCATCATCACGCCGGAAATGGAATTCGTCGCCATTCGCGAAAACCAGCGGCTCGACGCGGTGCATGAAGCGCATCTACTGAATCAGCATCGTGGCGAATCCTTCGGTGCGGCTATCCAGAAAGTGATCACCCCGGAATTCGTTCGCGACGAGATCGCGCGCGGCCGCGCCATCCTGCCGAACAACATCAACCACCCGGAAAGCGAGCCGATGATCATCGGCCGCAATTTCCTCACCAAGATCAACGCGAATATCGGCAACAGCGCGGTGTCGTCCGGTATCGCCGAAGAAGTCGAAAAGCTGGTCTGGGCGATCCGCTGGGGTGCCGACACGGTGATGGACCTGTCCACGGGCAAGCACATCCACGAGACGCGTGAGTGGATCCTGCGCAACTCGCCGGTGCCGATCGGCACGGTGCCGATCTACCAGGCACTGGAGAAGGTCGATGGCCGCGCCGAAGAGCTCACGTGGGAGATCTTCCGCGACACGCTGATCGAACAGGCCGAGCAGGGCGTGGATTACTTCACCATCCACGCCGGCGTGTTGCTGCGCTATGTGCCGCTGACCGCGAAGCGCGTGACCGGCATCGTCTCGCGTGGCGGTTCGATCCTCGCCAAGTGGTGCCTGGCGCATCACAAGGAGAACTTCCTGTACACGCATTTCGAGGACATCTGCGAGATCATGAAGGCCTACGACGTCGCCTTCTCGCTGGGCGACGGCCTGCGTCCCGGCTGCATCGCCGATGCCAACGACGCCGCGCAGTTTGGCGAGCTGGAAACCCTCGGCGAACTGACCAGGATCGCGTGGCAGCACGACGTCCAAACCATGATCGAAGGCCCCGGCCACGTGCCGATGCAGCTGATCAAGGAAAACATGGACAAGCAGCTGCGTGAGTGCGGCGAAGCGCCGTTCTACACCCTCGGTCCGCTGACCACCGACATCGCGCCGGGCTACGACCACATCACCAGTGCCATCGGTGCGGCGATGATTGGCTGGTACGGCACCGCGATGCTGTGCTACGTCACACCGAAGGAGCACCTCGGCCTGCCGAATCGCCAGGACGTGCGCGAGGGCATCATGGCCTACAAGATCGCCGCGCATGCCGCGGACCTGGCCAAGGGCCATCCGGGTGCGCAGGTGCGCGACAACGCGTTGTCGAAGGCGCGGTTCGAGTTCCGCTGGCAGGACCAGTTCCACCTCGGCCTCGATCCGGAGCGTGCGATGGAATACCACGACGAGACCATGCCCAAGGAAGCGCACAAGCAGGCGCATTTCTGCTCGATGTGCGGCCCGCATTTCTGCAGCATGAAAATCACCCAGGACGTGCGCGACTACGCGGCCGAGCACGGCATCAGCGAAGACGAGGCACTGCAGGCCGGCATGGCCGAAAAATCAGCCGAGTTCAAGGCGCAGGGCGCGCAGGTGTATCGGAATGAATAAGCTCGGAAAGCAGCTGGCGGCGGTATCGTTACTGCTGCTGACAATCGGCGTCGGTCGCGCAGCCTGTCCTCCAGCCGGTCTGGATCGAGCGGGGCTGGTAAAAAACTGAAGGAAGAGGGTTTTCAGGTTGCTGATCCATCCGGTCGCGAGCGTCTGCTGTTGGACATGGTCGATTGCCTGGCCGATCCCGACCCCGCCGTGCGGGATGCCATCGCCTGCTAAGCCGATGCGCACTGGTTGCGCGGCGAAGTGCATCCGGCGCTGCTGCGGCAGTTGCGCGACGCGCTGCACGCAGCGCTGGACTCCCCCGATGTCCACGACGTGCGCGCGCCGCTTGCGACGCTGGTGCTGGCCGAAGTCGCGCGAACCGGTCGTGTGCATCCCTGTATGACGGATGAGGCGCGTGGCGACATGGTCTCCCGCGCGGTGGATACCTGGAAAGCGTCCACGATTATCGTGGCTACGAACCCTGAATCGGCTGGCGGCACGGCGTTGCCCATGGCGCCGACTGGATTGCCGAACTGGGCCGCAATCCGGCCTTGTCCGATGCCCACACGCAGCGCGTGCTGTAGGCACTGGCCGTGCAGGTGGTGCCCGACACGGCGCATGCCTGCGTGCACGGCGAGAGCGTGCGGCTGGCGATCGCCGCATTGGCGGTCGCAGGCACGCATCCACGGTCGCCTGAATCTTGCAAACCATGGCTCGATACCCTTGGCGCAAGTCTGGGCGCGCCTGCGCCGGACGGGCTGGATGCCAAGTGGCTGGCGCGTCGCCACGAACTGGGTGCTTTCCGCATGATGCTGTATGTCGGCGCCGATACCGACCCCTCCGCAGAGGTGCAGGCGCTGCTGCCATCGATACGACAGGCCATCGGCGCTTTGCCCTGAACGGTCGTCCGAACGCTCACACTGCCTCCAGCGGCGGCGCTTTTGCGACCTTGGCCACGTTGTGCAGCACCAGGTCGCGGCCGGCAAAGCGACCGCCGGCCACTTCCAGCGAAAAGCGTTCGGCATCCCTGCGGCGCAGGTCGGCGATGATGGCGTCGGCCTCGTCTTCCGGAACGTCCAGCGCCAGCAGGGTCTTGCGGCCCAGCAGCACGGCCGACTCGAAAGTTTCGCGCACCACCTCGTCGGCATCGGTCTCGAACAGCGCCAGCGCGTGCTCGCGGTCGAAGGCCCGTACCAGCAGACGCGCCTGCGGGAAGGCCCGTTTCGCGGTTTCGGCGATTTTCGTGGCCGCACCCGCATCGTCGATGCAGACCACGATGGCGCGCGCCTGCGCTGCGCCGGACGCATGCAGCACGTCCAGCCGGGTGCCGTCGCCGTAGTAGGCCTTGAAGCCGTACTTGTTGATGTCGCTGACCGTTTCGGCATCGTTGTCGATGATGGACACGTCCGCGCCGCGCGCCAGCGGGCCCTGGCTCACGATCTGGCCGACGCGGCCAAAGCCGATGATCAGCACGTTGCCGCGCAGGCCGTCCGGCGCCTCCACATCGTCGAATGCCAGCGCCGCAGGACGCGCGAAACGCCGGTGCAGCACCACCAGGATCGGTGTCAGCGCCATCGACAGCACCACGATCGCGGTCATGTTGGCGTTGACCTCGCCGCTGATCACCCCGCGCGCCTGCGCCGCCGAATACAGCACGAAGGCGAATTCGCCGCCCTGTGCCATCAGGATGGCCCGGTCCAGCGCATCGGCATGCGAGCTGCGGGCCAAGCGTGCCACTGCATAGATGCAGATGGCCTTGGTCAACATCAGCGCGACCACGCTTGTGGCCACCAGCTTCCAGTTGGCCGCCACCACGGCCAGATCCAGCGCCATGCCCACGGCCAGGAAGAACAGCCCCAGCAGCAGGCTGCGGAAGGGTTCGATGTCGGCTTCCAGCTGATGGCGGAAATCCGATTCGGACAGCAGCACGCCGGCCAGGAAAGCGCCCATCGCCATCGACAGTCCGCCCATGTCCATCAACAGTGCCGACCCCAGCACCACCAGCAGCGCGGCCGCAGTCATCACTTCGCGTGCCTTCGCATTGGCCAGAAGACGGAACAGCGGATTCAGCAGCCACAGCCCGGCTGCGACCAGCAGCGCCAGCGCGCCGACTGCAAGGCCGATGTCGTACCAGATGCTGCCGCTCTCGGCCGGCGTGGCGTCCGCCGGCGCCAGGAAGGCCACCATCGCCAGCAACGGCGCGATCAGCAGGTCCTCGAACAGCAGGATCGCCACGATCCGCTGCCCGCGCGGCTGGGCGATGTCGCCGCGTTCACCCAGGGTCTGCATCACGACCGCGGTGGAGGTCAGCACGAAGCCCATGCCGCAGACGAACGCGGTGGCCGGCGGCGCATCGAAACCCCACACGCCCACCAGCGTCAGCAGCAGCCCGCACACTACCACCTGCAGGCTGCCCAGGCCGAAGATCTGCCGACGCAGGTTCCACAGGTGCGAAGGGTTCATCTCCAGTCCGATCACGAACAGGAACATCACCACGCCCAGCTCGGCCACGTGCAGGATGGTCTGCGGGTCGCGGACCACTGCCAAGCCGAACGGGCCGATGGCCAGTCCCGCGGCGAGATAGCCCAGCACCGAGCCCAGGCCGATGCGCCTGAACAGCGGTACCGCAACGACCGCAGCGCCCAGCAGGGTCACGGACTCGAGCAGGGCGGGGGCGTAGCTTTCGGCAGCCATCGGCAAGGTGGGGAGTGTGGGGCGGGCCACCAGCATAGCCCGTGCCTGCAGCCGCGGCGCAGATGAGCGTCAGATGACCGGCGCGCATGCGGCCACGCGGTGTCCACGCCGCAACCGGCATGCTGCATGCAGTGGTCGGGGTGCCGGCCGTCGCTGGAGAAATTGCATGAAACACCGAATCACGACATGGCTGATGCTGGCGGCTGCGATGGTGCTGCTGGCTGCCTGCGCCACCGGCCCGCGCATCGTCACCGACGGCGATCCCCAGGCCGACTTCTCGCGCTATCGCAGCTGGGGCTGGTACCAGCCGCTGGCGATGGAACAGTCCGGCTATTCCACGCCGCTGACCAGCCGCATCAAGGCTGCCATCCAGGGCGAGATGCAGGCGCGTGGCTACGCCTTCACCACCACCAACCCCGACCTGCTGATCAACTTCCAGGGCGTGGTGCAGGAAAAGACCGACGTGTACAGCATGCCGCGCAGCGACATCCAGTACTACTACAGTTACCGTCACCGGGCCTACGTCGGGTTTCCGGTGTGGTACGACGAAACGCGGGTCAGCACCTATCGCGAAGGCACGCTGTCGGTGGATGTGGTGGACGCCAAGCGCAACCACATGGTCTGGACCGGCGACGCCATCGGCCGGGTGGTGCGCAAGGCGCCGGCAGAGCGTCTGGACGAGGCAGAAACCGCGATCCGCGAAATCTTCGCGCAGTATCCCTACCGGGCCGGATCGAATGCGACTACACCATCGGGCAGCCGCTGATGGCCCGAGGCGGTGTGGGATGATGGCGTGATCCGATTTGTCCGTGCTGTCCGAATGTCCGAATCCAGCGCCGAACCCGAACCCCAGCTGCAATCCCCACCGCCGAGCCCGCATCACCGGCGCCTGCGCCTGTTGCGCCGGCATCCGTCGGCGTTCCTGCTGGCCGCGCAACTGGCCAGCCTGCTGGTGTACGGCGCCATCGACGACACACGCGCCGGACGCTGGCTGTTCGGCACGATCGCGGCGGTGGTGGTGCCGTTGACCGTGTGGGTGGTGAACCGCACCCCGGCGGTGACGCGGGTGGCCTGGCTGCTGGCCATTCCGGCCATGCTGCTGACCGCCATCGGCATCGCCACCGACGGCGACCGCTGGCTGGCCGTGTCGGCCCTGCTGGAAGCGCTGCTGTACTTCTATGCCGCCGCCAGCCTGATGGCCTACATGTTGCGCGACCACCGCGTGACCCGCGACGAACTGTTCGCGGTCGGCGCCACCTTCACCCTGCTGGCGTGGGGTTTCGCCTATGCCTACTTCGTATGCCAGACCTGGTTTCCCGGCAGCTTCACCGGATTGGAACCCGAGCGCCCGCGCACCTGGCTGGAACTGCTGTTCCTCAGCTTCACCAACCTGTCGGCCACCGGCCTGGGCGACGTGCTGCCGGTGTCGCCGCAGGCCCGCATCCTGGTGATGCTGGAGCAGTTCACCGGCGTGGGGTATCTGGCGATGGTGGTGTCGCGGCTGATCGGGTTGACGATGTTGCGGTATAACAAGCGTTAGGGCGCATGTCCCACCGAATCGCAACTTTTGAGATAGAGTTCAGATAGGCTCACTTCATGCGGGAGAATCCATGCAAGCCACCTACTACCAGTACTACTTCACAAAAGGTAACGGGCAAAAGAAATACGCAGTAGATTTACGCCCGTTTCTTCAAAAGTACTGCTCGTGGAAAACGCCAAAATTCAAATCAAAGTTCGAGCATGCTGGAGAGCGTCTCTATCTCATTCACACGGTTGGAGATCAGTACCTGTTTTTACATACGCTAGACAACGAGATCATCAAGAAGATCGACTCAAAGAATCTAACGCTTGGAGACCTCAAAGCCTACCTCGCTGGAGATTCGGCTGGCTTTGCTTCATACCTAAACTTCCGCGAGGATTTTTTCGGTATTGCATGTAAAATTCTCTCCCCGCGGGGCGCAACTTTTGCGACTTATATAAATCAAGTCATTGAGGCCTTAAAGCTGCCGTACAAGTTTCATGCTGTTGCACTGACCCATCAAATGCAGCGCAAAGACATTTCAAAGCTAAGCCGCGTCGGAAAAATCACTGTAGAGCTGCAAAGGGAGAACAAGCTCCACGAAGACCTGGTTGAGTTCATAAGCGGCCAAACCGGGCAGAACTACGCGGAGGTAGGTCCTATTGAGATAACGATTAGACCTGAAAAAAGACTGGGAAACATTAAGGCAATACTGCAAGGTGTTTCATCACAAATTGGAAAGAAGGGTGTAACAGATTTTGAAGCCCGGGCTGTCACTGCTGTCGCAGACAAAGTGATAGACGTGTACCTCGTTGGGGAAGGCGCAGTTCGCCACCCAATCAGCGGCGATACAGACACAAAGATTCAAAGAGACTTTGACGAGCAAATGGGCAAGAATGTGCTTCTACAAGAGAAGCTTAACGAAATGAGGTCAAACGCCAATGTACAGAAAACTACGTTTGCTGACCTTGATAGTCCTACTAAGCCACGGGCTTAGCTATTGGATCACTTTCCTTGTCCCAACCGGCGTAGCAGAAACCATCAACGCCGTTCCGGGGAGGGTTGAGTCACTAGCTGCACTTCTCGCAAGTTTTGCTTTCACTATGCTTGGCTTTCTGGCCGCGGTCCTAGCTTTATTCGGGATAATGTCGGGTTCGTCGCTTCTCGCGAGATACAAGAAGCATGGGCACTTGGCAACGTTGTTGCTCGTTATTGGCGTAACAATGGTAGAACTGGTTCTTACATTTGCATCTTCCATCTCACTCTATTTCCAGCCACTCACCGATAGTTACGCCAAATTCCTAGCTTGGCTTATAACGACCAATTTCGTAATGCTTCTGTTGAGCACCTTGCCAGTCGTTATGCTCGTTAAAGGTACGCTCGACAGCATCAAGAGCGAATAGCTCTGCGCCCTAACAGTTCGTTCAAGCCGACGTTGCTTCGTGGCCTCGCTTACGTGCTACGCTAAGCTTCGCACGCCGCTCGCCACTTCGCACCGCGGCTTAGCTCAGGCGTTAGGCGGCAATGAGAAGGATGCCCGACGAGTTAGAGAAGGAGATCCATGACGCCGCGAGCGTCGAGGACGCATTGCCGGCTCTTGAGTGCCTGCTGAGCAATGGTTATAGCGTGTGGACGGATGGCAGTCTCCACTTCATCAAAGAGCTGGTCGGTCGTGTCAATGGTCTAAGCTTCCACATTTATCCCAAAGATCATCCGCCTCCACATTTCCACATTCGTGGCGGAGGTCTTGACGCATCCTTCTGCATACAAAATTGTCGCCTTCTCAAAGGCAGTATTGATTCAAGGCACCACGCTCTGATCAAGTGGTGGCATCAAAGGGCAAAGCATAAGCTGGAGGCAACGTGGGAAAGACTTTCTGGGTAGCAGCATTGCGGCCTAACAATTCATTCAAGCCGATGTCGCCTCGTGGCTTGCCGTCTGCGGCACATGACTTAACACAGCGCTAGACAGACACCCTGGTCAGTAAACATGCCTGAAATCCTCCATCACGCCTCTCCATCCACGCTGGCCGTCTTGCTGATGATCGTGCTGACCGCCGGCTGCAGGACAGCGCCGGAAGTGGGCATGCGCATGATCCTTCCTCCCGGTGCTGCCGTCATGGACGTTCCGAAAGACAAGGTGTTGCTGATGGCTGCACCGGTGTCGCAGCCATTGCCCGTGCTGCCTGCAGGCTTGCCGGGCACGCGTGAGGTGAGCCTGTGCATCGAGTTGATCGTGGATGAAATCGGCGCCGTGCGGTCTGCTGTGCCGATCTACGAATTGCCAGAGTGCCCGCTTGCAGAAGCCCGGATCGATCCGCGCATCGTCGCCGCGACCACGGATGCGGTCATGGAATGGCAATTCCTGGCAGCGGCGGTTTGCACGTTCGCGGACGGAGCCCTCAAAACCGAGGACTGCTCGGGCAATGCAGTGGAGGTCTCCGCGATTCCCATCAGGCTGTCCTACATGTTTTCATTCGAGCGCACTGGCAAAGTGACTGCACAGCAGGCACGCCCCTTGTAACGGCAACGATTCCGCACGGCACCGGGTTTTGGGCTGCAATCGCCCGCAACGAAAAAACCCGGCACCAGGCCGGGTTTTTTCGTGATCAATGACTGGACCGCTTGCGATCAATCCTGCAGCAGCGCCTGCACCCCCTCCAGCCACTGGCGGTAGGTCAGGCCGTCGGCATCCGGGGCGTATTCGCAGCCAAGGGCCTGCACCTGCCGGGCCAGCTGGTCCTCGTCTTGCGCCGATTGCAGCAGCTGCGCCAGCTGCTCGCGCACGGCGGGCACGCTGGCGGCCTCGTTCTGGCGGTAGTAGTCCACCACGCCGGCGGTGGTGTCGTGCTCCATCGTCCAGTCCTGGTGGAAATAGGCGGAGAAGAAGGATTCCAGTTCGGGATAGGCAGCCATGGCGGTCGGTCGGTTCGCGGTGGATCAGGGAGCGGAAGGATAACCGGTGATGATGCGGTAGCCGATGTCCAGCCGGTCCGAGCGCTCCAGCACCAGCTTCACCGAGAACACGTCTTCGGCATTGTTGTCGCCGCGCTTGACCGAGATGCCGGTCTTGCTGTCGAAGGTTTCGCTCAGCACCAGGCGGTTGCCGCCCTGGCCGTTGACCCAGGCGTCGATCTTGTCCTGATTCTCGGCGATGGTGGCGGCGAGAACGCGTTCGGCTTCCGGCAGGCTTTCGAAGCTGGAGGCAGCGCTGACACGGTCCTTGTTGACGCGGTTGATCAGCCACTCTTCGCTCTTGCCGACATGGCGTTCGATGGTGTGGCCGCCGGCATTCTCATGCGCTTGCAGACCGCCGCCGGGCACTTGGCCGGCCGGTTGCGGATCGACGTCGGTGCTGCCGCCCAAGTGCTGGGTGAGGATGTCCAGGGTTTGCGCCACGGCATCGCGCTCGTCGCGCGACAGCCGGTTGGAGGGCAGCTGCTCCAGGCCGGACTTGATGTCGCCCAGCAGCGGATCGAGCTGTTCGGCAAACACGTCGCTGCCCTTGGCCAGTTCGACGGCCTGCCGGGTCTGGCCGAGGAAGTCGACCAGCTTGTCCTGGTTGGCCAGGTCCAGCAGGTGGCCGGGCATGTCGTTGGCGGCGGCGGCCTGCGAAACGGCCTGCAGGGTGCCGCTCGTGGCGGCCGCGGCGGCCAGTTGCTGCGCCGGATCGGCGACTTGGCGGATCGAATCGAGCATGGGGAAGTTGCCTTCAGCGGAGGGGAAAAGTAATCCGCACAAGCATAGCGGGCGCACAAGCCGCTGACAGCTAGGGTAGACCCTAGCTGCACGCGCAGGGGACGTGCCCACATTTCGAAGGCATCAAAAGTTGGGCTTGTCCGGCTCGTCCTGGTAGCGCGTCATGGCATCGGCCAGGATGGCCTTGGCTTCGGCGGCATTGCCCCAGCCCTCCAGCTTGACCCACTTGCCCTTTTCCAGATCCTTGTAGTGCTCGAAGAAGTGGCCGATGCGTTCCAGCCAGTGCGGGCTGACCTTGTCGATGTCGTCGATGTGGCTGTAACCGGCGAACACCTTGTCGATCGGCACGGCCAGGATCTTCTCGTCGCCGCCGGCTTCGTCCTTCATCCGCAGCACCCCGACCGGACGCACGCGGATCACCGATCCGGGCACCAGCGGCAAGGGCAGGATCACCAGCACGTCGGCCGGGTCGCCGTCGCCGCACAGCGTGTGCGGCACGTAGCCGTAGTTGCACGGATAACGCATCGGCGTGGACAGGATGCGATCGACGAAGATCGCGCCGGATGCCTTGTCCACCTCGTATTTCACGGGTTCGGCGTCCTTGGGGATTTCGATCACGACATTGAGGTCGTCGGGGGGATTGTGGCCGGTCGGGACAAGATCGAGACCCATCGATGGATTCCTGCGTGTTTGGGGTGAGGTGAAGGTTTTTCTACTGCAAGGTGCTGATTCTAGCCGATTTTCGCTCGATTTTTGCGCTGCAGCAGCGACTGGGGTCAACCCTACCCTAGGGTACGCCCTAGCTTCCAAACGCCTGTTTGAACCTGTAACAAATGCATCTCCATCTTTTCATCGGGTTTTCATCATGACCGTGTCCGCAGCCTCGTCCTCATCCGTCAGCGCCTACCAGGAGCCGCATGTCGAAGTGCCGGCCCCGCCGGCACCGGAAGTCGAGCAGGCAGACCTGCCGAAGGACACCGCAGGCGAAGCGCTGATCGATGGCGGCGGCAGCGGCACCAAGCTGCCTTCCGGCCGCACTCCCGACGGCAAGGAAATCGCCAAGACCGAACTGGCCGATGGCGAGCAGGCGACCCTGGTGCGCGAGGAAACCAAATCGGGAGGCATCTTCGGCGGAGGCGTCACCAACAACCAGGTCGTGCTGACCACCAAGGGTGATGGCAACGACGAGGTGTCGGTCAACCAGCGCGACGACGGCACGCTGGACGTGACCGTGAACGGCGAAAGCTACGAAGTGAAGCTGGCGCAGGGCCAGGAGTTCGGCATCCGCGTGGGCAACGGCAACGATGTGGTCACCGTGGCGCCGAACGTGAAGGTGAACATCGTGGTGGAAGGCGGTGACGGCAACGACACCATCACCACCGGCGCAGGCGCCGATCGCATCGACGGCGGTGCAGGCGACGACGTGATCGCCGGCGGCGACGGGCGCGACGACATCTTCGGCAACACCGGCAACGACAGCATCGACGGCGGCAACGGCCCGAACGTGCTGTACGGCGGCGACGGCGACGACAGCATCACGGCGTCGGGCCAGGGCGGCGTGAACTTCATGGAAGGCGGCGCCGGAAACGATCGCCTGGACGGCCGCAACGGCCAGAACATCCTGTCCGGTGGCTTGGGCGACGATGTCATCGAAAGCGGCAGCAGCAAGAACAGCATCTATGCCGGTGACGGCCAGGACAGCATCTCCGGAGTGACCGGCCAGGATCTGGTGTACGCGCAGACCGACGTGGACGCCATCACCTTCGCCGCAGGCCAGCAAGACAACGGCCAGGTGGTGATGAACGTGATCCTGGATGCTTCGCTGGGCACCACCGGCATCAAGGTCGAGGGCTCGGATGCGTTCCGGCAGCGCGTGGAAGCGGAAATCGAGTTCCTGCGCAGTTCGCCGAACGGGCAGCAGATGCTGGCCGAGTTCGACGCGGCCGCCGCCAACGGCAACACCGTGACCATCCGCGAACTGGCCAACGAGCAGAACGGCTATGCGCAGACCCACAATCGCAGTGCGGCGGAAATCCGCAATGGCCAGCGCGGTGCGGGATCCGACGTGACCATCAGCTACAACGCCTCGTTCCACATGGATGCCTTCCCGGCGCCGGTGGTGGTGCTGTTCCATGAAATGTCGCATGCCTACAACGGCGTCACCGGCAGCTTCCAGCCGGGCACCTACAGCGGCCCGGACAGCGTCGACAACGGCATCAAGAATGCCGAGCGTCAGGCGGTGGGTCTGGAATCCAGCGCGCCGGCCTTCGATTTCGACAACGATCCCAGCACGCCGGCCACCACCCACAACCCGATGCCGCTGACCGAAAACGGCATCCGCCGCGAACTGGGCCTGCCGGATCGTCCCAGCTACCGCCTGCAGTTCTGAGGACCCCATGTCCCGGCTGCCCGGCCGGCGTGACGCGCGCGTCTCTGGGGACACGACAGGCCAACCTAGGGTACGCCCTAGGTTCCAAACGTTCGTTTGAACCTGTAGTAAGTATCACGTGCCTTCTGTCACACGATTTACATCTTCCACTGCCACCGAGAGAGACCGCATGTCCGTTACCTCCACCACGTCCACGCAAGCCTATGTCCCGACCACGCCGTCGGAGCCGGTGCAGACCAAGAACCTGTGGGACAACCCGAACGGGACGTCGCACACGCATGGGGCGGAAGGCGATTTGCACCAGGATCACGACGTTGGTCATGGTGGGGCGGATGTGGATGCCAAGGCTGGCCCCACGGTGGATGCCCAAGGTGTCATCGACGGGACTGGCACCGGGAATCGCCTTCCTTCGGGCGAGACGCCGGATGGCAAGGAAATCCGCAAGACGCAGCTGGCCGACGGCGAGCAGGCGACCTTGGTGCGCGAAGACTCGATGGGCGATGCCGGCAACGGACAGCTGTACTATGCCAACCGCCAGGTGGTGCTGACCACCAAGGGCAGCGGTGACGATCAGGTGTCGGTGAGCCAGCGCGACGACGGCACCCTCGACGTGAACGTGAACGGCGAAAGCTACGAGGTGAAGCTGGCCGAAGGCCAGGAATTCGGCATCCGCGTGGGTGATGGCAACGACACCGTGACCGTGGCGCCGAACGTGAAGGTCAACTTCGTGATCGATGGCGGCGCCGGCGACGACGTGCTGACCGGCGGTGCAGGCGACGACCGCTTCGACGGCGGTACTGGCAACGACACCATCTCCGGCCACGGCGGCCGCGACGACATCTTCGGCAACACCGGCGACGACACCATCGACGGCGGCGACGGCCCGAACGTGCTGTACGGCGGCGACGGCGATGACAGCATCACGGCTTCCGGCCAGGGCGGCGTGAACTACATGGAAGGCGGCGCCGGCAACGACAGCTTGCAGGCGCGCAATGGCCAGAACATCGTGTCCGGCGGATCGGGTAACGACACCATCACCGGCGGCGGCAAGAACAGCATCTATGCCGGCGAAGGCCAGGACACCATTTCCGAGGTGACCGGCCAGGATCTGGTGTATGCGCAGACCGACGTGGACAGCATCAGCTTCGCTGCCGGCCAGCGCGACAGCGGCCAGGTGGTGATGAACGTGATCCTGGATCCGAAGCTGGGCTTGACAGGTGTGAAGGTCGAGGGTTCGGATGCATTCCGCCAGCGCGTGGAAGCGGAAATCGAATTCCTGCGCAGCTCGCCGAACGGACAGCAGATGCTGGCCGAATTCGACAAGGTGGCGCAGGACAAGGGCCACACCATCACCATCAAGGAACTGAGCAACGAGCAGAACGGTTATGCCATGCCGTCGCCCGATGCCGGCAACGTGACCTGGGGCGATATCCAGATCAACGATCGCACCGGCAAGGCCGGTCCCGGCGTGGACGTGGAAATCCGCTACAACCCGTCGTTCCACATGGACCAGTTCCCGGCGCCGCTGGTGGTGCTCTACCACGAGATGTCGCACGCCTACAACTTCGCCAATGGCTCGCTGCTGCCGGGCACCTACAGCGGCCCGGGCATCGACCGTGGCCAGGTCCCGAACTCGGAGCGTCAGGCCGTGGGTCTGGATTCGACCGCCAAGCCGTTCGATTTCGATGGCGATCCCAGCACGCCGGCCACCACCCACAATCCGATCGAGCTCACCGAGAACGGCATCCGCCGCGAACTGGGCCTGCCCGACCGCCCGGCCTACACACTGGAATTCTGATCAGGCCGTTTGCATCGGCACTGCACCGTCATTGCCGATGACCTGCATCACGCGCCGGCGGAGCGATCCCCGGCGCGTTTTACTTGCGCAGCACCTGAATTCCCGAGCGTGGCCATGATCCGCATCCTCGACAACGCCCTGATCCGCCGGCCGACTCGGCTGCTATTCTGCGCGCTGCTGCCGCTGGGTGCCTGTGCTGCAGTCCCGTCCACGCCAACCCGACACGCCACTGCCATGACTGTTCCCGCACCGACTGTTTCCAGCCCGACCACCACCCAACTGCGCCAGGATGGCCTTCAGGTGGATGTGCGTTTCGAGCTGACCGGCAAGGAACGGCTGCAGGTGCACTACAGCGTGGACAATCAGGGTGCGATGCCGATGATGGTGTTCGACCGCGGCAACGTGCATGCCATTCTCACCAAACAGCAGTCCGTGGGCGCAGTGGGCCAGCCGCTGTTCCGGATGCAGGGCAGGGATCTGACCCTGTCCCACCTCGCGCTAGCGCTGCCCAACCCCACGCCGATCTCGCCACCGACGCCTGTGGCGGCACGCGTGCCACAGGGCGAGCGGCTGCAGGGCCGGTTCACCTTCGATCTGACCCTGGCCGACGCGCCGCAGCGGGTGCGGTGGTGCCTTGGCGTGGCCGCCTTCAACGACAACGACTTCCAGCAGGCCCGCGACGGCAACGGGGTGGATCTGTGGACCGCATCGTTCGCGATGGCTGACACGCAACAGCAGCTGTGCACGCCCTGGTTCGACCTGCAGGCGGGCCGGTTCGAGGACACGGCATCCTGATCGATCGCCAGTGCGGCCACATGAAAAAAGGGCGACCCGCGGGTCGCCCTTTTCCGTTCCGTCAGATCGACTCACAAAGTTGAATCGTCCGGAGCGCGATAGGTTGGCGTGGTCGGTTCGTTCCGGCGTGCGGCTGAGCGGTCGTCATCCAGATACTGCTGTGCCCAGCGGTTGGCCACACGACTTGCAGCATCGCGCCCACCCAGGCCGAAGGCCAGGGCCGCGGCCACGGCCACCGCACCCAGCACGAGACCAAAGGCGAGGTTGACGATGTCGTCCGCCACGCCCATCGCGCGCAGGCCCATCGCCACCACCAGGCCCAGGATCGCAACGCGGGCGATGCGCGACAGGCCCATGGCATTGTCGGCATTGGCGCGCTGGATGGCGGTGGCGGCCAGATTGGCCAGCCAGTAGCCGATCACGAAGATCACCAGGCCCAGCAGCACGTCGCCACCGAAGGCGATGAAGGTTTGCAGCAATTCGTGAATGCCGACGAAGCCCAGCATGCCGGCGGCTTCCACGGTGGCGAACAGCATGATGAAGAACAGCGCCACCTTGCCGGCCAGATCCGAGAGCGAGAACTTCGAGGGACTGCCGGCGAGCGTTGGTTGCACGGGCACGGCGGTCGCGCTGAGGTCCGGTGCATCGACCGCAGCCCGCGTGGCAGGCGGCACCGCATCCACACCATCGTCCAGATGGGCCTTGGGCGCGAAGGCGTGGCCCAGGCCGACGCGCTCGGGCACCCGATCGAAGCCCAGGTTGGCCAGCAGCCGCGTGACCAGTCCTGCCGCGAACCGGCCGATGAACCAGGCCAGCAGCAGGATCGCGGCTGCGGCCAGCACGTTCGGAATCGACATCAGCATCAGGTTCAGCATGTTGCTGAGTGGCACCGAAATCGCCTCGATGCGCAGGGCGTCCAGCGCGGCGATCAGTGTCGGCACGATCACCAGGATGAAGGCCAGCGTGCCGCCCAGCTGCGACAGGCGCAGGTCGCGGGTGGCGTCGTTCTGTGTGCTGAAACGGTCCACGCCGGTGGCGGCCAGCAGATTGGTCACCAGCCCGCGCACGACCTTGGCGATGATCCAGCCCACCACGCCGATGATGGCTGCCGCCAGCAGATTCGGCAGCATGCCGACCAGGCTGGAGGTCATGTCCGACAGCGGCCCCATCAGGCCGTCGATCTGCAGCACGCTGACGATGGCCGGCAGGAACAGCAGCAGCACCAACCAGTAGGCCACGTTGCCCATGGTGGCCGACAGCGGCTGCATTTCCGCCGATTCGGACAGGCGATCATCCAGGCGCGTGGCGGCCAGGCCGCGATTCACCAGGCCGCGCACCACCGTGGCCACCACCCAGGCGAGGCCGGCCAGCAATCCGGCCAGCAGCAGCCGCGGCAGATACAGCATCACGGTATTGGCGAGCGTGGACAGCGGGCCGGACACGCCATCCACGTTCAACACGCTGAACATGCCGATCACGCTGAGGATCATCACCGCCCAGAACGCCACCCGCCCGGCCGTGCGTTCGAAATTGAACTGCGACTGTGTCTGCGTGTTCAGCCGTTCGTTGGTGCGCAGCGCGGCCAGACCCTTGCGCACCGCGGCGGCCAAGGCCAAGGCCACCAGCCAACCCACCAGCAGGATGGCCAGTGCGCCGAGCAGATTCGGCAGGTAGTCGCCCAGGGAGTAGCGCAGGGAGTCCTGCCAGGTCATCGGCATCGGTGCCGGTGGTGGCACGTCGTAAGGCGTCATTTGCACGGTCGTTCCCCAGTTGCATCGGATTCGGTTCAGGTTGCAGGAGGCAGCGTGAACGCCGTGTCAGGTCGCGCGGCGCGGAGTCCGCAGGGTTGCGCACCAGGCGCAGCACCTTTTCAGCGAAGCGCCATGCCTGTCGCGGCGTTTTTTGTGCGGTCTGTCACGCTATTTCGGCGGAACATGGCGCTTGTAGTGCGGAACGAGGCCCTTTTTCGGCGAAACGCCGCACTTTTTCAGCGAAGCGCCGTGCCTGGAGCGCGAAGTGCGGCACTTTTCCAGCGGCCTGCCGCACTTTTTCGTCGAAGCGCCGCACGCTGCGTGCGGAACGCCGCCCGTTTTCGGCGAAGCGTCGCGCTGCGAGTGTCAAGCGCCGAACGGATTCGGTGGTATGCCGCACTTTTCCGGCGGAACACCGTGCTTCCGATGCGGAGCACGGCCTGCGTTCGGTGGAACGCCGCGCTGTTTCGGCCAGAAGCCGCACTCGAAGCGTGGATCGCGGTACCGATGGGTCGGAACGCCGCACCTGCAGCGCCGGACGCGGCGCAGATTCGGCGGAGCGCAGGGCGTTTGGAGCGGAAAACGGTGCGTTTGCGATGGAGCGCCAGATGGTGCGATGAAGTCGGCATCGTTGCCGCCACGTCTGCTACGCTGGGCCTGGAGCCATCCCGGAGTTGGACGTGCAACAGTCATCCATTGCCGCAGCGCTCATCGCAGGCCTGATGTTGGCCGCCTGCGGATGTGCCGATACCGCTGCCCGGCCAGCGTCACCACCCGCCGGCGCTGCCGTTCAGCCTGCGGCGACCACGCTGACCATCGAGAACATCCTGCAGTGGCCGCTGGAGGGTGATGAAGGCTTTGCGAAGTTGCATGACAACCTTAGCGGCTTGGCCGGAATGACGGACATATCTTCGGTCTACCGCATTTCAGAACATGACTTTATGACAAGCGACGGTTATCTGGTCGAGAACATCAACATCCGCAAGAAGATGCCCCACATCTCTATTGGCCTTGCCCTGCAGCCGTGTTACCGTGTCGAAAACGCGAAAACGTTGCCAAATTTGGCCAGGTCAACATCGGGTGAGGACATGCACGGGAATTTTGTGGGTTATACCTATTACGCCACTGGAAATGGAATATCTATTCATCTAACGACTGCGCCAAGCGCGCCTGATTGCATTGTTTCGATCAACATATTCGGAGAGTATGAGAAATGAATGAGCCAGCTGTCGCCCATGCGCGGAATGGTCTGAAAAATCATGGCGAATTTCACCTCCTTCCCGATGCCATGAAAAAATGGATCTCCGCTTCGCCAAGCGCAACGGTCGATTTCCACGAATTCTTCAGCGACGGGGGAAAATTCGAAGAAGTCCGAAAGGTCGGGCTGCCCTTTTACCGATCCGAGCCGCGTCCGTCCATTATTGTTGATGCTGAGGCATGGCCGCGCATGAGCGCTCCCGACGCACTCGAGAATCCACAATGGCACGTCTTCGGCACCTTGGCACACGAAATCGGCCATCACCGTTTCAATGCCACCACGGTCCCGTTCACCGGCCACACGCCGCAGCAGTACGTGCAGTACCGCAGCGAACTGGAAGGACAGGCCATTTTCGGCGCATTCCGCATCTTCAGGGAACTGGAAGCTGTGCCCCCGTTCGACAAGCAGCTGCCATTCAATTCGATCGGCTATCTCAACGGCATCGAGCTTGGGCAGTTGTACAAGGACTGGAAGGCCGGACGTCTGGATGATGCGCAGGCCGTGGCAGCCATCTCGGACAAGGTCGCCGACACGCCGTTCCGCCGCAGCGATCCGGCACCCGGCAAGGACGGCGCGCTGACCGACCGGAACGGCGACGGCCAGTTGACCCATCGTGATTTGTACCTGCGCGATTTCGAGCGGATTCCCCGGTTTCATCCGCAACCCGATGCGCCGGCCGTGGAGCCCTCGGCGCCGATACAGCCAGCAGTCACCCTACTGCTCTCCGACCCCGCCCATCCCGCGCACGACATGTACGCGCAGACGCTGCGAGCATTCGCCGCGTCGCCGCAGATTGCCGCTGCAGGGTATTCGCAGGAACGGCAGCAGCTGGTCGCCGCGAATCTGGTGGCCGGTAACTTGAATGTGCGTGAATCACGCAATGGGTCACCGCTGCAGGAACGCATCGATCGCATCGATGCCGCCACCATCGCCAGCGATGGCAGCCACATCACCCTCATCCAGCGTGCGGCGCAGAACTCCACCTCGTTCCGTTTCGGCCTGCCGATGGAACAGGCGCACAGCGGCTCACTGGAAGCCGCATCGCAACAGGCCTTCGATGGCCTGCAGCAGCAGAAGGCCCAGGAGATCGCACGGCAGGCGGAACGCGACTTGGCCCCGCAGTCGCAGCCGGAAGGTCCAAGCCGCTGATCCGTTCAGGGGCTGGGCACACACGCTCAGTGAGTGCGCAGCACCGAGGGATCGACTGCCTCGTCAGTCCACGTGCACCTCGACCCGGCGTGCCTCGGCCGGGTCGCTGCCGCCGGTGGTCAGCACCGGCTTGTCCAGTTCGATGCGGCTGGCATCCACGCCGCGGGCGACCAGCAGATCGCGCACCGCTTCGGCGCGCTGCTTGGCCAGCTCGGCATTGCTGGCGGCATCGCCGCTGGCGTCGTGATAGCCGGAAATGCGTGCGCTGCTGGTGGTCCGCGCCTGCAGCAGGGTCAGTACGCCTTCCAGCGTGCCGGAGACATCCGCCGGCAGCCGCGCCGAACCGACTTCGAAATACACCGTGGCGGCATTCACCGTGTCCAGCGTGGGTGATACGCGCAGGTCCTCGGCGCTGATCAGCGGGCCGCCCACAGCCTCGGCCGGGGCGACATCGGCAGCGATCGTGATGGCAGCGGCATGCGCACCACGCGTAGCAGTGCTGTCCGACGCCATCGACACCGGCAGCAGCGGCACGATCAGCAGGGCCACGATGTTGATGATCTTGATCAGCGGGTTGATCGCGGGGCCGGCAGTGTCCTTGTAGGGATCGCCGACGGTGTCGCCGGTCACCGCGGCCTTGTGCGCCTCGGAACCCTTGCCGCCGAAGTTGCCATCCTCGATGTACTTCTTGGCGTTGTCCCACGCGCCGCCGCCGGTGGTCATCGAGATTGCCACGAAGATGCCGGTGACGATGGTGCCGATCAGCAGGCCACCCAGCGCTTCGGCACCCAGCAGCAGGCCGACGATGATCGGCACCGCCACCGGCAGCAGCGACGGCACGATCATTTCCTTGATGGCGCTGCGGGTGAGCATGTCCACCGCGCGGTCGTACTGGGGCTTGCCCGTGCCGGCCATGATGCCCGGAATCTCGCGGAACTGTCGGCGCACCTCCTCCACCACGCTGCCGGCTGCGCGGCCCACCGCTTCCATGGCCATGGCGCCGAACAGGTAGGGAATCAGGCCGCCGATCAGAAGACCGATGATCACCCGGTGGTCGGACAGGTCGAAGGCGAAGCGCACGCCGGGATTGGCCGCCTGCAGGTTGTGGGTGTAGTCGGCGAACAGCACCAGCGCGGCCAGTGCAGCCGAACCGATGGCATAGCCCTTGGTCACCGCCTTGGTGGTGTTGCCCACCGCATCCAGCGGATCGGTGACGTTGCGCACCTCCGGGGGCAATTCGCTCATCTCGGCGATGCCACCGGCGTTGTCGGTGATCGGGCCGTACGCGTCCAGGGCCACGATCATGCCGGCCATCGACAGCATGGCGGTGGCGGCGATGGCGATCCCGTACAGCCCGCCCAGCGCGTACGCACCCCAGATCGCCAGACACACCGCGATCACCGGCAGCGCGGTGGATTTCATCGAAATGCCCAGGCCGGCGATGATGTTGGTGCCGTGGCCGGTGGTGGACGCCTGTGCCACGTGCCGCACCGGCTTGTACTGCGTGCCGGTGTAGTACTCGGTGATCCACACGATCACGCCGGTCAGTGCCAGGCCGATCAGTGCGCACCAGAAGATGTTCATGGCACCGTGGCTGTTGTCGGCCATCAGCTGCGTGGTGATGGGGAAGAAGGCGATCGCGGCCAGCACGCCCGACACGATCACGCCGCGGTACAGCGCGCCCATGATGTTGGGACTGCTGCCGGACACCTTGACGAAGAACGCGCCGATGATCGAGGCGATGATCGACACCCCGCCCAGCACCAGCGGATACAGCACCGCATTGCTGCCGGCCTCGGCGGCCATCAGCCCGCCCAGCAGCATGGTGGCGATCACGGTCACCGCGTATGTCTCGAACAGATCCGCGGCCATGCCGGCGCAGTCGCCCACGTTGTCGCCCACGTTGTCGGCGATCACCGCCGGATTGCGCGGGTCGTCCTCGGGAATGCCGGCTTCCACCTTGCCCACCAGGTCCGCGCCCACGTCGGCACCCTTGGTGAAGATTCCGCCGCCCAGGCGAGCGAAGATCGAGATCAGCGACGAACCGAATGCCAAACCGACCAGTGCGTGCAGGTTGTCCGCCTGCGACAGGCCCATCTTCTGCAGCACGAAGTAGTACCCGGCCACGCCCAGCAGGCCCAGCCCCACCACCAGCATGCCGGTGATCGCGCCGCCCTTGAATGCCACGTTCATCGCCGGCCCCATGCCCTGGCGCGCGGCTTCTGCAGTGCGCACGTTGGCCCGTACCGACACGTTCATGCCGATGTAGCCTGCGGCCCCGGACAGCACCGCGCCGATCAGGAAACCGACCGCGGTGTACCAGGACAGGAACACGCCCACCAGCACGAACAGGATGCCCCCCGCGATGCCGATGGTCATGTACTGGCGATTGAGATAGGCACGCGCGCCTTCCTGGATCGCGCCGGCGATCTGCTGCATGCGCTCGTTGCCGGCGGGCTGGCGGTTGATCCATGCGGCAGCCCACAGGCCGTACACGATGGCGATGACGGCGCATCCCAGCGCCAGGAGCAGACCGTACTGTTGCAACATGCGACCTCCGGGGGATGAGGATGAATGCCTGATGAAACTCTGCCCGACTATCGCACAGCTCGGCGATGCAGTGATGCTGCGATGCGGGATGCGTTCAGTCGGCCCGTGCCAGCCTCGGCGCTTGCACGTTTCAATGTCGAAGGAGATTCCGCATGCCGCATCGTCTGGTCGTGGCCATCGGCCTGCTGCTGGCCCCCCTGGACCCATGCCGTGCGCATCATCCCCGAGGCCTGCGCGCGCCTGGAAGGCAGCTTCAGCGGGGACGCAGGCGCGCCCTATCGCCTGAAGGCCCTGCGCAGCGCCCCAAACTGCCAGCCGCGCGCACGCTTCGTGGCCGCTGCCAAGAGTGCCAGCCCGTCGCTGCAGCAAGGCTGGATATTGAATGACCGCATCCGCATTCCCAATGCCGGCTGCAGCAGCCAAGTGGCGGTGGTGTCGGTGTGGCGCAAACCGGTCAGTGCGCAGCCGCCCAGGCTGGACGCGCAAGGACGCTCGCGCATCTACCTGGAAGATGCCAGGCAGCAGGCCGGCCAGCACAAGCTGGCTCAGGTGCCCGCTTATGCGGCCGTGGTGGACGTGCAGGGCGCGGCCTGCAGCCAGTAAGCGCGAAGCCGTGCCGGCGTGCATGCGATACTGCGTGCCCGCCCGGTTCGAGGTGGCGCATGCCATCCATCCGCCGATTGTCCATCGTCCATCGCATCGCCGGCTGCGCCG
>QFNC01000054.1 GCA_003240695.1 Pseudoxanthomonas suwonensis | reverse complement strand
GGCCATGGGCATGCTCAACCACCATTTCGCAGCAGCCGCCTGATCGGCGCAGAGCGACAGCCTACCTCTGACTGCCGCCAATCTTTGCAACAGAGCCGGCCACGCCGCTGTCAAATAAGATCGTCGCGTTTCTGAATGACGTTGATGCCGGCTACCGGAAAGCCCTCGCCGATATCCGCTCATGGCAAAAATCCGGCGTCGCAAGCGAGCTGGATCGTGCGATTTACTGGCTGACATACCTCGGCAGCTATGATCTGTTCCAGACCTTGCTGTTTCGCCTCAGGTGCGACCTCGATGCGTGGATCGATCCGCGTCCTACCAATATCGACTTCTATGTGTCCCATGCCTGGCTGACGCGCGCCTGCATCCGCGAACTGCTCAGCGACCTTATCAGCGGACAAAACGAACCCAGCCCTGCCGTTTTGCTTTCCTGTGCGATCCAACATTCGGCATCGCCGTTCGAACTCGATTTCGAGAAGCTCGACGCCAAGGCGCGGAACATGGAGCAAATCCGGAGTCAACCAACGTGGGCGGAAGCTGTAGTAGCGCGCTGGGCCTCGGAAGGATGCCTGACCAAGCATTGGACGAAGGTTTGCGCGACCACTGATCCCAACACCCGCTCCGATCCGCGGCGTCTTCCGGCATACGGTGCGCTGTGTGACGAGGTGATCGATGTGCTGGAGGCCGCTTGGGCGCGCGATTTCAACGAAGTCCGCTGGAAAGCGGAGGAGGCTGCGTATCTCACGCTCAAGCTGCTGTTGCCCGACGCCCTGATCGAGCGTCACGCGCGACCAAGCTGGCTTTCGCCCCAGCACCTGGACATCTTTCTGCCGGAACACGGTATCGCGATCGAGTATCAGGGAGAACAACACTATTATCCGATCGACATATTCGGCGGTGAGGCGGGGTTCGCGGCGACCGTAGAGCGAGACGAGCGGAAGCGTCGCATCTGCAAACTTGCGGGCATCACGCTGGAGTGCATCAGGTACGATGAACCTGTTGACGATCGGCTCCGTCAAATTGCCGGTTCGTGTCGATCCAAAGCTGGAGTGCGGTAACACATGGTCAGGTGTCCACAGTGCGGATCGGGCAGCGTCAAAAAGAGCTCGGCTATCTACGAGCAGGGCATCTCCCGATCACAGGGGCGGAGCGGCGGTGTCTGGTACTCGCGGGGTGGCCCCGGTGTATGGAGCGGACGTAGCAGTAGCGAACGGATCAGCGGCGCCGCTGCGCGCAACGCGCCCACGGGTTTCGAGCTGGAGGCATTCACCTTCGTCGGTGTTTTCGCTGCTGCACTTCTAATCGGCTTCTTCACCGCTGATAGCATCGGCTCGTTCGTGATGGCGGTTCCGATCGCGTTCGTCGTCGCTGGCATCGCCGCGTTCGCCGTAGGCGTTTCACAGAAGGAGCAACGCGCTGTCGGGCAGGCGCGATATGATCGCCAGTGGTATTGCTCCAAATGCCGTCACAAGTTTGAGGTCGATCTTGACCGGACCGGTCCGGCCGCTGCCGAGAACGCCGACCCGGTAGGCCCAACGGGCGGGGCGGGTCCGGGTGGCTATCGCGCGGACGTTGCGTCACGCATTCTCAGCCCGGTGCAACGCGCGAAGTCTGAAACCGAGCGCGATGGCACCTGGCTGAAGACGATCGCCGCCCGGGTGAACGGCGACGATCGCTCGTTTGATCCTTGTCGTCCTACAGCACTGGACCTCGGTGCCGTCTCGCGTCTCGCTTCACTCGGGTTCCTCCGTTACGATCCGGAGAGAGACGTGTTCTCGCTGTCCGACAAGGGGGCTGCGAGGGTCGCGGAAATGGCATCTTAAAGTCGGCGCACGTATTTTACGCGCGTTTGGCCGCGTAGTCGTTCCAGAACGTCTTCAAATTCATCTGAAAGGACTTGCTGATGTCCTTTACCTCGTAAGTCATGCTGCGCTTCTCGCCCTCGATCTTTGCGAGCAGTTGAGGCGCGTTCATGATCCGCTGGTATTGCTCGGGCGTCACGTCCGCGAAGCCGGTCTCGGTGATCGCCGTGCTGGCTGTTCGCGTGACCGAGTTATAGGCCGTGATGTCGCTCCACTGACGCTTGCCGCGCTCGATCGTCAGGTTGATGGGCGCACCTTCTCCGGTGATGAAGTTGATGCGCGTGGGCTCGCCCAGCGTCAGCGCAGCGCCGGGCCCGGTGCCGTCCGAAACATCGTTGTGGATGAAGAAGCTGAGCGCGACGATCGACCCGTCGTCCTTCTTCTTGATCGCGACCGGCTCGACGAACACGCCCGATCCGTCGATGTGCGTGCCGCCCGCGAGGCTCTTTTTGCTGATGCGGTTATTCAGGCCGCTGTAGATCGTCAGCCCATTGGCCGAAAACCGATCGTCGCTCTGATCGACTTTGAACTTACCCAGGCCGAACAATCCCGCCTGCACCGGAGCGGTTGCGACGATCGCCAACGATACGGCAGCGATGCTATAGCGGTTCAACATGGATAAGCCTCCCTTGGCCTGCTGGTTAGCGTAGGTCAGCGGTTTCGGGAATGGTCGTCATGAGTGACCGGCGATGTCGAGGATTAGATGCGAGCAATCGAGCGGGACGCTCCCGTCGGAAAGTGGCGCGGCACACGCTTCCAGTTGCTCGCGCAGGACGTCGGAGCGAACCGGATAGGCCATTCTGGGCAATGCCCCGCCCGTGCGGCGTGCATTGCGGGTGAGTTCGAAACAGTAGGTAAAGAGCGGGCTTTGCCGGGCGCTGGTCAGGATATGAGCCTCGCGGCATCGATCGAGCCAAGCGCGGGGATGCTCCATCGGCCTCGGGCGCGGCGCTCCGAGGCGCACAAGCTGATCGATCGCGCCGGCATGGCCGCTTTCCAGGTTGCGGATCTTGGACAGCGTCCGGTCCGAGATGGTCTCCCCGGCAATGCGGAGCACCTGCCGCGGCCTCGTTCGCCCGCGATAGGCGCCTGACAGGGCGGCATAGACGCCGCCACAATGGCCGAAGGCTGGGTCCGAAAAGCTGACGACGGCTTCGATCCGGGGTCGCATGAAGCGCAGGAGACGGAAGGCTCGTGAGGCGAAGAAACTTTCGCCGTTCGCCGCGACGCTGGGCAGGCATAACAGCCGCTGCAGGACGCAGCCTTGGGCAGGATCGGTGAACCCGGTGTGGCGGGTGATCACGGCTCCTGTCGCCGGCACCCCGAAGACGATGAGGCCAGCTAGAGCAGGCCTTCCGGCTGCGCCTGGGCCGAACAGCCCTACCGCGACCTGTGCCGCGGGGTAGCGCGGAAGATAGTGGTGGTCGGAGACGAACAGGCTGCGCCGGTCCCGCCAGCGCTGGGTTCGGTCGGTCAGCATGACGGGTCGCACCGTCGCGTCTGCGGCCTCGTTCGTGGGCGGGGACGGTTGAGACACCGGGCGATGTGGCCTGCATAGACTCCGACGGCCGACCAATAGGCTGCGAGTGGCGGCTTGTGCGTCCGCCAGCTTTTCTCGGCACGTTGACGCGCGTCCAGCTGCAGGTCGAGCAGCACGAGGCGGAGCGCCTCCTGGGCGGCCGGTTCGAGATCGCGAAGCGCGGCGATCGCCGGCAGGCTGAGGATCGGATTGCGGACGTCGGCGCGTGCCGAGCGATCGATCACATGAACCATGTGTCGATCCCGTCGAGATCGAACGCCGCCTGGCGGTTGTCGATAGTGAGGGCCAGCGCGCCGGGCTTCACCCAGATCTCGCGAGGCGAAAGCGTGAACCGCTCACCGGAATCCGCAAGGAGCAGCGTTTCGCCGACGGTCGTGGCAATGCTGCAGGACGCGGGCGGCGGGATGGCGTTTCCGACCCATTCGCGCTTTTCGGCGTCGGACGTGCCGATCAGGTCGACATATTCGGTGGGATCGAGAATCCCCTGGATGACGAGGAGTTCGGCCGAGGTGAACGGGCGGTGCCATGTACCGTCGAGCGCGACGATGCGCGCGACCAGGCGATCGTCTTTGGCGGGGAGCGCCGTGGGGTTGCCCTCGGTCGGTTCATCGGCTTCGCGAGGGTCGGCGATCGACCAGCTGCCGTTGTTGTCCTTGACGTGGCCGGGGATCGCCTTGGTGTGCTGGGTCCAGCCCACGATGCCGTAGTGGCTCTGCGAGAGGTAGTTCTGCCGGTCGCCGCGCGTCAGCCCCCGCGGCCTCGGGTCCGCAACCGACAGCGCTCCCGAGCCGACGCGGTCGGAGCCGGTGACGGTCGGCGCAGCGGCTGTCGCCGGCACCACTCGCATCTTGTTCGCGTACTGGCCCATCTCGCCTGCGCAGTAGACCGGGTCGGCGACGACGAAGGCGCCCATGCCGGTGGTCGACGCCCCGATCACGGCGTTTGTCGGGCTATCGTAGCGGCAGACCCTGTACTTGCCGTTGGGGTGGCGTCCTTCTCGTGCCCGCGGGTCGGCGACGGCGCCGGCCTGTTCGGCGATAGCAACGATGCGGAAGGCCGCGGCTGTGGGGGAGCGGTGCGCGCGCGGATCGGAGACGGCATTCGGACCCGATCCGACCCACATGTTGGCGGTGACGACGCCGGTTGGTCGGTCCCATGTTCGGACGCCGAGCTGCACGCTGGCGGGGTGACCGTTGACGCGTGGATCCGCGACCGAGTGCGCGCCTGTGGTGGGCTTCGGGGAGCCGGTGACGACGCCGGTGGCGGCAGCCCAGCTGACGACACCTAGCACGTGGCGGTGCGTGGCCGGGCCGTAGCCGGGCGTCGGGTCGGCAACCGTGAAGGTGAGACTGTGGGCGCCTGCCGTGGCGCTGCCTCGGCCTTGTGCTCGGTCGCACGGGTCGGCCACGCTGAGCGCTCCGCCAGCGACGTGTGCGGCACCGCTTACGACCCGGGCGGCGGCATCGTAAGATGCGACCGACAGGAGGTTGGTGTGCGTGCCTTCGCGGTATCCCGGCCGCGGGTCGGCGACCGAGAAGCTACCGTTGGTCGGGCCCCCACGGCTGCTGACTACGCCGACATGGTCGATCCAGTGGCGCACCCCGAGATAGCCGCTCCCGTCGCGCGAGCAGAAGGCACGGGGATCGGCAACGGAGAAGCGACCTTGGCCCGGTGCGCGTGCGCTCGTGACCAGCGGGCTGCGGTCTTCCCAGCGGCAGACGCCGTAGGCGTTGTCGCGCAACGGCGCCTCGGGTCGTATCCCGTAATCGCGCAGCACGCCGTTCTCGACCGCGAGCTTGTTGAGCGATCGCCAGTCCGATCCGGCCTCGACAAACGCGAGCCTCACCCAGGTCTGCCACTGGAGCGACGGCACCCGGTGCATCGGCCCTGCAAGCGGATCTCCGGGCAGCGGCATTTGGCCGATGACCTCGCCCACGCCCCGCAGCGGGTATTTACGCGGCTGGTAGATGAAGGGAGGCACGCGTTCGGCGTGGCGCGCGATGAGGATGAAGCGCTTGCGGCTCTGCGCAAGGTGGCCGAGCTCGCCGCAATCATGGCGATCCTCGTTGACCGAGTAGCCATAGGCACGCAGCAGCGCGATGATCTGGTCGAGAAGCCAGCGGCCTCGGGTCTGGATCCGGGGGACGTTCTCGATGAGAATGATCCGGATCGGATCGTCCTTGTAGGCCTCGAGGGTGAGCCAGATGCCGCGAAGCGTTAGTGCGTTCAGCGCCTGGTACTTGTCCGTCAGGCTCTTGGCCTGTGACAGGAGACCGCTGAAGCCCTTGCAGGGCGGGCTGAGCAGCATGCAGGTGAGCGCGCCTAGGGCGGCGCGGATGTCTGCGGGGACGGCCTCGCGCCAGTCCCAGTCGGGTTCGCGTCCGTGGAAGGCGCGATACTGGTCGCGGCTGAAGAGGTCCATGACCGTGCCGGGCACGCCGGTGAGCCGCTCGAAGTTGCGGATGGCGCCGGGATCGACGTCGATTCCCCCGGCGCACCCCCAGCGCGCGACCATGTTGCCCACGCGCGGGCGGGCCTGGTTGAAGCCCTTCGCGCCGGCACCGATGCCCGCAAAGAGGTGCCCGTGGCGGTAAACTCGGGTGATGGTAGACTGAAGCATGGGGCCTCCGGATGGTTGTCTGGGCGCAGGTCGCCCGCGCCGCTCACCTCCTCGATCCCCCTTCCCTCTCAGGCCGCTTCGCGGCGCTCGTTGAAGAGATCGGCCGCCCATGCCTCGACCCATCCGGCGGTGATTTCGTCGTGGTCGAGGTCGCCGCTCTCGATCAGGTCGCGAATCTGCTGGCGGGCGAGCGTGATCGCATCTTCCCATGGGTCGACCGGGCCCGGCGATGGCGGAACCGCCTCATCGGCCTCGGGCAGGAGCCGCGAGGGAGAGGCCGTGCGGGCGCATTGCTGGCGATACCAGCGCTCCAGATGGTCGGCGACGAGGAAGTCTGTCTTTCGGACGCCACGCCGATGGGCGTCGTGGCGTGCTGCGATCCCGTAAGCTTGGGAATCGATGGAGGCGACCCAGTGCGCGAAGGGGGCGAGGTACGGGAGGGCGTCGCCCTTCACGCCGAAGGCGTGCATTCTGGCGCCGATGGGGAAGTCGCGGCTGAGCCGCTCGACAACCGCGATCAGGCCCTCCGGTCCGTGGATCGGACGGCGGCACATGCTGCCGATGCCGACCACGGTGCCGGGGAGGATCAGACCGTCGAGCTTGTCGAGGCACCGCAGGTAGTCATCCGGGGTGCGGCCCTGCAGGACCGGCATGAAACGCTCTCGGATGCCAAGGTCGAGGGCTCGGGCGTGGCATTCCCGGTTGGTGGCGATCGTCCTGGAGATCCGGTCCCGGACCTCCTCTCGATCATGGGCGACCTGGACTTCGCAGCAGTAATCGGCGCTGGCCACGCGCCTGAAGGGGTAAGAGGCGGCCAGCGCCATGTAGTCGTCGATCGACCAGGGCATGCCGTTGTACGCGACCGTCATGGTGTAACCGGCCGAATCGAGATCGATGCTGGCCAAGTCGGCCGCGCTCGCGAGCGTGCCTGTCCGCCAGCCCGTCCAGTCGCGCCAGCCATCGGCCTTGCGCCACCTGGACAGGCAGTTGGCCGATATCAGGACCGGGGCTTGCAATGCGATGGCTCGGGCGAGGAGCGCCCCTCTCGCGAGATGCGGCAGTCCGACGATGATCTCGATGCCCGGCGGCACGATGGGCGCGCAGCGGTTGGCGACCGTGCCCATCACAAGTCTTCCCGCAACATCATGGTGAGCACCCGGCGGGTAATGCTGGCGTCGGCCGGGTCTTCCGAGCCCCATTCGAGAGACTGGTCGTAATAGTCGATCGTGAAATAGACGCGCGTGTCGTCGATCGTGAACTCGCCGCGCTCGCGCAGCACGTCGCCCTCGGCGAACTTGTGCCGGCGCAGCTCCTGCAGGAGGCGGGCTTGCGCGACAGCCTGGGAGGCGAGGCTGTCGGTCGAGAGCGACGCGAGGCAGGCTCGCGTCACGGTGACGCGTGCGGTTCGGTCGAGGCCCTGCCGGCATCGGTCGTTCAGGCGGCCGATGATTTCGCTGCGGGTTTCCGTGCGGGTGTCGATCATGGCGATGTCCTTTCGCCTTGGATGTTGATGGTCAGGCGGCCAGCGCGTCCGGCGCGCTGCGGCCTCGATCGGGGAAGGCAGCGTGGAAGCGATCCAGCCAGCTGGCGAGCGTCGGCCGCTCGCCGATCGGGATGGCGCCGGCGACGTCCTGGAACCGGATCAGTTCGGTCGGCGCGTCGCGCATGATGCGGTCGATCTCATCGGCCGGCAGCAGGCGCTCCTGTCGGATGAACTGTGTCATCGACCCAGGGCGCGCGCGCGTACCGCGCCGCCAGAGGCCCTCAACGGTGTGAAGGCGCGGTGCTGCCCGCGCTTCGACCAGAACGATCAGGCGAAGGCACCACGCCGGGAGTTCGCGGATCTCCTGCGGACTGTTCGCGATACAGATCCAGCACGCGCTTTTGGGCGGCACGGGAAGGCCCTCGGCCTCGATCCGGCGGATGCAGTCGTTCCGGTCCCACTGCCATTCGCGCAGCGGCGACTGGCAGTCGTAGAGAGGGTCGGTGATCGAGAGCGCGTGGTTCGCCCTCTTGGTGTCGCGCGGGCCGGCATCATAACCGATCAGCCGCACAACGCGCTGTCCGCGCTCCCATGCCTCGATCGCCGGTTTCCACTTGGCGAGATAGGCGTCCTGCGGCGCCTTCTTGTATTTGAGGCTGCAGCTCGACCCGCCCAGTGACTTGCTCGGGAGCGTCGCGTTGGTCAGGCACATCTCGAGGATCCCGTAATACGGGGGCCAGTGCTTGAACCGCTTCGGGGTGTAGGACACGAGCTCGAACGGGATGCCGCGGTCGCGCATCCACGGCCGGATCACGTCGAGATAGGCGTAGGTCGCCGGCTTCTCGACGCCGGTGTCCGCGCTCAGGCACAGGTCCGGCGCTTCGCCCCGGGCGTGCTTCTCGATCAGCAGTGCGGTGCTATCGACCCCGATCCCGTAGGCGAGCACGACGGGCGGCGGCGGGATCACAATGCGTCTGCCAGGATGGGCGTGATCGCGATAGTCAATTCGCCGCTGGTGACGGTTATCGTGACGGCGCGATCGTCCGGAACCAGGAGCGAATAGCCCGAGAGGAGGTCGCGGAGGCGTCGTTCGAGCGCGGCATCCTGACCCTCAAGCAGCCGAACCATGCGCTGCGCGGCGTCGCGCTGGAAGCGTTCCTGCTGGGTGTCGTAGCTGTCGGCGTCGCTGTCCTCGTTCGCCGAGAAAGCGGCGCTTTCCAGCAGGTCGGCGACGTCGAGCGCCGAAACGTCGCAGCCGCGGCGGACGAACACCGCGGTGTCCAGGGCGGGGTAGTAGAACTCCGAGCTGGTCCCGAACGCGACGTCGGCATCGCACGCGACCTCGACTGACGCGCCAGCGTGCGAGAGGGTGGCGTTGAGGGTGATCGAGTCCGCCCAGCCGTTTTCGGCCTCGCACGGCGGCTCGATCGTGTCGGATACGGTGAAGCGGTGTTCACCCTGTACGATGTCGAAGGCCAGCGTCTCGATGCGCGCCAGGGTGTCGTACCAGCCATAGCCGGCGAAGGCGTCCTTAGCCTCGACCAGCGGGCCCCCGAACGGGTTGTGGGCGGTGATCGCGCGTTCGGCGGGCTGGGCGATCAGCGCGTCGAAGTCGGGCATCAGCACCATCGACGCTCCGGCCTTCCGTTCGCCGGTCTCGTAATTGCGCGAGGTGTCCGCAGCCGGTGCTACCCAGGCGAACAGGTACGGCTCCGCCTCCGGGAGCACGATCCCGAGGTCGCGGGCCTCACACCATTGGTCGAATGCCAGGCGGTGGCATCCTCTGGCCGCAATCGCGCGGTACAAAGCGCAATGCACCGCAAGTCGGAGCGCTGCGATCCCGTCGTTCTCGACGACTTCCTTGCGAGCGGGGAGCACCAGCTGGATGCCGGGAGCGTTGACGATGTCGACGCGGGCGATCCAGCGGCCGCCCCGGTCGACTTCGTGCAGGTGCGGCAGCCTGCAGGGTATGGTCACCCCATGGAAGTTGAGGTTCGGGTCCGTCACCGAGTGGTGGTTGGTGGCGACGTTGAAGATCCCGATGCGGGTGCCGTTCCAGGTTTCGACGTGGACGGCATCGGCCAGCCAGTCGTTCTGTTCCTGAGCGGTATCGTTCAGGGTCACGGCGACGGGAAAATGGCGGGACGCCTTGGCGACGTCGCTCTCGATCGTCTTCACCCATGCCTCGGGCATGCGGACGGTGATCGATGTCCCGTAAGGGATCGGGTCGGAGGAGATCGCGATCGGCCGGCTCGTCTCCCAGGCCATCGCCGGGATGTGGGCCATCCAGCCTTGGCGGTCGGGCTGGGAATAAGAGCGGATGATCACGTCTCTGCCGGCGAGGCTGAAGACGCCCATTCCGGCCGGGTCCTCGGCGCGGCGCGTGTCATCCGACCATCCGGATCGGCCGAGGGTGACGATCGACGCGGGATCTGCGATTCCATGGCCGTCGTCGACAACTTGCAGGTAGGTGGCGTCGCTTGCCGTGATGACGGTCACGGCGACCAGGGTCGCGCCGGCCCTGCGTGCGTTCTGGAACAGCTCGCAGACGACGTCATAGGCGGTGTTGTTGAACAGCCGAGTGACCTTGGTGATGGTCTCGGGCGCGACGGCCGTCGCGATCATGGCGGGGATCATGGCAGGCTCCTGA
>QFNC01000018.1 GCA_003240695.1 Pseudoxanthomonas suwonensis | reverse complement strand
CAGTTCGGCTACACGAAGGTGCGCTACCGCGGCTTGGCGAAGAACGCGGCGCAGGTGCTGACATTGTTCGCGTTGTCCAACCTGTGGATGGCGCGACGACGCTTGTTGCTGCCGGCGGGGTAAATCCGCCTGGTGGACGGGGAAACCCGTCGAAAACCGCCAGAAATGGCGCAAAAGTGATCACATCCAGATCGATCGGGCGCCTTGGCGCTGAAATCCAAGCGTCAGAGCGCTTTGATCAGACCTTCCCTAGGTCCGGGCATGTGCTGGCACGCTGATATGTGAGCGAGTACTCATTTGGATGCAATTTCATGCGATTCCACCGCTTGGCGCATGTGTTCGGCGCGTTGACGCTTCATTGCGGCGATCGATGCAGGCTGTGACGATGCACAGGCGATCACGACATGGCCGAGGATGCCATCGTCGAGGGCATCCCCAAAATCTGAATTGCCGGTCCTGCGGCAGTGCACGCGGATGAATGGCCGATGCCGCATTGACGCCGGCCTCACCCGGGGCACGCTGCAATGCGGCCACCTCCCAGACCGATAGGTGCTTCATGTCGATTCGTTTCGCTGCCGCATGCGCAGTGCCGCTGCTCTTGCTGGGTTCGCCTGCCCAGGCCCAGATGAAGGAACTGGGCGACGTGCTCGGCCAGCTGCTCGGTGTTCCCAACGACCCGAGTCTTGCCCGTTGCGAATCCGTCGGCGGCAAGACCCAGACCTGCGCCATCGCCCCGGGAACCCGGGTCGAATTCGTGCGCCAGCTGAGCAAGACCGCCTGCACGCGCGGCAAGACCCTGATCATGGAATCCGACAAGGTGACCGTGAGCGGTGGGTGCCGCGCCGAGTTCCGGGTGATCGGCCAGCAGACTGCCGATGGCTCCGGTGATCTGGAGCAGTCTATCGCCGACGCACTGCGCACGACGGTGCGCAAGCCGCAGGGCGAATACGGATCGCTGTACGAGGTGCGCGTGCTCAATGCGAAGCAGCAGTCGGCTTCCTCCTCGCGCGAGCGCGTGTACACCGGAACTGCCCAGGCCGTGTGGGGCGGACGATCCTATCCACTGGAATACACCGTGCGTCAGGAGGTGTCGTCGGGCCGGTTCCTCAATGTCGATTACCAGTACAACAGCCCCGGTGCCAACGATGCCGGCAGCAGCGGCACGTGGGTCAACGGTACCGCCCTGGATGCGGAGGCCCGCGAGGCCCTGGCGCGTGCCATCGAGGCCGATTACCGCAAGCGCGGCGACGTGCGCAGTGTGCAGGTGGTCATCAACACCGCGTATCGCGAGCAGCAGGTGACACGCAGCGATTACCGGTTCAACGGCCGCTACGGCGTCAGCATCAACGATGGCGACTGGAAGACCGACGGCTACGAAGGCCGCGTGTTCCTGCCGCGCAACACGGTCAGCGACCTGCAGCTCGGCGCGCGCCCGCGATAGGACCGGTTGCGCTTTCGTGCGGGTGAGGCGGCGCAGCGGCTACGGCTGCAGCGCCGCCACACCCTCCAGCATGCGTTCGACATGCATGGACGGATCGGAATCGGAATGCACAGCGGCGATGCGTCCGTCGCGGGCGATCACGAACGAGGTGCGACTGGACCATTCCGGCCTGGAGGCGAGCAGCGCACCGTAGTTCCGTGCCACGGCGGCTCCGGGATCGGCGGCAACCGGGAACTTGCCGGAACACGTGCTGTTGCCGCTGGAAAAGGCCTGCAACTGGTCGGCATTGCCGGCGGTGACGCCGATGACCGTGGCCCCCTCGGCACGAAAGCGATCGATGGCCTGCGAGAACAGCCGCGCCTCGATGTTGCAGCCGGGCGTGAACGCCGCCGGGAAGAAATACAGCACCACCGGGCCGGATTTCAATGCCTCGGCAAGCCGGAACGGCTGCGTTTTTCCGGCCAGCCATGCCTCGACGGTGAAATCCGGGGCCGTGCTGCCCACGGCCAATGGCGTTGCCGACTCCAGCGTGGCTGCCGTGGTCGAGGGTGCCATCACCGGCGACGATGCTGCCTGTGCCGTCGGGTCAGCTCGGTCGGGCTCGGCATGACAGGCGGCAACGGCAAGGCTCAACCCCAGTGCAAGTTGCGACGGTTTCATCGTCATGGTTCCTCCGCTCAGTATTTGTAGGATTGTCCGCCGTCGATGGTCATGACGGCCCAGTTGATGTACGGTGCTTCCTGCGACGGCAGAAACGCGGCCAGCGCCGCGACCTCATGTGCCTCGCCGAAGCGCCGCATCGGATTCACGCTGGCGAACTGGCGACCGACTTCTTCCCAGTTCTTTTCATCCGCCTGCTTCAGCGAATGCTCGACCATCGTGGTCATCATCGCGCCGGGTGCGATGGCGTTGATGGAAACCCCGTACTGGCCGTATTCAACGGCTGCGTTGCGGGTCAAGCCGACCACGCCATGCTTGCTGCGGCACCTTCGCGAGCCAGCCGCAGCGCGGGTGTCGCGCCCCAGGCGGGAGGCGGCGCCGGTCACGATGACCATCTTGCCCTTGAAACGGTCCGGGAAGAATGCGGGCGTCGCGGGCGATGGCGATCGTGTTGCAGTCGATGGCGTCTTGGATGCCCCGGGTTTCGCGGATGTGGCGGACTTGTTCATGGCGCTGCCGGCAGGAGTCGGGAACTGCGATGGTAGCGCCCCCGCGTTGCCGGCCAGTGAGCCGGTGTTCGGCCACGACCCGGTAGACTGGGCGCTTTGCCGAGATCCGGAGCACATCCCATGTCGAAGATGTCCGTGCTGGCCATTGCACTTGCCAGTGCCACCTTACTGATGACCGCCGCGCCGAGCCATGCGCACGATGGCTTCGCCGAGGTGCAGTGCATGCAGCAACAGCTGTTCGACACGGTCGATTCCACCGATGCCGCCGGCGGGCCGACCATCGCCGCGCAACGGTTCGGCGAGTGGGGCATCGACCTGTCGGGCATGGATCGCACGGCATCGCCGGGCAATGATTTCTTCGCCTACGCCAATGGCACCTGGGCGAAAAACACATCGATTCCGGCCGACCGCTCGCGCTACGGTGCCTTCGATATCCTGCGCCAGCTGTCCGAGCAACGCGTGCATCGGCAGCTGGAAGGCTATGCGTCCGGCAATCCGGCCACCGACGGGGACGTGGCCAAGATCGCCGCGCTTTACCGCAGCTTCCTGGACGAAGCGGCGGTGGAGGCAGCCGGCGATGCGCCGTTACGCCCGTTGCTGGCGCAGGTGCGGGCCATCGGCGACCGGCAGGCGATGGCGCGGTCGATGGGTCGGTCCCATGGCGGCTTCGGCGGCACGTTCTTCGGCGCGTTCGTGGGCGATGACCAGCGCGATCCGGACCGCTACACGCTGTATCTCAGCCAGTCCGGGCTGGGCCTGAGCGACCGCGAGATGTACCGCGACCCGAAATTCGCCCCGCAACGCGAGCGCTACCAGCAGTACATCGAACAACTGCTCTCGCTGGCCGGCTGGGATGCGCCGAAGCAGAACGCCGCGGCCATCCTGGCGCTGGAAACGCGCATCGCCGAGGCCCACTGGTCGCGCGCGGAAAGCCGCGATCGCGACAAGACCTACAACCCGCTGGCGCGTGCCGATTACGACACCTTCGCCCCCGGATTCCCGTGGCAGGCGTTCTTCGCCGCCGCGGGCGTGGACGCAGCCGGCACCGTGGTGATGCGGCAGAACACCGCGATGCCGACACTGGCGCGCATTTTCGCCGACACCGATCTGGACACGCTGAAAGCGTGGCAAGCCTTCCACGTGGTGGACGATGCCGCCGGACTGCTGTCGAAACCGTATGCCGACGCGCAATTCGAGTTCCGGCAGAAGTTCCTGTCCGGCCAGCCAGAACAGCGCGAACGCTGGAAGCGGGCGGTGGACTTCGCCGAATCCGGCATGGGCGAAGCGATCGGCCGCGATTACGTGAAGCTGTATTTTCCCGCCGAGGCCAAGGGCAAGATGGACGACCTGGTGGCCAACGTGAAAGCGGCGATGGGTGCACGCCTGGAACAGCTGGACTGGATGAGCGCCGACACCAAGCGCGAGGCGCGCGCCAAACTGGCCGGATTCGGTCTGAAAATCGGCCATCCGAATACCTGGCGCGACTACAGCGGCCTGCAGGTCCGCAATGGCGATCTGTTCGGCAATGCCATCAGCAGTCGTCGCTTCGAATGGGACTATCGCCGTGGCCGCATCGGCAAACCGGTGGACAAGGGCGAGTGGGGGATGACACCGCAGACGGTCAATGCCTATTACAACGCGGTGAAGAACGAGATCGTGTTTCCCGCGGCCATCCTGCAGCCGCCATTCTTCGATCCGCAAGCCGATCCGGCGGTGAACTACGGTGCCATCGGCGGGGTGATCGGCCACGAGATCATCCACGGTTTCGATGACCAAGGCCGCAAGTCCGATGGCAAGGGCATGCTGCGCGACTGGTGGACCGCCGAAGACGCCACGCGCTTCGAGGCCAAGGCGGCGACTCTGGGCGCGCAGTACGAGGCCTATCCGTTCCCGCAGCTGCCCGGCATGCACATCAACGGCAAGGTGGCGATGGGCGAGAACATCGGCGATCTCGGCGGCCTCACCATCGCTTTGGACGCATATCGACGGTCGCTGGGCGGCAAGCCGGCACTGGTGATCGACGGCTTCAGCGGCGAACAGCGCCTGTTCCTGGGCTGGGCACAGGTGTGGCGCACGCTGTACCGCGACGACGCCCTGCGCCAGCAGCTGGTCAACGGCCCGCATTCGCCGGGCCAGATCCGCGCGTTCGCGCCGTTGCGGAACATCGACGCCTGGTACGACGCCTTCGAAGTGAAGCCCGGCGATGCACTGTATATCGCGCCGGAACAACGGGTGCGCATCTGGTGACCGGCGTGCTGACGATGCACGGGTTGTCCAGCTGCGATACCTGCCGCAAGGCCCGCAACTGGCTGAAGCGCTTCGACATCGCGCATGCATTCGTCGATCTGCGCGAACAGCCGCCATCACCCGACACGCTGGTGGCGTGGAAGGATGCCGTCGGCGGCTGGGATGCGCTGGTAAACAAGGCGTCCACCACCTGGCGCGCTCTGCCGGTCGGGCGCAAGTCGCCCGGTTCGGATGCGGAATGGAAGCTGCTGCTGCGCGAGCATCCGGCACTGATCAAGCGCCCGCTGATGGTGCTGGCGGATGGCCGCGTGCATCAGGGGTTCAGCGACAACGGTTTCAAGGTCCTGTTCGCCATCGCCAAATGAACGACGTGCTGGCACTGACCGAAGCCCTGATCGCGCGGCCATCGATCACGCCCGACGATGCAGGCTGTCAGCAGCTGATCGCGGAACGTCTTCGCAAGGCGGGTTTTCTCATCGAACGGCTGCGCTTCGGCGATGTCGACAATCTGTGGGCCACGCATGGCGAAAGCGGTCCCGTGCTGGTGTTGCTGGGCCATACCGACGTGGTGCCGCCCGGTCCTCGGGAGGCTTGGCACAGCGATCCGTTTCTGGCGACGATCCGCGATGGCGTGCTGTACGGCCGTGGTGCCGCCGACATGAAAGGCAGCGTGGCCGCTTTCGTGGTTGCGCTGGAGCAGTTCGTCGCCGAGCATCCGCAGCATCCGGGTACGGTGGCATTGCTGCTGACCTCCGACGAGGAGGGCGATGCCATCGACGGCGTGCGCAAGGTGGCGCAGCTGTTCCGCGAGCGCGGCCAGCGCATCGACTGGTGCATCACCGGCGAACCGTCGTCGAAACAGGCATTGGGCGATCTGCTGCGCGTCGGCCGGCGCGGATCACTGTCGGCGCGGCTGACCGTGCATGGCGTGCAGGGCCACGTGGCCTATCCGGACAAGGCCGACAATCCGATCCATCGCGCCTTGCCTGCCTTGGCCGAACTGGCCGCGCGCAGCTGGGACGACGGCTTCGAGTCGTTTCCGCCGACCAGTCTGCAGATCACCGACACCCATGCCGGCAATGGCGCTAACAACGTGATTCCCGGCCAGCTGCAGGTGCTGTTCAACCTGCGCTATAACCCGCACTGGGATGCTGCGCGTCTGGAAACGGAGTGCGAAGCCGTGCTGCAGCGACATGGCCTTGAATACACTGTGCACTGGCATCGCAGCGGCGAGCCCTTCCACACGCCTGAAGGCCGCCTGCGGGCGGTGGCGCGCGCGGTATTGGCTGAAGTCTCCGGCAGCGTGCCGGAGGAAAGCACCGGCGGCGGCACCTCCGATGCGCGCTTCATCGCTCCGCTGGGTGCGCAGTGCATCGAGATCGGTCCGGTCAACGCCAGCATCCACCAAGTGGACGAGCATGTACGCGTGGCCGACCTGCAGGCCCTGCCGGGCCTGTATCGGCGACTGCTAGAGCGATTGTTGCTGCCCGACGCCTGACAGTCCCAGGCACTTGCCGCGCTGCCGCAAACCGGTTAGCGTGCAGCCATGCCGTGGTTGAATCGCAATCGAAATCGTCCGCGCAATCGCAGCACCGATCGGTGCAGGCGGGTTCGGACGGGCATTCGGCTTTAAACGGCTGCCACTCTCGTCCAGCGGGCCCGCACTCCACCGAGCGCGGGCCCTTTGCGTTGCCCTTCCAGCGGAGAAATCGAGTCATGTGTTCCATCCTTGGTGTGTTCGATCTGCGGCCGGATGCCGATCTCGCCGGCCTGCGCGCGCTGGCCCTGGCCTGTTCGGCGCGCCAGCGCCATCGCGGCCCGGACTGGAGCGGGGTGCATGCCGAGTCGCAGGCGTTGCTGGTGCACGAGCGCCTGGCCATCGTGGATCCGGCCGGCGGGTCACAGCCGTTGTATTCCGAAGATGGTGCACTGGTGCTGGCGGTGAACGGCGAGCTGTACAACCATCGCGAACTGGAGAACGGGCTGGATCAGGCCTACGCCTTCCAGACCGGTTCCGACTGCGAGGTCATCAACGCCCTGTATCGCCAAGGTCCGGACGCCATCGGCGACTGGTTGAACGCGATCAACGGCATTTTCGCCTTCGCCTTGTGGGATGCGCAGCGCAAGCGGGTGGTCGTGGCGCGCGACCCGATCGGCGTGTGCCCGCTGTACTGGGGGCACGATGCGCAGGGCCGCTTGTGGGTGGCTTCGGAAATGAAGGCCATCGCCGATGTGTGCGCGGACGTGGCGCAATTCCCGCCGGGACATTATTACGACAGTGCCGCCGGAGACGCACCGGTTCGTTATTACGATCCGCAGTGGCGTGATTATTCCGCCACCGATGGCGTGGCCGTGTCGCCGCAGGCCCTGCGCGAGGCCTTCGAAGCGGCAGTGCACCGGCAATTGATGAGCGACGTGCCCTACGGCGTGCTGCTGTCCGGCGGGCTGGATTCGTCGCTGGTGGCCGCCTGTGCAGCACGCTTCGCCCGCAAGCGCATCGAGGACAACGACACCACCGAGGCCTGGTGGCCGCGCCTGCATTCCTTCGCCATCGGCCTGGAGGGCTCGCCCGACCTGGCCGCGGCCGAGGTCGCGGCCAAGGCGCTGGGCACGGTGCATCACGGCTTCACCTACACCTTTGCAGAGGGGCTGGATGCGCTGCCCGAAGTGATCCGCCACATCGAAACCTACGATGTCACCACCATCCGCGCCTCCACGCCGATGTTCCTGCTGGCACGGCGGATCAAGGCGATGGGGGTGAAGATGGTGCTGTCGGGCGAGGGCAGCGACGAAGTGTTCGGCGGCTACCTGTATTTCCACAAGGCACCGGACGCACGCGAATTCCATGCCGAAACCGTGCGCAAGCTGGATGCGCTGCACAACTACGATTGCCTGCGTGCCAACAAGTCGATGATGGCCTGGGGCGTGGAGCCGCGGGTGCCGTTCCTGGATGTCGCTTTCCTGGACGTGGCGATGGGAATGGATGCCGCGCACAAGATGGTGCGTGCAGGACCGCACGGCGGCCGCCCGATCGAGAAGGCGGTGCTGCGCGAAGCCTTCGACGGCTATCTGCCCGACGAAATCCTGTGGCGGCAGAAGGAGCAGTTCAGCGACGGCGTGGGCTATGGCTGGATCGACGGTCTGAAGGCGCATGCCGCACGGCATGTCAGCGATGCCGAACTGGTCGATGCGGAAACACGCTTCCCGATCAATCCTCCGCAGACCAAGGAAGCGTATTACTACCGCAGTCTGTTCGAGCAGTTCTTTCCCGGCGATGCCTGTGCTCGCACTGTGCCGGGTGGCAAGTCGATCGCCTGTTCCTCGCCGGCCGCGATTGCGTGGGATGCGGCCTTCGCCAACGCCGCCGATCCGTCCGGTCGCGCCGTGGCAGGCGTGCACGCGGCGGCGCTGTAGCGATCAGGGCAGCTCGATCCGCGACCAGCCGACGGTGGCATCGCCGCCGTGGATCGGCACGGCCACGGCATCGCGGGCGGCCTTCTGGGCATGCACCGCGGCCGGCAGCCCGGGCGTGCTGTCGTAGGCGTACACGGTGCGCTGCGACGCTGCAGGCAGGGTGAAATGCAGCCGCAGTCCTGCGGCCGGGATGCCGATCAGGCGCACGCTGCGCCACTGGCCCGGATCGGCCGGTGGATGGCTGAGTGGCGTGTCGAACACGCGCACCGAATCGCCCGGCACGCCGCCCGGCAGCAGCACGGTCAGCGATGCCACGGCGCGTTGCGGTTGCACGAGCAGCCGCATCTGCCGGTTGCCAGCGGCATCGGTGTGCAGGGTGGTGGCACGGATGATGGGACCTGCCATCGCAGCGGCCGGCGGACCGGGGCGCATGCGCTTGGGTGACCACGGCAGCGGCGCTGCGACGGGTTGATCGAATCCGGCAGCCATCAATTGCGCAGGAAAGGATGAAGCGTCATCGACATGCAGACGCGCACCCTGTGCCGATCCGGCCAGCAGCAGGTTCATCGGACGCGGCACGTCGGCATCGAACGGTGGCCGCAACCATGCCATCGCCGTGCACGCCACGACGCCTGCGGCAGCCAATCCGGCCAGAGCGCTGTGACTGCGGCTCGGCTGCGCCAGTGCCGGCAGCAGGGGAAGCAGCATCAGCATGCCCAGCGCCGACACCGCGTACAGCGATGCATTGCCCATGGCCGACTGCAGCAGCAGCGCGTACGGAGCCAGCACCGCTGCACCGACGACGCTGGCGGCAAGACACCACAGCAGTGGCCTGTGCGGCACGAGATGGCCGACGAGCACGCCGGCCAGCAGCGGCAGCAGCGCGACGTGGATGGCTGACGGCACGCTGCCGGCCAGCAGCGCAGACAGCACCGCGAAAGGAAACAGCGCGGCCAGGGTCAGCGTGCCGTTGCCATCGGCACTGCGCAGCCGGCGTGCGATCGGAACGGCGATGGCCAGCGGCAACAGCAGGAAAGCGGCGATCAGCCAGCCGGCCTGCGCGGTCCATTGCGCGGGCAGGGCGCCGGCTGATCGCAACAATGTCTGAAGTGGCCATGCCAGCGCCGCGGCCACCACGGGCAACAGCAGCACGGTCATTGCGCATGCTGCCAAGGCCAGCGGTGCAGGTCGCCGACCGCGCGGCTGCCGCAGCGGCAACAGTGCCCAGCCCAGCAGGGCCAGCGACAGCAAGGCGGTGTTCCACGACACCGGCCAGCCGAGCAGGCGTGGCCAGAACAGGCGGAAGAACACCGCATCGCCGGTCGATGCGGCATTGGCCGGCTGCAGCGCGAAGGCGCGGGCCGACACCAGCATGTTGTCGCCGTGTTGCTGCAGCGAACGCAGATCCAGATGGGCCATGTCGTCCAGCGGGGTGTGGTAGCGGGCGGGACCCTGCGCCCAAGCGAAATTGGCCCCACGCCGACCGAGGCGCGCATACACGGTGAAGTCGGTGCTGTTGGGCAGCAGGCCGTACAGCGCGTTGTCCAGCGAGGTGGCGGCCGGACGATCCAGCAGTGGTCGCAGCAGCGCGACGATGGCCGCGTTGTCGCTGCCCGTCTCGATCAGGCGGCTGGCGCCGCCGGTGCCGCGTGCTTCCAGATTCACCACCGATGCGATACGGGCGAATTCGGGTTCGTGGATGAAGGCTTCCGCACCGAGCAGCCCGGCCTCCTCGCCGTCGGCCAGCAGCAGCCACACGTCGCGCGGCAATGGAGGTCCGGCCTGCAGGGCGCGCGCGGCTTCGAGCACCGCGGCCACGCCGGCGCCATCGTCGGACACCCCGGGACTGGCGGCCACCGAATCGTAATGTGCTGTCAGCAGCACGGCCGCGTCCGCACGCGCGCCCGGAAGCCGTGCCAGCACGTTGTGCACCGTGGCGCAGGTGGTTCCGCTGCAGGCCAGCCGCGTGCGCAGCATCGGTGCCAGTCCAAGGCGCTGCAATTCGTTCATCAAGCGTTGTCGCACGGCAGCGTTGGCGGCACTGCCCACCGGATGCGGCACGGCATCTGGCAGCAGACGCTGCAGCACCTGCTGCGCGCGTTCTGCGCAAAATGCGGAGGCCGGCGCATCGACCGGCTGCACGGACCGCGGCTGCTGTCCCATCCACGCCCACAGCGCCGACAGCAGCCAGGCCGTGATTGCGAGCCAGGCCAACTGCGGCAAGCCACCGTGTCCGGGATCGATTGGGTCGTGCGGTGATGCGCTGGCCATCGTCGCGGAACGTCCGGAGCAGGCAGGGAACAAGCGCAGGATACCGCCTGCCGACTCCGCGGTTGGCCGTGTCTACATGCGCGTGGTCGATCCGGAACATCGACACTGGATCGCGCCGGCCATCCTGCAGGCGGCAGCGGCGCATGCGGTGCAAGATGCCGCGTTCAGTCGCGCTTGTGCAGCCGGTAAACAGCCGTGTGCAATGCGGTGACCCCGGCCGCCACGAAGCCGGGTTGCTGCGCCAGGATATCGCGGCGCTCCAGCAGCGCCACCGTCCAGCAGGAATCGAACAACGCATACACGTCGGCAGCGTCCACCGAAAACGGCGGGCCGGCCTTCTGCTGCTGCGGGTAGTCGAGCGTGATCAACAGTCCGCGACTGCCGCTCGGCAGAGCCGCGTAGAGGGCATCGACATAACGCCGGCGCAGATCCGGTCGCAGCGCGATCAGCGCAGCCCGGTCGTACACCAGCCGGCATGCGGACAACGCATCGGCAAGTACTCCGGCTGCATCTCACTCGCTCGCCAGGGCGTCGACCTTCTGCCAGCCGCGCGGCAACAAGCTGCCGCGCGAGGCGCGTGCGCCCAGGTAGTCTTCCAGTTCCTTCCACGACAATGTCATCGCCCGCGCACCGGATTTCACCTGCAATTTGCCGCCTTCGGCGACCACGGCGATGGCGACGACCTTCTCGGTGGCGCGCTTGGCCTTGGGGATCTCGATCAGCTTGTTGCCCTTGCCCTTGTCCAGCTCGGGCAGGTCGGCCAGCGGAAACGCCAGCACGTGCCCGGCGCTGGTGGCAATGACGATGCGGTCACTGTCCACGTTGCCGGCCGCCACCGGCTGCATCACGTGCGCGCCGCTGCCCAGCGACAGCATCGCCTTGCCTGCCTTGTTGCGACTGACCAGGTTCTCGAATCGGGTGAGAAAGCCGTAGCCTTCGCTGGAGGCGAGCACGAAGCGGGTGTCATTGTCGCCGGTGGCGAGCGCCTGGAAACCGGCGCCGGCGGCGGGCGCGAAACGGCCGGTCAGCGGCTCGCCGTTGCCACGAGCCGATGGCAATGCATGGGCGGCGGTGGAATAGCTGCGCCCGGTGGCATCGAGGAAGGCGACCTGCTGGTTGCTGCGGCCGCGTGCGAATGCCAGCAGGCGATCGCCGTCGCGGTAGGACAGTCCGGCCGCATCCACGTCGTGGCCCTTGGCGGCGCGCACCCAGCCCTTGTCGCTCAGCACGATGGTCACCGGTTCGCTGGGCGCCAGTTCGGTGTCGGCCAGCGCCTGCGCGGCGGTGCGTTCCACCAGCGGCGAACGGCGCGCATCGCCGAATTTCTTCGCGTCCGCCAGCAGTTCGTCCTTCACCAGTTTCTTCAGTTTCGCCGTGCTGGCCAGCGTGGCATCCAGGCGATCGCGTTCGGCATCCAGGTCGGCCTGCTCGCCGCGGATCTTCATTTCCTCCAGCCGCGCCAGCTGTTTCAGGCGGGTGTCGAGAATGTAGTCGGCCTGCTCCTCGCTCAACTGGAAACGCGCCATCAGGACCGGTTTCGGCTCGTCCTCGGTGCGGATGATGTGGATCACCTCGTCCAGATTGAGGAATGCGATCAGCAGGCCTTCCAGCAGATGCATCCGGCGCTGCACCTTGTCCAGCCGGTGCTGCAGGCGCCGGGTCACGGTGTCCTGGCGGAAGGTGAGCCATTCGCCCAGCAGCTGCTTGAGATTCTTGACCTGCGGCTTGCCGTTCAGGCCGATCACGTTCAGGTTGACGCGGTAGCTCTTTTCCAGATCGGTGGTGGCCAGCAGATGGCCCATCAGCTGCTCGGCATCCACCCGGTTGCTGCGCGGAATCAGCGCGATGCGCACCGGATTCTCGTGATCGGATTCGTCGCGCACGTCTTCCAGCCACGGCAGTTTCTTCGCCCGCATCTGCGCGGCGATCTGCTCGATCACCTTGGATGGCGACACCTGGTAGGGCAGGGCGGTGATGATGAGGTTGCCGTTCTCGCGCGTCCACACCGCACGCGCGCGCACGCTGCCGTTGCCGGTTTCATACATGGCACGCAGGTCGGCCGCCGGGGTGATGATCTCCGCCGCGCTGGGATAGTCGGGGCCGCGCACGTGCTCGCACAGGTCGCCCACGCTGGCGTCGGGGTCGTCGAGCAGGCGCACGCAGGCGCTGACCACTTCATTGAGATTGTGCGGCGGCACGTCGGTGGCCATGCCCACGGCGATGCCGGTGGTGCCGTTCAGCAGCAGGTGGGGCAGGCGCGCCGGCAGCCAGGTGGGTTCCTCCAGCGTGCCGTCAAAGTTGGGGTCCCAGTCCACCGTGCCCTGGCCGAGTTCGCCCAGCAGCACCTCGGCAATCGGGGTCAGCTTGCTTTCGGTGTAACGCATGGCCGCGAACGACTTCGGATCGTCCGGCGAACCGAAATTGCCCTGGCCGTCGATCAGCGGATAGCGGTACGAGAACGGCTGCGCCATCAGCACCAGCGCCTCGTAGCAGGCGGAATCGCCATGCGGGTGGTACTTGCCGATCACGTCGCCCACGGTGCGCGCCGACTTCTTGTGCTTGTTGGCCGCCGACAGCCCCAGTTCGCTCATCGCGTACACGATGCGGCGCTGGACCGGCTTCAGGCCGTCGCCCAGGAACGGCAGCGCACGGTCCAGCACCACGTACATCGAATAGTCCAGATAGGCGCGTTCGGCGTACTCGTGCAGCGGGATCTGTTCGAAACCGTGGAAGGCGGGACGGGCGGGATCGTTCATGCAGGACAGCCGGAGTGCGGATCGTGAATCGGCCATTTTACCCGCTGCCGCATGGCTGCCTGCGGCACCACCTGCTACGCTGCGCGTGCATGCAGCTGCATGTCCGACTGCCGCACATCCTGCACGTCCACGCATGACCGACTCCGCCGCCGGCTTACGCACGCGCCGAACGTGGCCGACCCGGTTGCGCTGGACGATCGCGGCCGCGCTGACGCTGCTGCTGGTGCTGGACCTGGCGTTTCCGCCGCAACTGCCTAGGCAGCGCGATACCAGTTCTCTGGTGGTGGCGGCCGATGGCACGCCGTTGCGCGCCTTCCCGGATGCCGATGGCGTGTGGCGGCAGCCGGCCACGCCCGAGCAGGTGTCGCCGCTGTACCTGCAGGCGTTGTTCACGTATGAAGACCGCTGGTTCCGCTGGCATGCCGGCGTCAATCCGGTGGCGTTGCTGCGTGCCGGCTGGCAATGGCTGCGCGGCGGACGCATCGTGTCCGGCGGTTCCACGCTCACCATGCAGGTGGCGCGCATCCTGGATCGCGATGACCCCCATACCCGCACGCCATGGCGCAAGGCACGGCAGATGCTGCGGGCGGTGCAGCTGGAAGCGCATCTGTCCAAGCGCGAGATTTTGATGCTGTATCTGGAACGCGCCCCGTTCGGCGGCACCATCGAGGGCGTGGAAGCGGCCAGCTGGGCCTATCTGGGCAAGCCCGCCGCGCAGTTGTCGCATGCCGAAGCGGCCTTGCTGACCGTGCTGCCGCAGTCGCCCAGCCGCTTGCGCCCCGATCGCCATCCCGAGGCCGCCCAGCGCGCGCGCGACAAGGTTCTGCAGCGCATGGCCGACCTGCAGGCGTGGTCGGCCGAAGCCGTGGCCGATGCCCGCATCGAGCCGGTGGTGGCGCGCAGCCTGCGCCCGCCGATGGCCGCGGCGTTGCTGGCACAGCGGTTGCATGCGCAGCAACCCGATGCAGAACGCATCCGCAGCACCATCGATGCGGCCCTGCAGCGCACGCTGGAAGAACGCGTGGCCAGTTATTTCTCGCGTCTGCCGGAGCGCACGTCGGCCGCACTGCTGGTGGTGGACAACGCCACGCTGGAAGCACGGGCCTACGTCGGTTCGCTCGCCTTCGGCGACAAGACACGGCTGGGCCACGTGGACATGGTGCAGGCGTGGCGTTCGCCGGGATCCACGCTGAAGCCGTTCCTGTACGGCATGGCCCTCGACGACGGCCTGATCCATTCCGAAAGCCTGCTGGTGGATGCGCCGCAGTCCTTTGGCACGTACCGGCCGGGCAATTTCGATGCGGCCTTCAACGGACCGATCGGTGCGGCATCGGCACTGCGATTGTCGTTGAACGTGCCCTCGGTGGATCTGCTGGATCGGGTGGGACCGGCCCGCTTCGCCACCCGGTTGGCGCACGGCGGCATCGAACTGCGCTTTCCGCGCGGGGCCACGCCCAATCTCACCCTTATTCTCGGCGGTACCGGTGCGCGGCTGGAGGATCTGGTGGGCGCCTACACCGCCTTCAACCGCCATGGCATCGCGGGACGCGTGCGCTACACCCATGACGATCCGCAGCTGCAGCGTCGTCTGCTGTCACCGGGAGCGGCATGGATCGTGCGCAACATCCTGGAAGCCAACCCGCGACCGGGCGAGCTGGAGGCTTACGACCGCGGCAATCGCCCGCGCGTGGCCTGGAAAACCGGCACCAGTTACGGATTCCGCGATGCGTGGGCACTGGGCAGCACCCGGCGCTACACGGTCGGCGTGTGGGTGGGGCGTCCGGATGGCACGCCGCTGCCCGGCCAGTACGGTGCCATCACCGCGTTGCCGCTGCTGTTCGAGGTGGTGGACGCGTTGCCGCGCAACCAGGACGATGCCGCGCCACGCCCGGCCCCGGCATCGGTAGCGGAAACCGAGATCTGCTGGCCGCTGGGCATCGCAGCGGATGCGCAACCGGCCGCGCTGTGCGCCCGCAAGGCCAAGGCCTGGGTGCTGGATGGGGTGGTGCCGCCCACCTTTGCCGAACGCGGCATGCGGCTGTGGGCGCCCGGCCGGGAACGCTTCCTGCGCGACACATCCAGTGGCGATCGCGTCACCGCCGAGTGCACCGGCGAGCACCTGACCGAGCCGGCCGAGATCGCGCGCTGGCCGGTGCTGGCCATGCCGTGGCTGTCGGCCGCGGAACGCAGCGCATCGCAGCTGCCGCCGCGCGCGGCGGATTGCAGCGACGATGGCCGCGATGTCACCGTGAATCTGCACATCGATGGCGTGAACGACGGCGCCACGTTGATGCGCGCTCCAGGCGGCAAGCCGATCCAGCTCGGCCTGCGCGCACTGGGCGCGCGAGACGCCGTGACCTGGTTGCTGAACGGCCGCGTGGTCGGCCACAGCGCGGGGTCGCAGGCCATGCCGCTGGTGCTGGACGTGGAGAACGGCGGCTACCAGCTCACCGCATTGAGTCAGTCCGGGGCCTGGACTTCGATCCGGCTGACGGTGGCCAATCCGGGACCTTGAGACCGGTCCGGCGGATGCAGTCGCCCGAAAAAAAAGACACCCGGCTCAGGACGGGTGTCTCGGTTTGCAGCAACCGGTTGCTTTCGCGATCAGCGAACGGTCAGCGTGCCCGGCAGCATGGCGTAGCCCGTGCGCAAATCGCCGTCGGCGCCCGAGGAGATGTTGAACAGGCGTTCGGCGGTGCCGTAGTCGCTGCCCCCCAGGTTGCGGGCCAGGGCGATGGCGAAGTCGTCGGATGGAATGAGATTGCCGTCGTAGTCCTGAATCAGCGCCCGCAGCTCGAAATCCATGCCGCCACTGGTTTCCAGCGATTTCGACGCAGCCTGCTGCAGTTCGGCGATCTGCTCGCGGGTATACGAAATGGTCACCGTCTGCCCAGCCTGCACCGGACCGTCGTGGGCCTGCTTGATGTCGCCCGTCTGTGCCACGTTGATCAGCTGCGCGGTGTTTTCGTCGGTCTTGATGGTGTAGGCGTACACGCGCTGGTCCAGCACTTCGTTGCCCTGGGCGTCGAACTTCTGCGTCATCGTCATCGGCACGTTGCCGCTGTACTGCAGGTCGAAGGTGCGTTCCGCCGAGCCATCCGGGTAGGTGGTCACCACCGATTTGCCGGTGTTCTTGGCGCCGTCGAGGTTGATGTCCAGCGGGCCCAGCTTGCCCTTCAGGCCGGACTGCGAGCTGTAGTCGACGGTTTCGATGGTCTTGACGTTGGCCACGCCGGTGCCGTTCTGGCTGGGCAATTCACCCGTGACCAGCAGGTTGTTGTAACCAGCCTGGCCTTCCGGCGTGTTCAGGTCGAACTCGGCCGTCTTCAGCGTGGAATTGCTGAGGTTGTCGGTGCGGCCCAGCATCAGCTTGGCCACGTCGACATCCACGCCGAAGCCGTTGTAGGCATTGATGGTGTCGGTGGGGCCGGCGGTGACGCGCACGCGGTTGCCGTCCAGCTTGTCCACCGCAAGGCTTGCGCCGGATTCGTTGGTCACCTTGGTTTCAACCGCCAGATTCTTGAAGGTGGCGCTGAACTCGTTGGTGCTGTAGGACGAACCGTCCATCTTGATGGTGGTGCCGGCCGGCATGCTGGCCGGGTCGAACGGGTTCACGCTGGCCAGATTGGCGTTCTGCGCGGCCGCTTCCGGCATCGACACCGTGTAGCTGCCTTTCACGCCTTCGGTATGACCGAACTCGACCCCGGCCTTGGGCGTGTTGATGCCGCCCTTCACGAACACCGACACGTCGGATGCGGCGGTGTAGGTGGTCACTCCATCGGCGGTGTTCACGCCGCCGGTGACCGAGGCATTGGTGCCGGCGCCGAAGCTGACACCGTAGCCCTTGGCATTGGTGATGCTTTCGTTGAACGACAGACCGCCGCTGGCCGTGACCGTGCCCTTGTCGGTGTCGACGGCCACGCCGCCGGTCTGGGTGGTGCCGACGGTCTGCTTGGTGCCGTTGGCATCGGTGGTGGTAACCGATTGCGACTGCGAGCCGCTGGCACTGCCGCCATTGCCGGTGATGCTGACGGAGCCCTTGTCGGTGGTGGTGGCGTTGTTGGCGTCATCGCCCACCTTGGTCTTGTTTTCGTAGGAGCCACCGACATTGTCCGGTCCGATGCTGACGGTCGCCGGCAGTTCCTTGATGGAGTCCTTGAAGCTCTTGTCCTCGACCGGCGGTTCCGGCGGGGGAGGCGGCGGCGGGGGAGGCGGCGGAGGCGGGGGTGGCAGGATGAAATCGCGGATTCTGTCAAACATGGGGGGTCTCAAGTGGTCCGTACGCAAACTGTTGCCAGTGTATCCAGCAGGGCGACATCACTGCACCAGGGTAAACCCTAGGAGATGGGCTCGATTCCATTGCCGGGTTCACGGATCGGCACATCGACCGCACTGCAGACGCGATTGCGCCCAGCATGCTTGGCCCGGTACAGCTGGGCGTCGGCTTCGCGCAGGATCACGCTGGCCGGCTGGCTGCGATGGCCACGCGACAATCCGATGCTGATCGCGAACTGCAAGGGCTGACCGCGTGCGCCGTGCAGCACGTGACTGGCGACGGCCTGCCGCAAACGTTCGCAATGGGCATGGCAGCGCTCGTCGGACCAGCCGTGGAACAGCATCACGAATTCCTCGCCACCCAGCCGTGCGCAGCACGGTCCATCGGCGGCCGCGCAATGCGTGCGCAGCAGATCGGCCAGCGCCTGCAGGGCCAGATCGCCTGTTTCGTGGCCGTGGACATCGTTGATGCGCTTGAAATGGTCCACGTCGATCAGCGCGGCATGCACGGTCTGCCCGCTGCGTGCCAGGCGCGTCAATTCAGCGGCTGCAGCGCGCCGATTCCACAGGCCGGTCAACTCGTCGTGGGTGGCCTGGAATTCCAGCTTCTGCAGCAACTGATGGCGCTCGCGCGCCGCGATCTCCAGCGCCTGGTTCTTGGCATGCAGTTCGCGAGTACGGTTGTGCACCATGTCGCTGAGTTCGTGCTGCCGGTGTCGATATCGGGCCAGCCGCCACTGCCATAGCAGCACCAGCAGCACCATCAGCAGCAGCAGACCGAGCAGCTGGAACGCCGGTTGCTGCCAGAACGCGGGGGTCAGGATCAGCGTGGTAGCCGCCTCGCCTGCACCCTGGGTCCAGTCGCCGCTCTGCAGGCTGGACTGCACCCGGAAGCGGTATTGTCCGGGGGGCAGGTTGGTGAAGACGGCCTGGGTATTGCTGCCGGCTTCCACCCAGTCACGATCGAAGCCTTCCAGCCGGTAGCGATAGCGGATGTTCTGCGCGTGGCGGAAATTCAGCCCCGCATACTGGATGGCGATGCGCTGTGCGGTGTCGGCGGCATGGGACAACGGCGGCTTGACCGGCGCCCGATCGTTCACTGCAACCGATTCGATCACGGTGGCGATGCGGATGGCCGGCCGTGCACTGGCGGACACGGTATCGATCAACGCCAGCCCGGCACTGGTGGGAATCCACAACAGGCCGTTGCCGTCCCGCGCACCCGCCGGAAAACTGTTGCCGTTGGCCTGGCTGCTGGGCATGCCGCTGGATTCGTCGAACACGTCCAGGGACAGAGCCTGTCGGCCCGTGGGGAGTGCGGCATCCAACTGCGCGCGCGGGACGTGGAACACGCCACGATTGCTGGACAGCCACAGGTCGCCTGCGGCATCGGGCAGCACGCGGAAAATCGATTCGTTGGGCAGACCCTGGCGACGGCCGAATGCATCGAAGCGCCCGTCACGAAAGCGGACGATCCCGCGGTCACTGCCGATCCACACGGTGCCTTGCGGGTCGACATGGAAGTCGAATGCGGTGTCGGCCGGAAAGGCCGGCTGGCTGCGGCGGTTGTAGACGAGGGTGCGGCCTGACGGCATCCGCCTGGCGATGCCATCGCCCAGCGCGATCCACAGATCCCCCTCGGGGGCTTCGTGCAGACCGCGAACCATGCCGGCAGCCAGTCCGTCGGCCTGGCCGAAGGCATGCAGCCCGCCGTCGGCATCGCGGTGGACCAGCCCATTGGCGGTACCGATCCACAGCCCGCCATCGCGCGCGGCCAGCAGCGCGCGGATGCGGTCCAGCGCCATGCCATCGCCGGATGCCAGCCGGCGCACAGGGCCGTGATCGTGCGGAACCAGCAGGATCCCTTCGTCGAACGTGCCCACCCAGATGCCTGCCGCGGTCTGCGCCAGCGCCATCACGCTGGCGGGCACCCCGCTGCGCCAGGGCAGGTCGATCGATTGCAGCGTTCCGTCGCGCCAGCGGTCCAGTCCTGCGCTGGTCCCGATCCACAGGCTGCCATCGGCTGCGGCCAGCACGCTGCGCACGTAGTCGTCGGACAGCCCTTGGGCGGTCGTGATCGCCCGCACCGGTCCGTCGGCGATGCGGAACAGTCCGTTGGTGGTGCCCACCCAGATCAGGCCTTCGCGATCCTCCAGCAATGCCGGCGTGCCGCGTCCGCTCAGGCCTTGCTCGGCACCCAGGGTTTCACGGCGCCCGTTCAACCAGCGCAGCACCCCGTGTTCGGACGTGTTGGCCCAGATCGCGCCATGGCGATCCTGCAGCAATGCGTCCACGCGTACACCGGCGAAGGCCGGCACGGGCTCGAATCGCGCACCGTCATGGCGCAGCAGACCGCGATCCTGGGCGACCCAGACGCTGCCATCGCGATGCCGCAGCAGTGCCCGGATGGCGCTGTTGCCGGGTTCGGGCAATGCGATGGCGGCAACGTGGCGTGCGTCGGCGGACAGTTCGAACAGGCCGGATTCGGTGGCTGCCCAGATGCGTCCGTCGGGCAGTTCCACCAGATCGTGGACCCATGGCTGTCCAGCCACACCATGGCGATGATCCAGCACCGATCGCGCAGGCCCATCGGCGCCGCGGCGCAGCAGGCCGTTCTCGGTGCCCAGCCACAGCGTGCCATCGCGGCCGCGCAGGATCGCGGTGGTCCAGGCCTTGGCCTGTTCGCGCAGCCAGCCGCCCTGCGCACGCTCCCACACGCCTTCGCGCATGGCACCGAACAGCAGGGTGCCGTTGGCCTGCCGATGCAGGGCCCGGAACGCGCGGGATTGCAGCCCCGGGATGTTGGTGTTGTCGTGAACCACGAAGTGGCGTCCGTCGAAACGGGCCAGGCCTTCCCAGGTGGCCACCCACAGGAATCCGTCGGCATCCTGCTCGATGGCATGCACCATGTTGTGCGGAAGCCCGTCGCGCACGTTCCACGACTGCAGGGTGTATTCGTCCAGCCTGCGGTCCGGATCCAGTGCCTGCACCGAGGCTGGCCAAGTGAATGCCAGCAGCACCGTCAGCCATTGCATTGCCAAGCGCTGCATGCGCGCGGTCCTCGTCCTGTCCTTCCGCCGATCGATGTTTGCAGTATGCCGCCACGCGCGACCGGCTGCAGCCGCTGCATCCGACCGGCGGCTCGGGCGACAGATCAGGCGGGCAGCGGCACGTGCACGTGGCGCAACACCCGCAGATCGCCCTTGCCGGGCCGGTACCCGGTGCGCAGGGCTTCGGCCACGTAGTCGCTGGCACGGCTGCAGGCCTGCTGCATCGATGATCCCAGGCACAGGTTGGCTGCGACCGCCGATGCCAGCGTGCAGCCGGTGCCGTGGGCCTGCACGTCCAGCCGCGGATGCACGAGGCGGACGATGTGATCGCCGTCGCAGAATCGGTCGATCACCGTGTCGCCTTCATCCAGATGTCCTCCTTTCAGCAGCACTGCACCGGTGTTGCTGCCGGTCAGGCTGCGCAGCTGCTGTGCAGCACGATCGGCACTGTCGCCGTCGGTGATGTTGCAGCGGAGCAGCCAGTCGCACTCGGGGATGTTGGGCGTGACCACGCTGGCCAGCGGCAGCAGCCGGGTTCGCAGGTGCAGCAGCGCATCGTCGTCCAGCAACGGGGCGCCAGTGGTGGCGATCATCACCGGATCCAGCACCACGTGGCGCACCCGGCGCAGGATCAGCTGGTCGGCCACCACGTCGATCACCTCGCGCGTGGCGAGCATGCCGATCTTGGCCACGCGGATGTCGAAATCGTCGAAACAGGCGTCGAACTGGGCATGCAGGAAGGCCGCATCCGGCACTTGGATCGCAGACACGCCGCGGGTGTTCTGTGCAGTCAGTGCGGTGACGATGCTCAGGCCGTGCACGCCGTGTGCAGCGAAGGTCTTCAGGTCGGCCTGGATGCCGGCGCCGCCGCCGGAATCGCTGCCGGCGATGGTCACGACCGAGGGAGTGCGTTCATGCATGCGGGGCTGTCCGGTGGAAATGGTGGTGACGATAAAGCACGTAGCCGATGCCGACCAGTCCGGTCCAGGCGGCCGGCACGTACAGCGCGTCGTAGGACAGCCAGCCGAACAGCCACGTGCCGCACACGCAGCCGAACACGAACGCGCCGATGGTGAGCAGTGCCAGCTGCAGGCGCGCCACGTGCCAGGGCCGGCCGCGCAAGGCATGCCCGACGGCAATGCCGATGTCGGTGAACAGGCCGGACACGTGCGTGGTGCGGATCAGCATGCCGCGCCAGGTGGTGGCCAGCGCATTCTGCAATCCGCAGGCGGCAGCGGCCAACATGGCGCCGCTCATGTGTCCATGCTTGAAGCCGCTCACCGACAGCACCAGCAGCACGGCCTCCAGTGCCAGCACCACGCCGTAGCGGCGGCCCAGCTTCAGGTCGCTGTCGTGCACGATCAGGCCGCTCAGCACCGCGCCGGCCACGAACGCGCCGATCACGCCGGCCAGTTGCAGCACCGCGCCCACGTCGCCGTGACCGATGGCCGCGCCCAGCAATGTGCTGAGGCCGGTGAGATGGGTGATGCCCTGGTGCTCGAAGCCCAGGAATCCCGCCACGTTAACCATGCCGGCGATGCAGGCCAGGGCGCAGGTGCCCAGCAGCACCCAGCGCGGCAGGGGCGGGCGGCTGTCGGCATGCCGGTGCGTCACCGTCGTGTTGCGCGTTTCAGGCAGCGGGACACCATGACTTGGGCGGCATCACAGCACTTCCGAGGCGTAATCGGCCAGGCGCGAGCGTTCGCCGCGTTTCAGGGTGACGTGCGCGCTGTGCGGCCAGCCCTTGAAGCGGTCCACCACGTAGGTCAGCCCCGACGTGGTTTCGGTGAGATAGGGCGTGTCGATCTGCTCCACGTTGCCCAAGCACACGATCTTGGTGCCGGGACCGGCGCGGGTGATCAGCGTCTTCATCTGCTTGGGCGACAGGTTCTGCGCCTCGTCCAGGATCAGCCAGCGGTTCAGGAAGGTGCGGCCGCGCATGAAGTTCATCGACCGGATCTTGATGCGCGACGCCAGCAGGTCGTTGGTGGCGGCATTCTCCCAGCGACTGCTGCCCTTGTTGCTGGGCATCAGCACTTCCAGGTTGTCGGTCAGCGCGCCCATCCACGGGGTCATCTTTTCCTCTTCGGTGCCGGGCAGAAAACCGATGTCCTCGCCCACGCTGACCGTGGCGCGGGTCATGATGATCTCGCGGTAGCGCTGCGCGTCCATGGTCTGTGCCAGACCCGCCGCCAGCGTCAGCAGGGTCTTGCCGGTGCCGGCGGTGCCGAGCAGGGTGACGAAGTCGATGTCCGGATCCATCAGCGCGTTCAGGGCGAAATTCTGCTCGCGGTTGCGCGCGGTGATCCCCCACACGGCGTGCTGCTGGCTGCGGTAGTCGTCCACGATGCGCAGCACCGCGCGCTTGGCATCCACCGACACCACCTGGAATTCCGACTGCTCGTCGCCAGGCAGGAACAGGAACTGGTTGGGATGCCAGTCGTCGTCGTCGGACGGCTGCAGCTCGTAGTAGGTGCGGCCCTTGTCGGTCCACGACTTCAGGTCCTTGCCGTGGCGTTCCCAGAAATCCGGCGGCAGCGCGGTGGCGCCGGTGTACAGCAGGCTGAAGTCGTCCAGCGCGCGGTCGTTCTCGTAGTCTTCCGAGGCGATGCCTGCAATCGAGGCCTTGATGCGCAGATTGATGTCCTTGGACACCAGCACCACCGGCGTCTCGGGCTGGCTGTCCTTCAGCGTCAGCACCGCGCCGAGAATGGCGTTGTCGGGCATCACCTTGCCGAAACGCTGGCCGGCATCGAAATCGCGGGTCTGGAAATGCAGCTGGCCGATGCTGTCGGCGCCGCGCAGCTGCAGGCCCTGCGGCCGGAGCAGCTTCAGACCCGCGCCGTTGCCGATCGCGTCGCTGCCCTGGGCTTCGATCAATTCGTTCAGGAAGCGGCTGACTTGGCGCGCATTGCGGCTGGCTTCGGAGGTGCCCTTCTTGGCGTTGTCCAGTTCCTCGATCACCTGCATCGGCAGGTACACGTCGTGTTCCTCGAACTTGAACAGCGCGGTCGGATCGTGCATCAGCACGTTGGTGTCGAGCACGTAGATGCGTTTGCTGCGCGTCATGCGGCGAAGGCCTCGAGTTCCGCGGAAGAAGGAAAAAGCGATGCCGCGCCCGATGCGGTCGCGTGCGCAGAGGGGGCATGCGGCCGGATCACGCGGCCTGCGCCGTGCGCAGCGCGTCCAGCACGGCCTGGGCGTGTCCGGGCACCTTCACCTTGCGCCAGGCCTGCTGCACGCGGCCCTGCGGATCGATCAGGAAGGTGCTGCGTTCGATGCCTTCGTAATCGCGGCCGTACAGCTTTTTCGGCTGGATCACGTCGAAGGCGCGACACAGCGCCTCGTCGCCATCGCTGATCAGTTCGAACGCCAAGTCCTGTTTTTTGCGGAAGCCGGCGTGCGAGCGGGCCGAATCGCGCGACACGCCCAGCACGGTGGCATCGCAGGCGTCGAATTCCGGCAGCAGCGCATTGAAATCGCGGCTTTCGGTGGTGCAGCCGGGGGTGTTGTCCTTCGGATAGAAGTACAGCACCACCCAGCCGTGATCGCCCAAGCGCGTGTGGCTGCCGTCGGACAGCAGCAGCGGCTGCTTGCGCAGGGCGGCGGGCAGGCGGGTTCCGGTGTCGATCATGGACGGTGATCAGAACTTCATCGGATCCAGGATCGCGTCCAGATTCAGGTGGTCGCAAAGTTCCAGGAAGTCATCGCGCAGGGTGGCGATGTGCATGTCGGCTGGCACGCCGATGGTCAGCTGCGCCGAAAACATGTCGGCGCCGGTCTGCATGGCCCGGTAGCGGGTGCTGTGCAGGCTTTCCACGGTGATGCCCTGGCCGGTGAAGAACTCCGCCAGCTGGTACAGGATGCCGGGTTTGTCGGCCGATACCACCTCCACCACGTAGGGCAGCAGGTTGGACTGCAGCGGCTTGGGACCGGTGCGGTACCACACCAGCTTCAGGCCTTCCTCGCGCTCCAGCTTGCCCAGCATGGTCTCCAGCTTGGCCACGGCATCCCAGGAGCCCACGGCCAGCGCGGTCATCGACACGTCGCGGCCCACCGTGCCCAGGCGGCTGTCGGCCAGATTGCAGCCGCTGTCGGCGATGCGCCGGGTCACTGCCAGCAGCGGCGATTGCGGATGGGTGGAATAGGCGTTGATCAGCAGGTGGTTCTCGTTCTGGGACGGGCGCGCGGCGGGGTCGTGATCGGTCAAGGCGGCATCTGCAAGGAAAAGAGGAATGGAGCGGTGCCCGCGGGCCTGCCGGGCGGACGCGTCAGCATACTTGCCCCCGGTTTCCGGCCGCAAGTAACATGCCGGGTTCCCTCCGGCCCGACAGCACGTTTGAAGCCTTCAACCGACCCCCCACCGGCATTCGCCGGCAGCATCACCGCCTTGGCCACGCCATTCACCCCGGCAGGCGCCCTGGATCCGGATGCCTTGCGGCGCCTGATCGACCGCCAGCTGGCTGCGGGAACGCAGGCACTGGTCGTGGCCGGGTCCACCGGCGAGGCCGCGGCATTGAGCAGCGACGAGTTCACCCGTCTGCTGCAACTGGCCGTGCGGCAGGTGGCCGGACAGGTGCCGGTGCTGGCCGGAACCGGGCAGTCGGCCACGGCCGCCACGATCGAACGCACCCGCTTGGCCGCCGACGCCGGTGCCGACTTGGCGCTGGTGGTCACGCCGCCGTACGTGCGCCCCACCGCGCACGGCCTGCTGGCACACTTCCAGGCAGTGGCCGAGCACGGCGGCCTGCCGGTGGTGCTGTACAACGTGCCCGGTCGCACCGGTTGCGACCTGCAGCCGGAGACGGTGGCCCGGTTGCAGCAACATCCCGGCATCGTCGCGATCAAGGAAGCCAAGGCCGACCCGCAGCGCATCGCCGCCCTGCTGCAATTGCGCCAGGCCGGCTTTGCCGTCCTGAGTGGCGATGATCCGACCGCTGCCGACGCCATGCTGGCCGGCGCCGATGGCGTGGTGTCGGTGGCATCGAATGCCGTCCCTGCCGCCATGCGTCGGCTGTGCGATGCCGCGAGATCGGCCGATGCCGCGCGTGCCGCCGAACTGGATGCCGCCCTGCAGCCGCTGTTCGCGTTTCTGGCCGTGGAATCCAATCCGATCCCGCTGAAGGCACTGCTGGCGCAACTGGGATATGGTCATCGCGATGGCATCCGCCTGCCACTGACACACCTGTCCGCTGAACACCTGCCGACCGTCGCCGCGATGGCCGACCAGGTGCACGCGCTAGAATCCGCCTGACGCGGCCTGAGCCGCACCCGTTTCCTCTGGAGTATTCGCCGATGGTCCGTTCTCGCCAAGTCGCCCTGGTTGCCGTAGTCGCCCTGCTGACCACGGCCGTTTCCGGCTGCAGCTGGTTCCGCAAGGATTCCGCATATCAGCAGCCGCCGGAATCGCGCCCGCTGGAAGTGCCGCCTGATCTGGATCGCCCCAACACCGAAAGCGCATTGGGTGGCAGCCAGTCGGTGATGCGCTCCAGCGTGGGCAATGCCGCAGCGGCGGCTCCGGCCGCCGCTCCGGCCGCCGCGCCAGCCACCGGGTTCAGCGTGGCAGGTCAGCGCGATGCGGTGTTCGGACAGGTGCAGCAGGCGCTGGCTGGCATCTCCGGAGTCACCGTGGCCAACAGCGCGCAGCTGCTGGGCACCTTCGACGTGGGTTACGAAGGCAGCAACTTCCTGATCCGTCTGGCCCAGAATGGCGAGCAGGTGAACGTGTCGGCGGTGGACCCGCGTGGCGTTCCGGCCGCCGGAGCTGCGCCGGCCAGGTTGATGGCGGCGTTGAAGGCGGCGCTGGGCGGCTGAATCACGCACTGGCGGCACGCGACGGGCGCCTTGCGGCGCCCGTTTCCGTTTGCATCGCCCAATCCGGATGTACAGGCAGCCGGTGGCCTCAGCGTTCCAGCAGCGGTAGCTTGTCCGGTTTGCCATCCCATTCCTTGGCATCGGGCAGCGGGTCCTTGCGCGTGGTGATCACCGGCCATTGCTGCGACAGCTCGGCATTCAGCGCGGCGAAGTGTTCCTGGCCGGCCGGCACATCGTCTTCCGGATAGATGGCGTTGATCGGACATTCCGGCTCGCACAGCGTGCAGTCGATGCACTCGTCCGGATCGATCACCAGGAAGTTGGGACCTTCGTGGAAGCAGTCCACCGGACACACTTCCACGCAGTCGGTGTATTTGCACTTGATGCAGTTTTCGGTGACGACGAAAGGCATGGCGGCACGATCGGACGAAGCCGCATCATTCTACGCGGCATGCCGCAGTCAGTCGATGGCGTCGGCGACCAACAGTCATTCGGTGGCCGCATCCGCCGCCGCATCCGCAGCTGAGGATGGGCGACTCACGTAGGGCGCGGCCTGGCTGCGCCGTTGCTCGGCCACCTTGTTTTCGGCCTGTTCGGCCTGGTCCGGCGTCAGCCTGTAGCGCGGAGCCAGATGCGGCTCCATCAGCGCCGTCCAGGCATTGGTGATGCGTTCGGACTCGTCCGGACAGCCCTGGGCACGGTCCTCCGGCAGGTTGCCGGAGGTGACGATGCGCAGGAAGCGCGCCGGATCGTGCCCGTAGATCATGCACTGGATGTTGAAGAAGCGCTGCTGCCCGAGCGAGTGCACATCGGCATAGTGCTGCATGCCGTACTGCTGCGAATCGGCGGCGAAGAAATCCGCGGCCATCTGCATGTTCATCGCCAGGGTGCCGAACGATTCGGTGGTATCGACGTTCTTCAGCATCATCCAGCCGGCCAGCTGGTCGGCGGCGTCTTCCTCGCGCCCGGTGATCGGCAGATCAAGCAGATCGACCAGTGCATGGCCCACCTCGTGCATCACGATGAAGCGCAGGTTGGCCTGCAGATAGCGGATCGGGAATTCCTCGGAGAACTGGTTGGCTTCTCGCAGGGCCACGCCGCGCTCCAGCAGCGCATGGATCATCTCGTAGCACATCACCACCACGGTCTTGTCCGGACTGTAGAACGCGTTCACGTTGCCGCATTCGGCGGTGACCAGTTTCAGCGGACGCGGCAGCATGAAGCGGCCGTCCACCGCGCCCAGCTCGGGAAAGCTCTTCCACAGTTCGTTGTTCTGGGCGAAATTGAAGGCTTTCAGGTACTCGGGCGTGTCGGGTGACACGTAGTCGTACTCGAACGCCGGGCCGGCCTCCAGTTCCTCCGGGCTTTGCTCCACTTCCCGCTCGGCCACTTCGGCGGCCTGCGCAGCAGCCAGTTCCTCCTGCTTGCGCTTGTCTTCCTCGGCCTGTTTCGCCGCGGCAATGGCATTGCGCGCGTCGGCCAGTTCCTGCTGCTGCTTCTGCCAGACGGTGTAACCCCAGGCGCCGCCCACGCAGACGAGCAGCACCGACAAAATGGCGATGATGACCTTGTGCGACATGCTGTCTTTCTCCCCAGTCCTGTAACCAGTCTAGGGGCGCCGGCAGGCGGCCGCAATCCCCCGACGCGCCGAATCCGATCCAAGGAACGTGCCGCCACTGCCGGGGGGGGGAGCAGCCCTGCAGCGCATGCGTCCGCCACGCCGGCCTGGAACATCACGGTCGATGCGGGTGCCGGGGCAGGGTCAATCCGGAGCAGCAGACGGAATCCCGCGGGCCATGCAGAACAAACGCTCCTTGCGGGGTGCTCGATCGAGCGTCGCAGTCTGCAGCCTTGACGCAAGCGGGTCGCCGCGTCGCTTGTCTTGCGATTCTCTTCAGGCAGACGTCGCCGCAGTCACTTCATCCGGTAGGTGATGCGGCCCTTGGTGAGGTCGTAGGGGGTCATTTCCACCTTGACCTTGTCGCCGGTGAGGATGCGGATGTAGTTCTTGCGCATGCGCCCGGAGATGTGGGCGATGATCTCGTGGCCGTTTTCCAGGGTGACCCGGAACATGGTGTTGGGGAGGGTTTCGGAAATCGTACCCTCGAATTCGATGACGTCGTCTTTCGCCATATGCAGGAAGATGTAATACCGGTCGGTTGGATGGAGGTCGCCGACCAGCGGTGCAAGACGGCAAAGTCCGTCATTGTGCCACCGTTCGCACAGCGGCGCAAAAACAGCTCACCCCAGCAGCGTGCGCAGCATGCCGGCACCACCGATCCACACGCCCAGCGCGGTGCCCAGGTTGCTGAGGAAGAACACCAGCAGCACCCGGCCCACGCGGTTGCGATACAGGCCGCGCACGCTCTGCACGTCGTCGCGCAGGGCCATGAAATCGGCATGGGTGGGCTTGCGCTGGATGGCCTCGATCAGGCCGCTGACCATCCCCGATGCCAGCGCCGGGTGCAGCGGCGTGATCGGCGAGGCCACCGCCGCGCCAAGAATGCTGAGCGGATGGCCGCGGGCGATCGCGCATCCCAGTGCGCCCAGTCCGGCCGTCAACGCCACCCAGTACAGCAGCAGGTCGCGGCCGACATCCAGGCCGCCCTTCCAGAAGCCCCACGCGAAACCACCGAGCACGAACACGGCCAGCAGCAAGGTGAACCAGGGAATGCCACTCTTGCTGCGGACGCTTTCCAGCTCGGCCGTCACTTCAAGTGGATGATCGCAATCATCAGACAAGTGCTTGATTGTGCCGGATAAATGTCCTGCACCCAATACGGCCAGCACATTCCGGGCCGCCGGAACGCCGTCGCGCAGGCGGGCGGCCATGTAACGGTCGCGTTCGGCGATGATGCTTTCGTAAAGCGCCGGACTTTGCTTTGCGAATTCACCGAAGCTGGCTTCCAGCATGTCGCCTTCCTTCAGGCCTTCGATCTGCTCGTCGGAGACCTCCTCGCGGTCGAACAGTGAGATCAGGATGCCGGAACCGAGCTTGGCCCGCTGCCACCAGCCCAGCTGATCCATGGCACGACGGAAAGTCAGGCCCACGTCGCGGTCGATCAATTCCACCGGCAGACCGCGGGCTTCGGCTTCCAGCACGGCCGCCTTCAATTCGGCACCCGGCTCGATGCCCAGCTGCTCGGCGAGGCGGCGTTGGTAGGCCGCCAGCCCCAGATTGGCCGCGAACAGGGCCAGCTTGCCGTCGCGGATGATCTTCACCAGGTCCACACGGGCCAACGCGTCGGGATTGCGCAGCGCGGCCAGCCGCTGCGGGTCCAGTTCCACCGCCACCGCATCGAATTCGCCGCTGTCGATGGCGGCGCGCACGGCGTCCACGCTTTGCTTCGACACGTGGGCCGTGCCGAGCAGGGTGTAGCGCACGCCGTCGCGCTCGACCACCTGCAACGGTTGTGATCGCCAGTCGACGGGCGCGCCGACTGCAGGCGCGGTGGATTCGGACACGGCGAGGTCAGTCACGGTAGCGGCGGGTCAGGTCGCCGTAGGCATCGATGCGGCGGTCGCGCAGGAACGGCCAGATGCGGCGCACGTGCTCGCTGCGGGCCATGTCCACTTCGGCCATCAGAATGGTGGGTTCGATGCCCGCTTCAGCGATGAACTCGCCCTGCGGCCCCAGCACGTGGCTGTTGCCCCAGAAATCGATGCCGGACGTGCCCAGCGGCGATGGTTCGTGACCGACCCGGTTGCAGGACAGCACTGGCAGCCCGTTGGCGACCGCGTGGCCGCGGTGCGACAGTACCCACGCTTCGCGCTGGCGGTTTTTTTCGGCGGCATCGTCGTCCGGATCCCAGCCGATCGCGGTGGGGTACAGCAGCAGTTCGGCACCGGCCAAGGCCATCAGGCGGGCGCCTTCCGGGTACCACTGGTCCCAGCACACCAGCACGCCGAGGCGTCCGACCGAGGTGTCGATGGGTTCGAAGCCGAGGTCGCCGGGGGTGAAGTAGAACTTTTCGTAGAAGCCCGGATCGTCCGGAATGTGCATCTTTCGGTACTTTCCGGCAGTCGAGCCATCGGCATCAAACACCACAGCGGTGTTGTGATACAGACCGGTTGCACGCTTTTCGAACAAGGAGCTTACGAGAACAACCTTGTGTTGTTTCGCAAGTTTGGACAAGCGCTCGGTACTGGGCCCGGGGATGGGCTCGGCCAAGTCGAATTCGTCCACCGACTCGTGCTGGCAGAAGTAGGCGCCGTTGTGCAGCTCCTGCATCAGCACCAGCTTCGCGCCTTGGCTGGCGGCTTCGGCCACGCGTTGTTCGATCACGGCCAGGTTGGCCACGGCATCGCCGTGGTTGCGCTCCTGGACCAGGGCGACGGGAAGGTTGGTGCGGGACGTCGTGCGGTTCATGCGCATAGTGTAGAGGCGAGCGGAGCGTCAGGCCGTGATCAGACCCGCCGGCAGCTGCATGGTCAGGCAGTGCAGGCTGCCGTTCTGCCAGATGATCGGCCGGCAATCGATCGGCACGATCTCGCGGTCCGGAAACGCGGCCTGCATCACCCGCGCCGCTTCGGCATCGGCCGGATCGGCGTAGGCCGGGATCAACACCGCGCCGTTGATGATGAGGAAGTTCGCGTAACTGGCAGCCAACCGGCGGCCATCGTCCATGATCGGTCTTGCCCACGGCAGCGGGAACAGCCGGTATGGCTGGCCGTCGCGCGTGCGCAGAGCGGCGATCTCGTCTGCCATCGCCTGCAGCCCGGAATAGTGCGAATCCGTCGGGTCGTCGCAGGCCTGGAACACGATCGCATCCGGCGCGGCGAAGCGGGCCAGCGTGTCGATGTGGGCGTCGGTGTCGTCGCCTTCCAGGTGACCGTGATCCAGCCACAGCACTCGATCCTGCCGCAGCCAGCCGGCCAGCCGTTCAGTCAACCGTTCACGGCTGGTAGCGGGATGGCGCTCGTGCAGGCACTGCCAGGTGGTCAGCAACGTGCCGGCGCCGTCGGTTTCGATGGCGCCACCTTCCAATGCAAAATCAATGGCTTGATGATCGATTTTTCCAAACAACTTCAAGTCGATCAGGCGCTCGATCAGGCGGTCGTCCTGGCTGGCTTCGAACTTGCCGCCCCAGCCGGTGAAGCGAAAATCCAGCAAGTGGTAACCGTCGCCATCGCGCAACGTGATCGGTCCGGTGTCGCGCAGCCAGGTGTCGTTGTACGGCGCGGTCACGAATCGAACCCGCGTCATTTCCACCCGATTGCTGCGCAGGCGGGCTTCGGCATAGGCCTCAACGTCGTCGTCGGCCACCACGATCACCGCCGGCTGGAAGCGGGTGATGGCGGCCACCAGTGCGATGTACGCATCCTCCACCGCGCCCAGGCGTGCGGCCCAGTCGGTGCCGGCATGCGGCCAGGCGATCAGGATCGCCGATTGCGGCTCCCATTCGGCAGGGAAACGGGGCTGCGATGTCATGTCGAACGATCCGGAAGTGGCGGCGGTCAGCCGGACAGGCATCGACCGCCCACAGCAGCGCCGCGGGCGGTCGGAAAAATCGGGTGTTGCCGAAGCGAGGGCAGCGCGATTACTGGATGGCCGGCTTCGGCCCGACTTCCTCGGCCGAGGCCTGCACGGCCACCGCATCGACCACCTTGTCGCGCTCGAAGTACACGATGAAGTCGTTGTAACGCCAGCGATTGATGGTCGGCCAGGCGCGCTTCTGCCCGCCGCGGGCATCCAGGCGTTCGGCCGGGGCACCGAAGCGCGCCTGCACCTGGGCCATGCTCATGCCTCGAGCAGGCATGGCGACATTGGATTTGACCCGGTCGACCAGCAGGGTCTCGGCATGGGCGGTGCCGGCCAGGCACAGGCCGGCCAGGCAGGAAGCAAGCAGCAGATGACGCATGAACCTTCTCCGAAAGCGGCCGCAGCAGCGGCGAACAGGCGATTCTATGCGCATCGCACCATCCCCGTGCAAGCGCCAGCGTGCTTTTCGTGACGCCGATAGCACGAAGGCCGCCCACCGGCGGCCTTCCGATTCACGCACGCGAACGCCTGGATTCAGCGCTGACGGGCCTTGAAACGCGGGTTGGACTTGCAGATCACGAAGACCTTGCCGCGACGGCGCACGACCTTGCAGTCGCGGTGGCGGGCCTTCGCCGACTTCAGAGAGGACAGGACCTTCATGATGAACCTCGGCAGGAAAATAACTGGAGTGGAATCGTCAGCCGGCCATTCTAGCCGATCCGTAAGCGCACGATCAAGCCGCTGTAGGCCGACATGCTGGCCAGTCTAGAATGCGCGTTGCCCGCCCCGAGCACCGTCATGCCCAAAGCCGCCGCCCAGCTTCCGCCCGTGCTGACCATCGACGGGCCGTCCGGGTCGGGCAAGGGCACCATCAGCCGGCATGTGGCCCACCGGCTTGGCTGGCATTATCTCGATTCCGGGGCGATCTACCGTGCCGTGGGTCTTGCGGCGGCCTGGGGGCACGTGGACCTGTCCGATGGCGATGCGGTGGCGGCCTGTGCCGCGCGCACCGACATCCGCTTCGACACCGGCGACGGCTCGGCCGAGCCGCGGGTGATCGTGAACGGCAAGGACGCCACCCATCAACTGCGCATGGAAACCGCTGGCGCGGCCGCCTCGGCCATTGCCCCCATCCCGCAGGTGCGCGCCGCTTTGCTGGACCTGCAGCGTGGCTTCCGCCAGGCACCGGGACTGGTGGCCGACGGCCGCGACATGGGCACGGTGATCTTTCCCGACGCGCAGATCAAGGTGTTCCTGACCGCCAGCGCCGAGGAACGCGCCCTGCGGCGGCATAAGCAGTTGAAGGACAAGGGAGTTTCGGTTACATTGGACGGTCTGCTGAGCGAGATTCTTGCCCGCGACGCGCGCGATGCCAACCGCGCGGTGGCGCCGCTGCGGCCGGCCGACGACGCCGTCTGCATCGACACCACCGGCCAAGGCATCGAGGCGGTGGTGGCGCAGGTGCTCGCACTGGTGCAGCCGGCCGCGTGACCCGCGTGCCGGCGGCATCCTGCAGAACCCCTTCCGCCGGTTTTCCCGGTGGCCATTCCAACCAGCACTCACGGCCAATGGGTAATCCCGCCCGGCCGCCAACGGGTGGACCTGCATGCCGCGCATCGGGTCTGAACTGCAACCGAGACATTTTAAATGACCGAATCATTTGCCGAACTGTTTGAACAGAGCCAGACCAACCTGGCCAAGCTGAAGCCGGGCGCCATCGTCACCGGGACCGTCGTGGACGTGCGCAACGACGTGGTGGTGATCAATGCCGGGCTGAAGTCCGAAGGCATCGTGCCGATCGAACAGTTCCGGAACGACGCCGGCGAAATCGACGTGGGCATCGGCGACACCGTGAAGGTGGCGCTGGACAGCCTGGAGAACGGCTTCGGCGAAACCGTGCTGTCGCGCGAGAAGGCCAAGCGCGCCATGGTGTGGGACGAACTGGAAGAGGCCCTGGAGAAGGGCGACACCATCACCGGCCGCATCAGCGGCAAGGTCAAGGGCGGGTTCACCGTCGACATCAAGGACGTGCGCGCGTTCCTGCCCGGTTCGCTGGTGGACGTGCGCCCGGTGCGCGACCCGGTGTACCTGGAAGGCAAGGAACTGGAATTCAAGCTGATCAAGCTGGACCGCAAGCGCAACAACGTGGTGGTGTCGCGCCGCGCGGTGGTCGAGAGCGAGCACAGCGAAGAGCGCGAGGCGCTGATGGACAGGCTGGTCGAAGGCGCCAAGCTGAAGGGCGTGGTGAAGAACCTGACCGACTACGGCGCGTTCGTCGACCTGGGCGGTATCGACGGCCTGCTGCACATCACCGACATGGCCTGGAAGCGCGTGCGCCATCCGTCCGAAGTGGTCGAAGTGGGCCAGGAACTGGACGTGCGCGTGCTGAAGTACGACCGCGAGCGCAACCGCGTGTCGCTGGGCCTGAAGCAGCTGGGCGAGGATCCGTGGGACAACATCTCGCGCCGCTATCCGTCCAACACCCGCGCCTTCGGCAAGGTGTCCAACGTCACCGACTACGGCGCGTTCGTGGAAATCGAACCCGGCGTGGAAGGCCTGGTGCACGTGTCGGAAATGGACTGGACCAACAAGAACGTCAATCCGTCCAAGGTGGTGCAGGTCGGCGACGACGTGGAAGTGATGGTGCTGGACGTGGACGAGGAGCGCCGCCGCATCTCGCTGGGCATGAAGCAGGTCACCAGCAATCCCTGGGAAACCTTCGCCGCGATCCACAAGAAGGGCGACAAGGTGTCCGGCCAGATCAAGTCGATCACCGATTTCGGCATCTTCATTGGCTTGGACGGCGGCATCGACGGTCTGGTGCACCTGTCGGACCTCTCCTGGAACACCAACGGCGAGGACCTGGCCCGCAACTTCAAGAAGGGCGACATGCTGGAAGCCGTGGTGCTGGCCGTGGACCCGGAACGCGAGCGCATCAGCCTCGGCGTGAAGCAGCTGGAACAGGATCCGATGGGCCAGTACGTGGCCAGCCATTCGCGCGGCTCGATCGTCAAGGGCACGGTGAAGGAAGTCGATGCCAAGGGTGCCACCATCGACCTGGGTGACGGCGTGGAAGGCTACGTGGCCGCCCGCGACATCTCCGCCGATCGCGTGGACGACGCCTCGCACGTGCTGAAGGTGGGCGACGAGGTGGAAGCCAAGATCGTCGGCAACGACCGCAAGGGCCGGGCGATGCAGCTGTCGATCCGCGCCAAGGACGAAGCCGATACCGCCGAGGCGCTGGCCGAGTACAACAAGTCGGCGGCCACCGACGCGTCCAGCGGCACCACCCGCCTGGGTGCGCTGCTGCGCGAGCAGCTGGACAGCAAGTCCTGAGTGATCGATGCATGAAGCGATGGCCCCGGTTCGCCGGGGCCATCCCTGCACGGTGATCGCATGTCCATGACCAAATCCGAACTGATCGAACTGCTGGCCCAGCGCCAACCGCACCTGAAGGCCGAAGACGCCGAACTCGCGGTGAAAGCGCTGCTGGACATGATGGCTGCCGAGCTGGCTGGCGGCGGACGCATCGAGATCCGCGGATTCGGAAGTTTTTCGCTGCACTACCGCGCCCCGCGCAAGGGCCGCAACCCGAAGACCGGCGATACCGTGGCCCTGTCGGGCAGGCATGTGCCGCATTTCAAGCCGGGCAAGGAACTGCGCGAGCGGGTGCGCGACGCGGTTCCGCTGACCGACGCCTGATGTTTTCGCAGCGGCGCGGCCTCTGCCGCCGCGGCGCCGAAGGAGCCGAACATGGCACTGCTGGATGACTGGATCTGGTTCATCATTCTGCTGCCGCTGGTGGGCGTCATCGGCTGGGCACTGGGCCGCCGCGGCGGCAAGCACGACAGCAGCAGCCGGGTCAGCAAGCTGTCCACCACCTATTTCCGCGGCCTGAACTACCTGCTGAACGAACAGCCGGACAAGGCGATCGAGCTGTTCCTGCACATCGCCGAACTGGACAAGGACACCTTCGAAACGCAGATCGCACTGGGCCATCTGTTCCGCCGTCGCGGCGAGGTGGATCGTGCCATCCGCCTGCACCAGGCACTGGTGGAACGACGCGACCTGGGCGATGCGCAACGGGTGCAGGCGCTGCTGGCACTGGGCGAGGACTACATGCGTTCCGGCCTGCTGGATCGCGCCGAAACCGTGTTCACCGACCTGGCCCGCATCGACCAGCGCGCGCCCCAGGCCTTGAAACACCTGATCGACATCTACCAGGCCGAACGCGACTGGCCCAAGGCCATCGAGAACGCGCTGCGCTACGAGGACGTGACCGGCGAGGCCATGGGCCGTTTTGTGGCCCAGTTCGAATGCGAACTGGCCGATCAGCTGCGTGCTGCCGGCGATGCCCCCGGCGCACGGGCGGCCATCGCCCGCGCCTACGCGGCCGATCCCACATCCGTGCGTGCGGGCATGCTGGAAGGGCGCATCGAACTGGAAACCGGCAACGACCGCGCCGCGATCCGTGCCCTGGAACGCGCCGCGCGTCACGATCCCGACTTCCTGCCGGACATCCTGCCGGCATTGATGCCAGCCTATGCCCGGGTCGGCGAGGTGACCGGCGCCCGATCCTTCCTGCTGGAGCTGGCCGAACACTACCGCGGCATCGCCCCGGTGCTGGCGCTGACACGCTTGATCGAAGGCGAAAGCGGCGTGGTGGCCGCGCGCGAGTACCTGTCCACCGAACTGAAGAATCGTCCTTCGGTGCGCGGCGAGGCGGCGCTGATCGACCTGACCCTGGCCGATGCCGGCGGCGATGCCGGTGGCGTGCTGCGGGAATTGAAGCACATCACCGACCAGTTGCTGGTGCGCAATCCCAGCTACCGCTGCAACCGCTGCGGTTTCGGTGCGCGCAGCCACCACTGGCGCTGCCCCAGCTGCAAGGAATGGGGCACGATCAAGCCGCTGCTGAACTACGCGGTGGTGTGACCGGACATGCGCGATGTCGGGATGATCGGCGCCTGGCTGGCGATGCATGCCATGATCGGGCTTATCGGCACCGCTCTGGCACGTCGCTACGCCATCCGCAAGGCGCTGATCGACCAGCCGGATGCACGCCGCAGCCATGCGGTGGCCACGCCGCGCGGCGGCGGTATCGTGTTTGCGGTTTCCGGCCTGGTGGCGATGGCCTGTTTGCTGTGCTGGCAACCGCAGCGGGCCGCGCTGCTGCTGGGCGGGATGGTCGGGTTGTCGCTGGTGGCCGGGGTGGGTTGGCGCGACGATCACGGCGGGTTGTCGGCGCGCATCCGGCTGACGGCGCACGTGCTGGCGGCCCTGGCCGTGGGGGTCGGTGCGTGGCTGTCCGGTGCGCCTTTGCCGCAGGTGGGCGTCGTCGCGATCGCGATCCCGGTGTTGGTGAACGTGTGGAACTTCATGGATGGTATCGACGGCATCGCCGCCAGTCAGGCGCTGCTGTGCGCGCTGGCGATGGTGCTGGTTCCTGCAGCGCAGATGGCCTGGCTGCCGGCGTTGGCACTGGCCGCGGTCTGTGCGGGGTTCCTGCCGTTCAATGCGCCCCGGGCGCGCATCTTCATGGGCGATGTCGGCAGCGGATCGCTCGGATTCCTGCTGGCCTTCGCCCTGCTGATCTGGCCGCAGGACCTGCCGCCTTTCGCGCTGTGGGTGCTCCTGCTGCCGATGTCGGCCTTTCTTCTTGACGCATCGTTGACATTGTCCAGGCGCATCGTTCGCCGCGAACCTTGGTGGAGTGCCCACGTGCAGCATCTATACCAGCGCGCGGCACGAGCGCGACAGCAGCACTGGCCGGTCACCCTGGCCTATGCGGCTTGGACGATCGCCGGTCTGGGCGTGGCCTGCTTGCTGCACACGCGGGCACCGGGCGTTATCATGCTTGGCGTGGTCGGCTGGTGCCTGGCGGGGGCGGGCATCTGGTGGACGACCCGCAACTGGCACTACCTGCCGATGCAGTCGCAAGGAATCCGTTCATGACATCCCCCGACAACCGCTGGCGAATGCACCTGCCGCGCGCGGCCGTCATCTTCCACGACCTGGCGATGGTGTGCCTGGCGTGGTTGGGACTGCACCAGTTCCGCTATGCCATCGCGTCCGCGGGTGGACCGGTACCCGAATTCGGTTTCGATGCCGATTTGGTGCTGGTCCTGCTGGCGCAAGGCGTGGTGTTCTGGCGGGTCGGGCTGTATCGCGGATTGTGGCGATTCGCCAGCGTGCCCGATCTGGTCAACATCGTGAAGGCATCGCTGATCGGCCTGCTGTCGATTGCGGCCTGCCTGTTCCTGTACAACCGCCTGCAGTACGTGCCGCGATCGGTGCTGGTGCTGTATCCGGTGGTGCTGACCATGCTGCTGGGCATGCCGCGCCTGCTGTACCGGGTGTGGAAAGACCATGGCATCGGCGCGGCAGGGCGGCCGGTGCGGCGCGTGCTGATCCTGGGCGCGGGACAAGCCGGCGAAGCCCTGCTGCGCGACATGCGCCGCACCGGCGTGTACCAGCCGGTCGGCTTTCTCGACGATGCCGCCAAGCTGCAGGGCAGCCGCCTGCATGGCGTACCGGTGCTGGGGCGCCTGGACGCGGTGACACGCATCGCTCCGGAAACCGCGGCCGACATGCTGGTGATCGCGATGCCGTCGCAGGATGCCGCCACATTGCGACGTGCGGTGGAACTGTGCGAAGCGACCGGTCTGCCGATCCGTCAGGTGCCGCGTTTCGACGACTTGCTGGCCGGCCGCTCGCTGCCGGGCGAGTTGAAGGAAATTTCCATCGAGGATCTGCTGGGGCGGCGCCCCGTCACTCCGAACTGGAAGGCGATCCGCACCTGGCTGTCCGGACGTGCCGTGCTGGTGACCGGGGCGGGGGGGTCGATCGGTTCGGAACTCTGCCGCCAGTGCGCACGTCTGGGTGCCAGCCGGCTGGTGATGGTCGAAATCGACGAACTGGCGCTGATGCGCATGCAGATCGAGCTGCAGCGGAGTTTTCCCGACATCGACTGCATTCCGGTGCTGGGCGATTGCGGCGACCCGGCCGTGATGGCACACGCCATGCGCCTGGCACCACCGGATGCCGTGTTCCATGCCGCTGCGTACAAGCAGGTGCCGGTCCTGGAGGGCCAGCTGCGCGAGGCCGTGCGCAACAATGCCTTGGCCACCCGCACGGTTGCCCAGGCGGCACGCGATGCCGGCGCAGGCTGTTTCGTGCTGATTTCCACCGACAAGGCCGTGGACCCGGTTAACGTGCTGGGCGCCACGAAGCGACTGGCGGAAATGGTGTGCCAGGGCATGGCCGCGACGCATGGCACCAACGCCATCACCGTGCGCTTCGGCAACGTGCTGGATTCGGCCGGCAGCGTGGTGCCGCTGTTCCGCGAACAGATCCGGGCCGGCGGCCCCATCACGGTGACCCATCCGGATGTCACCCGCTATTTCATGACCATCCCCGAGGCATGCCAGCTGATCCTGCAGGCCGCGGCCTTCGGCTCGCATTCGGCCATCTACACGCTGGACATGGGTGAACCGGTGCCGATCCGCCTGCTGGCCGAGCAGATGATCCGTCTGGCGGGGAAACAGCCCCAGCGCGACATCGCCATCGTGTACACCGGTCTGCGTCCCGGCGAGAAACTGCACGAAAGCCTGTTCCATGCCGACGAACGCTATCGTCCCACCGCGCATCCGAAGATCCTGCAGGCCGAATCGCGCGACGTGTCCGCGGATGCCATCGACATGGCGCTGAATGACCTGCAGCACGCCTGTGCGGACTACGACCTGGAGCGCCTGGCCAATGCCCTGCGTGCCGCGGTTCCCGAATTCGACCCGGTGCAGCGTTCCAGGGTCGATCCCGGCAGCACCGTCATCGCGTTTCCCGCACGTCACGCACGGACGGTCTGACCAATGCCGCCCGTGCAGCGTGCGGTACGCACGGCCGTGTTTCCCGTGGCCGGTCTGGGCACCCGCTTCCTGCCGGCCACCAAGACGGTCCCGAAGGAAATGCTGCCCATCGTGGACCGGCCGCTGATCCAGTACGCGGTGGACGAGGCGGTGCAGGCCGGATGCGACACCTTGGTGTTCGTCACCAATCGCTATAAGCACGCGGTCGCCGATTATTTCGACAAGGCCTACGAACTCGAACAGCGTCTGCAGGCGGCCGGCAAGATCGAGCAGTTGCAGCAGGTGCGCAACGTGCTGCCGTCGCACGTGCGGTCCGTTTTCGTCACCCAGTCCGAAGCGCTCGGGCTGGGGCATGCCGTGCTGTGCGCCAGGCCGGTGGTGGGCGATCGGCCCTTCGCGGTGCTGCTGCCGGACGACCTGATCTTCAGTCGCGGCGATGGCGCGCTGAAGCAGATGATCGAGCACGTCGAGCGCAATGGCGGCAGTGCGGTGGCCGTGCAGGACGTGCCGCGGGACAAGACCGACAGCTACGGCATCGTGGCCACGGATGCATTCGACGGCCGCGCCGCCCGCATCACGCACATCGTGGAAAAACCCGCACCCGCACAGGCACCCAGCACCCTGGCCGTGGTGGGGCGTTACGTCCTGGATGCGAACGTGTTCGATCGGCTGGAAAACACGCCACGCGGCGCAGGCGGCGAAATCCAGCTGACCGATGCCATCGCCGCAATGCTGCACGGGCACCGGGTGGATGCCTATCGTTTCCAGGGCACGCGCTTCGACTGCGGCACGCATCTGGGCCTGATCGAGGCGACCATCCGCTACGCACTTGACCACGAGCATCTCAGCCATGCGGCACGCGAACTGATGCTGGGCGTCCTGAACGAACTGGGAATATCCGAGTCGTAACAGACCCGGTCGCTCCGCCGTCTCGGGGAACATCCTGAATGCGGATGCACGACCGTCAAGGCTTCGAATTCCCATTCAGGATCGTGCCGGCACACTCCTTCCATCGAGTTTATCCGCGAGACCCGCCATGACCCGACGCCTGACTGCTTTCACCATCGCCCTGCTGCTGGCAGGGGGGGCTGCGCATGCTGCCGGTACCCGCGATCGCCTGGATGCGTTCACCAAGGATCTGGAAGGGCTGGATGGCCAGTTCACCCAGACCGTGTTCGATCCGGCCGGCAAGCAGCGGGAAACCTCCAGCGGGCGGGTGGCGCTGTCGGCGCCGCGGCTGTTCCGCTGGGAATATGCCAAACCGTATCCGCAGCTGATCGTGGCCGACGGCAATACCGTGTGGGTGTACGACCCAGACCTGCAACAGGTCACGCGCCGCGCCCAAGGCGGTGCCGAGCAGGATAGCCCGCTCACCGCGCTGATCGACCCATCCAAGCTGGATCGCGATTACATCGTCAACGAGGCTGGCAGCCGCAACGGCCTGCAATGGCTGCAGTTGAAACCAAAGCAATCGGCCGAACAGTCCGGGTTCAGCGTGGCCCAACTGGGTTTCGATGCGAAGGGCCTGCGTCGCATGCAGGTGACCGATGCGCTGGGCCAGCGAACCGACGTTGCGTTTTCCGGCTGGAAGCGCAACCCGAAGTTCGCTGCGCCGACGTTCCGCTTCGTGCCGCCGAAAGGGGTGGATGTGGTGGGTGAAGAGTGAAGATCGCAATGGTGTGCGGTCGCCTGTGCCGCGTTATTGGCAGGTGCGGTCCAGGCGGGCACACCGTTCGGGGTGGAACGGGAGTTCAATGCCAAGGAATATGCAGCATTCAACCAGCAGCTTTCCGAATCCTGTGAAGGCTGCACGCCCCCCGCCTTGCGCAAGGCCTACGTGCTGCTGGATCCTGCGGTCGCGCGTTCATCCTGTCGATCGCGGGCGATATGCTAGGTTCGCCAGACAAGCCGGATCGGGCCGATATGTGGTACGGATCGCACACGCCGCCAGCACGACGACGATCAGGCAGTCGGAATCCGTTTCCGGATCACTGCCGGGTCCTGGTGATGATCGGTCTTTTGCTTGCATCGGGATGCAGCATGAACCACACAAGCGTCGGATTCATCAGCGACGACTGGAAATCCCAGCGTGGCGTGGCCTCTGCCGACAATCGTCGCTCGGCCCAGCTTCCCGGACTGAAACCATTGCTGCGCGAGGGCATGGCAAGGCAGGATGTCCTCGACATCCTCGGCGAACCGGACCGCAGCGATGCGGATGCCGGCGTGGATGCGTATGCGCTGGGGACATCCCCGTTCGGGATCAATGCCGAATATTACAAACTCCGCTATCACCAAGGCCGACTGGTATCCCACCAACTGACCCGCGACTGAGTCCGTCGCGCCGCGAAGGAGTCCACCCGTGAGGGCACGGCCCGATCTTGCCGTGGTTCGCACCCGATACCAGGTCGCGGACGATTCAGGTCATCTCCTACCACCCGCGTGTCTTCGGCGCGATCGACATTCCTGGCAGCGATGGCAGGCAAATGACGCGTACCGAAGGCCAGTTGCTCGACCGTCTCACCTTCGATCGCGGCCTGCTCGGCCTGTAGCAGATGCACGACATATCGATGAACGCCTTCGCCGAAGCGAAGAGGCGTTTTCCGGATCAGACGGTTCCCGCGGGAATCCCGTCCGGCCGTCAGGACGAATGGCAGGGCAACGACGGCCACCGCGATGCCTTCCGCCATGCGTATTGGAGCGCCCGGCTGGCACAGACCTACGGTGCCGACTGGGCCAAGGCGTTCACCACGGCCCACGAAGGGCTTCCGGGCAATGTTGCCAACCGCGAGGCGATGGATCTGCACAACAACGCCATCGGCATCGACATCGCAATGCGCAATCCGGGGGTATCCGCGGAAAAACTCGCGGAGCTGGTCGGCGCAGCGGTCGGTCAGGGGCGCATGGTGGTAAAGGATGGCAGCGGGGCGATGGCTTGGAGCGATCAGGTCCGCCACGGGCAGCATGGTCTGGCACCCGACGTGGTGATCGGTTCGCACCTGCCGACGCCCCAGCCGGTATCCACCGACAGGCGCCTGAGCTTGGCGCCTGCCGATGCATCACCGCCATCCTCGGAACTGGCGTTGAACGATGCGGATCAACGCCTGTTCGATGCCATCCGCGAACGCATGCCTGCGGCAAGCTCTACCGAACAGGTGATGGTCACGATGATCGCCTCGAAACAGCAGGACTTCACCGGGCCGGACTGCATCGAGCGCTCGGGCTGCGTGGATGGCATGTTCCTGATGAGTGGCAATCATGTCACCGGCTACGCCACGCTGCGGATGCCTCTGGATCAGCCACCGCCCGAGCTGGCGCAATTGCAGGCAAGCAATCAGGCACTGGATGCGCAGCGCAATCCGCCAAGGCACCCGGAGCAGCAGCCGCGCCCCGTGTTGGGATGATGTGGAGGGCATGGGTTAGGGGAAATTCGGCAGCCGTTCAGACTGAATGCGTGCGACTCACGCCTCCTGCACGGAGCACTTGGAACAGTGGGCACACGCCTTGATCGAAGGCCTGCGCCGCGAGTTCCGCCATGCCCCGCCGATTGATGATCACCGCCCTGATGTCCACCGGATTGCTGGCCACGGCCATCGCCGCGCAGCAGACGCCGACGGCTTCGCCTGCCGTGCCAGCCGGCGTCGTCGCGCGAGCTGCGGATGCGGCCCCCGAATCGCGGGTGGAAGCCGAGCAGGCGATGGACGCCGCGGTGGCCGCGGCGCTGATCGGCGCCATCAGCGAGCAGTTCGGAGAGCGCCGCATCGACGTGAAGCTGCAGCGCCTGGACAGCACGGCCGTCAACCTGATCGACAGCCGCCTGACCGGCGTGGGCGCCTTGCGCCTGGGCCCGGATTCGGACTGGATCCCGATGCAGTTCAGCGCACTGTACGACAGCGTGGGCACGGTGGTGACGCATCCGAAACTCACCATCGGCCGCGACAGCACTCCGGTGCAGGCATTGCAATCCGATTCGGCCCTGGCCCGCAGTCTTGGCGATGAAGTGCAGCGCCGCCTGAACAGCGAATTCGGCGATCAGCATGTGGCACTGACCTTGAGCGATGTGCAACTGCGCCCGCTGAACGACCGTTTCAGCCGTCTGCACGCCAATGGACTGGCCGGATTCGATGGCGAAGGCTCGGCCCAAGCCGCCATCCAGGCGGTATACGACAACCACACCCGCGAATGGGTGCAGGTGAACTACGAACTCGGGGTCAGCAGCACCAGCATCAGCGATGCGCAAGGGATGGCCGACGACGATCCGGCCCCGCCATCGGCCTGATCCGCGTCCAATGGAACGGAAGCTGGATGTGCCTCCGAAAGCGGTTGGACCGAACTGGGCGATGCTCTATCGTGGTCGTTCCCTGCGCGTCGCGTTGCCCGCACCTGTTTTCGAATGACTCCGCGTTCCCCTGTTCGACCAACCCCCGATCGGCGTGACCTACTCGCCATGGGTGGCGACGATGCCCTGCAACCGCTGGCCGAACGCATGCGTCCGCGCAGCCTGGATGACATGGTCGGCCAGCGCCGCCTGCTGGCGCCGGATTCGGCCCTGCGCCGCTCCATTGCCGCCGGACACGTGCATTCGATGATCCTGTGGGGGCCGCCGGGCTGCGGCAAGACAACCCTGGCCCTGTTGCTGGCGCAATATGCCGATGCCGATTTCCGGGCGATGTCGGCGGTGTTGTCCGGTCTGCCCGAGGTGCGCAAGGTGCTGGCCGAAGCCGAGCAGGTATTCGCCCAGGGACGGCGCACGGTGCTGTTTGTGGACGAGGTGCACCGCTTCAACAAGGTGCAACAGGATGCGTTCCTGCCGCACATCGAGCACGGCACGATCGTCTTTGTCGGCGCCACCACCGAAAACCCCTCGTTCGAGCTGAATTCCGCGCTGTTGTCGCGCTGCCGCGTGCACGTGCTGGAAGCGGTGGGCGAGGGCGACATCGTGCAGGCGTTGCGTCGTGCACTCTATGATGCCGAACGTGGCCTGGGCAACCAGCCAGTGCAGGTGGACGATGAACACCTGCAGCAGATCGCGCAGGCCGCCGATGGCGACGTGCGCCGGGCGTTGACCCTGCTGGAGATCGCCGCCGAACTGGCCAATGCCGATTCCGACGGCAGCCGCCGCATCACCGCCGATACCCTGCTGCAAGTGCTGGCCGACCGCACCCGCCGCTTCGACAAGGGCGGCGAGCAGTTCTACGACCAGATCAGCGCGCTGCACAAATGCGTGCGCAGTTCCAACCCCGATGCCGCGTTGTACTGGTTGGCACGCATGCTGGATGGCGGTTGCGATCCGGTGTATCTGGCGCGCCGGCTCACTCGGATGGCGGTGGAGGAGATCGGCCTGGCCGATCCGCGTGCGCTGTCGATGGCCATCGATGCCTGGGACACGTACGAGCGCCTCGGCTCGCCGGAAGGCGATCTGGCGCTGGCGCAGGTGGCCATCTACCTGGCCAGCACGGCCAAATCGAATGCCGCGTACATGGCCTTCAACACTGCGCGCGCCGACGTGCAGCGTTACGGCACCCAGGAGGTGCCGCTGCACATCCGCAATGCGCCGACGCGCCTGATGAAGCAGCTCGGCTACGGCAAGGGCTACCAGTACGATCACAATGCTGACGGTGGCATCGCCCTGGACCAGACCGGGTTTCCCGATGCGATGGGCGAGCGCGTGTACTACCGGCCGGTGCCGCGGGGCCTTGAAATCAGGCTGAAGGACAAACTCGACGCGTTGCGGGCCGCGCGCGCGGCGGCACGGGGTGATGACTCAACGTCGAACGCGAGCGAACCGGATGCGGACTGATTCCGTATCATCGCGACATCGCATCTCCACATCATTGAACCGGGACCGCGCCATGATCCGACTCTCCACTGCAGCACTGTTTGCCGGAGCAACCTGCCTGGCGGGCATGGCGATGGCCGCATTGCCGCTGACGGTCTCCAGCAGTCTGCCCGAACTGCACATCGCCGCCCTGCAGACCCTGCCGAAGGCGCCGCGCGGTGCTCCACTGGACGATTTCTGCAGCAACAAGGGCATCACGCCGACTACGCCGGGCGGCAAGGCTGCTGCCGCAGCTGGCTGGACCGTGACCAGCGAGGAGACACTGGGTTCGTACACGGCTGTGGGCATCTTCTCTCGCGGTGGCAATGGCACCAGCGGCATCTGTCTGATCCAGAACGGCAATATCGCCGTATGGCAAGGCTCGCAATTGCTGGCCGTGGTTTACGACACCCCTTCGTCGGCCGAGGCAGGCAGCGGCGGACGGGTGGGTGGGGTGACGCCGGTGGAAGGCCTGCCAGCCAAAGTACGCATCTGGGACTGGATCGGTGCCGGGCCGACGGCCGACTTGGTACTGGACAAGGGCCAGCTGCAAGTGCGCAAGATCGCCCCCAGCGATTCGGTTTGCAGCGGCCGCAACACGGTTCCCAACGTGTATGGCACTGCCGCGCCGCAGGCGCGTCGCACCTTGGCGGCCAAGGGCTGGAAGCCCCAGGCACCGACCGGTGATGATGTCGACAATCCGCACGATCCAGCCACGCGGTATCGCAAGCAGGGCATGCCGGAATTCGAAAGCTGTTCGGGTACCGGCATGGGCTATTGCGGGTTGAATTACCGCCACGCCAATGGCGCACGCTTGATGGTGACGACCATCGGCGATGATCACCGCGTTGCCAGTTGGTCGGTACAGTGTCCCTGAGCGACGGCACCCGATCGGCCGCGCTGCCGATCGGGGCGTTCCTGGCCGTCGGGGGCGGGGCCGCCATCGGCGCGTGGCTGCGCTGGGGCATCGGTGGCTGGCTGAATCACCGTTGGCCGCAATTGCCGCCGGGCACCTTGCTGGTGAACGTGCTTGGCGGCCTGCTGATGGGTCTGGTTCTGGCCTGGTTTCACGCACATCCACAGGGGTCGCCACACTCCAGATTGTTCCTGATCACCGGGCTGTTGGGCGGTTTCACCACGTTTTCCGCCTTTTCCGCCGAGTCGCTGGCGTTGCTGTCGCGGTACCAGTACGGCTGGGCGCTGCTGCACACCGGCGGACACCTGCTGGGCGCCTTGCTGGCCACGGCCGGCGGCTTCGCGTTGGGACGCTTTCTGAACGGTTGATCCGGATTTGCTTTGCACCGGTAGGGCGGCGTCCGGCATTATGCCGCGCATGACTGCATCGATTCGATCCAAGGCTCTTGCCGCCATCGGCCTGACCCTGCTGGCTGCGGCCTGTGCCCAGCAACCGGTCAAGACACGCGCGACGCCGGTTGCGGTCACGCCTCCGCCGGCCGCTCCACAGCCCCAACCGGCGCCGCCGCCGGAACCACCCAAAGCAGTGGCCACGCCCGAACAACAGGCGGCATTCGTCAGTTGCCTGTCCGGGTTGCGTGCGCCGGCGGCAGCAGCCGGGGTCAGCGCGGCCGCGTTCGACCAGTACACGGCCGGCTTGGCCATGGACCCCAGCGTGCTGCCGCTGCTGGATCGTCAGCCCGAATTCAGCACGCCGATCTGGGATTACCTGGCGATGCTGGTCGATGCCGAACGCATCGCCCTGGGCCGGCAGATGCTGACCGAGCATGCCAACACACTGCAGCGCGTGCAGGCGGCCTACGGCGTGGATCCCGCCACGGTGGTGGCGGTGTGGGGCGTGGAAAGCGACTATGGACGCAATTTCGGCCAGCGCCCGTTGCTGGTGTCGCTGGGCACGCTTGCCTGCTTCGGGCGCCGGCAAGGCTTTTTCCGCAGCGAACTGTTCGAAACCCTGAAGATCTTGCAGCGTGGCGACGTGCGCGTCGAGGACCTGCGCGGCTCCTGGGCCGGTGCCTTCGGCCATACCCAGTTCATGCCATCCACCTACAATCGCATCGCCGTGGATTTCGATGGCGACGGTCGTCGCGACCTGGTCGGCAGCATTCCCGATGCGCTGGCCTCCACCGCGAATTACCTGAAGCAGTCCGGCTGGCGCAGCAGTCAACCCTGGGGGCACGAAATCCGCCTGCCGGCCGGATTCGATGCCGCCGCTGCCGGTCGCACCCGGCGGCTGCCGCTGGCGCAATGGGCAGCCGCCGGCATCCAGCGCATCGACGGACAACCGCTGACAATGCCGGACGATTCGCGCGCTGCCGTGCTGCTGCCCGCAGGCGTGGCCGGTCCGGCATTCGTGGTGTTCCGCAACTTCGATGCCATCTACTCCTACAACGCCGCCGAAAGCTATGCATTGGCCATCGCGCAGCTGGCCGATCGCCTGCGTGGCGGCGCGGGGATCGTCGCACCATGGCCCACCGACGACCCGGGCCTGTCGCGTGCCGAGCGCCGCGAACTGCAGACCCTGCTGCTGGCCAGGGCCCATGCCATCGGCAAGGTGGACGGCGTGCTGGGCGCCAGCTCGCGCGCGGCGATCGTGCTGGAACAGCAACGCCTTGGGCTGTTGCCGGCCGATGGACGGGCAGGGCAGAAGCTGCTGCAGGCGTTGCGGACTGGCCGTTGAAGGCGGTCGCATGCCGCCGGTAAATCGTTCAGCGGATTAACGCCGCATCCACGCCATCGTCGCCTGGTCTTTCTGCTGCAGCACGCAGGCTGGATGCGTGTCGATCGGGCACGTCCATTCGGAACATCAGCCATGAAAACCGGCAACCCCCGCAATCCGTCCCAGCAGAGTCAAATGCAGCGGTCCGATGCCGAACGCGGTCGTCGCGATGCATCCGTGCGCGACGAAGCCAACCCGCGCGAGCGCCAGCAAGCCGGACGTCCGGACCAGCAGCATACCGAAGAAGAAGAGTGATCCCGGAGATCGGAGGCGTGGGTGCGCATGCCGCACCCGCGTTCCGGCATCGGCGGAAGCACCGACCATGACCCGTGGCGACAAATCGCGCTACACCGACAAGCAGAAACGCCAGGCCGAACACATCGAAGACAGCGAATTGGCCGCCGGCAAGAGTCGCGAGACCGCCGAACGCATCGCTTGGGCCACCGTCAACAAGCAGGATGGCGGGGGCAAGAAGCCGGGTGGCTCCGGCAGGAAGGCGTGATGCGACACATGCCAGCGGCGGTGCCGGCGGATTTCGAGCCGGACGTCGTGCAGGGGAGTGATGCCCGGCTGCCGAAGGAAGGGGATTGGCAGCAGTTACATCAGCCGCATGGTCAACCAGACCACGCTGGCACCCGACATCGTGGCGGCCATCGTGGACGACGCATTGCCGAACCACGTCACGCTGTTTGATCTAGCGGTTGATCCGCCAGCGCTGTGGGATGAGCAGCGGGCCAGGCTCATGTAGACCGAGCGGGGGCACAGGAGTAAGATTGCCCCAGGTGCCCACCTTACTTGCACACGAGTAAAAAAAGGCATTGCCTCACTGTCACTGAAAACGTCTCTTTGAGCCTCGTCGTCGGGGACCTAAACGTGTGCGCCTGACCCGAAATCGGCGTGGCATTGAGGAAAGGTTTGTCATGACAATCAAAGAACTCGCGTATTCCGCGCAGCAGCACCTCCAGGCCAGCACTGGTGGCTCATTCAAGCGAGCCCACGTCTACGAGCTGTTGGCAGCTTCCTTCGGCTTCAACTCTCACGCCGCGTTTGGCGTTGACACCGTGCTCACGGAACTTCGCCAGAACGACCGGCGGGTGGTCCCGCAAAGTGCGCTCATCAAGCGGCGTTGCATCGAGCTTGGGTATCAACCTGACACCGTGATTCTGGCGTCGTCGGCGTTGGAATCTTTCCTGGCAGAGCGCCAGATCGGTGTCGCCAGCATCTCGTCATTGGTCAGTCGCCTGAGAGGGGAGTCGTCCAGCCAAGACGAAGAGCTCGAATACGACGAGGATGAGCTATTCGACCGTACCTACGAGGCGTTCGGACCGATCCTTCTAGATGGATTGGCTGCAGCGGCTAGTAAGGGCAATGCCCTGGCTCACTACGCGCTGGCGCTGATGCACGCCCCTGACGATGAAGACGACCCGGACGCTGGAAGTTCCTATTGGTACTCCCAAGGGCAGCAGGGCCGTGTCCTGACGGGGATGGAAAAGGAGTGGGCCGAAGCCCACGAGGCTCGTCTCGCTCAAGCCGAGAAGTACTCGCGGCACCTGAGGGAGGCCAGTCGACTGGGGAATCAGGATGCGCTTCTCGACTTGGCGGATCGATTTGACGATCCGTCCTTCTTCGAGCAGTCGCGCCGCAGCGTCGATGCTGACCCAGCAGCGATTGCGGCGATCGCAGAACGCATGGGCCGCACTTCAGACGCCAAGCATTGGCTGACGCTGGCTGCCGAGAGGGGAGATACGGACGCCATGCTCCAGCTCATTGAGGAACACGATCAAGGTGACCTACAGCGATGCTGGACGTGGGTGTATCTCTCGCAGTTGGTCGGAACGGATTTGACTCGGGACGCGCACTACGCCATCAACGAGTACGGTTCGGACTACGACGATGACGTCGGCGGTCCAGCCTACGTTGCAGGTCGTGACGGGGTAGATCTTGAACCGCTTGCTCCGTCGCAAGACGCCGCTGCCAGACTCGCTGCGCAGAAACTGTTTGAACAGATCGAATAGAGCGCACGGTAAGACCGTTGGCTTTGCGCTAGGGACGTTTGCCAAGTCAGGTAGCCAACGCTGCAATCCAACCGCTTGATTCGTCCGCGCGTAACCCGTTGATCTGTATCGGCCTGCGTTGCGACCTTTGCGGACTTCGGGCCAGTTCAAGGGAGCGAGGTCGGAGCGAGGAATGGCCAGGAGAGAGTGGAATGTGGCCCAGAACTGGCCAAGGCGCTGACCGGCGAAGTCCGCAGGCTTCCGCAGGAACCCCCAACAACACGCGGGAACCGGCACGATCGGGCAAGAAAAAACCCCAACCGAGAACGGTTGGGGTTTCATTATTGGTGGTGGGATGGTACCCCGCATCAAACGACTATTGAAAGTAAGGAATCGAAGCGCTGCGGGCGCCTGCGAACCCGTGCGAACAGGATCGAAAAGCCTGTCCGTACGCCCGTCGGCACCGGACGATCAAGCAGGTTCTAACCCCTGAGTGGTGGCCGATAAGCGGTCCCAACTTCGTCTGCTTTCCGAGGTCGGTTCAATTCCCGAAACGGGAACTGAACCCGCGTCCGTTACCACAGCCAATAACACACCCACTTACACCCATTCCTGGGGCAAGGCGATCCGTCATGCGGCGAATGGTGACCACATTCGCCGCACAATGCGCGGCGATTGACTTGCGCGTGCGGAGATTGCAGTCCATAATCTCCGCATGAATAGCGGCGAATACAAATACATCTGGCAGGCCAGCGACTGGCCAAACTGGCGCTTCGACCTGGCGGCGCTGGCCGAGCCCATGGCTGAGGTCAGTCGTGCCCAAGGGCTCTTGATGGGGCGTCTGGCTGACGTCGGCATGGCCTTGCGTGACCAAGCGAGTCTCGCGGCGCTCACCGAGGACGTGGTCAAGACCAGCGAGATCGAAGGCGAGCAGCTCAACGTTGAATCCGTGCGCTCGTCCATCGCCCGCAGGTTGGGCGTTGACATCGGCGCGCTCGCTCCGGTCGATCGGCATGTCGAAGGCGTGGTCGAGATGGTGCTCGATGCCACCGCCAACTGCCAGGCACTGGTCTCGCGTGAGCGTCTGTTCGGCTGGCATGCCGCACTGTTTCCTACCGGCTATTCTGGGCTCTCCAAGATCAACGTCGGCGGCTGGCGCGACGATGCCACCGGCCCGATGCAGGTGGTGTCCGGACCCATCGGCCGCCAGCGGGTGCATTTCGAAGCACCGCCGGCCGATCGCCTCGAGACCGAAACCAGCCGCTTCCTCGACTGGCTGAATGGCACATCAAACGAACCGCCACTGCTCAAGGCAGGCCTTGGCCATCTGTGGTTCGTCACTTTGCATCCATTCGATGATGGCAATGGCCGTATCGCCCGAGCCATTGGCGATCTGCTGCTGGCGCGTGCCGATGGCAGCCCGCAACGCTTCTACAGTTTGTCGGCGCAGATCCAGCGCGAACGCAAGGCTTACTACGCCATCCTGGAGAGGACGCAGAAGCGGTCGATGGATGTCACCGAGTGGCTTGCGTGGTTCCTCGACACGCTTCATCGCGCCCTCGACCATGCACAGCGCACGCTTGATGCCGTGCTGACCAAAGCGCGGTTCTGGCACCGCTGGGCGACGACCCCTTTGAACGAGCGGCAGGTGAAATTGCTGAACAAGCTACTCGATGGTTTCGAGGGCAAGCTCACCAGCAGCAAGTGGGCGGCCATCGCCAAATGCTCGCCGGACACGGCACTGCGCGACATCAACGATCTGCTGACGCGGGGCGTGCTGCGCAAATCGGATGCGGGGGGGCGCAGCACCAGCTATGAGCTGAACGACCTGCCCGAGTAGCGGCGCTTCCTGGAATTGGCTTGGCTCGCGACCGGAACAGCGCCTTCATGGACTCCTGCCAACTCATTCGGAAGGAGACCAAGATGGAAGTCGTTCATCTCAATCAAAAACAACTGGCCGCGCGCTGGTGTATCAGCGAGGCCACCCTGGAACGCCGGCGCAGCGCGGGGATCGGCCCCAAGTTTCTGAAGCTCTGCGGGCGCGTGCTCTACCGGCAGGCCGACATTGAGGCCTACGAGGAGTCGTGCCTGGCGACCTCGACCAAGACCGTGGTGGCCCAGGTCAGTGTCAGCTGAGAAATGTTCCGATTCGTCGGCAGATATCGACAAGCAGGATCAATCGCGTTCCGTGTGGATTGCCCCTTGTGCGCGGCTGTCGCCTTGGGCAGGCTGTGTGGATGGAACAACTCTTCACACACGCATTGGGTCTGA
>QFNC01000053.1 GCA_003240695.1 Pseudoxanthomonas suwonensis | reverse complement strand
CGGGCGTACATGGTCAACCATGAGGTGGGGCACTTCCTGGGCCACGGCCACGAGTCCTGCGGCGGTGAGGGCCTGGCCGCGCCGGTGATGATGCAGCAGTCCAAGGGCCTCGCCGGGTGCCGTCCCAATGCCTGGCCCACGGCCGACGGCAACGCCTGACCCCCACACGATCGAGCCGGCACCTCGCCAATACCGAGCAACGGTCACGCCACGGATCAACCGGTCGCGCTCCTGATACCAGCTGCGTGACCTGGAGCCATTACGGTGACCCCATGCTCAGACGCCTCATTGCCCGCACGTTCTGGGCATTCAGCCGCTGGACGCTGGTCACCGAGCCCGCCCCGCAGCGACCCACGATCCTGATCGGCGCCCCACACACCTCGAACTGGGACTTCGTGTACATGCTGGGGATCGCCTGGCAGCTCGGCATCGATGTGCGCTGGCTGGGCAAGCACACCCTGTTCAAGGGGTGGGCGGCGCCGTTCTTCCGGGCCGTGGGTGGGATCCCGGTGGACCGCTCGAACCCCCGTGGGATCATCGACGAGGTGGTGCGGCGCGTCCGCGCGGGCGAGGTGTTCGGCCTGGTCATCACCCCGGATGGGACCCGCTCGAACAAGATGGGCCACTGGAAGTCGGGGTTCTACCGGATCGCGATGGAGACCGGGATGCCGGTGACCCTGGGGTACGTGGACCTGCCCACGAAGACCACGGGTCTGGGCCCCACCATCGAGCTGACCGGCGACGTGGCCGCTGACATGGACCGGATCCGCGCGTTCTACGCCGACAAGGCCGGGGTGCGCCCGGAGCTGCGGGTCGACCCGCGTCTGCGTGACGAGACCGGGAACTACGGGGCGGCCTCGGCGGCCTGATCCCCACCCGCATCGGCATGGCGATGCCGGGGGTACCACTGCTTCCCAGCGCGGTGAACAGTTCCCGGGTGATGGAGGAGATCGCGGAGGCCAGGCCCAGCGCGGCCACCCCGTGCACCGTCACCAGCAGCACCAGCTGGATCACGAAGACCATGGCCACGACGACTGTGACGTCCACGTCATCCGGGGGCGTGAGCACCCCACCCGTCGAACTCGGCACCGTGGGCAGCGGCCAACCGCCCCAGCTCGTCGGTCATGGCGTCGAACTGCTCCAGCCCTGCCGCAGGAAGCTCGTACTGCGCCTCGACGACCCACAGCACTCGCCGTCGCAGCAGTCCCGTGCGCTGGGATCCGACGTCGGTGCGCCATCCGTTCGAGCCCAGTTCGGAGGCGAGCGCCTGTGCGGCCGATTCATCCGGGCAGTAGAAGAAGGCATCGATCGTGAGCGGTGAGCCGGGCACGACCCCGAACTCCTTCAAGGCTGCCCAGGTCTCACGATTGAACTCACGGTGCTGATCCATGCGCACAGTATGTGCGCTCAGTTCCTCATGTGCCGACTGGTCCTCGTTGTTCGAGGATCTGCTCGCGCAGGATGTCCGCGTGGCCGCAGTGCTGCGCGAGCTCCCGCAGCACGTGCAGGTACACCCATCGCAGCGGCAGCGGACCTCGCCGGTTCCCCAGGAGCACCGCATCGAGACCTAGGCCCGCCACGGCGGCGCGGGACTGCTCGACCGCACGCCGGTGTCCTGCCGTCACGGTGTCGATCGTGTCCTCCGGCGCCAGCTCGAAGGACGCCTCGGGACCGGCGACGAGTCCCAGGTCGGCACGAGAGCGTCCTGTGACGGCCTCGCCGAACCACACGCGTTCGACGAACGTCGCGTGCTTGACCAGGCCCAGCAGCGTGGTCGCCGACGGGACCAGACGCAGCCGTGCTTCGTCCTCGTCGATCCCGTCCAGAGCACTGCCGATCATCTGCCGGTGCAGGTCGATGAAGGCGGGGAGCTGCTCATCGAGGGTGGCGCTGTACGCCGCGGCGTCGTCGGGGTCCATCGGTAGAGCCCTTCTGGGGAGGTTCCAGCGGCAGGTCCAATGCGCACCGCCAGGTGTTCAGGAGCTGGGATCGACCGCGGGTGTCGGCGGCCGGACCCAGGGGGAGGCGATCCAGGCGGCGAGCAGGAGCACCAGGGGGATGGCCGTGACCTGCCCGAAGAGGAGAGAGGCGCTGATCGTCGCCGCGGCGGCGAGAGCGAACAGGATGGTGCCGCCGAGGGAGGGCTTCCCGGTGCGCCAGTGGACGGCCGTCACGAGCGTGCCGAGCACCGTGAGCCCTGCTGCCAGCCAGATGAGGCCGAGGGTGTAGCTGCCCATCCCGGAGAACCAGCTGTGGTAGCTGACGAACACGGCCTCCGCCTCCGGTGGGCCCAGGAACTGCGCCTGCCAGGTGGGAGCGATCATGTACGCGACCACGGCAGCGCCCGTGAGCGTCGCCGTGCGTGTGGTCATGACCGGTCCCATGGCCAGACGCTACTCCCCCGGCACCCATTCCAGTAAGTTCCCGGGTTGGCAGTCCAGCACCTCCGCCCCTCCTCACGGGCACGGTGCCGTCGGCCGGTCATCGGCGGCGAAACGCTCCTTGCCGGGCCCGGATGAGTCGGCGCACTCACCAGCCTGCGGCCGCGAGCATCATCAGCAGGCCGATGCCACCCAACCCCGGGGAGTCGTCCACCTGCCCCAGGTGCATCACGAATGCACCGAGTGCCATGAGCGCAGCGGCGAGGATGTAGGGCACCAGATGCATGGGAGGACTCTACGGGGCAGCTTTCCTCGCCGGCCGGGGAGACGTCGGTCGAAGCTGGGGCACACTGGTGGGGTGGATGATCTGATCGTGCCTGCGGGCCCTGGTGCGCCGCGCGGTCTGCGGATCCCGGCCGGTGAGCTGGTGGAGCAGTTCACCCACGCGTCGGGCCCCGGCGGACAGGGGGTCAACACCGCCGATTCCCGTGTGCAGCTGAGTCTGGATCTCGCCGCGACGACAGCTCTCACCGACGTGCAGCGCGAACGCGCACTGAGGCGGCTGAGCAACCGCCTCACCGGCACCACGCTGAGGTTCACGGCGGCCGAGCACCGGTCCCAGCATCGCAATCGTCGGGCGGCCCGGGAACGACTGGCGGCGCTGCTACGCGAGGCGGTCGCCCCGCCGGTCCAGCGTCGGGCGACCCGGCCCACGCGGGGCTCCCAGCGACGCCGCCTCGAGGGGAAGCGGCAACGGTCCCTGACCAAGCAGCAGCGGCGCAGCCCCGGGCGCGAGCGCGACTCGTGAGCGATCCTCGGGGAGCAGGCTCTGCGGCATCGCACCCCTTACGCGATCCCCCCGGCACTGAGTGGCGCTGGACTTCGGCGTCGATCCTCTGCCCCGTGTCCTGTGCAGTGCTCGAGCTGGCGGAATGCCGCTCAGGAAGCTGAAGGGCCGGACCTCCTCGTGGGGGTTACCCCCCTTCCGACGATCAGTCCATCCCTACTGCCGTCGTCGGCGGCCCGTGCCTATGATCGAGGGCATGAACACGCTCTTCGACCCCCTTCGCAGCCTCGGTTTTCGCCGTGGCCCCACGCGCCTCGTCGCCGGGATCGCCGGTGGTCTGGCCGATAAGTTCGGTCTCAACGTGTGGCTGGTGCGCCTCCTGGTCCTCGCCTCGTTCCTGCTGCCGTTCCTCGGCATCGGCGTCTACCTGGCCGCCTGGGTGCTCACTCCGTGGCAGGACGGGCGCATTCCGCTGGAGCGGGTGCTGGGAGGCTGAGTCCCAAGGGCGCTACCCGCGCTCGCCGATACCGACCGGGTGCGATCGGCGCGGTGACCGACGGCCTTGACGCGTCCTCTGGGTGACGGCGAAGGTGGTGCCGGCCAGCAGGATGATCGCCGTTGCGAGTTCCAGTGCGGCCGGCAGCAGGGTGAACGCGTCGATGCGGCACATGACAGCGGTGTGCTGTGGGTGGGCTGCCCCATGGATCCCACCGTCAGGTATCAGGGCTGTTCACGTGGCCGCCGGGGTGTCCTGGCTGAAGGTGTTCCACCAGCGCCCCTGGCGCTGCTGCCACAGCGAGCTGATGTACATGGCATCCTCCCGGTCGCTGCCGACGGCCGTGTACTCGGCGCGGTAAGAGAGCATCACCGTCTCCGGCGTGACGTGCACCACCCGTGCGTCACGCAAGGTGTATGCGGTCATCGTGGCCCCGCCCCACAGCTGCGCCACGTGCTGCTCCCGGTCCGAGAAGCCGGTGGGGTACACCCCGAGGAAGTCCGCGGAGAGCATGGCGCGGTCGGCCTCCTGGTCACCACTGACCAGGGCCTCCCACACTCTCGTCTCGAGGCCGACGAAGAACTGCACGTCAGGGGTGTCCATTCCCCCAGCCTCCCACGTGGGGCCCGACGCCGCAGGCGTCACGGCCCCTCACGCAGTTCCTCTGCCAGGCGGGGGAACCACCGGAACTCGTACTCCGAGCGGGGAACCTCCAGCGCCCGCGCACACCACGCGCTCACCTCGTCGCGCTGCCAGATCCCTCGGTCGATCAGCTGCGGGATGACGTATCCCGCGAGCCCGCCGTCGTCGGCGCAGGCGTCCCTCTGAGCTGCGGAGGCACCCTTGATGCCCGGGGTCGTGAACAGCAGCGGGAGGGTGGTGCGCAGCAGGACGGGCCGCTCCAGCAGATACGTGAGCAGGATCCGCGCAAAGAGGGTCGACGGCACACCGGTGATGAGGAGCAGAACGGCGCCGGGCCTGGCAGGCGGCTCGATGAGACCCTGCTGCGCCCAGTCGAACATGGCCTCGATGCCCCGGTTGCGGTCCCATGCTTTGGGGTTGCGGTGGTAACGGTCCGACCAGGCGTCGGCTATCACCGTGAGGTCATCGGGGAAGATCTGAGGCAGGAGCTGCCTGCCGAGCGGGACGTCTATGGGATGCAGTCTGGTCGCCTGCTCGAGGGTCGCGGTGGCCAGCTGCGCCGCGGTGGAGGCCAGGTGGTGGCCATGGGTGAGCCGGCCTCCCCATCGTCCGTCTGCGTCCAGCTCCCCCACCGGTGCGGCATCGATCGCTGCGGTGATCGGCCGAACTGTGCGCCGCAGGCACGTGCGCTCCGTGATCTGGAGATGCGCGACGACGGGCCACACCTGCCGCCAACGGCTCTCTATCACGGCTTCGCGAAGCGCGATCTCCAGCTCACCTGTGGCCACGGGGTCATCGTAGGTGGGGTACCGGTACCGATGCCACAGAGGGGCGAACGGGCATCCAGCGGGCAGACCGCGCACGCAGCCGCACGACATCGGCGCACGTTCCAACGGGGGTGTCAGGTGTCGCCCTGCCCCTCGGTCCTAACAGAATCTGCACCTGTTGGCGGCAGGTCAGTGACAGCCTGGGCGCGCTGCGTCCCCGCTGGATGACGGCTCCACTGCCTCGGGGCCCACGACCTGATGGCCGGCCGTCACCGGTGCAGACCGTGCCCTCGAGACAGGCATTGCCGTTCCGACCACGGCACGATGCCCCGAGCAGCCGGGCAGGTTGCCGACGACCAGCGCGAGCTGAGAATAGACCTCATGACGACGACGCCCACGCTGTTCCTCACCGTCGGCCTGCCCGCCACGGGCAAGACGACCGCGGCGAAGCAGATCGAGGTGGAGCACGCAGCGCTGCGCCTGACCAAGGACGAGTGGATGAAGGCCCTGTTCGGGCCGGAGAACCCCGATGCCGGGTCCGACGTCGTCGAGGGGCGACTGGTCGAGATCGGCCTGCGCGCGCTCGAACTGGGGACGAGCGTGGTGATCGACTTCGGTCTCTGGGGCCGGGACGAGCGATCCTCGCTCCGCCAGGCCGCGGCGGACAGGGGCGCCGCGGTGGACATGCGCTACTTCGAGCTCCCTCTGGCCGAGCAGCGCAGGCGGCTGGATCAGCGCCTGGCTAAGGAGCCGCACACCACGTGGCCTATCAGTGACGAGGAGATCGCCGAGTGGGTGGGAATCATCAGCATCCCGACGCGCGGTGAGCTGGACGGTACCGAGCCCATCGACGATCCGCCCTCGGGGTTCAGCAGCTGGGACGTGTGGCGCACGCACCGGTGGCCGCCATCGATGCCCTTCTCGTGATCGACGTGGCGTCGTAGCTGGTCAGCGCTCTGACCGGGCCGTGACCTCGGACGGAAGCTGCGTGAGCTCGCGACGGATGCTCGGCGTCCGCACGAGTGCCCGGACGCGCGTGAGTGTCGAGTGCTCGGCGATGAGTGGCCAGAGCCGGAACAGCATGGAGTCCCGCATCTGCCGCAGTGGCCTGTCGCCATCCAATCGGCCGATCCTCTCGGCGAGCGGACGGAGGCGCGGATCCTCAGCCTCGGCACCGGAGGGCAGCTCCCGGAGCAGCTGGTCGACGAGTTCGACGAGTAGTGAGCACGCAGCAGGCTCGTCCACGAGGCCTGCGAGCTCTCCCTCGAGCAGCGGCACCAGCTCGTCGAACCGCGCGATCTCGGCACTGGCCAGGGCTGCCATGACGTACTTCTCCCCCAACCTCTTGTGCGTCTGCACGAGGTGGAGTGCGGCGCGAGGCCCTTCTCGACGGCCGACTGCTGCCACCAGCCTCTGGCGAAGGCCGACGAGCTCCTGGGTAGCTCTGCGTGGCTCATAGCGGGGCCATTCACCGAAGAAGCGCGCATGATCGCCCCGTTCCGCGAGGTGGTGGCCGGCGTCGCGGTGGCCACGCAGGGGCTTCCTCATCAGCTCCGCTGTCGCATGGGCGTCCTCGAGCCTGCCCTCGATCACCATCGTGCGGATGCGCTGTCGGAGCAGCCCGTCCCGGTAGACCGGTTCATAGAGGGGGAGCAACGCATCCACGTCCTCGACGCTGAGCAGACCCATGGCGTCGGCCAGGCATGCGTGGTCGCTCATCGGCGTCATCGGGGCGCCGTCACGCAGCATGAAGGTGCTGTGCTCGACCCGATCGATGTTAGACAGCGTCCGGCTCATGACCACGGCGTCCGGGGGCCACTCGGAAGGATCGGCGGCCCTCAGGCGCGCCATGATCTCTTGAGCCACCTGCTCACTGGGATCGTGGTGGTGCTGCACGAAAAGCCGACCAAGCGCCGTCGTCATCCCCCTGATGATAGGGAGCCGCACCGCTGACCGCCAGCCTGGTCACGCGGACGATGAACCCGGTGGTCTCCGGGCTACTGTTGAACCGTGCTCGATCTGCTCGCCGCGAATCCTTTGCTCACCGTCTTCCTGGTGGTGGCTCTGGGCACCCTGGTGGGCTCGATCCCCTTCGGCCCGATCCGCTTCGGACCGGCCGGTGGCCTGTTCGTGGGTCTCGCGATCGGCGCGCTCGATCCGCGCCTCGGGGAGGATCTCAGGCTGCTCCAGACCCTGGGCCTTGCCCTGTTCGTGTACACCGTCGGCCTTGCCGGTGGGTACCAGTTGGTCTCTACGTTCCGGCGCCAGCTCCCCACCTTCGTGGCCGGCTTCGCCGTGCTCGCCGCGACCGCGGGCGTCGCGATCGGGGGTGGCCTGCTGATGGGGCTGAGCGCCCCGATGACCGCGGGCGCCTTCTCCGGCTCCCTCACCGCAACGCCCGCGCTGGCCGCAGCGACCGACGCCTCCGGCGGTTCCGGCGACCCCGCCGTCGGTTACTCGCTCGGCTACCCGGTCGGCGTGACGGTGTCGATCTTCGTCATCGCGATCCTGGTGACCCGGAGGTGGCCGGGCACGAAGGACTCCACCCCGCGCTCCGGAGGCGGACTCCTCGCCCGCAGCATCGATGTCCGCGAGGAGATCCCAGTCTGGCAGGTGCCCGGCTGGCGCGAGCAGACCATCACCATGAGCTACCTGGTCAGGAACGGAAAAGGGCGCGTGGTCGCCGACGGCGAGGTACTGCTTCCCGGCGACCACGTGCTGGTGATCGGCGACGAGAACTCCACCGCCGTCGCGGCCCAGGCCCTCGGCACCGAACTGCCCGTGGCCCTCACCGACCACCGCACCGATGTCGACCACCGCCGCTTCACCGTCTCGAACCATGAGGTCGCGGGGCGCACCGTCGCTGATCTGGGCCTGCCCAGTCGCCACGGCGGTCGCGCCACCCGTGTGTACCGCGGCGACACCGAGATCCTCGCCCGCGACGACCTCGTACTCGAGCTGGGCGACCGCGTCCTCGCCGTCTTCGCCAAGGGCAATCTCGACGCCGGGTACTCGATCTTCGGGGACTCCGAGCGCAAGGTGAGCGAGATAGACGCCCTCACGCTCGCCATCGGCCTGGCACTGGGCCTGCTGGTCGGCGTGATCCCGATCCCGCTCGGCTCGACGACGCTGACGCTCGGCGCCGCCGCCGGCCCGCTGATCGTCGGCCTGACGCTGGGTCGTCTCGTCCGCACGGGCCCGCTGGTGTGGACGCTTCCCAACTCGGCCAACCTCACGCTGCGCCAACTCGGCCTGTTCCTGTTCCTCGCCTGCGTGGGCCTCGCCTCGGGGCCGGCGTTCGCATCGACGGCCCTCACGCCGACGGGGCTCAAGGCCGCGCTCCTCGGCGCCGCCGTCATCCTGTCCGCCTGCGCGTTGACGTGGATGGCCGGGCGCATCCTGCAGCTCTCGGCCCAGCGCACCGTGGGAATCATGAGCGGTCTGATCGGCCAGCCCGCGGTGCTCGCCTTCGCCCAGTCCAAGAGCGACGACGAGCGCATCGAAGCGAGCTACACCTCGCTGTTCGCGGTGGGCACGGTGGTGAAGATCCTGCTGGCCTATGTGCTGGCGATCCTCTGGTAGTCACGCCGCGCTCATGGAGCGCCTGGGCCGTCCACAGAGCGACCGGCTCCACCCCCGTGTACGCACGACTCGATCACTGCGTCGACGCTGCTCGTCAGTGCCTCCTTGCGCCGGCCGGTCGGCATCCGTCGCAGGCCAGCCAGGAGTTCGGCGATGGTGGCGGAGGTGATCGCAACATCACCCGTCAGCGACGTCAGCCAGTCCACGACGCGAAGCTCCGGCGATGGTCAGAATAGCTCCGCGATGACGTTCGCGCCGAGGACGATCCCTCGCAGTCCACTAACCGCGCGACGCCATCGCGCCTCGGGATCGGCGGGCTCGGGATGCCACCCGCTTCCTGAGCCGCAGCCAGCAGAGCTACTCCGATATGGGGCCTGTGCGCTGCGTCGGTGCGAAATGGCGCGGACCTCGGCCTCCATGGACCGACCGTGCTCCTTCGCCCGAGCGGCCGGCCACTGCTTCACTGCCTCGTCGAGACCACGGACGATGATGGAGGACATCGACGACCACCCCCCTCTGCGGTCACACATGATGGCGTCCAGGACCTGCTCGTCCGGCAGCGCTCCCCAGCACTACCTCTCTCCCGAGGGGACGTCAGCAGTGAAACCAGCGTCCATGACGCTAGACGATGAACCGGAACGCCACCACGTTCCGTAGCCGAAAGACCTTTGGGACCGCGCCTTCAGTCGGTGGCAATGTGCCCACGCAACGCCTCGGCGAGAGGCGGCAGATGCGTCTCAACGACATCGCGGACCACGTCGATGTCGACTCCGAAGTACTGGTGCACCAGGATGTTGCGGAAGCCCCGAATCTGTGGCCAGGCGATCTCAGGGTGCGCCCCGGTGATCTCATCGGGAAGGTGGTTCACGGCTTCGCCGATGATCTGCAGGTTCCGCTCGATCGCATCCTCTGCCATCTCCGCGATGTCACTCTCACGGTCCAACGCAGCGACATACTTCCGGCATCGCTCAACTGCCTCAAGTACGTCAGCGATGCGCTGCTCCGGACTGCGGCTCAAAGCGGCACCGCCTCGGTGAGCGCCGAAGCGGAGACCGGACGCTTGAGCAGTTGGACAGGAAACACATCGATGTCATCGCGCTCGAACAGCGTGCGCGTCTCCTCGAGCAGACCGGATGCACGCATCAGGAGGTTCCCCTCGGCAGGGTCCATCTCGACGAGGATGTCGATGTCGGATTCTGAAGACGCTGTGCCGCGGGCGACGGACCCGAACAGCTTCGGATTGGTCGCGCCGTACCGGTCGAGGAGCACCTGGAACTCGCCACGGCGCGCAACGAGGAGCTCGCGCAGGGCGAGCGTCTCGGGCGTCATGACGGTCTCAGACATGCTTCAAGGGTACCGGGCCTGACAGCACGTCGACATGGCGCTCTACACGTTGAAGCGGAACTCCACCACGTTCCGTAGCCGAACAAGCTTTGGATCCGCGCCGTCAGTCGGTAGCAACGCACCCACGCACCGCCTCGGGAGCACTGAGGCCGAAACCGGACGTTTGAGCAGTTGGAGAGGGAACACGTCGATGTCATCGCACCCGAACAGCGCGCGGGTCTCCTCGAACAGACCGGACGCACGCATCAGGAGATTCCCCTCGGCGGGAT
>QFNC01000052.1 GCA_003240695.1 Pseudoxanthomonas suwonensis | reverse complement strand
CACCAGCGCCACACCGGTGGGGGTGGCGAGCTCGCCGATGCCGGGAGCCACACCGGGCGGGACCTGCCTGCCGCCGTGGGCGTGGGGGCCGCCCTGGGCATGGGCGGGGAGGTGCTCGTCATCGACAGCGTGGCCCGATGACGAGCCGGGCCACTGCCGGGACCGGCACCGGGATGTCCCCGTGAGCAGCGCGGATGCGGCCCGAGCCCACGGCGATCACGCTGCCCGCGCCCTCGGTGATACCCAGCTGGCGCCAGGACTCGCAGGCCCCGATCACATCGGCCAGCGAATCCAGCGCGCCCACCTCGTGGAAGTGCACCTCGTCGGCCGGGACACCGTGCGTGGCACCCTCCGCCTCGGCCAGCCGCCCGAACACCGTCAGCGCCAGGTCAACGGTGCGCTCTGGGACGGAGGCGTTCTGGCGGGAACGCTCCAGCAGCTCGCGGATCGAGGCCCAGGTGCGGTGCGGCGGATCCTCCACCAGCACCTCCACGTCCACCTTGGTGGCCTGCTGACCTGCACGATCGACCCGAGCGGCGGAGAAGCGCACGGAGCCGGGGATCAGCGCGTCGAGCACGCCCTGCACGGCATCGAGATCTGCACCGGCATCCACCAGGGCCCCCAGCAGCATGTCCCCGGCCACCCCGGCGGTCGCGTCGATCCAGGCCGTGGCCGCCCCGACCCCGGCTGGCGGGCACGCCGAGGATGCGGGGGAGGGAGAGGCCGAGGGAGCAGGTGAGGTCATGCCCGCGATGCTAGCGGGGCCGGTGTCTTGCGCGCGTAGGCGGAGTTCCGCACTGATCGACTAGGACTCGAGGATCTTCTCAGCGGTGTCACGATCCGTGATCAGTCCGGTGACCAATCCCGTGCGCGCGGCCCCCGCGATCGCATTCGCCTTCTTGGCGCCAGCGGCCACCGCGACAACCTGGGGCGTCCTACGCAGGTGGTGGGTCTCCAGGGTGACGCACAAGCGTGTCACCTCCGGGGCGACGATCCCGCCGTCCTCGTTGAACCAGATGCCTGCGATCTCGCCGACAGCACCTGCTGCATCGAGTCGGGCCCGGACCACCGGCGCGAACTCGTCGCGGATCTGGGTCTCGGGTGGATCCCAGGAGCCCACGGAGACCATGGCGAGATCCAGGTGTTCGAACAACCCGCGCACGAATGTCAGCTCGCCCATCCAGCGCTGCCTCTCCGCGGCGGTCCCCACGAACAGGGGCGCCTTGATCGTGTGGGCGGTGCCGTGGGCCTCCTCGAGGCGTGGTCGGAGGCGTTCGATGGGGGAGGCCGCAGTCTCCGAGGGGATCTCCCCTGTGATCTGGACAGCGGTGAACGCCGGTGGGTCCTGTAGCTGGGAGGCGACGGAGAGGATCGTGCGCCCCCAGGTGAAGCCGACGTTGTCACCGGGGTGGGTGAGTTCCCGGATCACTTGCGCGCCCATCGCGCCGAGCTGGTCCCTTACCTCGGCGATCTCGCCCTGTGAATCGATCACGCGCACGAGGTTCAGGCCGAGATGCTCTGCCAGTGGGACGGAGAACATCGGCAGGTCGGTGGTCGGCTCGAGGATCTCGATCCTGATGATCCCCTCCTCCCGGCCGCGTGCGAGGAGTCGCGCGATCTTGAAACGGGAGATGCCGGTCTCCTTGGCCAGATCCACCTTGGACGTGTCCTCGAGGTAGTAGCGGCGTGCGAGCTGTGCGATCAGCTGGTTCTCGGTGAGCTTGTCGGCAGTGGAAGTAACGGGCGAGCCTGCGCCGTCGGAGGAAGGGGGAGGGGTCAACGGAACTCCTGGAATGAGGACGTGATGGTTGACACCCTATGCCTCGGAGACTAGTCTGCTCAGATGAGCAATGGGTATTGCTCAGATGAGCACTCAGTCTGGGTGCGCAACTCTCAGTGAGGAGGGTGTTGTGCCGGCATCGACCACGTACGTCCTGGGGATCGACTTCGGGACGGAATCTGCGCGGGCGGTCCTGGTGCGCCTGACCGACGGCGCCGAGATCGCCACGGCGGTGCACCCCTACCAGCACGGGGTGATGGACGAGACGCTCACCCACACCGGCGCCAAGCTCCCCCCTGACACCGCGATGCAGGATCCGGACGACTACCTCGCCTCCCTCCAGGCCGTCGTCCGGAGCGTCGTCTCCCGCTCCCGGGTCGATCCGGAGCAGGTGATCGGCCTGGGCATCGACACCACGGCCTGCACCCTGGTGCTCACCGACGCGCAACTGGTCCCGCTCCCTCGCCTCACACGCTGGCGCAGTCAGCCCTTGGCCTACGCCCGCCTGTGGAAGCACCACGCGGCACAGCAGTGCGCCGAGGAGCTCATCGCCGCGGCCGAGGCCGAGGGAGGCATGTTCCTTCCACAGTACGGCGGCAGGCTCTCGTCCGAATGGCTGCTCCCCAAGGCCTTGCAGACCCTCCGTGAGGCCCCCGAGGTGTACGCCGCGGCCGAGCGCATCCTCGAGCAGCAGGACTGGATCGTCTCCACCCTGGTCGGGCACGAGGTCCGCTCAGCCGCGGTCGCCGGCTACAAGGGCACCTACCGGGCAGAGGGCGAGGGCTACCCCTCGGCCGCCTTCCTTAACAGCGTCCATGACGGGTTCGCCTCGGTGCTGGACAAGGTCGGGCACGAGTTCCTGGCCCCCGGTGCCGGCGCCGGGACCCTGAGCGGTGAATGGGCCGAGAAGCTTGGCCTCTCGCGGCACACCACGGTCGCCACCGGGAACATCGACGCGCACGCCGCCGTGCTCGGCTCCGGTGTGGTGGATCCCGGCGTCATGGTTGCGGTGATGGGGACCAGCGTCTGCAACCTCATCGTCACCGACGACTATGCCGAGCCCGTCGGCATCCAGGGCGTGGTGCTCGACGGAATCCTGCCCGGCAAGTGGGGGTACGAGGCAGGGCAGGCCGGGTTCGGCGACACCTTCGGCTGGTTCGTGAGGCACCTTGCCGGAGCCGACGTCGCCGATAACGCGGCGATTACGGGACGTTCCGTCTTCGAGGTGCTTGAGGAGCAGGCAGCCGCCCTGAACCCCGGCGGAAGCGGGCTGATGGTGCTGGACTGGCTGAGCGGCAACCGATCGATCCTGATCGACTCCAATCTCTCCGGCGCCGTGATTGGCCTGACTCTCGCCACTCGGTCCCATCACCTCTACCGGGCACTGCTGGAAGCAGCCGCCTTCGGACAGAAGGTAATCGTCGAAGCCTTCGAGCAGGCGGGCGTGAACGTCGACCGCTTCGTGGTCAGCGGCGGCATCCCCCGGAAGAGCCCGCTGCTGATGCAGATTCTCGCTGACGTCACCGGCAGGCGGATCGAGGTCTCGCCCTCGTCCAACAGCTCGGCCCTGGGAGCGGCGCTCCACGCGGCGATCGCCGCCGGCGCCAAGACCTGGAAGGAAGCGGCGGGCCTCGCCCCGTCGATCACCGTCGCCCACAATCCCGACCCGGAGCGCACCGCGGCGTACGAGTCCCTGTACACCCTGTACCGGAAGCTCCACGACGACCTCGGTGTCACCAGTCCCCAGTACATGCACGAACTCCGCCGACTCCAGGCGCAGGCCCTGGATCGCTGACCCACCACCCCAAGGAGAGCTTCGATGAGGAAGATCATTAACGACCCCGAGCAGTTCGTGGACGAGGTCATCGACGGGATCCTGCTGGCCCATCCCGAACGGCTGCGAGCCGCCCAGGGCGATCGCCGGGCCCTGGTGCGACGCGACGCCGGCACCGGGGGACGGGTCGGGATCGTCACGGGTGGTGGGTCCGGACACCTGCCGTTGTTCCTCGGCTACGTCGGGACCGGCCTGGCCTCCGGCGTGGCCGTGGGGAACGTGTTCTCCTCACCTTCCCCGGAGCAGGTGCACCGCGCGACCGTCGCCAGCGACGACGGGGCCGGCGTGCTGTACCTCTACGGAAACTACGGCGGGGACGTCTACACCTTCGACCTCGGCGCGGACCTCAGCGCAGCCGACGGCATCCGCACCACCACCGTGGTCGGGACGGACGATCTGCTGTCCGCCCCGGCGGACCGCGCCGAGACCCGGCGCGGCGTGGCCGGGCTGTTCTTCGCCTACAAGACTGCCGGGGCGGCCGCCGAGCGGGGGGATGACCTCGACACCGTCACCGAGATCGCCCGCCGCACCTGTGAGCGCACCCGCACGATGGGCGTGGGCCTGTCGCCGACGATCCTGCCCGCCGCCGGAGAGCCCACCTTCACCCTCGACGAGGGCGAGATGGAGATCGGCATCGGGATCCACGGCGAGCCCGGACAGCACCGCGGACCGCTGGAGACCGCCGACCAGATCACCGACAGGTTCCTCGCCGAACTGCTCACCGAGCTCCCCGTCACCACCGGCGACAGCGTCGCCGTGCTGGTCAACGGCCTGGGAGCGACACCGCTCGAGGAGCTGTACGTCATCTACCGGCGGATCCACCAGGTGCTCACCGAGCGTGGCGCGGAGATCGCCCACGTGTACATTGGCGAGTACGCCACCAGTCTGGAGATGGCCGGGGCCAGTGTGTCCCTGTGCCACCTGGACGATGAGCTCTCGGAGCTGCTGGCCGCCCCGGCCGACTCACCGTTCTTCGAGCAGGCCGCCGGGGCGCGAGGACCGCGTCCGGAGGTCGGCACCGAAGCAGCCGGCACCGAGCAGGCGGCGACGGATGAACCCGAGCGCGCCGTCCGCACCGTCCAGGACCCCGGCAACCTCCGCTCGATGCTGCTCGCGATCACCGAGAAGCTCCCCGACCACTCCGAGGAGCTGCGTGCGCTGGACGCCGCCCTCGGTGACGGTGACCTCGGGATCACGGTCGGATCCGGCGCCAAGGCCGTCCACCGGGCACTGAAGGAAATGCCGGAGGACGCCGCTGCTGAGGAACTGCTGCGCGCCGCCGGGACCGCCTTCGCCGCCGCCAACCCCTCCACCTTCGCCGCCCTCATCGGGGGAGCGGCGCTCGCGGCGGCCGAGGCCGCCGGTGACCGCGTGGACCGCGATCGACTCGAAGCGCTCCTGGAGGCGTTCACCGGTCGCATCGCCGAACGGGGCGGCGCCCAGAGAGGCGACAAGACCGTGCTTGACGTGCTCCACGCCATCGGCGAGTCGCTGGCCCTCGAGGGCGATCCGGGCCATCCCGCCGACCGGGCCCGGATCGCAGTGGAGCAGACCATCGACGCCTTCGCGGCGAAGCCCTCCCGGCGCGGTCGCGCCGCCTGGGTGGGCGAGCGGTCGATCGGCCACCGAGACCCCGGACAGGTCGCCGTGTTGCGCTTCCTGGACGAGTTGTGCGCAGTACTCGATCGGGACGCATGAGCGCCCCGGTCACCACCCCCGATTCGAAGGAGAATCCCATGTCCCACACCACCGCATCCCGTCCCCCTCGCCGCACCGTCCTGTTCAGCGGACTGGGTATCCTCGCCGTCGGCGGGGCCCTCGCAGCCTGCGGCACCACGGAGTCCGGCACGCCCGCTGGAGAGGGCGCAGAAGGCGGCGCCGGTGACGGCGACGCCCAGGGCGCCATGGTCACCGTCCCGAAGCTGACCGGCATCGCCTGGTTCAACCGGATGGAGGAGGGCGTGAAAGAGTACGCCGAGGCCACCGGGGAGAACGCCTACTACCAGGGCTCCTCCGAGGCCGACGCCGCCGCCCAGGTCCGCGTCCTGGAGGACCTGATCGCCTCGAATGTCGCAGCACTGTGCGTGACCCCCTTCCAGCCCGACGCCGTCGAGCAGACCCTCAGGAAGGCGATGGACGCCGGGATCAAGGTCATCACCCACGAGGCCCCCGGGATCCAGAACGCCGACTTCGACGTCGAGGCGTTCAAGAACGCCGACTACGGCATCAACCTCATGGACGAGCTGGCCAAGGCCATGGGGGAGAAGGGCGAGTACGCGCTGATGGTGGGCTCGCTGTCCTCCACCACCCACATGGAGTGGGTTGACGCCGCGAAGAAGTACCAGGAGGAGAACTACCCGGAGATGACGCAGGTCGGTGACATCGTCGAGACCAGCGACGACTCCCAGAAGGCCTACGAGGCGATGCAGGAACTGCTCTCGGCCCACCCGGACCTCGCCGGTGTCCAGGGATCAGCCTCCACCGACGTCGTCGGCGTGGGCCAGGCCGTCGAGGAGGCGGGCCTGCAGGACCGAATCGCGGTGGTCGGCACCTCCACCCCCGCCGACACCGCCGACCTGCTCGAGTCCGGTGCCATCGACGTCATCCAGTTCTGGGACCCGGGCTATGCCGCCTACGCCCAGAACGTGGTAGCGAAGCTACTGCTGGATGGGGAGACCGTGGAGGCCGGGGCCGATCTCGGCATCGAGGGCTACTCGAACATCAGCATCGAGGACAAGGTCATCTACGGCGACAAGGCGTGGATCAACGTCACCAAGGACAACGCGGGCGACTATGACTACTGAGCACCCCGACGTCCTCGACCCGGACGGCGAGGTCGTCGTCCGGGTCGAGAACGTCTCCAAGACATTCGGGACGGTGAAGGCCCTGGACGACGTCGCGCTCGTCGTCCGGCGCGGCACCGTCCACGCCCTGGTCGGCGAGAACGGCTCCGGCAAGTCGACTCTGACAAAGGTGATCGCCGGGGCCCACCCTCCGGACTCGGGCCAGGTGCACCTCGAGGGCGAGCTGATGGAGGACCTCACCCCCCGGGCCGCACTGGACCACGGGGTCCGGGTCATCTACCAGGACTTCGCCCTGTTCCCGCACATGACCGTGGCCGACAACATCGGCTTCGACGGTAGCAGCAGCCCCTGGGGTGCTGTTCCCGTCGCCGCCACCCGCGAGCGGGCGAGGAAGGCCCTGGAGTCCCTCGGCCTGTCCATCTCCCCCTCCACGGTGTTGGGGGACCTCTCCACCGCCGAGCGGCAGTTGGTGGCGATCGCGCGCGCGGTCTCGGCAGACGGGCGCATCATCCTGATGGACGAGCCCACCGCCGCTCTCACCCAGGACGAGATCGACAAGTTCTTGGTGACCGTGCGTCACCTTGCCCAGCAGGGCATGAGCTTCGTGTTCATCTCGCACAAGCTGCGCGAGGTGGTGGAGATCGCCGATGACGTGACCGTCATTCGCGACGGGGCCGTCGTCGCCACAGGGCCCGCCGCCGAGTACGACCAGCAGCGCATCTCCGAGTTCATGACCGGAGGCGCCGTGACCAACGTGCGCCGTGAGACCGCATGGGAGCAGAACGAGGAGCCGGTGCTCAGCCTACGCGGACTGAGCCTGGGCTCGGTGTTCCGCGATGTCGACCTGGACCTCCACGCAGGACGGGTGCTCGGCCTGTCCGGGCTCGTGGGCTGCGGGAAGATCGCGATCGGTCTGGCGCTGGCGGGTCTGGTCGAGCGCGACCGCGGCGACATCCGCTTCGACGGCCAGCGACTGCGGGACCCCCGCACGCGCCCCGAGATCCAGTACGTGCCCGATGACCGCCTCACCGAGGGACTGTTCCTTGAATGGTCCATCGCCGACAACATGGTCGTCAACGCACTGCCACTGGCCCAGGGGAAGGGCGGTCTGCTGTCGAATTCCCGCATCGGATCCCTGGCCGACACCTGGCGCGAACGGCTGCGGATCAAGGCCCCGGACGTCGCAGCACCTGCGGCGACCCTGTCCGGGGGCAACCAGCAGCGGGTTCTGCTGGCCCGCGCCCTCGCCTCCGACCCGCGAGTGGTAGTGCTGAACAACCCGACCGTCGGCGTCGACGTAGGCTCACGAGCCGACATCCACGACCTGGTGCGGCACATCGCCGACGACGGCACCGCCGTGCTGGTCGTCTCCGACGAACCGGCCGAGCTCATGAGTGTCTGCGACGACGTCGCCTTCGTCGTCGAGGGACGCGTCGTGGAGATCCGCCCGGCCGACGAGCTCAGCGAGGAGCAGATCATCGACATCAACGGACAGGGGAGAGCGGCATGAGTACAGCAACAGCAAGCGTAGCCCTGCAGAGCCGACCGTTGCCGTCACGTCTCGCCGACCTCTTCCGCGGTCGACGCGAACTGCTGCTGGCGATCGTGGTTCTGCTCGCCTGCCTGGTGCTGGCGATCGCCAACCCGACGTTTCTTTCGGCAGCGCACCTGTTCGGCCTGGGGCGCTCCTCCGCGGTCATCGGCATCATGGCTCTCGGCGTGCTCCTGGTGCTGCTCACCGGAGGCATCGACGTCTCGGTCTCAGCGATCGCCGTCAGCGCCATGTACCTGACGGTCGTGACGCTCAGGGCCCTCGACTTCCAGGGGACGTTCCTGGTGGCCGTCGGCTTGTCGGTGATGATCGGGGCGCTGCTCGGGCTGGTCAACGGGGTGCTGGTGGCCTGGCTGAAGCTTCCCTCGATGATTGTCACCATCGGCACCCTGACCCTGTACCGCGGTGCCCTGCTGGCATTCGTCGGCACCGAGCGGATCCGGCAGTTGCCGTCCCAGATCGGGGACTTCTCGACCTCGAGCGTCTTCACGACGCAGTCGGCAGGCCGCACGGTGTCCCTGCACACCGCCGTCCTGGTCCTGGTGGCCCTCGCGATCATCCTGGCGCTGATCCTGAGGCGGGTGTGGTGGGGACGGTTCGTCTACGCCATCGGCGACGACGAGGAGGCCGCGTCCCGGATGGGTGTCCCCGTGCACACCATCCGCACCGGCGCCTTCGTCGCCTCCGGGGCGCTGGCCGGCCTGGCCGGGATCCTCTACGCGGGCATGAACCGGGCAGCGGATCCGTCCGCGTTTAGCGGAGTCGAGCTCACGGTGCTGGCCGCCGTGGTGCTCGGGGGCGCCGCGGTGGCAGGGGGCCGGGGCTCCGTCCTCGGCACCATGCTTGGCGTCGTGCTGATCACCGTGGTGGGCTCCAGCCTGGTGCTGATCGGCATCCCCGCTGCGTGGCAGAGCCTGTTCATCGGCCTGTTCGTCCTGCTGGGGGTGTGCGCACCCGCGATCCGTGAAAGGCGCGTCGAGCGTCGTCGAGGAATGGTGGTGTCGGAATGAACGAGGCGCGACTCGGGCCCCGGGCCCAGGTGATCCTGATGGTCGCCCTGGTGGTGGTGCTGGCCGTCAGCCTGAGCCTGATGGCGCCGGACACCTTCCCCACCCTCCGCAATGCCCAGTCGATGATGGGACAGATCGCCCCTTTGGGGATCCTGGCCCTGTGCATCGGCCTGACCTTCCTGATCGGTGGCATCGACCTGTCGGTGGTCGCCGTCGCCAACACCGCCGCCATCACCGCCGCCCTGGTGGGAACAGCCCTGGAGCCCTCCCTCGGAGGAGCCGGTGCCTCGGCGGTCGGCGTCCTGGCCGCACTCGTGATCGGTCTGATCGCCGGATCGCTCAACGGGTACCTGGTTTCCACACTGCGGGTACACCCGATCCCGATCACGCTCGGCACCATGAGCGTGTACATGGGGATCAGTACCGGCCTCACCCAGGGAGCGACCGTGTACGGCACCGGTGACCTCGGCGCCCTGTCCGTGATGGCGGTCGCGATGATGCCGCTGTCGTTCGTGATCTTCCTGCTGCTGGTGGCAGTGTTCGCGGTGATCACGATGAAGACCCGCCTGGGCTTCCAGATGTACTCGGTGGGGGAGTCGGCCAAGGTGGCGCGGTTCGCCAGGCTGCCCGTGGACCGGATTACGATGCTGGTCTACTGTTGCTCGGGCACCCTCGCCGCCGTGGCCGGCCTGCTGATGTTCTCCTCCACTAACGCCGCCAACGTGTCCTTCGCCGGCTCGTACCTGATGCAGGCCATCCTCATCGCGGTCGTCGCCGGAATCGACCCGTACGGCGGCGCCGGACGGATGTGGATGATCATCATCGGCGCCCTGGCCATGCAGGAGCTCCAAACCGGCATCAACATGGCGCTCGGCACCTGGTCCGGCTCCTCCTTCGCCGCGAACTTCGTGTGGGGGGTGCTGCTGATCGCCGTGCTGGGCCTGTCCAAGTGGATGTCCACCCGCAAACGCCGGGTGCGCAACGAGACGGTCGAGGCAGAGCTCGCTCCTGCCTAGCCGAAGCGACGGCCGGCCGTTCCCCGTCCACGGGCAGCGTCGGCCGTCGACCATCCCCGTGCCCAGGCCCGGGACCCGCCATGGCAACCCGCCGCCCGTGCTTGTGGGCGCCTGCTCCCCGTCGCACACTGGTGGAATGAGCCAGACGTCGACGCCGCCGCAGATGCCCACCATCCAGCCCATCCCCGAGGGCCTCGCCGAGCGTGCCGCGCTGCTGGGCGGCCCCGAGGGCGTGCTCACCGAGCAGCAGATCCGCGAGTTCGTGGCCCAGCAGCTCGCCGGGGCCGACGTCGACGGCAAGAGCGTGTGCCTGATCATCCCCGACGGCACCCGCGCCGTGCCCCTGCCGCGGGTGCTGCGCCCGATCCACGAAGCGCTCGCCGGTCGCGCCGCCTCCGTGACCGTGCTGATCGCCCTGGGCACCCACGCCGCCATGTCCGAGCCCCACATCGAGAAGCTG
>QFNC01000051.1 GCA_003240695.1 Pseudoxanthomonas suwonensis | reverse complement strand
CCGCCGCTCAGGCCGCCCGACGCTCCCAGATCACCGCGGTGCGTCGAGCGCTGGACCTGGACCGGGAGCTTCCCGGGGCCTGAGCGCCTGGATCGTCCGCACGGTCACTCGGTGGAACGGGCGCTCTTGCGCATTCCCCACAGGTAGTACGCGGCGAGAACGGCCAGCAGAAGCGACGCGCAGATCGCCAGGGCCGATGCCTGACCGTACTGCTGTTGCTCGAAGGCCAGCGATCGGATCGCCAACGGCATCGTGATCGCTGACCCCGATGGCCCACCACCACCGGAGAGCAGGAACGGGATGTCGAAGTCATAGGCCGTCCAGATGGTGCGGAACAGGGAGCCCGCCAGTACCACCGGGATGATCGAGGGCAGGGTGACCGTCGTGAAGCGGTGCCACCAGGAGCCACCGTCGATCGACACCGCCTCGTAGAGGTCGTGGGGGATGGACTGCAGTCGTGCGAGCACGATGATCGTGAAGAACGGCGAGTACTTCCATACGTTGACCAGCACGATGGTGACCATGATGAGGTCCGGGTCGGACAACCAGCCCAGAGGACGGTCGATCAGACCGGTGGCCTGCACGGCCCAGTTCACCACGCCCGTGACATCGTTGAACATGTACTGGAAGATCAGCGCAGCCACAATCGCGGGCACCATGTAGGGGATCAGCACTAGGGTGCGTGCGAAGCGTTGGCCGCGCAGATTCACGTTCAGGAGCATCGCGACGACCACGCCCACGATCACCTGCAGCACCATGTTGGACACGGTCCACACCACGCTGCGCCAGGTGGCAGCTAGGACGAACGGGTCGGTGAGCACCGCGACGAAGTTGTCCAGGCCCACGAAAGTGCGCTCCCCGGTGTACAGGTCCACGTAGGAGAAACTGTTCCACAAGGCGATCGCGAAGGGGTACACGGCGAAGAACGCCACCAGTATGAATGCGGGGATCACCAGCAGATACGCCAGTGTGCGGTCCCCGGACAGGGCATGTCGGAGCCGGGACGCGATCGTGTGCTTCTTCGGAGCGGGACCGGAGCCCGGCGTGAGGTCGCTCTGAGCGGCGATATCGGTGGTCATGATCAACCCTTCACGGAGCCGTCGGAGATGCCGGAGATCACCCAGCGCTGCGCGATGAAGAACAGCAGCAGCACGGGCAGCACGATGATCACGGCGGCGGACATCAGCAGGCCCCACGAGGTGGTGCCCATATGGCCCATCAGCAGGAACACTGCGGGATTCGCTGTGAGCTTCGAGTTGGTGGTCATCAGGGTGGAGACGAACAGGTACTCACTCCAGGTCGCGTTGAACGCGAAGATGCCGGTGGAGACGATGCCGGGCAGCGCCTGAGGCAGAACGACCCGCAGGAAGGCACCCAGGCGGGAGCACCCGTCGATCATCGCGGCCTCCTCCACCTCGGCGCCGACGCCCTGGAAGTAGGAGCGCAGCAGCCAGATGGTGAACGGGAGGAACGTGGCCGTGTACAGCACCGTCAGCGCCACCCGGTTGTCACCCCAGCCGTTGGAGAAGAAGAACTGGGTGATCGGGATGAGCACCAGGATCGTCGGCACCAGGTAGGCCAGCAGTGACAGCACGCTCATCGCGCGCACGGCCGGCAGGTTGAAACGGGTCATGGCGTAGGCCGCAGTGGTGCCCAGCACGATCGCTCCGATCGTGGACAGCGAACTGACCAGCAGCGAGTTCCACAGGTACTGCTGGAAGTTGTACAGCTCGAACAGGGCCTTGACGTGCTCCAGGGTGAATTCGCGGGGGATCAGCTTCGGCGGGTAGGCCACGATCTCGCTGTTGGGGCGCACACTGTTGATGAGCGCCCACAACAGCGGGAACGCGCTGACGAAGACCACTGCGGCCAGCGCCACGTACTGGAGGGCGCGGATTATTCCGCGGACGACGCTGTGCCGTCCGCGACGTCGGCGCGGTGTGGTGGCGGTCGCGCCTGTGCTGTCGGGGCTGTGGCCCGTGGCGACGCCCGGGGTGGTCGCAGTCATGTGAACTCCGTCGGTGTCGGAACGGTCAGATGATCTCGGGTTCCCAGTCGGGATTGCCCGAGTGGAACTCGTCGGCGACCTGCTTCATCTTCTGGCAGCAGTCGTTCCAGGCCGCTTCCGGCTCCTTGCCGTCGATGAGGATCTCCTGGAACATCACGCCGTCCAGGGCCGGGGTGGGCCAGATGTTCTGGGCGAACGGATTGAGGTTGGTGTGCTTGCCGGTGAACTCACCGTTCTCGATCACTCCCATGGAGGTCGAGGCCGTCATCGCCTGCGGCACACAGTCCATGAAGGTCTGGATCCAGTCACTCTTCTCCCCGAAGTAGCCTTCACTGGTGGAGGCCATCTGCTCCTCGAACAGTGCCCGCACGCTCTTCAGCGGAGGCAGCAGGTGCCCGGGCACTGTCTTCGCGAACTCGACGGCGCTCTCACCGGTGGTGAGCTGCTTCAGGAACGCCTTGGCGAGGTCCGGGTCGGCGGTGCCGGAATACAGGCCGTACTGCTGGCCGGAGCCGAAGTGCAGCTCACCGGTCATGTATTCACCGGCCGGGATCCGCATCACCGAGGTCACCTCGGCGATCTCGGGGTAGTCGTTGTACAGGTTCACGCCCAGACGGCCCGGGAAGGTGGCGAAGGCTGCCTGGCCTGCCGCGTAGGTGGTGACGATGTCGCCGAAGGCCGCGTTGTGCAGGGACGAGGGGGCGTTGCGCATCACGGACACGAAGCGCTCGACGGCTTCGAGCACGCCGGGCTGGTCGAAGGTGAGCTGGCCCTGGGTGTCGAAGTAGTCGTTGCCGGACTGGTACAGGTACGGCGCGAAGAACTGCAGCGGGAGCTGAGCGGTGGAGCCCACCGCCATCGCAATGCCGTTCATGCCGTCCTTGCCGTGCATCGCCTCGATGGCGGAGAGATATTCCTCGAAGGTGGTGGGCTCGGCGATGCCAGCCTCGTCCAGCAGGTCCTTGCGGTAGTAGACCAGGGACGCGTTGGCCTGCAGCGGCATGCCGTAGTCGTGCCCATCGATGCGCACACGGGTGCCGTCCAGGAAGTCGTCCTCACCGATCTCGGCCACCACGTCGTCCAGTTCGGCCAGGTGCCCGGCGCCGGCGAAGTTGGTGAAGTCGCTGACCGCGGGGGAGAAGATGCCGACGTCCACCTTGTTCTGGAACGCGGTGGTCAGGTACTGCGCCTGGTTGGAGTCGGAGTACACGGTGACGGTGACGTCCGCCTCGGGATGCTCCTGTTTGAAGGTGTCGATCGCGGCGTTGTAGAAGGCGAGCGTGGCAGGGTCGTTCTCCACGGTGTACAGGGGTACGGAACCGGCAGCGCCGCCACCGGGGACGCCGGGGCCCTGAGCGCCGCCCCCGCCACAGCCGGCCAGCAGCGCGGTGGTGGACAGGGCGGCGGCCGAGGTGAGGAAGCCACGGCGGTCGATGTCGCCGAGTCGAAGCTTCTCCTTCAGGGACGTCAGGGTGCGGATCTCGTCCGGGATCGTGGGGGACATGGTCTCCTCCTCATCGAGGTGTGCGACGGGCGCTGGGTGGGCTGTTGCGGGAGTGCCGGATCGTGCGGTGCAGCAGTGAAGTGGGGGCTGCGGGTCAGACGGTGACCGCTCGCCCGGCGTGCCGTGGTGCGGCGTGCGCGAGGAAGAGGTCCAGTGCCTGGGGTTCGTGGCCCAGATCGAGGTGGGGTGCGATGGTGGCGATCTGCTCGAGGAGCCGGTCGAGGTGCGGGGTGGGCACCCCCAGCTCTCGTCCCAGGGCGGCCCATGGGGCGATGCCGTGGGGGACGTCGTCGGTGAGGTAGCGGTAGTCCAGGGTGGATGGCCCGGGCACCTCGGCGAACGGCGGGTAGCCGGCCAGGCACTCCACGAGCGTGTCGCCGTGCATCCCGCCGGCGGCGTAGAAGCCGGTCATCCAGTCCCGGCCGCTGCGGTCGTCGGCACCCACGGCGGCGCACAGTGCTCGCCTCTCGTCGTCGACTGCGGTGAGGAGGCGGTCGGCGGCGGGGCTGATCCCCTTGCGGTAGAAGGTGAACGGTTCGCCGCTGTCGATGCGCACGGCGTTCAGAAGGGTCAATGGGGGGTGGATCAGGTGGTTGGTATTGGCCAGGCTGGTGGTGCGCAGGTCTGCAGCCTCGACCTCGGGGAGGTACTTGCTCCACATGCGGGCAAGGTCCTCGGTGCGGGCCTCGTCGGCCGCGGCCAGCGGGAGGTGCTGCTTGACGCTTCCCAGGGTTATCGAGTCGCCGTCGGCACTGCCTGAGACCGGGAAACCGGTGGCCTCGGCGACCTGCAGTGACGGGAAGAGGGCCTGGACCCGCAGTGCACCGGCGAAGCCGCCAGGAGCAAGCAGAACGGGCAGTCCTTCGATCTGCTGTCCCAGTTCCTCTATGCGCCGGGGCAGGTCCCGTGACTCGCTGACCACGATCACCGCGGTCGCTCGGTCAGCCGTGGGGTCGAAGGAGGACAGGTCGATGCCCACGCCGGTGCCGTCGAGCTCCGCGCGGCGGGGGAGCGTTCCATCGTGGGCCGGGATCGAGACGAGCACGTGCTCACCGCTGTGGAGGGCGGCGTAGGCGGCGGTGGCGAGTGCCTGGACTGCGCCGGTCACGAGCAGGGACATCGATGGCCTTCCTGTCGACGGTGACGAAGGACCGCGGATCTGTGGTCTGGACCACACGGTAGCGGCTACGGTGCCATACGTACACCAGTGGCGTCAACCCGTGATCCAACTGAAACATCAGTGGCATTTCCTATGGGTCTGCGCTACGTTTCGCTCATGAACGATCATCGGGGCACCAGTCGCGCCGAGGAGGCCTATTGCCACCTCAAGGAGCTCATACTCTCTGCCCAACTGGCGCCTGACTCCGTGGTCGATGAGAAGGAGATCGCCTCTGACCTGGGCATGAGTCGCACCCCGGTGCGTCAGGCCATCGGCCGCCTCAGTGTCGAGGGGTTCGTTCGGGTGCTGCCGCAGCGCGGCACCCTGGTCGCTCCACTGACGGTGTCGGACATTGAGCAGGTGTACCTGATGCGAAGCTTGGTGGAGCCTGCGGCCGGCGCTCTCGCCGCCCAGCGTGCCGAGTCTGCGGACGTGGAACGTCTTGAGCGGCTCGAACAGGAGTACCTCGACGCCCTCGCCGCCACTGGGGACCGCACCCCTCACACGATCTTCCACGTGGCAGTAGCGGAGGTGGCCGGCATCCCGCGCCTGACCAGGATCGTGCGCGAGCTGCAGGAGCAGACTCAGTGGTTCCTCGCCGTGCGCGACCAGCAAGGCAGGCAGTTGCCCAGCCCGCACAGCCATCGTGCCCTGATCGAGGCCATCGCCGCGGCGGATGTTGAGGGTGCGCGCGAGATCGCGCGCACCTCGATCCTCTCCTCGCGCACGAAGATCCTCGCCGGCAGTGTGCCGGACGCAGACCTGCTGCTCAACGGCGCGACCGTGTTGTAGGCGGTCCCTGACCAGGAAGGTGGCGGCCCTCGAGAACCGCCGTCCTCAGCGAGCGCTGAGAGAGAGCTGCTGGATCATCCGGTCCATCGCCTCGCGGAGCACCGGCCGTGGCATTGCCGCGATCAATCGGATGTGGTCGCGCCCCACCTCGCCGCAGGAGGACCCGTCCGTGGGCAGCACCCGTGCTGTCTCCTGAAGGTGCGTGGAGGCGGGGACGGGAAGCTCCAAGGCGCTCAGGTCGATCCAGCACACGTACGTCCCTTCGGGTTGCGCCATCCGAGCGGCTGGCAGACGCTCCGCGAGGGTCTTGCCCACCAGTCGGGTGCAGTCCTGCACGTACTCGGTGACCTCCTCGATCCAGCCAGAGCGATCGCGATAGGCAGCGATGGTTCCGATGATGCCCAACTGGGCGACGCGGTGCCACGTCGGGGGCTGGATCCGCGCCCATGCCTCGCGATCCAAGTCGCTGCTCAGTACTGCCTGGGCGCACTTGAGTCCGGGAATGTTCCAGCCCTTCGATGCGGCGACCGCGGTGATGGTGTGCGCGGCGGTGTGGGAGCCCAGGGAGGCGTAGGGGATGTGGGCGTGCCCGGAGAACACCAGTGGAGCCCAGATCTCGTCGGCGAACACCCGTGCCCCGGTCTGCTCGATGACCAGCGAGAACTGCTCAAGCTCCGGTCTGGTGAAGACGCGGCCAGTGGGGTTGTGCGGGTTGCACAGGGTCACCAGCTGCGCACCGCTACGGGTGATCGCGTCCCGGATGGCGGGCAGATCCATCCGGAAGACGCCCTCCGCATCGGGCGTCATCGGCACCTCGATCACCTCGCGCCCGAGGCCCCGGATGGCATTGAAGAAGTTCATGTAAGCCGGGGTGGGGACCACCACGGGGCTCCCGGGGTCGGTCGTCAAGGTGATGGCCTTCTCCAGGACCGAGATGACGTCGGGGACGGGGTGGATGTCCAGGTGCGCCACTTCCCAGCCATGGGCTGAAGCGAGACGCTCCGCCGTCGCCTCCTGCAACTCCTGGGCCAGTTCGGGGGTGGGGTAGCCGAAGCAGCCGGTTGCCACGGCCTTCTCGAGTGCGGCGATGATCGAGGGGGAGGTGCCGTAGTCCATCTCCGCCACGAAAGCCCCTGTGACGTCGCCCGGCAGACTCCACTTCAGCGCCCGGGTGGACCGGAGCTGGTCGACGGTGATCGCATCCAGGGTATGTGCCAGAGGCATGCTGGTCTCCTTCTAGGGAGCGGTGCAGGACACCGGGGAGGAATGGGGTTCTCATCATGACAGGAAACTCAACTGGGCGCTCCTGTGAAACCTTGATCGTCGCAATAGCGAGAACTTATGTCCCCTGGCCTGCGTGTATAAGCAGGACTTTGCGATCCGAACAATGCGTATGTCAAATATCTGGACAGGGGGTGCCTGTTTGAGCTTCCTCGGGTAGCGTGAGCGCACCCGCGCCGAGGAGAGTGCTCCGATGACGTCTGCTAACCCTGTTGAAGATCCCGCCCCGCGCACCGTCGCGATCATCGGGGGTGGCCCCCGTGGAATCTCGGTGCTGGAGCGGCTACTGGCCAATGCCCCACAGCTGGAAGTGACCCGGCTGAGGGTGGTGGTGATCGAGCCGTACCGAGCAGGGGGTGGCCGTGTGTGGGACCCGGACCAGCCGGCCCACCTGCTGATGAACACCCTGTGCGCAGACGCCACGCACTTCACCGACGACACTGTGGACATCCACGGGCCGATCCGGCCGGGTCCCACCCTTTACGAATGGGGTCTGCAGGTCCGGGACGGCCAGGTCGCCGATCTGGGATCGCCGGACAGGCCCGTGCGAGAGGAGATCCGCAGCGAGGCGCAGTGGATGGAGCCCCACTCGCACCCATCCCGCGCCTTCCTCGGCTCCTACCTGGAGTGGTGTCTCGCCCAGGATGTGGCCGATGCCCCCGAGGGCATCGAAGTCGAGGTGCTCCGGGGCACGGCACTCGCCGTGCGGTCCGTCGTACACGGATGGGAGATCGAGGTCGCAGCGACCGTCCCACCCACCGATCCGGGACACGATCCTGGAGCGGGGTGCACCACAGTGCAGGCCGATGCGGTGGTCCTGGCCACCGGTCACTCCGACACCGAGCCTTCCCGGGGCGAGTCCGAGCTCGCCTCCACGGCGCGACAGCACGGTCTCTACTACGGCACCTCCACCAATCCGATCTCCCAACACGGGCTCTCGACCCTCGCCCCAGGGGAGCCCGTGATCGTGCGCGGCCTGGGCATGAACTTCTTCGACTACATGTCGTTGCTGACAGAGGGGCGCGGCGGTCGTTTCCGGGATGTCGATGGCGGCGCCGGCGGCAGTGACGCCCTGGTGTACGAACCCAGTGGTGAGGAACCCGTGCTGCTGGCCGGGTCCGGCCGCGGGGTCCCTTACCGTGCCAAGGGACGCTTCGGGCAGATGACGCCCACCTTCCCCAAGAGGTACTTCACCCCGGAGCTGATGCGGTCCCTGCACCACCAGGCCCAGCACGGGCCGCCGATCGACTTCCGTGAGCAGATGCTCCCGGCGATCATGAAGGACGGTGCTCTCACGTACTACACGGTGCTGTCTCGCGAGCAGCCCGACGCCCTCGCCGGCGACTTGGCACAGGTCACCGAAGCTCTCGACGAGCTGACCTGGGGCGAGCCGGAGCTGGATGAGGTACTCGCACGACTGGTCCCCGACCCTGCCCACCGCCTGGACGTGGCCCGCTTGGACAGGCCCCTCGACGGCATCGAACTGTCCGACTCCGATCAACTGGTGCAGTGGTGGTTGGAGGATCTGCGTCGAGACCTCGTCGAGGCGAATAAAGGCATGGACAGCGCCCTGAAGTGCGCCAGCGTGCAGATCGGGGCAGGCCGCGCGCCCTTGCGTACCCTGGTGCGCTACGGCGGACTCCGCGGGACGTCCTATGCCCGTGACGTGGAGGGATGGTTCCGCGGCTTCGGCGGGATGCTCGCCTCCGGGCCCCCTGCCCGGCGCATCGAGGAACTGGTGGCCCTGGTAAAGGCCGGCATCGTGCGACCAGTCGGTGCGCGGATGCAGGTTGCTTCTGACGGCGAGGCGTTCACGGTCAGCTCTCCCACGGTCCCCGGTGTCGTCTCCCGAGCCCGCGCCGTGCTGGAGGCCCACCTGCCGGCTGCGAACCTCTCCCGCACGGCCAACCCTGTGCTCGCCGCCCTCGAGCGAGAAGGCTTGGGGCGGCCCTTCGTGATACCCGATGATCGCGATCAGGCCTTCACCTCGGGCGCCCTCGAGGTGGGACAAGCTCCCTACCGGGTCGTGTCAGCCCAGGGGGAGGAGCAGCGGGGACTGTACGCCGTCGGCGTGCCATTGGAGTCGATCCTGTGGGGCACCCAGCTGCAGCCGTTAGCGCGCACCAACTCGAGGATGCTGCGCGAGATCGACGCGGTGGCCCGTGACGCCCTGCGGCCGGGGATCGACGTGGAGTCCGAGGGTCGGATCGAGGCTCGCGACCCCGATCCCAGCCATCGAGCCTCCCCGGACGATGGTCGCGAGAGCGGTGGTGGCACTGCTCACCAGCACGGTGCAGAGCTGCGTGCTGCCGAGCCCGAGAACAGTGAGCCCGAGGACAGCGAGGAGACGGCATGACCGGCCATGAGACTGCACTGGGGAAAGACCCTGCCCGCCACCTGGACCCCCGCAGGCGACAGCTGGTCGAAGCGGCCAGGGACGCCGTGCTCCACGAGCCCGGGAACGGCGCAGTCGGCATCCCCGAACCGCTGCGGCGCAAGATCGCAGCCCTCACCCATCGCGCCGGCGGAATGCTCGAGGTGCCGGTGCCGGTGCCAGTGCCGGTGCCGGTGTCGGGCCCGGTTGCGGATTTGCCCATTGCCACCGAGGAGGAGGTGCTGGCCTACGCCGAGCGTATGGCCACCGATCCGGCTTCCGTGAGGGAGCAACAGATCACAAGCTTGCTCGAGGTAGGCCTCCATCCCTCTCAGATCGTCGCGATCTCGCAGGTGGTGGGCTTCTGCGCCTTCGAGGCGCGGCTCGAGGCGGTGGCCACGGCCCTCGACGAGCAGCCCGGCAGGGCCGTGGATGAGGACGACCTGGTGGAGGCCCCGGAGGACCTCCCCCATCCGCGCACCCGATTCGCGATGCGCGGATGGGTGGGCAGACTGCCCCTGGGTGGGAGCGACGAGGACTTCCCGGTCAAGGACAACCAGAAGCCCAACGACTACTACCGGGTGCTCGTCCATGACCCCGTATCCCTCACCCATCGGACAGCTCTGTATGACGAGCTCCTGCGCGGGGAGGGCGCCTCCACCGTCGAGCAACGTGAGATGGCCGCGCTCTCCGTCTCACTGATCACACCCTGCGATTTCTGCGCCTCGGTGCACGGTCGACGGCACTTCCTCGCGGGTCGGGATGCCCGCTCTTCGGTGGAACTGGACCATGGTGGGCCCGGGGCAGTGGCCGAACCTGTCCAGCGTGCAATAGCCCGGCTCGGGCCTGCGCTGGGGCCCGCCCGCCCGGAAGTGCCCACCGATGCGGTAGCCCTTCTGCGCGCGCACGGCCTCAGCGATGCAGCGATCGTCGAGATCGGTGCGGTGGCCGCGATGTTCGCCTGGGCGAACAGACTGATGACGGCGCTCGGAGACCCCACCGACTGAGACATCGGACAACCGGCGCTACGATGTGCGCGTGACGAGCGAGGTACCCGGTCCCGTGCAGGATGCCCGGCATGCTGCGCCTGGTGGTCCAGCGCCTCTCCCTGGTCGAGCACGGACGGCCCGCAGGGTCTCATCGACGTGGCCGGCCTCGAGGTGATCATCGACGCCGACGGCACCGAGCAGGTGCGGATCGCCCGCGACCTGACGGTGGCGCCGCGCGACCTGCGCGATGGGGATCCCTTCGACGCCGTGCACGACGGCGACCACCACATCGCCCGCCACGCCCCGGTGCTGGAGGATCTGCGCGATCGCCTGGCCGAGCAGTCCACCAGCACTCTGCGCCGCGCCTGGGAGTCCCTCCAGGACGTGCTTCGAAGGCTGCGCTGACCTCGCGCGCTCCTGGCCCAGCCGATTCAGGCCCCGGCCAGTGCTGCCGGGCACATGCCGGCCGCCGTCGCCCCGGGCAGAGTGACATCGAGGGCGCCTGCGAGGGTGACGCCGAGATCCGCCCAGGCCCCCTCCACGGGGCCGTAAGGCAGGCCGTCGCCCTGCCCCAGGGCCGTGCTCCAGGCATCGGGGTCGGACACGGCACGAGGACCCGCGTAGTAGGGGTCATCGCCCTCCACCAGCG
>QFNC01000017.1 GCA_003240695.1 Pseudoxanthomonas suwonensis | reverse complement strand
GAAAGACGAGATTTCGTGGCGCCTTGTCGGGCCTGTGACGGAATCCAAAAGTGGTATTTCTCCCATCATTCCAGCGAAGTTGTCGTTGATGAAAGATTCATCTGAAGGGCAGCAGCGCCATCTGGATTCTGTTCGATCGGCCCCATGCAATTGGCCATACTGACAGCGAATTTATTGTGTCATCTCAAAACGAGGAAATATAAATGCCAATTGAATACACGGTATGGACTGAAGATGAATACAGGCGCCGCACTAGCGAAATGATCGCAAGGTTTGAGGGCTTTGAACCCAGACCTTATGATGCCAATGACGCCATGGCAACAATTGGTTTTGGATACACTTTCAACAGAAACAATAACGTAGAGCTATGGGATGCTGCCGGAATAGTATTGTCACGCACTGAAAGGTAACACCTTGCTTCGATCGATCGAGCAAGGCCGGAACAGAAAACCGCGCTGGGCCTGGCGTTTCCGGTAGAGATTACGAGGGAAGAGTCGCGAAGGTTGTTGGAGCGGGTTTCGCTTCCTTTGTACGAAGGCGCAGCCGACGACTTGGGTATGCCATATTCAAAGGAACGCTCTGCCATTGTATCGATTACCTATAACAGAAATGCGCACCTTGTCAGAACGAGAATGGAAGGGTTCATGGATGCGGTTCGCGATGACGATCGTGCGGAAGCGTGGTATCAACTACGCTACAATGCGTGGGGCACAAATGAAGCGGCAGAACGCGGGCTGAGGAAGCGCCGCGGGATGGAGGCTCAGATATTCGGCTTGTATGATAATCCACTCGATATATCTGCAGATGATGCCAAAAGCGTGTACAGAATGTTTGAAATTCACAAGGAAGACATTCTGAGGAGTGAAGAAAGATGGGCGACATCAATTGATGGAGTTGTCAGCCGAAACGATATAATCGGAATAGCCAACCGTGATTATGCTGATTTAACTCGACAATACGGCCGCGTGCCAACGATCAGTTCGGCCCTCGAACCCGCCCGCGCCCGCCTGCTTGAAGAACTGAGAACCGAGCATCCCGATCTGGCCGACCGTCTTCGCAACGAGGACTTCGCCACCACTGCGATCCATCTCGATCCGGGCAGGGAGTTGCGGGCTGGAAACAATCTGCGTCGGGACCAAAGAAACAACACGCAGCAGGACATCGACCCCAACCACGCCGCCACCATCGACAGTCGCCGCGTGCAGCGCGGCACGGAGGTTGTCAGCAACGATCTGCTGATCGGCGAAGGCGGCGATGACACGCTGCGCGCGCACCGGGGCGACGACATCCTGATCGGCGGCCAGGGCCGCGACCGGATGGAGGGTGGCGAGGGCCGCGATACCTACGTGATCGGTGCCGGCGACACCCTGCTGGACAGCGACGGTCTGGGCGAAGTGCGCCGCGATGGCCAGGTACTGACCGGCGGCGCGCGCATCGACAGCGATCCGCCGGACACCTGGCGTAGTGCCGATGGCCGCTACAGCTACAGCATGGCTGGGCCGCATCTGCACATCGTGGATGCGCAGGCCGCGGACGCGGCGCAGCGCGAGCCGGTGGTGATCGAGAACTTCCGCAATGGCCAACTGGGCATCACTCTGTCCGGGCCGCATGGTCTGGCGCGCATCGGCGAGGTTCCGCAACCGATCACCGCACCGCAACCCGATGCGGCCGCAGCACCGGCTTTGGCACAACCGCAGTCCGACACCCGATCCTTCAGCACCGGCGATCCCGATCTGGACCGGCTGGCTGCCGCGTTGAATGCCGATGACGATGCCGCCATCTCGCAGGCCGCGGCGCAGATCGCGCGGTCGGAAACGGTGCAGGCATTCGAGCGCTGGGGCCACGAGTTGCTGGCGTGGGAGCAGCAGCAGGAACGGCAGCAGGCACTGGATCGGCAGGCCCAGGAACGCCAGCAGCAGGATAGCTTCTCGCGATGAGCACGGCAGGCCATGCGCTGCCGGGTGCGGGCGAGCTGCCCGCGTTGCTGGCTTCGCTGCAGAACACGGTGAAGCTGCAGGCCGGGGTGCTGGCCAAGTTCGAGCAGCGCGACGCGCAGTTGAATGCGGCCGTGCACCAGCGCATGGCGGCGATGCAAAGCGAGGTGCAGCAGCTGCAGCGGCGGGTGGAAGGCATCGTGAGCGGCGCCTCCAGCCACATCGCCGAGCAGGCCAAGGTGGCGGTGGCACCGGCCACGGCCGAGGTGGATCGGGCCACCGCAGCATTCGCGCGCCAGTTGCAGGGTGCGGGCCGCACGCTGTGGACGTGGTATGCCGGCCTGGCCGTGCTGGCGTTGCTGCTGGCGGCGGTGGCCTGGGCCGTGCTGGGGTATTACCGCCGCGAACTGCGTACGGTGAAGGACGAACTGGGCCGCTACGAAAACGCGATTCCGGTGCTGCAGGCGTATTACGCGTCCGATGCGGCCCTCTGCGGCGGGCGCGTGTGCGTCAACGTCGATCCCGACGGGCAGCGTGCAGGCGACAAGCAGCAGTACCGGCAAGCCCGGCAGGGCCGACCCGCTGATCGGCTGTCGGCAACGCAGCCGCGTCGCCATGCGATCGGCACATGCTGGCCGGATCACCGACCCGCAACCTTGAACCCCTTCAGCAATGCAAACGCCGCGCGCAAGCCCTGCGCTTCGCCGCCGGCGGGCCGGCCCGGACGGTCGGCATCGTTCCAGCTGTACACATCCACATGTGCCCAGCGGTGGCCATCGGGCACGAAGCGCTCCAGATACAGCGCGGCGGTAACGCTGCCGGCCATGGTGCTGCTGCTGCCGTTGGCGATGTCCGCGATGCCGCTGGTGAGATAGCGCAGGTACGGCCGCCACAGCGGCATGCGCCACAGCGGATCACGCACCTGCTGGCCGGCACGGAGCCAGTCCTCGGCGAGCGTGTCGTCGTTGGCGTACAGCGCGGGCAAGTCCGGACCCAGCGCGATGCGGGCGGCACCGGTGAGGGTGGCGAAATCCAGCAGCAGGTCGGGTTTGGATTCACCGGCCAAGGCCAGCGCGTCGCACAGCACCAGCCGGCCTTCGGCGTCGGTATTGTCGATCTCCACGCTCACGCCCTTGCGCGTGGCGATCACCTCGCCCGGACGCAGCGCATTCGGGCCGATGGCGTTTTCCACCGCCGGAAGCAGCAGCGTCAGCCGCAGCGGCAGGCGTCGTGCCATCACCAGTCCGGCCAGCGCCAGCGCATGCGCCGCACCGCCCATGTCCTTCTTCATGTTGCGCATGCCGGCCGCGGCCTTGATGTCCAGCCCGCCGGTATCGAAGCACACGCCCTTGCCCACCAGCGCCACGTGCGGATGCGCCGCATCGCCCCAGTGCAAAGCGATCAGTCGCGGCGCGCGGTGACTGGCACGGCCCACGGCATGGATGGCGGGGAAATTCTGCGTCAGCAACGCATCGCCGGTGGTCACGGTGATGCGAGCACCGTGGTCATTGGCGATGGCGCGCGCGGTGGCTTCCAGTTCGTCCGGACCCATGTGCTCGGTGGGCGTGTTCACCCAGTCGCGCACGCGGGTGCAGGCCTGCAGCAGGTCGCGCCAGTCCGCATCGTCATCATCATCATTCAAGACCAGCCGGGCCGGTTCGCGCTTGGGCTGCTTGTAGCGGGTGAAGCGGTAGCTGCCCAGCCCCCAGCCCAGCCGCAGCGCGGCCATGGCGTCGTCGTCCAGTGCGGTGGCCAGGCTGTAATCGCCCGGTGGCAGCGCGAACGGTGCGTGGGCATGCGCGAACGGATCCAGCACATCGTCCACGCCGATCACCGCGGCGGCGATGCCGCTCTCGCCCGGCAGCAGGCTGACGCTGCCGCCATCGGCCACGAAGCGCTGCGCATCCAGCCATTGTCCGTGTGCCGGCAGCTGCGCCTGGCGCCAGGCGTCGAAGCCGCTGCGCCGAACGATGTGCAGGGGGATGGGGTCGCGGGCGTCAGCGGGGGCAACGAATCCGGCAGGCAGGGTCATGCGGCGGTCCTGTGGGCAAGGTGGGCATCGAGCCAGTCGGCCAGTGCGGTCATGTCGGGCACGATCAGATCGGGCCGGAAGCCGGCGTGCTCCGGCCAGTGCGGGTATCGCGCGTGCGCATCGCTGCGGTGCATCCAGCCGCTGCGCAGCCCGGCGCGGTGCGCACCGTGGATGTCGGCATCCACATCATCGCCCACGTGCAGCACCTGCTCCGGCGACAGGCCCAGACGCTCGCAGGCAGCCAGGAAGATGCCCGGGTCGGGCTTGGCGGTGCCGTGTTCGGCCGGGGTCAGCCGGAAGGCGAACAAGTCCGCGATCCCGATGGTCTGCAGGTCGGCATTGCCGTTGGTCAGCGCCGCCACCGGCAGGCGCGCGGCGATGCGGTGCAACGCCGGCAGGGCATCCGGATAGAAATCCACCCGGTTGCGCTCCACCTGGAAGGCGGCATAGGCGGCATCCGCCAGACCCACGTCGCCGCCGCTTTCGCGCAGCACGTGTTCGATGCCCAATCGGCGCAGGCGGCTGACATCGTGGGCCAGTTCGGGATGCCGCTCCCGCAGGTCCACACGCAGCTGCCGGTGGGTGTGCGGTGGAAACTGCACGGCCGTCTGCGGGCTGTGCTGCTCGAACCATGCATGCAGGGAGGTTTCGATCCGCAGCGCGATGGGCGCGAACGGCCACAGCGTGTCGTCCAGATCCAAGGTGATGGCGCGGATGTCGATGCTCACCGGCACCAGTGTACCGGGGTGATGCCGATGTCGATCATTCCAGCAGCCGGGCCCAGCCTTCCAGCCCGTCGATCTTGCCCAGGATGATCTTGAAGCACGCCACCAGCGGCACCGCCAGCAGCAGGCCGATGATGCCCCAGCCCCAGCCGAACACCATCAGCGCCAGGATCAGCACCAGCGGCGAGATGGCCATGCGCTTGCCCAGCACGATGGGGGTGATGATCTGCCCTTCCAGCGTGTGCAGGCCCAAGTACAGCGCCGCCGGCAGCAGCGATGGCAACAGGCCGTCGAATTCCACGAAGCCCATCAGCAGCATCACGATCACGCCGATCAGCGGCCCCACGTAGGGCGCGAAATTCAGCAAGCCGGCCATCGTGCCCCACAGCAGGGCGTCCTGCGGGGCCAGCTCGCACACCCAGTGCAGCAATGCCGCCATCACCAGTCCGACCACGGTGTTGATCGCGCTGATGGTCAGCACGTAGCGCGACATTTCCCGCTCGATCGACTGCAGGATGTCCACGGTCAGTTTTTTCTGCTGCCGACCCGGCAGCAGGCCGATGGCGTTCTGCTGCAATCGCTGCCCGAACACCATGAAGAAGAAGGTCAGCAGCACCACCGCCAGCACCGAGGCCAGATATTTCGGCGTGGAGGTGAGCACCTTGTACGGGTCGTTCATTTCCGTGCGCACCACCTGCACCCGGGTGTTTCCCGTGTCGCCGCCGGCCGCACGGGCGATGTTCTCCGCGGCCTTGTTGGCGTCCTGCACCGGCTGGGTCACCTTGCGCAGCTGCGGCGCCAGATCGCGAAGCTGGCGCGGCGCCTCGCGCGCCCAGGTCATGGCCGGCTCGGCCAGCTGGGTGGCCAGCAGCACGGTACCGGCGATGCCGGCGGTCAGCACCAGCAGCGCTCCGATGGCGCGCGGGACGTAGGCGCGCTGCAGCAGGCGGATCAGGGGATTGCCGATCAGGGCGAAGAATCCGGCCAGCAGGACCGGCAGGATCAGGTCCTGGGTGATCCACAGCGTGTACAGCACCGCCAAGGTGGCCAGCACCACCATCGGCGTACTGGCACGCGGGCGGACATGCGCCGCTGCGGTGACCGACCGGTCGCCAGACGATGCGGCATCGGCTGCAGCGTCCGGATCGCGGCCGGTGGCGGTCATAGCTGCCCGCTGTCGCGGAAGCTTTCCGGTAGCTCGTAGGGCCGCTGCGATGGCGGTGCCGCAGCGGTCACGGCCTGGGCCGGCACAGCTTGCGGCGGGTCGATCGCCACCCGTGCCTGATGCGCCGCCGCTGCCGGATCCACCGTGGCCAGTGCTGCGGTGTCGGCAGCGTGTTCTGCTTCCTGCGCTGCCTGCTGCGCACCGCCGCTGGCCACCAGGCTGGACAGCGAGGCCAGCATCTGCAGCACCCCGCTGCCGGTGAGCTTCTTCATCGGTTCGGCAAAGCCAACGGTGGCACCGCCGAGCAGCCCGGCCACCACGATGCGACCGGGTGTCCACGCGCTTTTCCACGAGGCCTTGAATTGCCGCCAATCGGCGGCCACATGGCGCTCGTGCGCTTCCAGCGCCTGTTCGGCCTGGGTCACTTTCTGTTTCAGCTGCTCGAAACTCATGGCGGGGTGATCTCCACCCCACGGCTGTCCTTCACCTTTTCGCCGCCGGCCTGGGTGGGTGCCTGCTTGGCGGCCTGCTTGGCCGATTGTCCGGAGCCGGCAGAGGGCATCAGCTTCGACAATTCACCGATGCCCAGCCGGGCCAGCTGCCGGCGCGTGGCCTGCAGGCGGGTGTGTTCGAAATAGCGCTGCGCCAGCCAGGCGCTGATGCCGGCGATCACCAGGCTCAGCAGTCCGCAGGCCAGCAGCGACAGCGACCAGGGCCAGTCGAAATACCGGATCAGCCAGATCACTGCCGCTGCCATCATCAGCAACCACGCCGATGCCCCGAACACGATCGCCAAGCCGGTCATGGCCAGCGTGCGCCCGAAGGCGCTGCGCGCCAGCGACACGTCGGCAGCCAGCAAGGAACGGAAGGCCTTGCCGGCCTCGCTGCCGGCATGCAGGCTGGCCTTGCCGGTGTCGGACAGTTGCCGCAGCGCTTCCAGCACGTCCGGTGCCACGGAAGTGCCGGAGGGGGACGAAGCGCGCGGGTCGCCGTTGGCGGAAGCGGGATCGCTCACCCGATGCCTGCCGCAGGCTTACTTGCTGCTGCTGCGGGCCAGCTTGGCCAGCACGAAACCGGCAGCGAAGGCCACGCCGAAGGAGGCCAGCGGGCGCTCGCGCACCAGTTCGGCGGCGCTGTCGATCAGGTCGCGGCTCTTGTCCATCAGCGCATCGAGCTGTTCGCGCGAGGCGGCGCCGACGTTTTCCAGCGCGGACAGGCCGGCCAGCGCGGAATCGGCCAGATCGGCCTTCAGGTTGGCCTTGCCCAGACGGGCTTCCTCGCCGGCGGCGGCGGCAACGTTCTTCAGCGCTTCGCCGGTGTGGCCGGCGGCGTCTTTCAGGTGGCTGCCGGCTTCGCTCAGGCCGGCCTTCATGTTGTCGGTGGCGGTGGGGCTCATGGGTGTCTCCTGGAGAATGGGAATGGGGAACAGTGGTTCAGCATGCCAGCCGCGCTGCAAGACGGCGTGAGGGCAGCGATGCACGGATCACTGCAGCACCAGGGTGCCGACCTGGCCATTGCGCCACACCCGCAGCAGCAGTTGTTCGGGTGGCTGGCGCAGGCTGGCGCGGAAGCCGGACAGATCGCTGAAGCGGCCGCTGCTGCTGTCCAGGATCACGTCGCCATTGCGCAGGCGGTTGCGTTCGGCGCGGCTGCCGCGGGCCACCTCTTCCACCAGCACCCCGCTGATGCCCTGGCGGCGCAGGCTTTCGGGCAGTTCGGCGAAGCGGGCGCCGTCCAGCCGTGGATCCACGCTGGCACCGTCGCGGTCCTGTTCGCGCAGGCCGGTGGTCAGCTGCAGCGGTTTGCCCTCGCGGCGCAGCTCCAGGGTGACCCGGGCGTTGGCCGGCTGCAGTCCCTGGAAGTTGCGCCAGGCCTCGCTGTTGTCGATGCGCTGGCCGTTGGCGGACACGATCACGTCGCCGGCCTTCAGGCCCACCGCCGCGGCAGGCGAGCCGGGATGCACGCGGGTGACCACCGCACCGCGGGCCTCGCTCAGGCCCAGATTGCGGACCAGCTGTTCGGTCACGTCCTGGGTGTCGATGCCCAGGCTGCCACGCCGCACCACGCCCTGGTTGGCCAGCAACTGGTCCTTGATGCTGCCGGCCAGATTGGCGGGAATGGCGAAACCCAGGCCGATGTTGCCGGCGGCCGAGCCGCGCGGATTGAAGCTGGCGGTGTTGATGCCCACCAGGCGGCCGTTCAGATCGACCAGCGCGCCGCCCGAATTGCCGGGGTTGATGCTGGCATCGGTCTGGATGAAGTTCTGGAAGCCGACCCCCGGCAGATTGCTGCGACCCACCGCCGAAACGATGCCGGAGGTGACCGTCTGCCCCACCCCGAACGGGTTGCCCACCGCCACCACGAAATCGCCTACCCGCAGCGCGTCGCTGTTGCCCAGCGCGATCGCGGTGAGGTTCTGCGCCGGGATGCGCATCAGCGCCACGTCGGTGTCGGGGTCGGAGCCCTCGAAGGTGGCTTTCAGGGTGCGGCCGTCGGCCAGGGTCACCGATACGTCGTCGGCGCCCTCGATCACGTGGTGGTTGGTCAGCACCAGGCCTTGCGCGGCATCGATGATCACCCCGGAACCCAGCGATTCGTTGATGCGTTCCTGGCTCAGTTCCGGAAACAGCCGGCGGAAGAACGGATCGCCGCCGAACGGACTCACTCGCACCCGCTGCTTGGTGTGCACGCTCACCACCGCCGGCATCACCCGATCCAGCATCGGGGCCAGCGATGGCAGCGGCTGACCTCCGGCGGCGGCCGGCAGGGCGGCAACGCCCGGCAAGGTGGCCGTGGCCAGTGGTGCCGCCTGGGCCGCGGGCTGGATGCCGTTCAGCCAAGCGGTGGCAGCAAAGCCACCGAATCCGGCGGCCAGGGTCAGGGCAAGCAGTGTCGGCAGGGGGCGCATGCGGCGACTTCCGGAAAGAATCAAGGGTCGGTGCAGGGTGATGGTGGCGCGGCCGGCGCGTTCAAGCCGCTTCAGCCATCACTCGCAGCGCCGAGTGTGGCGCGCGCTTGCGCAACTGTCGCTGAAAACGATTTGATCGAAAGAAGATAGTGCGTGGCTTGACAGGCCAGTACAGCAAAGAACTTGAAACGATCCGACACTCGCGCTAGGCTCGCAACCCCAACATGTTGGGGTTGCGAGCTCAGCTGGCAACCAATCCTAGTGGTTCATGAATGGGGAGTGACCACACCGTCATGGCCAACATCGTACTGTTCCACCCTTGCCTGCCGCTGTTCCACCAAGGAGATCACCGTCCATGAGCACCGCCCGTCTGGAAGCCGTTCCGCGTGCAGCGCGGGAGGCGACAGCCGCCATCGCCCTGCAACCGGCCTCGCTGGACATCTGGGACAAGAAGTACCGGCTGACCACCAAGTCGGGCGAACCGGTCGATACCGACATCGACGGCACGTGGCAGCGGGTAGCGCGCGCCCTGGCCGACGCCGAAGCCACGCCCGAACTGCGCGAGCGCTGGTATCCGCGTTTCCTGTGGGCGCTGCGCCACGGCGCCATCCCGGCCGGCCGCATCACCTCCAATGCCGGCGCGCAGGAACACAAGCCGGCCACCAGCACCATCAACTGCACCGTGTCCGGCACCATCCTCGATTCGATGGACGGCATCCTGGAGAAGGTGCACGAGGCCGGCCTCACCCTGAAAGCCGGCTGCGGCATCGGCTACGAGTTCAGCACCCTGCGTCCGCGCGGCGCGTTCGTGGCTGGCGCCGGCGCCTACACCAGCGGCCCGATGTCGTTCATGGATATCTACGACAAGATGTGCTTCACCGTGTCCAGCGCCGGTGGCCGCCGTGGCGCGCAGATGGGCACCTTCGACGTGTCCCATCCCGACGTGCGCGACTTCATCCGGGCCAAGCGCGAGGATGGCCGGCTGCGCCAGTTCAACCTCAGCCTGCTGATCACAGACGGTTTCATGCAGGCGGTGGAGGCCGATGCCGATTGGCCGCTGGTGTTTCCGCTGGCATTGCAGGAAGAACACGAGGTGGACCTGGCCGATCCGGCCCAGGTGCAGTGGCGCGAATGGCCCACCCACGTCAACTACGTGGTCCGCGACGACGGCATGGTGGCCTGCAAGGTGTACGGCCACGTCAAGGCGCGGCATCTGTGGGACATGATCATGGTGTCCACCTACGACTATGCCGAGCCGGGGTTCATCCTGATCGACAAGGTCAACGCCATGAACAACAACTGGTGGTGCGAGACCATCCGCGCCACCAATCCCTGCGGCGAGCAGCCGTTGCCGCCCTACGGCGCCTGCCTGCTGGGCTCGGTCAACCTGACCCTGTTCGTGCGCGATCCGTTCACCGAGCACGCCCGCTTCGATTGGGAGGAGTACCGCAGCGTGGTGAAAGTGTTCACCCGCATGCTGGACAACGTGGTCGAGGTCAACGGCCTGCCGCTGGCGAAACAGCGCGAGGAAATCCTGCGCAAGCGCCGCCACGGCATGGGCTTCCTCGGCCTGGGCAGCACCATGACCCTGCTGCGCATGCAGTACGGCAGTCCGGAATCGTGCGAGTTCACCGAGCGCATCGCCCGCGAGATGGCCGTGGCCGGCTGGGAAACCGGGCTGGAACTGGCCCGCGAGAAGGGCCCGGCCCCGATCATGGAAGAACGCTTTACCGTGACTGCCGAGATGCTGCGCAAGCGCCCGGAAATGACCGCCGACGGCTGGTCCGTGGGCCAGGACATTCCCGGCAAGGTGCTGCACGCCAAGTATTCGCGCTACATGCAGCAGCTGGCCACGGTGGTTCCGGACCTGGTGGATGAACTGGCCGAGACCGGCGCGCGCTTCACCCACCACAGCTCCATCGCGCCCACCGGCACCATCTCGCTGTCGCTGGCCAACAATGCCAGCAACGGCATCGAACCCTCCTTCGCCCACCACTACAGCCGCAACGTGATCCGCGAAGGCAGGAAGACCAAGGAAAAGGTGGATGTGTTCTCGTACGAACTGCTGGCCTACCGCGCGCTGGTCAATCCGAAGGCCATGCCCTTTGCCGAGGATGCCGGCGCGCAGCTGCCGGACTACTTCATCAGTGCCGACGACATCAGTCCGAAGGAACACGTGGACGTGCAGGCCGCCGCGCAGATCTGGGTGGATTCGTCGATCTCCAAGACCGCGAACGTGCCCACCGACTACCCGTACGAGGACTTCAAGGACATCTACCGCTACGCCTACCGGAAAGGCCTGAAGGGCTGCACCACCTTCCGCTTCAACCCGGCGGCGTTCCAGGGCGTGCTGGTGAAGGAAGCCGATCTGGAGAACACCACCTACCGCTTCGAACTGGCGGATGGCAGCGTGGTGGAGGCGAAGGGCAACGAGCAGATCGAGTACGACGGCGAACTGCACACCGCCGCCAATCTGTTCGATGCATTGAAGGAAGGCTACTACGGCAAGTTCTGATCCGATGGCGATGCGGTTGCCGGCAACACGCGATCACGCTGCATTTCATCCGCAGCAGGTATAGGATCGGCGTTGGCAACACCAACTCCAACCACCATCGCTACCACGCCCGAGGAGGGCACATGGCCAAGAAGAAAAGCAGTGCACTGTCCAGCAGCCTGACGCATGCTGCCGACAATGTGAAAGATGTCGCCGCCAACGTCGGCAGCACCATCGTCGCCAATGCCGAAGGTGCCGTCGCCTCGGTGCGTCTGGCGGCCGGCAAGGCCGGCAAGGCCGTCAGCGACACCGCCACCGACGCCAAGAAAGCCGTGACCAAGCGCGTGACCAAGGCGAAGAAATCGCTGGCCTCGGCCAGCGCCGCGGCGAAGAAGGAAGTGGCCGAACTCAAGCGCAAGGGCGCCGGCAAGAAGGCTGCCGCCAAGAAGACCACGGCGAAAAAGACGACCAAGAAAGCCGCCACCAAGAAGGCGCCAGCGAAAAAGGCGGCAGTGAAGAAGGCGCCCGCCAGGAAAACCGCAGCCAGGAAGGCACCGGCCCGCAAGGTCGCCAGCAAGAAGACGGTCGCGAAGAAAGCTCCCGCCAAGAAGGCCGCCACGACCAAGGCGGTGAAGAAAGACCTGGCAGCCGCCAAGCGTGCCGTGACCCGCGTGGCCAAGAAGGCCGAGGCCGCCACCACGCGCGCCAAGCGCAGCACCGCCAGTGCCAAGACCAAGGCCGTGCGCAGCACTGCCGGCAAGAAGGCGGCTGCCACCCGCGCCGCGAAGAAGGCCTGATCCAGGCTGTCCGTCCCTCCACTGCCCCGTGCGGTGGAGGGTTATCCGTCTCCCATCCCTGAGCCGTCCAGCACCCTTTCCCATGACCGTCAAGATCGACTCGAAAATCACCGGCTATGCCGTCGTCACCCCGCAGGACAAGGCCCGTCAGGCGCAACCGCCGCTGGCCGGCGACAGCGTGGCCCGCGACGCGGTGGAGGCGGAAACGGCGCACGACAACGTGATCCAGATGCACGAGCGCATCGAGCGGCCGGACGTGCTGGTGGGCAGCACCTACAAGATCAAGTCGCCGCTGGTGGAGCACGCCATGTACGTGACCATCAACGACATCGTGCTGAATGCCGGCACCGACCACGAGCACCGGCGGCCGTTCGAGATCTTCATCAACTCCAAGTCGATGGAGCATTTCCAGTGGATCGTGGCGCTGACCCGCATCATGAGCGCGGTGTTCCGAAAGGGTGGCGATGTCACCTTCCTGGTGGAGGAAATGAAGGCGGTGTTCGACCCCAAGGGCGGCTATTTCAAGGCCGGCGGCAGCTACATGCCCTCGCTGGTGGCCGAACTGGGCAGCATCGTGGAGGACCACCTGAAAACCATCGGCCTGCTGCGCGATGCGGAGATGAGCGAGCACCAGCGCGCGCTGATCGCGGAAAAGCGCCGGGCCTACGAACAGCAGAACGACTCAAAAAAAAACGCTGAAGCGCCCGCATCCGGCATCGACGCGCACGACGAGGACATTGCCGTGACCGGCGAAGGCACCAGCTTCCCGCCCAGCGCCACCATGTGCCACAAGTGCCACGCCAAGGCGGTGGTGGTGATGGACGGCTGCGCGACCTGCCTGAACTGCGGCTACAGCAAGTGTGGATAAGGGCTTGAGTGCTTGCGTCACTGAATCTCACCAAGGCATCTACGCACCATGCCCCTTTACTTGGTCAACCCAGCGGTCGATATGACCCTCGAACTGTACGTGTCGGAACAGCTCGAGGAAGCACTGACCATTCAGTACGAGCGCATCAAGGACGGTGCGGTCAGGGGCACTTTCGTCAAGCACCTGGAGAGGCGGTTGCAGAGCTTGCTTGCTGATAGCGTGGACTGGGATCTGAAGAAGCCCACAGAGGCGCAGCTGAGTTACGCGCGTCTGATTGCCAAACAACTCGGGCTGGAGCTGCCATCCGAGGTCAAGCGTTCCCGCTTCCATGCGGCCATGTTCCTGGAAACCCACGCAGAGCGCATGAGGTCCTTGGGAAAGCTCTCTGGGGAGCCACCGGCAGCGTTGGATGGCGAGCAAGCAGCCGCCGAGCTTGTTGCCGCAAGGGTCAAAGGCCGTACAGACGGCTAGGGAACCTCTGAACAACTCACTTGGCATCGTCACCCCGGCGAAAGCCGGGGCCCAGCGTCGTGGTTCTTCAATGGCTTGCAAGTCTCTGGCTTCCGGCTTTCGCCGGAATGACGAGTTGTTCAGAGCTTCCCTAGGCGATGAGAACTTATCGTTTGAATTCCTTGGATATGCTGCCCAAAACTTAGTCTATTTCGCGACGCCTGAGGAAGGTGTTGCAGATCATTTGATTTCTCAAACCAAGCGGTACGCGACCCAACTGGGCTACTGGCTGTTCAACTACATCCTCATGTTCCCAGGCCCAATCCTTACTCGCAAGGGCGCGGCCGCCTTCTTAAATGTCGTGCCTGACCAAGTTTGTCAGTGCGAGGCGTTCACTCAAGTGTTGGAAGATGCACGATACAGAGGGCCTTTCTCTGATGTGGAACCCTACTACTGGCGCACTAAACTAGTGGACTTGGCAGATGGCGCTGGCGGGGAAATTGTCAAGCATGAATCCCTCCAAGCTGCTCGATTAACTCGAGTGGACCAAGACCCGCACGCAGTGCAAGCCTTTATCTGTATGATTTCCGGCGAAGCCATTACCCAGGATCAGGCTGCCCCTAACCCGGACTGGGTTCCGTCGGGCGCTAGCATCCTTCCGGACACGGCGGAGGCGGCGGAGACCTTTCCGGAGTTCGTGCAAAGCCGCGGGAACTAGCAACTACGCCAACAACCTTGCCAATACGGTCAGGCCAGTTGCGCCACCACCATGGATGGCTTCAAGATAGCGACAGCTCGTCCAATGGGGTGACAGGTGTCGACAGGCAAGGCCGTCAGGCTGAATTGGGCGCATGGTCGGCGATCCGGCGCCGCATACGAACGGGCGGTTGGGCTCGCGCTCGGCCTGGTTTTGCTTCTGCCGGCCACCTCGGCACTCGCGCAGGATGCGGACGCACTCAGCTTCGATCAGGCGCGCGAGCGGATGGAACGGGTCTCCGACGCGCTGGCTGCCGCGGACGCCAACCTGCGCGCCCGGCAGGACCTGTCCGATGCGACCGCGCGCCTGCGTCTGCCGGAGGTTTCGCTCGAAGCACGCTATCTGGAGTTCCAGAAGACGCTGAGCTTGCCACTGGGTTCGTTGGCGCCAGTGGGCGAGGCATTCGGCATCGAGAGCCCGTTGCGGTTCCAGGAGCGTGACCGGCGATTGCGTCCGGTGTTGACCACGGTCCTGCCCCTGTACACGGGCGGGCAGATCCCGGCCGCGCAGGCGGCGGCCGCGGCCGCCCTGCGTGGGGCGGGCGCGGAGCGGGTGCAGCAGTCCCAGAAGCTGACGTCGCAACTGGTCCAGGCCTACTTCGGCCAGGGCCTGGCCGAGCAGGCGCTGAGTGTTCGCCGCGAGGTGCGCGACGGCATGCGCCAGCACCTGGCCCATGCCGAATCGCTTGAACGCGAAGGCTTCGCCACGCGGGCGCAGGTGTTGCAGGCGGTCGTCGCGCGTGATGCCAGCGAGCGCGAGTACCAGAAGGCGCTCAACGACCGCGACGCCGCCGCCCAGGCCCTGGCGCTGCTGCTGCGCAGCGATGGGCCGGTGAGGCCGATCACGCCGCTGTTCGTGGTCGGCACATCGCCGGGCACGCTGGAGTCGTTCACCCGGGCCGCGCTTGAGCGGCACCCGCAGCTGGCGCAGCTGCGGGCGCTTGAAGACCAGGCGGGCGCAGGCGTGCGTGTGCAGGAGGCTGCGTTGAAACCGCAGGTGTACCTGTTCGGCCAGTACGACCTGTATCGTGAGGATGCGCTGCTGACCGACACCGACTGGGCCTTCGGCGTCGGCCTGAAGTACACCCTCCTGTCCGGCAAAGACCGACCGCGCCAGATCAGTGCTGCGCGCGCGCAGCAGGAGCAGGCGCAGGCCGCACTGCGCGAGGCAGAGAACCAGATCAGGATCGGCGTGGCACAGGCCTGGAATGCGCTGGAAACAGCGCGCCAGCAGTTCCTGCTGCTCGACAGCAGCATCGAGCAGGCGCGCGAGAACCTGCGCCTGCAGGAACTGGCGTTCCGCGAGGGGCAGTCGACCTCGCTCGATGTCATGGACGCCAGGCTCGGCCTTGGCGCCGCACGGGTCGAACACGCGCACGCCGCCTACGACTATTGCGTGGCATTGGCGCACCTGCTCGAGCTGGGTGGCCAGTCGGCGCGCTTTGGCGAGTACATCCGCAAGGCAGACCACAGGGTATTTCCCCATGAATGAACCCGCTCCGTCGCCGCCGCCGCCACCCGTGGCTGCGGATGCACCGTCCGGCCGCCGTCGCCTGCGCCTTGTCGCCCTGGGCGTGATTGCCGTGATCCTGGTCGGCGGCCTGTGGCTGGCGTTCCGCAGCCCGGCGGACCTGGTGCAGGGCATGGCCGATGCCGACAGCATCAACGTGTCGGCCAAGGTGACCGCGCGGGTGTCGGCGCTGCTGGTGGCCGAGGGCGAGCGGGTCGAGGCGGGGCAGGTACTGTTCGAGCTGGACAGCCCCGAGATCGCCGCGAAGAAGCGACAGGCCGAAGCCGCGCTCGCGGCCGCGCAGGCGCTGGCGGACAAGGCCGAGGAAGGCGCGCGCGTGGAGGACATCCGCGCAGCGGAGGCCAACTGGCGGCGCGCCCAGGCCGGACACGAACTGGCGCGTTCCACCTTCCAGCGCCTGGAGCGGCTGCATGCCGAGGGCGTGGTCACCCGGCAGCAGCGCGACGAGGCCCGTACGAAGGCGATCGATGCCGAGCAGCAGGCGCGCGCAGCGCAGGCGCTGTACGAACAGGCGCAGGCCGGCGCCCGCGAACAGGACAGGAGCGCCGCGCAGGCGCAGGTGCGGCAGGCCGAAGGTGCCGTGGCCGAAGTGCAGGCGGCCGAAAGCGAAGTGCGCGGCCGCGCGCCGACGGCCGGCGAGGTGTCCAAGCGCCTGGTCGAAACCGGCGAGCTGGTGGCGGCCGGCTATCCGGTCTTCACCCTGGTCGACCTCGACCACATGTGGGTGGCGTTCCACCTGCGCGAGGACCAGTTCGCGGGCCTGGAGGTGGGCCGCCGCCTGCGCGCTTCGATCCCGGCGCTGGAGCGCGAGGACGTCGAGTTCGAGGTCTACCACATCAGCCCGGCCGGCGATTTCGCGACCTGGCGCGCGACCCGGCAGTCGGCCGGCTATGACGTGAGGAGTTTCGAAGTGCGCGCGAGGCCGGTCGCGGAAGTCGCAGGCTTCCGGCCGGGCATGAGCGTGCTGTTCGCATGGCCGCAACGCTGACGCGGCCCACGGCACGCGAGGCGTTCGTCCGTTCGGCGTTGCGCGAGTGCGCACGGCTGCGCGCCGATCCCTGGGATCTGGCGTTGGCCACGTGGGTCCCGCTGCTGGCGCTGGCGCTGCTGGCCTGGATGTTCTCGGCCGGCGTGCCGCGCGAACTGCCGGTGGCGGTGGTCGATCATGACAACAGCGCGGCCAGCCGCGAACTGGTGCGCAGGCTCGATGCCGTGCCGGGCGTGCGGGTGGCCGCGCGGCCGGCGGACCTGACGCAGGCCTGGTCGGAGGTGCGCGCGCTCCGGGCGTTCGCGGTGGTGCACGTGCCTGCGGGTGCCGAGCGCCAGGTCCTGCGTGGCGGCAGCGCCGTTGTTTTCGCCTACTACAACGCCAGCCACCAGACGGCAGGGCAGGCGGTGCTGCGGGGGATCGGAGAGGCGGCGCAGGCGACCAGTGCGCATCTCGTACGCCGTGGGGTGGCGCGGGTCGGCGGGGCGCAGGCGGTCCGCCAGCCGCCGCTGCGGGTGCAGGCCACCGTGCTGGCCAACGCCGCACGCAGCTACGAGCACTTCCTGCTCGGCCTGCTGTTCCCGGCACTGCTGCACCTCGCCGCCTGCCTGGCGATGGTCGGCGCGCTCGGGCGCGAACTGCGTGACGGCAGCGCGGGCACATGGCTGGCCGAGTGCGGCGATCGCCTGCTGCCGGCGGTGGCCGGCAAGCTGGCGCCGTACCTGCTGCTGTTCACCGCCTATGGCACGCTGTCGCTGCTCTGGCTGGCGGCGATCCGCGGCGGTGTGGCCGGCAGCGCGGTACTGCTGGTCGCCGCGCAGGCGGCGATGTACCTGGCCTACGGCGGCATCGCGCTGCTGCTGGTCGGGGCCACCCGCAATATGGGCACGTCGCTGTCGCTGACCGGACTGTATGCGGGTACGTCGCTGGCGTTCTCGGGCGCGACGTTCCCGGTGCAGGGAGCGCCGCTGTTCGCACAGGTCTGGAGCCAGCTGCTTCCCTTCACCGCCTACCTCAAGCTGCAGGCGCAGCAGCTCGACCTGGGTGCGGCATGGACGGCCTCGCTGCCGTTGCTGGGGACCTTGCTGCTGTTCGTGCTGGTGGCCGGCGGCGCGGGGCTGCGCCTGTATGCGCGCGGAGCGCGCGATCCGGCCTCCTGGGGGCAGCGATGAACCAGGTCAGGGCCGCCTTCCTGGAGACTCTGCGCGCCGTGTTCTCGGACCGCTACGCGGTGGTGACGCTGATCGGCGCCGTGGTGCTGTACTCGTTCTTCTACCCGGTCGCCTACCGGCACCAGGTGGCTTCGCAGTATCCGGTGCTGGTGGTCGACCTCGACCATAGCGCCATGAGCCGCGCCCTGGTGCGCAAGGCGGGCGCGGTGCGCGCGGTGAGGATCGTCGGCGATGCGACCTCGGTGGAGGAGGCCCGGCCAAGGATCGCCCGCGGTGAAGCGCAGGGCCTGCTGGTGGTGCCCGCGGGGCTCGAACGCGGGATCCTGCGCGGCGGGCAGGGGCAACTGGCGCTGTACGGCAGTGGTGCGTTCCTCGGTCGCGGCGGCGTGGTGCTCGAGGGCCTGGGCGAGGCCGCCGCCGCGTTCGCGCGCGAGGCCGCCGTGGTGCAAGCAGGTTTCACCGGTGCACCCGGCGCAGTGCCGCTGCAGGTGGTGGCGCGGCCGCTGTTCAACACCCGCGAGGGTTACGGCAGCGCCGTGGTGCCGGGCGTGGCACAGCTGATCGTGCAGCAGACACTGCTGATCGGCATGCTGGTCATGGCCGGCACGCGTCGCGAACGCCTGGGTCGGCTGGCGTTCTCGCGCAGCGGCCTGCTCGGCATCGCCGCCGCGTTCGCGCTGATCGGCGTGTGCAGCATGCTGTACTACAACGGTCTGGTGATGTGGCTCCAGGACTATCCGCGTGGCGGCAATCCGCCCGGTACGCTGGTGGGCGGAGCGCTGTACGTGGCCGCGGTGGTGGCGTTCGCGCTGTTCGCGGGCAGTTTCTTCCGCACCCGCGAACGGCCCTTCCAGCTGATGCTCGTCACCGCGCTGCCACTCTTCTTCCTGTCCGGGCTGTCATGGCCGGCCGTGGCGATGCCACAGCCCCTGGCGTGGCTGGCGAGGCTTGTTCCCTCCACGCCCGGCATCAACCTGATGGTGAAGTTCAACCAGATGGGCGCAAGCTTCGCCGAGGCGCTTCCCGAGTTGTGCAACCTCGCTTTTTTGACACTGCTGTATGGCGCGCTGGCGGTATGGCGCTACGCCCCGGGGCGCGACTGCGGCTGAGCGGTGCGGAAGGAGTTCCTGGCGGTGGCCGTGGACGGCGAGGGTCGGGTGCAGGGCAACCCGTCGCAAGTGACGTCCTGGTTCCTTGAGCCGATGGATACGGACCACTGGAAGGTCGAGCGTGACGCCACCCGGGAAGTCCACGACAGTATCGAGCGATTCATCGACAACGCTGGTGTAGCGCTTGCGAAATGCCGGTCAGTCAGGTTTCCAGAGCACGGTCACGAGCCCCGTGCCCGCGTCGCGGCGCTGCGCATTCCGCGCGCTGGCCGCATCGCGACGGGCTTCGGCAGCCGGAGTCAGTAGCGCTGCAACATGACAATCACTGATAAATCAGGCTGTTAGGCCTAGCGAGTAGTTACTTGTACCGGATTTACTGAGTAGCCAAAATTAGCAAGACTGCTACATTCTCTGGGCAGTAAGGGAAGTGGCTACTTTTACTGGTGTAGAAGGTCCAAAGACGGCTCTATGGAGTCCAGCTAGCTGAACAGAGCATCAGCCTGTTCCAAAAGGCTTTCTCGTGCAGAGGATTCTACCCCGAAACCACGGACGGTTGTAAAAGGGTGGAAAACTTCAAATCCTGCCTGGCGGTCCTTCGTCGCATCCTCGGGTTGTGGAACCGCTCGACGTATTCGAACACATCGGCCCTTGCCGCATCGAGTGTCGGGTACTTCGTGCGGTAGATCCGTTCGCGCTTGAGTATGCCGAAGAACCCTTCGCAAGCGGCGTTGTCGCCACAGTGGCCGACTGCGCTCATCGAGCAGATCAGTCCGTTGTCCTTCAGATAGTTCTGGTAGTCACGACTTCGAAATTGACTCCCGCGATCGGAATGCAGGATCACCGCGCCGGTGCCTTGCCGCTGCCAGACCGCCATCTGCACCGCCCGGATCACCATGTGCCGGTCCTGCCGGTGATGCATCGACCAGCCCACCACCCGCTGGTCGAACAGGTCCAGCACGATGCACAGATACAGCTTGCCTTGGCCGGTCTTGAGCTCGGTGATGTCGGTGACCCACTTGGTCTCCGGCTCCAACGCGGTGAAATCCCGCTCCAGCAGGTTGCGCACGCCCGGGGGCGTGAGCGCCGGCCGACCGCGCTGACCCCGCCGCTTCGGCCGCGGCCAACCCTGTAGCCCTTCCGCTGCCATCAGCCGGGCTACTCGGTTCAAGCTGGCGGTCTCGCCTTGATCAACCAGGTCTTCGTGCATGCGCCCGGCGCCCAGGGTGCCCCGGCTGTCTTCGTGCATCTCGCGGATGCGCACGGCCAAGCGCTGGTTGTCGCGCTGTCGGGCGCTGGGCAAGCGCTTGCTCCAGTCGTAGTAACCGCTGGCCGACACCTTCAGGCAGCGGCACATCAGTCGAATCGGAAACGCGTCGCGGGAACGTTCGATCACCTGATACCTCAGGATGATCCCTTGGCAAAGAACGTCGCCGCTTCTCGCAAAAAATCCCGTTCCTTCTTCACCCGGGCCAGCTCGCGCTTGAGCCGCGCCAATTCCTCGTCACGTGGCGTCCCGGTGCCGCCGAAGGCCACCTTGCCCTGACTCCGGGCTTCCCGCTTCCAGCGGGTCAGCAGGTTGTCGCGGATCCCCAGTTCCCGGGCCACCTGGGCGCAACTGACGCCCGGCTGGCTGGCCTGCTCAACCGCACCGCGCTTGAACTCCGCACTGAACTTCCTTCGCTTCGACATGAACACTCCTCGTGGCCTGGATCGGCCTTCTTGTAAGTGTCCGTGAAAACGGGGGTGAACCCCCGCGAAAATTTGCTAAAGCGACCGCTAGGGGCTTATTCAGCGACACCATCGTCTGGTCATGCTCTTTGATTGCGGCTGTTCGCGTGTCCCACCACCATACGAACAGTCGATCTCCCCTCCATGGTCGCCTCGCCAATGAGTAGTAGATGATCTCATTGAGCTGTGTAGGCTGGCGACGTGCGTTTCTGTCGCTTGTGCCCCCGGTTTCGGAGCGTCTCATGAGGCTGGAAGTATGCAATGACATTTGGTACAAATGTATACAGATGAGCGACTCGGTTCGCCGGAGAGGGCAATGTGGATGTGGACTGCGGCCAGATGTATCCACTTTTCGCCCACATTTTATAAGTGCGGGTGAGGGAGCGATGCCCATGAGTGATGTCGACAACCGGGTATTGCGGTTGCGCGCCTCCTCATCCAGAACACGCTCATCAAGTCGGATTATCCGTGTGGAATCAACGGGTCGATCTCTTTCATGGGACCGTACCGGATAATCCGCTCGACCCAAACGATCCGGCGATCGCACTGTGTTCGCGAGGATTCAAGGTTCAATCGGACCCTGCCTTGGCAGAAGTGTGGCATGCCGGCATGCATGCATGCACGCGGTGCTCCTAAAAACATGGCGATCCGGTTGGCGGAGGTGGGTTTGGTCGACGAAAATTCGCTGCGGAGCAACTGGTAGCCGATAGGACACAGCTTGGTGATCTCCCTATGGAGAGCAGGCCGTGGATCCGGCGTGCTGCCAGGAAGGGCAAAACCGGCACGACGTCAAGTTGCATTTCGAGTCGGAGATCATCCAGTTGGCGTGGCGCGCTCTGCCCTTGGGCCGATGCTGCATGCCACCGGGACGGCGGTGATCCGGCACGCAGCTTGATTCCGTCGTGTGTGGACCGATGGCAGAATGATGGACCCGTTCCCGCGGCAATCGGCGTTGCAATCCGCGCATGGCCAAGCTCTACTTCTACTACTCGGCGATGAATGCCGGCAAGACCACCACCCTGCTGCAGTCCGCGCACAACTACCGCGAGCGCGGCATGCGGGTGCTGATCCTCACGCCAGCGCTGGATGACCGCGCCGGCAGCGGCCGGGTGGCCAGCCGCATCGGCCTGCAGGCGCAGGGCATGGCATTCGGTTCCGATGACGACCTGCAGCGCCTGGTCGAAACCGACATTGCCGGGCATGGCCGTCTGCACTGCGTGCTGGTGGACGAGGCACAGTTCCTGACCAAGGCCCAGGTGTGGCAGCTGACAGAAGTGGTGGATGCATTGCGCATTCCGGTGCTGTGCTACGGCCTGCGCACCGATTTCCGCGGCGAATTGTTCGCCGGCAGCCAGCATCTGCTGGCCTGGGCCGACGAGATCAGTGAGATCAAGACCATCTGCCACTCCGGCAGCAAGGCCACCATGACCGTGCGCGTGGATGCGAACGGGCGTGCCGTGCAGGACGGGCCGCAGGTGGAGATCGGCGGCAACGACCGCTACGTGTCGGTCAGCCGGGCCGAATTCAAGAAAGTCATGCGTGGCGAAGGCAGCATCGAGCCGCTGCAGGCGCCGCTGCCGTTGCCACGCTAGTCGCAGGCGACGGTCAGGCGTTCCACGCTGCGTAAGCACTTCGCCGCCTTGCCTCGGCCATCTGCATGCGCAGCTGCTGGCGCGTGTCGCTGCCCCGTACTGCCTGCTGCCCGCGGCAATCCAGGCGAGCCAGCTGGGCCCTGGCCACCCATGCCAGTTTGCGTGGCTCGCCATCGCTGGGCGGCAGATCCGCCAGCTGCGGCAGGATGGTCCGCGCCGCGGGATCGCCGGATTCCGCCTGTGCGGCTGCCAGGACCAGCCCGGTGCGCAGACGCTGCGGATGCCGTTGCGGCAGCCATTGCACCCATGCGTGCATCCGCCTGCTGCAGATGGGCCAGACCGCGCTGGCGCTGGCCCAGCGACCATTCGGTTTCGCCCAGCGGCATAGGCGAAGAAGCGGCGCCAGTCGGCGAACTGCAGATTGCGACCGCCGAGCAGTTTCAGGGAGGCCTCGTGCACCAGCGCGGTGGAATCCAGGGTCTGCGGGCCGCGCCCGGACAGCTGCCGCCGCGGCATCGCCCTGACCGGCAGCCTGCAGCCAGAGGGTGATGTCGGCGGTGGCATCGGAATCGACCATGGGCTGTGCACGCTGTGGATGCGTCCACTAGACCGTCTGCCCGTGGAACGTCGGATGCTGCGCTGCCGGAGCGGACACCGTTGGTCCGATGTCGGTCGCAATCAACGCTGGCAGCGCGGGCACCACACCCTGGCGCGCTGACCGATGAACGTCTGGCGTAAAGCCTTGGAGCCTGGGCACACCGGGCTGCGGCGGCACTGTCCACCCAGATTGACAGGATCGGCTGTAGCTGATTGAATCGGCTTGGACTCGGCACAGGGAAAGCCCATGCGCGCCACCCCTACCTTCTTCTCACTGCTGCTGTGCTGCTCAGCTGCGGCATGCACGCCTACGGACCTGAACATGACGACAGCATCGCACGCGCCCGAAGCGGCCACCTATCGCGTCAATCCCGCGCCCACGCAGGGCTACCGCATCCGCATGACCATCAAGGACGCACCCGGCCCGTTTGCTTGGAAGAAGGCGCTGGCCCAGTACGACGTGGTCAACCGGGAATGCCTGAGCCCGCCCAGGGACAACCCGGGCGGGCGCAGTGCACCGGTGCCGACCGAGGATGTCGAGATTGCGCTCAAGCAGATCTCCGAGAACGAGTACGAGGCCTTCCTGTATGCCGACTACATGCAGGACGAGGACTACACCGGCCGCGGCGTCTGCCACTGGAAGCTGGTCCAGTTCCGGGTGCACATGAAGGCGACGGGCGCCGACGGCGAAACATTGTTCATCCCGGCGATTCCGGACGAAAAGCTGATTCCGGCGGAAACCGAGGTGGTCTACTTCAACAAGATCAGCTATCCACGGTTGGCATCTTCGGAATTGGATGAACCACTGACATTCGGGCAGTCGAATCGATCACGATTCGGACCTGCCATCACCGATGCTGATCTGTTCACGGTGACATTCGAACCTGCCAAGGGGACTGAACGATGACCACGACTCGCGAGCACGCGCATTTGGCCGACCACAGTTATGGTCGCGACCAGCACGGCAACCAGGTGGATTTGCGCTCACTGGTGGGAAAGCAAACCGAGATCGATGGGCACCAGTACAAGGTGCTGGCACATGTCGACAAACCATCCGGCTATCAGGGCACGGTTTACCAGCGGGTGGACACCGGCGAGATCGTGGTGGCCCATCGCGGGACCGAGTTCGACCGCCAGAAACTGCAGGACCTGGTCAAGACCGATGGCGGCATGGTGCTGTCTCGAACCAATGACCAGGCCAACGATGCCATTGACCTCACCCGGCAGGCACTTGCAGTGGCCAAGGATTACGCGCACGAGAACAAGACCGCTGTCCCCGAAATCACCGTCACCGGCCACTCGCTCGGCGGCACCTTGGCGCAGATCAGCGGGCATTACTTCGGGCTGAAGGGCGAAACCTTCAATGCCTACGGCGCGGCCAGCCTCAACATCCGCCACCCGACCACGGGCGAGCTCTATCGCCTGCCCGAGGGCGGGCACGGCATGCTCAACCACGTGACGGGCGCCGACCTGGTCAGCTCGGGTTCGACCCATTACGGCCAGACCCGCGTGTACACCAATCAGCGCGAGATCGATACGCCGCAGAAATATGGTTATGCCAACAATGACAGCAGGTGGATGGATCGGCGAAATGACGTAGTCGCGGCCGGAGCGGCCATGCGCGGCGGATCGCATGACATGGACGATTTCCTGCCATGGGATGGCGACCATCGTCCTGACCGACCCATCCTCGAAGACCCCGGTGCCCGGACCCTGGCCGCCCAGTACGATCCGATGATCGACAAGTTCCGTGCCGACGTAGTGGCATGCGAATGTGGCTCGGCACGCGCAGGCGCTGGAGACCAGCCAGCAGCGCACGGTGGAGCGCGAACCGCACGGCGGTCCGGCGCTGGTCTGACAGACGCTGCCGCTCAACGCTGGCAGCGCGGACACCACACGCTGGCGCGCTGGCCGATCGCTGCCTGGCGCAACGGGCCGCCGCAGCGTGGACAGGCGTCACCGCCGCGGCCGTACACCGACAGCTCCTGCTCGAAGTAACCCGGCTGGCCGTCGGGGCTGATGAAATCGCGCAGTGTGGTGCCGCCGCGTTCGATCGCGTGCGCCAGGATGCGCTTCACTGCACCGGCCAACGCATCGTAACGATCACGCGATACCCGGCCGGCGGCCCGCGCAGGCGCGATGCCGGCGGCGAACAGCGCTTCGGCGGCATAGATGTTGCCCACGCCCACTACGATGCGCTGATCCATCAGGAAGGTCTTCACCGCAGCCTTTCGGCCACGCGACCGCGCGAACAGGTAGTCGCCGGCGAAGGCATCCGACAGCGGCTCCGGACCCAGCTCTCGCAGCAGGGGGTGCACGCTGCCTGCCGGCTGCCACAGCAGGCTGCCGAAGCGGCGCGGATCATTGAAGCGCAGCACTTGCCCAGGCTGGCCCGGTCGGGCCGCCAGGTCCAGTTCGACGTGGTCATGCAGGCGCAGCGGCGTGTCCGGCGGCACCACCCGCAGGCTGCCGGACATGCCCAGATGCAGCAGCGCACTGCCGGCATCGGTGTCCAGCAGCAGATATTTGGCGCGCCGTTGCAGGCCAGTGATGCGCCGCCCGGGCAAGTCGCTGGCGATTTCCGGCGCGATCGGCCAGCGCAGGTCGTCCCGGTGCTGGCGCACAGCGGCGATGCGCCGGCCCAGCACATGCGGCAGCAGGCCGCGTCGGGTGGTCTCCACTTCAGGCAATTCGGGCATGCGCTGTCATTCCACGGCAGGAAAACAAGGATAGAGTCTGAACGGACGCTCTAACATGCGGTGACGAATGGTCCCCGACGCGGCATCATGGCGGACCGGCAAACCTGCCGGCGACGGCAACCGGAGCAATGTGCAATGTCTGAAGTGTGGCTGGATAGATTGGTCGGCGGCTGGCTGCAGCCCAGCTGGTGGCAGGTGGGACTGTATCTGCTGCTGGCGACCCAGCTGACCATCTTCGCGGTGACTCTGTACCTGCATCGCAGCCAGGCGCACCGCGGCGTGGACTTCCATCCGGCCATCGCCCACGTGTTCCGCGTCTGGACCTGGCTGAGCACCTCGATGATCACCCGCGAATGGGTGGCCATCCACCGCAAGCACCACGCCAAGTGCGAAACCGAGGACGACCCGCACAGCCCTGTGATCAAGGGCATCGGCACGGTGTTCTGGCGCGGCGTGGAACTCTATCGCGAGGCACGCCGCGACCGTGCCAGCATCGAGCAGTACGGCAAGGGCGCGCCCGAGGATTGGATCGAGCGGCGTGTATACACCCCGTTCGCCACCATGGGGCCCACCTTGCTGCTGGTCGTGCTGACCCTGCTGTTCGGGCTGAAGGGCGTGGCGGTGTGGGCGATCCAGATGGCCTGGATTCCGTTCTGGGCCGCCGGCGTGGTGAATGGCCTGGGCCACTGGTGGGGCTATCGCAACTTCGTGACCGGCGATACCGCCACCAACCTGTCGCCCTGGGGCGTGTGGATCGGCGGCGAGGAATTGCACAACAACCACCACGCGTTTCCCAGCTCGGCCAAGTTCGCGCTGCGCAAATGGGAATTCGACATCGGCTGGGCGGTGATCCGCGGCCTACAGGCGCTGGGTCTGGCCAAGGTGCTGCGGGTGGCGCCCACGCTGGACATCCGCCCCAACATCCCGATGCCCGACATGGTGACGATGAAGGCGCTGCTGGCGCATCGTTTCCAGGCCATGACCGACTTCCAGCGCGGCGTGCTGAAGCCGGCCCTGCGCGAGGAAGCCGCCGCCCGTGGCCAGAAGCTGCGCACCCTGCTGCCACGCAAGCTGCGCAAGGGTCTGGCCGACGACGGCCGCTGGCTGAAACCCGATGCCAAGGCGCAGATGGATGCTTGGGTGGCCGCATCGCCACGCATCCAGGCGCTGATCGAGCATCGCCGCCGTCTGGCTGCGGTGCTGGAAAGCCGCGGCCAGAACGCCAGCGAAGCCCTGGCCAACCTGCAGGCCTGGTGCCGCGAGGCCGAAGCCAGCGGCGTGCGTGCGCTGCAGGACTATGCCGCCCGCCTGCGTGGCTACGCGCTGCAGGGCGCGCACGCTTGAACGGACGCCACGTCCTGGTCCTGTCGCTGGCGACCGCCTTTTTGCTGTCGCCGATCGCCTCCGCGCAGGTGACCGCCACCGGCGAGTATCTGGCGCGGATGGATGCCGATGCCGACGGCCGCATTTCGGTGGCGGAATACCAGGACTGGATGAGTTACGCCTTCGACGCCATGGATGCCGACCGCGACGGCGTGCTGACCCCGGCCGAACAGCCGGGCGGCCGCGGCAAGGCCATGACCCGCGACGAACACCGCGCCCGTCTGGCCGAACGCTTCCGCCGCCAAGATCTGGACAGGGACGGCTGGCTGAGCGCGAAGGAACTGGCCGCGCCGCCGCAGTGACCGGCGACGGCACCGACACATCGCCGGCAGCGGAATAGCGCGTGTTGTCCATTGTCCTGCGCGTGCTGGCCGTGTCGCTGCTGGCGGTCAGCGCGTTGCATCTGGCGATGGGACTGCGAGCCGACGTGCTGTTGTGCATCGCCTTGCCGGACTCGGTGATCGCCAGTCCCGGCCTGTTCAGCCAGAACCGCTTTTTCGGCGTGGCGCATGGGCTGTATGCCGCGGTGTTGTGGCTGGCCGCCGGCGAGCTGCAGCGCTACCGCCCGGTGCTGTGCGCGGCGCTGTGGCTGACCCTGCTGGCCGGCCTGGTGCCTGCTGCCGCTGCTGCAGTTCGGCGTGCTGCCGGTGCCGGTGCTGCTGCTGTCGGCCACCGAACTGCTGATTCCGCCGTTGTTGCTTGAGTGGCTGGGTCGAGACGGGTCGCGACAAGCCTGAAGCGATCGCCTGTTTTCAGCCTGCAGGCTGGCTGCGCAACAGGGCCAGATCGGCGACGAAATGCCGATACGCCTCCTCGCGCAACATCGCGTTGGGCTGGCGCAGCACCCAAGCCGGATGCACCGTGGAGAAGGCGCGGGTGCCGTCGTGCAGGGTATGCCAGACGCCACGTTCGTCCATCAACCGGAAACGTGCGCCGAACACCGCCTGCGCCGCGGTCGCGCCGAGGCAGACGATGATGTCCGGACGCACGCGCTCGATCTCGCCGGCCAGCCAGCTGCGGCAGGCCTGCACATGCGAGGGCTCCGGGTTGCGATGCAGGCGTAACCTGCCGCGGCGCTCGAAGCGGAAATGCTTGACCGCATTGGTCAGGTACAGCTGCGCGCGGTCGAGGCCGAGTTCGGCCAGCGCGCGGTCCAGCAGCTGGCCGGCAGGGCCGACGAACGGACGGCCGCTGAGATCCTCCATGTCGCCGGGCTGCTCGCCCAGCAGCAGCACGCGCGCATCCTCCGGGCCTTCGCCGAACACGGTTTGCGTGGCGGGTTCCCACAACGGGCAGGCGCGGCACCCCTGCGCCGCCTGGCGCAGCGCGGCCAGCGAATCGTCATGCGGATGGACGGGCACCGGCGCGGGTGCCGGCTGCGGTATGCGTCGGCGCGGTGCCTGGTAGGCGCGTTCGGCCATCTCGCGCACGCGTTGGCCGGCTTCGCGGGTGAGGCGCGGCAGGAGCTGCGCTTCCGGCAGATGCTTCCAGTACTTCACCGGCATTTCCTGGCGCATCATCCGTTCGTTCAAGCGCGCCGGGTTGAAGATGTGGGCGTAGTAGGTGCGCCAGAGGTCTTCGTGGGCATCGTCGGCGGGGGCGTTGCTGCGCCGCGCGCCGGGGCCGAATTGCAGGGTTTCGCCATCCCACTGCGCACTGCGATACGGAGTGAGGATGGCCCAGCGCATGCCGGTGAAGCGGCGCGCGAAGAACGGCGCCACGCGATCGACGATACGATGCTCCGGCTCGAACCAGGCGATGAAGTGGTCGGCGCTGTCCGGCACTTCCCGGAAACGCACGAAGGCCTTCATCTTGTGCGTATCGCGGCGCACCGATTGCGCCAGCGCGAAGGCCTGGTGCATGTCGGCATCGGTGGGTACCGACAGCAGGGCCGGCTCGCCATGCGCCATCCGCCACAGCAGCCGGTACAGCAGCGCGAAACGCTGCGGCGCGCGATGGCAGGCGATCGCATCCGCCAGTTCGATGAAGGCGCGCGGCACCCGCGGCGCGGGACGGATCGGTGGCGCCTCCTGCAGGCCGAGCGCGGGCAGCAGGCCAGGTGCATCGCCAATGGCACCGCCTTGTGCATCGCCTTCCAGCCAGTCGATGTGTTCGGGCGCGATGCCGGCGCGCAGCGCATGGCGTGCCTGCGTGCGCCAGGCCGCCGCATCCCAGCAGGGATCGATGCGCGCCGCGTAGCGTTCCATCAGGCGAACAGATCGGCCTGCTTGGGCGGCGGCGCGACGCGTGCGCGCAAGGCGGCAGGATCGTCCAACGCGCCGTGTGGATGGTGGTCGACGAGTTGCACGAACGGCAGCACCTTCGCCATCGGCGCGCGCAGGCGGGCCAAGTCGGCCACGCGCAGCCGTGCATGGCGGCGCGCCATCAGCACGCGCTTGACGTTGCGCACGCCCAGGCCCGGCACGCGCAGCAGCAACTCCTTCGGCGCCCGGTTGAGATCGACCGGGAACGCCTGAGGATTCCGCAACGCCCAGGCCAGCTTGGGATCGATGTCGAGGTCGAGCATGCCGCCGCCATCGCTGCCGGAAATCTCGTCGATCTTGAATTCGTAAAAGCGCAGCAGCCAGTCGGCCTGGTACAGCCGATGTTCGCGCTGCAGCGGCGGCGCCTGCACCGGCAACGCGCTCGAGGCATCCGGGATCGGGCTGAAGGCGGAGTAGTACACGCGGCGCAGGCGGTAATTGCCGTAGAGATTGTCGGCGGTGGCGAGGATCGTGCGATCGTCCGCGCCATCGGCCCCGACGATCATCTGCGTGCTCTGTCCGGCCGGCGCGAACCTGGGCGGCTTGCGCGCCTTCGGCGTGATCGAGGTGATCGCCGGCAAAGCCTTGCGCGCCTGCTTGCCTTCCTCGATGCGCCAGCGCAGCTCGCCCATCGCGCTGCGGATGCCCGGCAGTTTCTTCTCCGGGGCATAGCGGGCGAGGCCGGTTTCGGTAGGCAGCTCAATGTTGATGCTCAGGCGATCCGCGTAACGGCCCGCCGCCGCCAGCAGCTCCGGCGCGGCATCCGGGATGGTCTTCAGGTGGATGTAGCCGGCGAAACGGTGTTCCTCGCGCAACGTGCGCGCCACTTCCACTAATTGCTCCATGGTGTAGTCGCTGTTGCGGATGATGCCGCTGGAGAGGAACAGGCCTTCGATATAGTTGCGCTTGTAGAAATCCAGCGTCAGCCGCACCACCTCGTCCACCGCGAAACGCGCGCGGGGCACGTTGCTGGAGACACGGTTGACGCAATAGGCGCAGTCGTACACGCAGAAGTTGGTCAGCAGGATCTTGAGCAGGCTGACGCAACGCCCGTCCGGCGTGTAGCTATGGCAGATGCCCATGCCCTCGGTGCTGCCGATGCCGCCGGTCTTCGCGGACGTGCGCTTGGCCGCGCCGCTGGACGCGCAGGAGGCGTCGTACTTGGCGGCGTCGGCCAGGATCGCGAGTTTGCGCAGGGTCTCCATGCCAGCATTGTCCCGCGGATCGATCGCAGGCGCTGCGAAAGCGGCTCAGCATGCTGAATGCAATCCTCGCCTGGCCTGCACGCCGCCTCCTCCATTCTGTGTCCATGCCCGACCTCGTCGTCCTGCGCCCGGAAGGGCTGTACTGCCCGCGCGGCGATTTCCACATCGATCCGTGGAAGCCGGTGCCGCGCGCGGTGATCACCCACGGGCATGGCGATCATGCACGACGCGGCATGGGCTGTTACCACGCCACCACCGACAGCCTGCCGATCCTGCACTGGCGCCTCGGCGAGCAGGACTACCGTGCGCACGAGTATGGCGACCCGTTCTTGCTGGGCGATGCCAAGGTGTCGCTGCACGGCGCCGGCCACGTGCTCGGCTCGGCGCAGGTGCGGATCGAAGTGGCTGGCGAGGTGTGGGTGGCCAGTGGCGACTACAAGCGCCAGCCCGATCCCACCTGCGCGCCGTTCGAGGTGGTGGGCTGCGATACCTTCATCACCGAGGCCACCTTCGGACTGCCGGTGTATCGCTGGCCGGACACGCGCGCGGTGGTGCGCGAGATCGCCGACTGGCGCGCCGAATGCGCCGCGAACGGCGAGGCCGCGATCCTGTACTGCTATGCGCTGGGCAAGGCGCAGCGGGTGCTGGCGGAACTGATCGGCATCGATGACGCGCCGGTGTGGGTGCATGGCGCGGTCGATGCCGGCGTGCAGGTGTATCGCGAATCGGGCATTGCCATGGTCGAAACCCGCCGCGTCAACGATGAGGACAAGGGCTTCGATTTCGCCGGCAAGCTCGTGATCGCGCCACCGTCCGCCGCCGGCAGTGCCTGGCTGCGGCGCTTCCGGCGCGCGCAGCAGGGCTTCGCGTCGGGCTGGATGCGACTGCGCGGCAATCGCCGGCGCGGCAACTACGATCGCGGTTTCGTGCTCTCCGATCATGCCGATTGGCCGGACCTCTTGCGCACGGTGCGCGAGACCGGCGCGCACCGCATCGTCGCCACCCACGGCAATACCGATGCGCTGGTGCGCGTGCTGAACGAGGACGGTATCCGCACCGACATCTTCCGCACCGGCTATGGCGACGTGGACGAGGCCGGCTGATGCGCCGCTTCGCCACGCTCTACCAGCGCCTGGATCGCAGTACCGCCACGGGCGACAAGCGCGCGGCACTGATCGATTACTTCCGCGATGCGCCCGCTGCCGATGCCGCATGGGCCTTGTGGCTGCTCGCCGGCGGCAAGATCGGCGGCGCGAAGGCACGGATCGCGTCCAGCGCCGAGTTGCGTGCCTGGATCGCCGCCGAAAGCGGCAATGCTGATTGGCTGGTCGATGCCAGCTACGACCAGGTCGGCGATCTTGCCGAAACGCTCGCGCTGCTGCTGGACGACCCGGCCGTGCGCGCCCCGGATATCTCGCTCGCCGAATGGATCACGCAGCGACTGGCCGCGGTTGCCAATGCGGATGTCGGCGCGCGACGCGCGGTGATCGTCGATGCCTGGCGCATGCTGCCGTTCGCGGAGCGGCTGGTGTTCAACAAATTGCTGACCGGCGCCTTGCGCGTCGGCGTGTCGCAGGGGCTGGTGCAGCAGGCGCTTGCGCAGATGGCTGGCATCGACATCGCGCTGATCGCACAACGCATGCTCGGCAGCTGGACTCCGGACGCGGCCTTCATGCAGCGGTTGCTCTCGCCGGATCCGCAGCCGGGCGATGCGGCATCGCCCTATCCCTTCTTCCTGGCATCGCCGCTGGAAAACGACATCGCGAGCCTGGGCGACATCGGCGACTGGCTGATCGAATGGAAGTGGGATGGCATCCGCGCCCAGCTGATCCGGCGCGGCACCGACATCGCGCTGTGGTCGCGCGGCGAGGAACGCATGGACGGACGCTTCCCGGAGATCGAAGCCGCTCTGGCCCTGTTGCCGCGCGATGCGGTGATCGATGGCGAACTGCTCGCGTGGCGTGGCGACGAAGATCAGCCGTTGCCGTTCACCGCGCTGCAGACCCGCATCCAGCGCCGCAAGCCAGGGGCGAAGACGCTGGCGGATACGCCGGCGCGCGTGCTCGCCTACGACCTGCTGGAATTGGACGGTGAAGACCTGCGCGAACGGACGTTGCAGGAACGCCGCGCGCTGCTGGCCGAACTGCTCGAGGACCTCGGCTCGCCGCTGCTGCAGCTGTCGCCGCGCATCCAGGCGAACGACTGGAAGACAGCTGCCGATCTTCGGGAACACGCGCGCGAACGCGGCGTGGAAGGTTTCATGCTGAAGCGGCTGGAGTCGCCGTACCGGCACGGCCGCAAGCGCGGCGACTGGTGGAAGTGGAAGATCGACCCGCTCACCATCGATGCGGTGCTGATCTACGCGCAGGCCGGGCATGGCCGCCGCAGCACGCTGCATACCGATTACACCTTTGCGCTGTGGGATGGCGATGCGCTGGTGCCGGTGGCCAAGGCCTATTCCGGGCTGGACGATGCGGAGATCCTGAAACTCGACCGCTGGATCCGTGCTCACACCACCGAGCGGTTCGGACCGGTGCGTGCGGTGGAGCCGTTGCACGTGTTCGAACTCGGCTTCGAAGCGGTGAACCGTTCCGCCCGGCACAGATCCGGGATCGCGGTGCGCTTTCCGCGCATCCTGCGATGGCGGCACGACAAGCCGGCCGCGGAGGCCGACCGCCTTGAGACCCTGAAGGCACTGGCCCGATGAGCGAGGAAGCCGCTGCTGCAACGCGGAAGCCGCGCACGCGCTTCGATGCACCGCTGGCCGCCTGGTTCGCTGCACGCGGCTGGACCCCTGCCGCGTTCCAGCGCGAGGCCTGGAAGCGTTATCTCGCAGGCGAATCGGGTTTGCTGGTCACGCCGACCGGCAGCGGCAAGACCCTGGCCGCATTCGGCGGCCCGTTACTGGAAGCGATCACGCTTGGCGATACCGGACCGATACAGCGCAAACGCGGCGAAACACGGATGCCGCGCACCCGCATCCTCTGGATCACGCCGCTGCGCGCGTTGGCCAACGACACGGCCCGCGCACTGCACGAAGCGATCTCGGCATTGCAGGTTCCCTGGACGGTGGCGATGCGCACCGGTGATGCGTCTTCGCGCGACAAACGGCTGGCGCGTCAGGGCCAGGCCGAGGTGCTGGTGATCACGCCCGAATCGCTGGCGCTGCTGCTGAGCTATCCGGACACGCAGGCGCAGCTGGCCGGGCTGCGTTGCGTGATCGTGGATGAGTGGCACGAACTGCTCGGCAACAAGCGTGGCGTGCTGTTGCAGTTGTGCCTGGCGCGGCTGCGTGCCATCGCGTCGCCCGCGCTGCGCATCTGGGGACTGTCGGCCACGCTGGGCAATCTGCCGCAGGCACGCGACGTGCTGCTGCCGCATCGGCCCGATGCCGTCATCCTCGATGCCGCCAAGCCGCGCTCGCTGCGCCTGCGCACGCTGCTGCCCGAGACCGGGGAGCGCTTTCCGTGGGCGGGCCATCTGGGGCTTTCGCACTTGCAGCGCGTCTGCCAGGCGATCGCGCAGACCCGCACCACGCTGTTGTTCGCCAACACCCGCGCGCAAGCCGAACTCTGGCACAGGGCGCTGGCCGCCGTCTGGCTGGACGACGCCGATGCGCTGGCACTGCACCACGGGTCGCTGGATCCGGCGCTGCGACAGCGGGTGGAACAGGGTCTGCGCGATGGCCGTGTGCGCTGCGTGGTGGCGACATCCAGTCTGGATTTGGGTGTCGATTTTCCCGCGGTGGACCAGGTGATCCAGATCGGCAGTCCGAAGGGTCTGGCGCGTCTGTTGCAGCGGGCCGGGCGCGCGCGCCATCGCCCGGGCGAAGCCGGAGACATCCTGTGCGTGCCCACGCATGCCCTGGAACTGGCCGAATATGCCGCTGCGCGGCTGGCACTGGCGGAAGGACGCATCGAAGCGCGGTCGCCCCCGGTTCTGTCGCTGGATGTGCTCGCCCAGCACTGCGTGACGTTGGCGCTGGGTGGCGGTTTCGATGCCCAGGCCCTGCTGGCCGAAGTGCGCGGCACGCATGCCTTCGCCCGTCTGGATGAGATCACGTGGCACGCCGTGCTCGACTTCATCGTGCAGGGCGGCAGCGCGTTGCAACATTACCCCGACTTTTTGCGTGTCCAGCGCGACGACGACGGCGTGTACCGCGTGCATGACCGCCGCATTGCATTGCGCCATCGCCTGTCCATCGGCACCATCACAAGCGATGGGGCCATGCAGGTCAAACTGCTGAAGGGTGGCAGCTTGGGTTCGGTGGAGGAGCATTTCGTCACCCGCCTGCGCCCGCGCGACCGCTTCCAGTTTGCCGGACGCACGCTGGAACTCGTGCAGCTGAAAGACATGACCGCCTATGTCCGGATCGCGAAACGACACGACGGCATCGTGCCGCGCTGGCAGGGCGGACGCATGCCGCTGTCCACGGAACTGGGTGCACAGGTCGAAGCGGTGCTGGATGCACCGCCGGATGTTCCCGAGATGCGCGCATTGGCACCGCTCCTGGCGCTGCAGCAACGCCGGTCGGCGCTGCCCGGCCCGGACCGGCTGCTCGCCGAGTTCGTCCGCACGCGCGAAGGCTGGCACCTGTTCCTGTATCCGTTCGCCGGGCGCATCCTGCACGAAGGACTGGCGGCGCTGATGGCGTTGCGCTGGTCGCGTCTTGCCCCCAACAGCTTCGCCTACGCGGTGAACGATTACGGACTGGTGGTGACCGCGCAGGCCGAGACCGACATCGAAGCCGACACGTTGCGCGCACTGCTGGCCGAGGCCGACTTGCTGCCCGACCTCGAAGCGGGGGTGAACATGACCGAACTGGCGCGCCGCCAGTTCCGCGAGATCGCGCGCGTCGCCGGCCTGCTGCCGCCGTCCCTGCCCGGCCGCAACCCGCGCAGCCTGCGCCAGCTGCAGGCTTCCAGCGGCCTGCTGTTCGACGTGCTGCAACGGCATGATCCAGGACATCTGCTGCTGCAACAGGCCCGCACCGAAGTGCTCGCCTCGCAGCTCGACGTGCAGGCCTTGCGCGCGCTGCTGCAGCGCTGCAGCGAACGACGATTGCTGCTGCAGCGTCCACAACGGCTCACTCCGTTGGCGTTTCCGCTGTGGGCCGAATCCATCCGCGGCAAGCTGAGCAGCGAGGACTGGCGCACCCGCGTGCAACGCGCCGCGCAACGCCTGGAACGGCAGCATGGTTGAGCGGATGGAGGTGCGCATCGCCGGCGAGCCGATGCAGCTGTGGGCCGACCGCGCGCTGTTCTGGCCGGCGCGCAGGCGGCTGCTGATCGCCGATCTGCACCTGGGCAAGGGCGATGTGTTCCGCGCGGCGGGCATCAGCGTTCCGACCGGCGGCACGCTGCACGACCTGACGCGGCTGGATGGATTGCTGCGTCTGTCCGACGCCGTGGAATTGTGGGTGCTCGGCGACTTCCTGCACGGCGGCCATCATTCTGCAGTCGATGCCGCGTGGCGCGATTTTCGCCATGCCCATGCCGGGGTGCGCATGGCCGTGGTGTCCGGCAATCACGATCGCGGCCTGAACGGTGCGATGCTCGGGATCGACGTGCTGGACGCGGAAGCGCAGGACCCCCCGTTCTGCCTGCGGCATGCGCCATCGCAGGCAGCGGACCCGTTGCAGCATGTGATCTGCGGCCATGTGCACCCGGTGGTGCGGTTGCCGGGGATGGGTCGATGGCCGGTGTTCTGGCTGACCGACCAGCAGACCGTGCTGCCGGCATTCTCCGCCTTTTCCGGCGGCTGGGCGGTACCGGATGCACCGGGACAGCGGCGCATTGCCTGCAACGGCAACGACCTGGTGGCGCTGGATGCCTGACCGGAGTCGCCGTCGTGCCCTCATGGATCGGCGTTGGCTCAGTAGGCCACCTGCACATCGTCCACGTACAGGTGCACGTCGTAGCGGGTCTGGGCACGGTGCAGCCAGATGGCGTCCACGGTGACCGAAGCGGCATCGATACGCCCATTGCTGCTGCCGGCCCAGGCGTTCCACTGGTTGGCGTCGTCGAAGGCCCAGGACACGTAGGTCCATTGCCCGGCCGGTACGCTGCGCAGCTGCGAGCGTTCGGTGCCGCTGCCGTCGTCGACGCTCACGCCCACCTGCATGCCGCTGCCGCCGGCGTAGATCCAGAAGCCGAGCTTGCCGCCGGCGCGGGTCAGCTTGGCGTTGCCGGCCGGCTCGCCGCTGCCGGACACCAGTCGCACCGCCCAGTCGGCAGCCGTTGACGCGTTGTCGCGCAGCAACACGTGCAGCGAGCAGCTGCCGGCCTTGCGCATGCCGCAGTCGCGCTCGGCCAGCGAGCTGGCCGCGATGCCGACCGTACTGCCCGACCAGGTGGGGGCGCGATCGAAGTGCCCGACCCCCGACTCGAACGTGTCCAGCACGCGACCGGTTCGTGGCGGCTCGCTGCCCAGATTGGCCAGATAGGCGTTGCGCATGCCGCCCGGACGGTCGTTGCCGTTGAAGTAGTGGTTGGCGATCCATTTCCAGTCGCGCTGGTGCAGCGAGGCCCAACGCTGCGTGCCCCACTGGCTCATGCCGCGGCCATGGCCGAAGCAGCCGCGGCCGCGGCCGACGCTGTCGGACAGGCAGGGCCAGCCGTTGCGCGGCGAGCCGTTGTTGCCGTTGCCGCAGGTGAGGTCGGTGTTGGAGCAGCTCAGACCGTCGTTCGGATCGTTCCAGGCATTGTTTTCCGAGGAGTATTCGCTGAACGCGCTGGTCTTGCCGTCGCGGGTCAGCACCACGCCACGGGTGAGGCGTGCGGCATTGACGGTGGACGACACGGCCGCGGAACGGAACACCTGGCACGAGGTGCTGCTGCAGATGTCGTACTGGCGGCTGACCGGATGGGCCACGAACCAGGCCGCGTAGCTGCGGTAGGCCACCGCGCCGGCGGCGAGCGACTGCGTGTTCCAGCTGGAAATCCATTCATCATCCAGGCCGCGGCCCACGTAATCTTCCATCGCGTACACCGACACGCTGCTGCAGCTGCGTCCGGAGCAGTTCATGCCCACGCGGATGCTGGACGGCACCCGTACCGTGGCCGATGCCGCGGCCAGCTGCCGGGCCACGGCGGCGCGTTCGGGACGATCCGGCGACAGGGCCAGTTCGGCATCGGCATTCGGCGCCGACTCCGGCGCGGCGCGCAGCGGCGCGGTTGCATCGGCGGCCTGTTCCTCGCGCACCCGTGCATGGGTCTGATCGAGATGCCGGATGCCGCGGCCGGGCTGCATGTCGATGATCAGCGCGGTGGCGTCGTTCGGCATCGGCACCTGTTCCAGCACCTGCGAGGTGAAACCCGGCTTGCTGAAGGCGATGGCGATCCCGGTCGGCAGGACATCGCTGTCATTGCCCGGGGTCGGAACGCGCAGCTGCAGCTGGAAGCGGCCCTGCGCATCGCTGACCGCGCGCACCTGCCCCGCCTGCACCGCCACGCCGGCCAGTGGCATGCCTCGTGCCTGGTCGTACACGTGGCCGCTGATCAAGCTGCAGTCGCCGCATTCGGCCGCCGCCAGCGCCTGCCGATCCAGTGCCAGCGAGGGCTGCTCGGGCGGCAACCACACGGTGACCGGCAGTGCCGGCTCCGGGCCGACCTCCAGCCGCGTGGCGAGCGGGAGATGACCTGCAGCACTGACATGCATGGCATGGCTGCCGGCACCGGCGGAAAGCACGCGTCCTCCGGCCGGCGCGATGCGCAGCAGGGTGCCCGCATCGGCCGCGGCGATGCGGTCCAGAGGGACGATGCGGGCATCGGCCTGCAGGAACCGGCCGGTCTGGCTGTCGCGCACACGCAAGGCGATGCCGCGATCAGCAGCAGCGACGGCCGCCGTGGCGCTGGTCGGCGCCGCCGCACGCGATGCGATCGACGCGGATGAGGAGGAAGCGGATTCGAAGGGGGCCCATGGCGGTACGGGTGCGGACACCGCCCAGGCCAGGGCCAGTCCGCCCAGTGCCAGCGCGGCGATGGCCAGCCCGGTGCGGGGGAAACGACGAGGGTGCGGTTGAGGTGCGGGCATGACAGGATTCCGGAAGCATGGATGTGCCCGGTCACGCGCAGCGGACCGGAATGGACGCCTGAACCACGGCGTTTCCCCTGTGTTCCCCCTGTCGGCCCCGAAGAGCCGCATCCACGGTAACGCCTGCCGTGCAGCTCGGGCGGACGAACGTTGCGATCAGCAAGCGGCATCGCATCCGCAACGTGCGCGGCATCGCAAAACCGGCAGACACGGCATGTCCGGGCCGGCGCTATTTTTCCTTGCGCCAGTTCACCGAGCCGCGGTTTTCCACGCTGGAGGATTCGATCTGCACGTCGAAACCCTTGCGCAGCAGATACTTCAGCCACACCACCTGGCCGGTGCCCAGCAGCGACACGCCGTAGCCCACGTACACCTTCGGCGACAGATACGCGCCGATGCCGAACACGCTGCCGGCGGTGCGACTCTGCATCACGCCGGCATCGGCCAGCCCCAGTTTGGCGCCAAGCTGCGAGGCCAGCATGCTGCCACCGGCCGTCAGTGCCATCGATGCGGCACTGACCTGGTTGGCTTGATCGCCATTGAGCCCGGACAGCGGCCGACCCAGGGTGAGCCAGGCCAGCGCATCGGTCTGGCTGCCGGACTGGTTGCTGTGCACCTGCACCTGCGGCTGGCTGGCACGGCCGGTCACATGGATGCCGGCCACCACATCGCCGATCTCGCGCTGGGCGCGCACGTCCAGCAGCGGGTCGCTGATCGGGGTGTTGCTCCACAGCAGGCGCGCGTCGGTAATGGTGAGGTCCTGGCCGTAGGCGGTGTATTCGCCTTCCACGTCCAACCGGCCGCTGCCGGTCATCTCGCGGCCGGGCACCGCGCGCACCCGCAGCTGGCCCTGCAGCTGGCCGTCCAGACCGAAGCCGGTCAGGTTCACGTTCTCGCCCACCACCACGGTCAGATCCATGGCCAGCGGGCTGGCCGGGCCGCCGGCATCCTGCGGATTCACCGGGTCCAGCACCACCACGTCGTCCGACGGCGACACGCCCAGCTCCAGCCGTTCCAGGTCGATGTCAGCCTGCGGCACTGTCACCCGGCCGGTGACCTGCAGTGGCTGCCCGGTCTGCCACTGGATGCGCACGTCGGGATCGACCACCGCCTGCAGCTCGCGGGTGTCGGACAGCAGCACGTTGCGGCCGGTCAGCGCCAGTTGCAGCGGGATGTCGTCGCCGCGCCAGCCCAGGCTGCCTGCGATGGTCAGCGTACCCTCACCCGAGCGTACCGAGCCGGTGATGCGGGCGGTGCCGTCGGTCAGTGCCTGCAAGCTGGCCTGACCATCGGTCAGGGTGATGTTGAGCGCCGGCAGTTCGGTGCGGAACGCGCTGAGCTGCGCCTGCCCGCCCAGTGCCGGCTGGCCGCGCGTGCCGCCCAGGCTGATGCGCCCATCCAGCCGGCCCTGCGGATCGACGATGTCCGGCGAGAACAGCTCCAGCCAGGTCAGTTCGCTGGTGTTGACGGCGATGCTGCCATCCAGCGGCGCATCGGCATCCCAGCCGGTGGCGATGCGAGCCTCGACGCGGCCCCCGTCGCTCAATCCCGACTGCAACGTGGCCTGCAGGCGCTGCGGATCGAAGCTGGCATCCAGTTGCAGATCGCGATAGCCGATCAGGTCGTTGCGCGCGCGCTGGCCGGTCCGGATGCCGCCCGTGGCCGAGCGCAGCATGGCGCTGCCGGTCCAGGCCTTGCCGACCGGACGCAGCTGTGCCTGCACGTCCAGCGTGCCGTTCAACAGCCACGGGCGACCATCGGCCTGTTTCGGCAGGTACACGTTGGCCAGTGCCAGCGGCACCGCGGTGCCACGCAGCGACAGCCCGTTGCGCGGCCAGTCCGCCTGGGCGCACAACGTGCCGCCCTGGCTGGAGGCGAGGCAGGCGTTGTCCAGTTGCAGGACGCCGCCGCCACCGAATCCGACCTCGGCCGCCTGCTGCAGACGCCAGTCGGCGCCTGTCGTCGGTTGCAGATGCAGTTGCGCGATCCGGCCGTTCCAGCGCGTGCCGTTGCGCTGCAGCGTGCCGGACAGCGCCAGGCGGCCGGTGTTCGCCGCTGTGGCGTCGCCCTGCAGCTGCAGCCGTTCCACTGCACCGGTGGCGTGCACGTCCAGGGTGTCCAGCGCCAGCCCGGCCATCACACCGCGCGCCTGCACGCGCAGATCGCCGTTGCTGCCGCGCCACGGCAGTTGCCCCTGGATGCTGGCGGAGTCGGCCCGATACTCGCCGAAACGCAGGCCGCTGCCGGTCAGGTCGGCGCGGATGTCCGGTGCGCTACGGGCACCGCGCAGGGCCACGGTGCCGCGCAGCGTGCCGGCGCCATCGGGCAGCAGATCGGCCAGCTGCAGCGGCGCGAAGTCTGCATCCACCTCCAGGGTGTCGGCGATGCGGCCGTAGGCACGCACACGGCTGTCGCCCAGTGCCAGTCTCACGTCGCCTTGGTAGCGGGCATTGCCCTGTGCCGGCATCTGGATGGCGAGCTTGCCGCGTCCGTCCAGCGGCCGGCCGCGCAGGCTGCCGCCGATGTCCGGAATGTCCACATCGGCCTGCAAGTCGCCCGCGACGCTGCGCTGACCGGTGCTGCGGATGCTGCCGGTGACCCGGCCCGGCCAATCGGGCAGGAAGTACCCAGGATCGAATCCGGCCAGTTCGGCCTGCGCGGTCCAGTCCAGCGCCGGTGCCCAGGCGATGGTGCCGGTGGCGTCCAGGGTGCCGGTGGGCATGCGCACCCGCAGCGCGTGCAGGCGGGCGGCGGCGGTGTTGCCGCGCGCGTCCAATGCGACATCGGCGGCCTGTCCGTCGCGCTGCAGGCGGCCGCTGCCGATCGCCGCCCAGGCCTGCGCGGTGCCAGCGAATCCCAGGTCGGCATCGGCCTGCACCGGCAAGGGCGCCGGCTCGCCGGCGGCCGGCGTGCCGGTCCACTGCAGGCCGCGCGCATTCAGAGCGAAGCGGTAACGGGCATTGGCCGGTTCGGTGAAATCGGCCCGGCCACGCGCGGTGATGCGGCCCTGCAGCGTGTCCAGAACCAGCGGCTGCAACAGCAGTATCTGGTCCTGCAGCTGTACTTGCGAGGGCTGGATCACGGCCGACCAGTCGCCCTGCTGCACCCGGCCCTGCAGATCGAAGCGGCCTTCCAAGCCATCGGCCTGCAGGTTCAGCGCCAGCGGGGTGTCGCTGGGCGCAGCCTGCGGATCGGTGAGCAGGCCGATGTCCAGCCGCGGCGCATCGGCCTGCAACTGCCAGCGTGGACTGTCCTTGCCGGTCAGGGTCAGATTCGCACGCACCGGACCGGGCGCGCGACCGGCCACCGCCACCTGCAGGCGCGACAGATCGCCGCGCGCCACCAGTCCCAGCGTCGCCGGGGTACGACCGGCCCGCGCCGGCAGCACCGCGCTGGCGGTCAGGTCCATGGCGTAGTCGTCGCGCGGGGTGTAATCGCCGTGGGCGGTGAAGCGGCCGCGGTCGCTGTCCACCTGCAGCTGCGCCAGTTGCACATGGCCGGTCTGCGCACGCAAGCCGCCGCGGGCCTTGGCAATAGCGATGACCGCTTCGCCGGCCTGGGTCACCCGCAGGTCGTCGATGGCGATGGCGTCGGCATGCAATTCCAGCGGCGGGTTGATGGCCGGCAGCGATTCTGGCCAGCGCGGCAACTCGAACGGTTCCTCGCTGACCGGCAGGTCCAGCACTGCGCCGGACAGCGCCAGCGCATCCAGCACCAGCCGCCGGCCCAGCAGCGGCCGCAGCGACGGATCGATCATCACCTGCTGCGCATTGAACGTGGTCACCAGCGGTTGATCGCAGCCCGGATAGGCCACCGGTTTGCCGTCCACATCCGGACAACCGCGATACACGAATTGCACGCCGTACAGGGTCATCGGCCCGGTGACCGGACCATCCGCGCGCTGCCAGGTGAACTCGGTTCCGGCCGGTAGCCGTGCGGCGATCTGTCCCAGCAGGAAATCGCGGCCGCCGAAGGTGGTCAGCAGCCACCAGGCCACTGCGGCCAGCAGCACGATCAGCGCGGCAGTTCCCAGCGCACTGCGCCGCGCCAGGGTGCGCATGCGCGCCTTGCGGCGTGCGCGCAATGCGGCGATGCGATCCTCGCGCGCATCGCGATCCGGTCGATCCGGCGGCGGCGTGAACGGCGCTTGCACCGGCGGATCGCTCACAGGTCGGACCCGATGTTCAGATGCAGGGTGAAACTGGAATCCGGATCGTTCAGCCCGCGCGCGATGTCCACGCGGATCGGCCCTACCGGCGATTTCCAGCGCACGCCCGCGCCCACGCCGATGTGCCAGTCGATGTCGCGGCCGTCGAACGCATCGCCGCCATCCACGAACACCGCGAACCCCCACGGACCACGCACGTAGCGTTCGTATTCCACGCTGGTGGTGATGACATTCTTCGCCCCGGTGGCGAAGGCCACCTTGCCGTCGCGGTCCAGCAGGCGCGGCCCCACCTCGCGCCAGTTGTAGCCGCGGATGCTGCGATCGCCGCCGGCGTAGAAACGCAGGCTGGGCGCGATGGCGGTGACCGCATCGGTGAAGGTGTGGCCCAGCTCGCCGCGCACGATCAGCCGGTCCTGCGGACCCAGCCCCCGGAACCAGCTGGCGCGCGCATGCAGCTGGGCGAAGCTGGCATCCGAACCGGCGCCTTCCAGCCCGCCGCGCAGCAGCACGCTGCCGCCGATGCCGCGACGCGGCGCCAGCAGGTTTTCCACGTCGGAATATTCGGCAGTCAGGGCCGGAAACACATAATTGGCATATTGATACAGCACCGGCGTGTCGGGGTTGCCGTCATCCTCGAAGGCGTAGGCCCAGCGCTCGCGCAGCGCATGCACCGACGCCACCAGGTTCAGGTCGCGGCTGTACTGGCCGCTGCGGCTGGCCACCAGTTCCAGGCGGCGGCTGTCGATGTAATCGGTCTGCTCGTCGGCGAACTGCAGACTGCCGGTGTACCAGCCGTCCAGCCAGGCGAAGGCGGGCACGCGGTACTGCGCGGTCAGGGTCTTGCGGTTGCGTGCGTAGTTGAGCTGCGCCAGCGCCTTGTGGCCACGGTCGTTCACGTAGCGGCGTTCCATGCCCAGCAGCACGCCCGGACCACTGTCGGTGCCGTAACTGGCACCCACCGTGTAGATGCTGCGCTTGGCCGGTTCCAGCGTCACCGTGACCGGCACCATGCCGTCCACCGACTGTTCCGGATGCGGGGTGATGTCGATGCTGGAAAAGTAGTCCAGTTTCATCAGCGAGGTGCGCAGCCGGTCCAGCCGGCCTTGGTGGTAGTACTCGCCTTCGTTCCAGTACACCAGCTTGTCCAGCAGTTGCGGTCGCACCACCGCATCGGGCTGCTGGGTGAAGGTGATCGCGCCCATGTCGTAGCGCATGCCGCTGGCCCAGGACAGGTCGATGTCGGCCGCATGATCGGCGCGCGTCACCTCCACCCGACGGCTGCTGAAATCGGCATCGAAATACCCGCGCTCGGCCAGACGCCGGGTGATGTGGGCCTTGCTGTGTTCGTACAGGGTATGGTCGAAGACCGCACCGGGCTGCGGCTGGAACGCGGCGATGTCCTGCTGCAGGTAGCGGTCCTCGCCGCCTTCGCCGGTAATGGCCACCTGCGACTGCCGCACCCGCACCGGCTGACCCGGATCCACGCGGATGCTCACCTGGAACGGCGCGCGCCTGCTGCCCGCACCCGGTGGCACGGCCTCGCGTTCGGCATCGTCCGTGGTGCGCACGCCCTCGGGCTGGCTGCGGTCGCTGCGCTGCACCGTGATGGTTGGTGCGTAGTAACCGAACGGCTCCAGCGCTTCGCGCACCTCGTCCTCGGCCACCCGCAGCAGGTAGCGCATGCGCCGGGCGGTGACGTCCTTGCCCACCGCATCCTGCAGCGACAGCCGCGTGCGCACGTTGTCGCGCAGGGCCTCCTCCACGGTTTCGTCGATGCCATCACCGTCGATGGCGATGTCGATGCGGGTGACCTGCGCCGCCTGCACACGGCCCGCCATCGCGCAGGCCGACAGCGCGAACAGCAGCAACAGCAAGTGGCGGCCGAATAGGGACATCACGACAGGATACGGATATCCCATGCAAGCGCGCTCACGCGGCACCATCATGCGGCGTCCAGCAGGCCGCGCAACCGCGCCTTCAGTTGCCGGCCCTGCGCATGCAGCCAGGCGCGTTCGTGTCGCCAGTACGGCAACCGCGTCTGCACGGCCTGCCAGAAACGCGGCGAATGGTCGTGATGCAGCAGATGGCACAGCTCGTGCACCAGCACGTATTCGAATGCCGCCGGGCGTGCCAGCACCAGGGCCAGATCCAGCGCCACCACCCCGGCCGGGGACAGCGAGCCCCACTGCGAGGCCATGCGCTTGAACACGATCCGCGATGGCGGCTTCGGCAGATCCGCCGTGTACTGCGGCAGCCAGCGGGCGGTGTCGCTGCGCGCCTGGGCTTCGTAGAAATCGCGCAGCGCGCGCCGCATCGCCGGTGTGGCCGATGAGCCCGCTTGCAGGCCGCGCACGTCGAAACGCAGGCCGGCTTCGCCATCGCTCACGAGGCGGGTGGCGCGTGCAGCGGCCCATCGCAGCGGCACCGCGTCACCGCGCAAGGGCAGCGATGCCGTTTCCCCGGCGATGACCGGTGCTGTCGTGACATCCGCCAGCGCATCCAGCTGGGCCTGCAACCAGTCGCGATGTTGCTGCAGGAAGGCCAGCGCGGCGCGCTCTCCGGTGCGCGGCGGCAGGCTCAAGCGTGCACCGCGTTCGTCCACCGACAATTTGATGCGCGTGGCACGTGGATGGCGCACGAAGGCCACGTTCACCGTGCGCCCGTCGGTCATTGCCAGCGGCGTGGTCTGGCGTTCGATCCGCTGCCGCGGGCGCGTGAACAGTCGCAACCGCCTGCCTCAATCGGCCTTGCTGAAGTGCAGCGCCGCATCCAGCGTGGCGAACAGGCGCGCGAATTCGCCGGCCAACAGCGCGAAGCGGGCATCCAGCTCGGCGCGCAGATCCTCGCGCTCGGTCGATTCCAGCTGCTCCACCGCACCGTCCAGCAGCTTGAACTTGCGCACCACCAGATCGTCGCCCAGCACGAAATTCGCGTGATCATCCAGTACCAGCGCCAGCCGCGCGGCCTGCTTGCCGGCTTCCAGGTGGGTGTCGATCTCCTCGCCCGCCAGTTCCATGCGCTGCACCTTCACCACTGCGCCGGAGTCGGATGGATCGCGCAGCTCGCATTCATCGCCCAGTTGCAGGCCGTCGGGCAGCGCGTCGCCGGCGATCCAGCCGGTCAGCACCGCCCGCGGCGCGGTTTCGGCGGCCAGCGGCAGGGCCGGAAAGCTGCCCAGCGCCTGGCGCAGCGCCGACACCACGCCTTCGGCCACCTTGCGCGAGGACGTGTCCACCGCCAGCACGCCATGTTCCAGGTCGATCAGTGCATCGGTGCGCACCGGCCGCACGAACGCGCGCGGAATCAGTTCGGTGACCAGGTCGTCCTTCAACTGCCGGCGCAGCTTGCCGCCGGGTTTGCGGTCGTTTTTCGCCTCGAATTCGGCGATCTTCTTCTGCAGCAGATCGTTGACCACGGCCGCCGGCAGCAGCCGGTCCTCGCCGCCCAGGGTGATCCACAGCGCCTTGCCGCTGCGGCGCGCCAGCACGTCGGCTTCATCCATGAACGGCGGCACGAAGCCGCGGCTGGACAGCTCCAGCGGGCCGACCGGTTTCAGGGCCACTTCGGCCAGCCGGGCGTCGAGATCGTCGAGGTCCACCGACGACGGAAAACGGAACAGCGTGAGATTGCGGAAGAGCATCGAAAACCTGTCGGGGAAGGAAGCGGCGGTTCAGGCCGGGTCGGCAGCGTCGCCGGTCGGCGTCTCGCCGCCTGCGAGCCACGCATGGGCATCGGGCATGGCGGCATCGCCGCGTTTGCCGAGTGCAAGGAAGTCGAACAGCTTGGGATCGCTCAACTGCGAAGGGCGGATGTCGCCCAGCGCGCGCGACATCGTTTCGATGCGGCCGGGCGATTCCTTCTCCCACTGCGCCAGCATCTGCTTCACCTGCCTGCGCTGCAGGTTCTCCTGCGAGCCGCACAGGTTGCAGGGAATGATGGGGAACCGCTTCAGCTCGGCATAGGCCTCGATGTCGTCCTCGCGCACGTAGGCCAGCGGGCGGATCACGACATGCTTGCCGTCGTCGCTGAGCAGCTTGGGCGGCATGCCGCTCAGCTTGGCGTGGAAGAACAGGTTGAGGAAGAAGGTGTTCACCAGGTCGTCGCGGTGGTGGCCCAGCGCGATCTTGGTGAAGCCGTGCCGTTCGGCGTAGGTATACAGCGCGCCGCGTCGCAGCCGCGAGCACAGCGAACACATGGTCTTGCCTTCCGGAATGACCCGCGTGACCACCGAGTAGGTGTCCTGCTCGATGATGTGGAAATCCACGCCGATCGAGCGCAGATAATCGGGCAGCACGTGCTCGGGAAACCCCGGCTGCTTCTGGTCCAGGTTGACCGCGGTGATGCTGAAGTCCACCGGTGCCTTCTTCTGCAGCTGCAGCAGCACGTCCAACAGGGTGTAGCTGTCCTTGCCGCCGGACAGGCACACCATCACCCGGTCGCCATGCTCGATCATGCCGAAGTCGGCGATGGCGCGACCCACCTGGTGACGCAGGCGCTTGGCCAGCTTGTCGGCCTCCCGCTTGCGGCGGGCGGCGAGGGGCTGCGGATCCTGGACAGGCAGGGACAGGACGGGGAGAAGCACGCTGTTCATCGCCGCCAGTTTACCGGCTGCAGGCAGGTGACGCTGGCCGCCGGTCGCGCTAGGCTTGACGGCATGCACCATCCCGATGATCCCGCTGAGCTGTCCCGCCTGGCCCAGCGCCTGGCCGAACTGCGCCTGGAGCATCGCGATCTGGATGCCGCCATCGCCGGCCTGCAGGCCGCGCGCGAACTGGACGAGCTGGCGGTGAAGCGCATGAAAAAGCGCAAACTGCAGCTGAAGGACGTGATCGCGCGCATGGAAAGCGCGCTGATACCCGACCAGCCGGCATGACCGATCAGGCTCGGCCCTCCGCTGCCAGACGCAGGCGGGATGTGCTGCTGGAGGGAACCAGGCAGGCCGTGTCCCGGCACGAATACGTGCAACTGGTGCGCAGCAACCGCTGGTGGCGTGCGCTGGCCGTGCTCGGGGTGATCGTGGTGCTGGTGACCGCGGCCTTGGGTGGATTCAGCAAGGCGCCGCCGCCACTGCCCGCCCCCGATGCCGATGCGACCGTGGGCGGGCCGTTCGAATCGCGCGACGTGGGGCAATACACCGTGACGCCGTTCTACGCGACGGTGGAAGATCGCAAGCCCGGTCAGCGCCATCCCGGCAGCACGCCGAAGCGCTACATCGTGCTGAAGCTGGTGGTCCGCAACCAGTCCTCGACCGGGCGATTCGGTCACGTGAACCTGGCCCAGGACCTGGTGTGGCTGCGCAATGGCCGCAGCGAGGAAAAGACCGCCGACGAGATCCTGTGGGAAGACACCCTCAGCCGCGACATCGTGCTGCAGCCCGGCCTCGAGTCGGAATTGATTGCCCTGTGGAACATTCCGGATGGCGAAATCCTGCCCGATGCCATCGAGATCGGCGTGCGCCAGCGCGCGCGCGGCGAGCGCAACACGGTGGGCGAGGCGTTTCTGGGCGAATGGCGGCGCACCGGCAAGGGGCGGCTGTGGCGACTGTCGATCCAACCGTTGCGGGCATCGTCATGACCAGTCCGCCGCGATCCGTGGCCCGGCGCATGGCCCATGCCGTCCTGCTGACCGCAGCCACGCTGCTCGGGTTGGCGGCCATCCACTGGCTGCGCACCCACCAGGCCGGACACGAGGACAAGTTCTTCCCGATCGTGCACGCGGGACGGCAGAAACAGCGGATACAGGCCCGCAATTTCACGGTGCAAGTGCATGCATGGCGTCTGGCCGACACCATCCGGGTCATGCCCGAAGCCGATCCGGATGGATTGCCGATCCGTCTGAAAGGCGATAGCAACGGCACATGGCTGGCGATGTCGCTGGCAGTGGAGGCCCTGCAGACGCCCGGCGTGGTGACGGCGCAGCTGGTGACGGCGGACGGCCGGGTGTATCCGGCCGCCGGTCCGGACCGGCCCCGACTGGATGGCACCAACCTGTCCGGATTCACCCTGTCCCCCGGCCTGCCCAGAAATGGCGTGTTCTTTTTCTGGATTCCCGGGGACAGCCTGCAGGGACTGCATGCCCAGTTCTACTGGGGGCCAGCAGACGTGGCGTCCTGGGACAGTCTGGTCGACATTGACATGGGCATCGACGCGGCCGGGGAACAGGCCATGCGCAAGGAAGCGTTGCCACTGATGGACATGTTCGAATGACATCGACTTCCGCGACCGGCTGGTGGCGACGCAACCGGCTTTGGCTGTCCGGTGCCGTCCTGCTGGTGGCACTCAGCCTGGGGTGGTCGTGGTGGGCGGCGCGCAAGGATTACGCCATCAAGCATCGGGTCTATCCGATCGATGTCGCGGTGGGCGGACAGGCGCATTTCGAAGGCGCCCGCTGGCGCGTGGTGCAGGCCTGGCTGCAGGACCAGCCGGACGATGCCGTGCGTTTCCATTCCGACCGGCTGCTGCGGCTGCATCCGCAGGCGGCCTTCCTGATCGTGCGCTTCGAAGTGCTGGCCGATGCCGGTACCACGCCCGACCAGCTGAATGTCTGCCGCGGCCAAGTCAGCGATGCGACCGGTCGGGTCTGGGACAGCTACGGGTCGCTGCCGCTGCGCATGCGCAATGCAGGCGGCCGGCTGGATCACGCCTGCGGCGGAGGTTACGGATCGCTGCAGGACACCGACAAGGCCCTGCCCGGCCGGCCCGTGCAGTTCGAGCACACCTACGCGGTGCCGCGCGGCATCCCGATGCACGATCTGCGTCCGGAAATCTATTTCCTGGTCAACGAACGCTCGCCGGACGGGGTTTTCCTGCGGTTCGCGTTGTAGGCGCAAGCGTGTTCGCGCGATGCCGCAGCAATCCGGCAGTTCGCTTCGCCCCCAGGATGAGTCGGCCGGTGTGAATTCAACGCCGTAACGCAACACCAGCGGTGATGAAGGGGGTTCAGGCGGTTTGGCCTGGGCGACTTCACCGCCAAGTGGCGTTGCCCATGGCCTCAGGCCGCCTGAACCTGCATGAGCGATACCGCATTCACGCCCTGCACCAAGCCTGTTTCAGCATCAGGGCCATCGCCTCGCTGCTGGAACGTGCACTAGGCACGATCAGCCGCGAGCCGCAGGCTGCGCAGGGTTGTCCATACGCTGCCCCACCTTCATAACGCCCCTCGAGGCATGGCATTCAACGAGGAATCAATCGACGCTGTTGCGAATCGAAATTGAATTCACCTCACGCCGGGGCTCGGCATGGCCTGCGATGCGGGCAGAGCCCATGTCGAAGGCCCCGGGCAAAGGGCCATGGCTCACGACAAGGTTCCAAGCAGGGCCCGTCCGCCGCGCGCCAGCAACTCCCCGGCCACCTGCCGGCCCAATGCATCGGCGTCGCTGCCGCGCGCTTCGGCGCGGATGCAATGGCCGGTGGCTGCATCGCCCACCAGTCCCTGCAGGTGCAGGCTGCCATCGTTTTGAAGAATGGCCAAGGCGGCCACGGGCACATGGCAGCTGCCGTGCAGCGCGCGATTCATCGCGCGTTCGGCCGTCACGCAGCGGCGGGTATCGGCATCGTCCAGGATCGACACCAGTGCACGGGTGTGGTGATCGTCGTCGCGGCACTCGATGGCGATCGCGCCCTGGGCTGGAGCCGGCAGCCATTGCGGCGGCGTCAGGCGTGTACTGATGCGATTTGCCAGTCCCAGCCGTTCCAGTCCGGCGCAGGCGAGGATGATGGCGTCGTATTTGCCTTCATCCAGACGACTCAGGCGGGTGTTGACGTTGCCGCGCAGGTCGGCGATGGCCAGATCCGGCCGCAGCGCGCGCAGCTGTGCCTGCCGTCGCAGCGACGAGGTGCCGACCCGCGCGCCGTTCGGCAAATCCGTCACTGCCGCGACACGATTGCCGATGAAGGCGTCGGCCGGGTCATGGCGCTGCAGGATCGCGGGCAGGGCGAATCCCGCTTCCAGATCCATGGGCACGTCCTTCAGCGAATGCACCGCGCAGTCGGCATCGCCGCGCTGCATGGCCACTTCCAGTTCCTTCAGGAACAGTCCCTTGCCGCCGATCGCGGCCAGAGAGCGGTCCAGCACTTCATCGCCGCGGGTGGACAACGGCACCAGCACGACCTGCAGGCCGCGATGGGCGGCACGCAGGCGGTCGGCCACGTGTTCGGTCTGCCACAGGGCCAGCGGACTTTTGCGGGTGGCGATGCGCAGTGTGGTCATGGGGGGCATTCGAAAAAGGGAATGCCGAATTCTAGCGATTGCACGCGAGCGACCCGTGCGTGCGTGTGGCGTCACAGCTGTTTCAGCAGTTCCCGCAGCTGGGTCACGCTGCGGCGGCTGACTTCCAGCAGCTGTCCGCCATCGCGCAGGCGTGCATGCATCTGTCCGTCGCTGCCGCGCTGCAGGGCGGTCAGCTGGTTGCGTGCGACCAGGCAGTTGCGGTGGATGCGCAGGAAGCGGTCGCCGAACTCCTCTTCCAGCGATTTCAGCGACTCCTCGATCAGGTCTTCGCCGCGGACATGGTGCACGACCACGTACTTCTCGTCGGCCTGCAGGTACAGCACGTCCTCGATCGGGATCAGGCGCAGATTGCCGCGCATGCGTGCGCACAGGTGGGTGCGCTGCTTGGCCTGCACGTCGGCCGCCTGCTTGCCGGCCAGCATGGCTTGGGCGCGGTCCAGCGCGGTGGCCAGGCGTTCGGCGCGGACCGGCTTGACCAGGTAGTCGATGGCCTGCGCCTCGAAGGCGGACAGGGCGTGCGCATCGTAGGCGGTGCAGAACACCACCAGCGGCGCCGGCTGCAGGGCGGCCAGTTGGCGGGCGGTGTCGATGCCGTCCATGCCGGGCATGGCGATATCCAGCAGCACCACGTCGGGCTTGTGTTCGCTGCACAGGGCGATGCCGGCCGCGCCGTCGGCGGCTTCGCCGACCACGTCCACGCCGTCGCGGGCCAGCAGCAGGTCGCGCAGGCGGCGGCGCGCCAGCGGCTCATCGTCGACGATGGCGACACGCATCGCCCTTCTCCCCGTCCCCGGCAGGGGGCCCCGTCATCCGCAGTGTAGCCGCTGGCGCAGCGCCCTTCATGCCATTGGCACCGCAGCCGGAACCGCTCATTCCGCTTCGCCGGCGTGTGGATCAGGTCTCGCGGAAGCGCCGGTCCAGCCACTGGCTGATGGCGTCGATTTCCGGCGGACACACCTGGTGTCCCATCGGCCAGGTCAGCCATTCCACCTGGAATCCGGCATCGCGCAGGCGGTCGCGGCTGCGCTTGCCGGCAGTGTAGGGCACCACCGGATCGTGCAGGCCGTGGGCCATGAAGATCGGCTGTTTGCGGGCGTTGCCGGTGACGCCGGCCAGCGTGCCTTCGCCCAGCGGCAGGTAGGTGGACAGCGCGATCAGCCCCGCGAACGGCTGGATGCGGCCGATGCCGGCGGCCAGGGCGATGGCGCCGCCTTGGGAAAACCCGGCCAGCACGATGCGCCGGGCCGCAACGCCGCGCTCGGCCTCGCGTGCCACGAGCGCGTCGACCTGGGCGATGGATTCGGCCACGCCCACGCCGTCGGCGCGGTTGGCCAGATCCATGTCGCGGATGTCGTACCAGGCGCGCATGCGCGCGCCGCCGTTGATGGTGACCGCGCGCACCGGCGCATGCGGAAACACGAAGCGGACTGCCGGCCAATCCGGACGCAGCAGCGCCGGGATGACCGGTTCGAAATCGCTGCCGTCGGCACCCAAGCCGTGCAGCCACAGCACGGTCCAGGCCGGATTGTTGCCGGTTTGCTGCTCGATGCAGTCCAGCAGGGGAGTGTCGGCCATGCGCGGTCTCCTTCGGGCAGGGCATGATGCCGTGGATACCGGTGCATTGCGAGCGCGACGCAGTGTTCCAGCAGCCGTCCCGCGATCGGCCCCGACCCGCTTGACCACCGGCGGATGCGCATTTATGCTGCCGGATTCTTGCAATCGTCTTCGGCCGATGCATGCCCGCGTCGCCATCGCCGCAGCCGGCCGGCATCATTGCCGTTCTCCCATCCGAGCCTGATCGCCATGCCTCTCGCACTCCGACGCCCCAGTCTGCTGCTGCCATTCCTGTTGCTGGTCGCCTGCGGGGAGCAATCCGCCGACGCTGGCGTGCCCACCGGCGGACAGGGCGGGGCGATGCCGCCAACCCCGGTGACCGTGGTCACGCTGCAGTCGCAGCCGGTTACCCTGACGCGCGAATTGACCGGTCGGGTGGCATCGTCGCTGGTGGCGGAGGTGCGCCCGCAGGTGACCGGTCTGGTCAAGGCGCGACTGTTCACCGAGGGCGGCAGCGTGCGCGCCGGCCAGGCCCTGTATCAACTGGATGAAACCGCTTTCCTGGCCGATCGCACGACCGCGCAGGCCCAGGTGACCCGCGCCCAGGCCGCGCTGACCACCGCACGACTGCAGGCCGGCCGTTCCGCCGAACTGGTGAAAATCAATGCCATCAGTCGCCAGGACAACGACAACGCCCAGGCGGCCCTGCGTCAGGCCGAAGCGGAGCTGAAGGCCGCGCAGGCCGGCGTGCAGGCCGCCAACGTGCCGTTGGGATTCACGCGCATCACCGCGCCGATCAGCGGCCGCATCAGCAAGTCGTCGGTCACCCCCGGTGCCCTGGTCACGGCCGGCCAGGTCGCGCCGCTGGCCACGATCCAGCAATTGGACCCGTTGTACGTGGACGTGTCCCAGTCCAGCACCGAACTGCTGCAATTCCGGCAGGAAATTGCCGCCGGCAGCCTGCAGGGCGCCGATTCGGTGCCGGTGACGATCACCCTGGAGGATGGCAGCGCCTATCCGCATGCCGGCCGGTTGAGTTTTGCCGAATCGATGGTGGACCCGACCACCGGTGCGGTGGCGTTGCGCGTGGTGGTGCCGAACCCGGAGCGGCTGCTGCTGCCGGGCATGTTCGTGCGCGCCGCGGTGGCGAATGCCGAGCGCCGCGCCGCGATCCTGGCCCCGCAGCAGGGCATCACCCGCGATGCCAAGGGCAATGCCAGTGCGATGGTGGTGGATGCGCAGGGCAAGGTGGAGGCGCGCCAGGTCACCGTCAGCCGCGCGATCGGCGACCAGTGGCTGGTCGAGTCGGGCCTTGCGGCCGGCGACAAGCTGATCGTCGAGGGCCTGCAGAAGATCAAGCCCGGCGCGCAAGTGCAGGCGACCGAGCAGGGCAGCCAGCCGCCCGCCGCCGCGCAGGCCACCCCTGCCGCGGCAAGCGGCACGTAAGGGAGGCGGCGCATGGCACGCTTCTTCATCGATCGCCCGATCTTTGCCTGGGTGATCGCCATCATCCTGATGCTGGCGGGCATCCTCACGCTGCGCGGCCTGCCGGTCGAGCAGTACCCC
>QFNC01000115.1 GCA_003240695.1 Pseudoxanthomonas suwonensis | reverse complement strand
AGTCCGATCTGAACAACCTCCACCACGTTGATTTTGGGTAAAGAATCTGCGGTTTTGTTCGCTTTGATTTGCAGGGTTTCGTATGCTTGGGGCAGAAACCTTGCAATTTCAGGTCGCCGATGAAGCCCCATTCCCGCGTGCCCGAACAAGATGATCTCCTTCGCCCGAGGCTGGTCGACATGATCGACGCTCGCCATGAGCTGGTGAAGCTCGCGACGCTGATCGACTGGGATTTCTTCGAGCGGGAATGGGTGAGTTTCTTTCCCTCGCATCAAGGGCGCCCGGCGACGTCGCCGCGACTGGTCGCGGGGCTGATGTATCTCCAGCATGCCTTCAAGCTTTCGGACGAGGCGGTCGTCGCCCGGTGGATTGAAAATCCCTACTACCAGCACTTCACCGGCGAGACCTTCTTCCAGCACCGCCCACCGATCGACCCGTCCTCGCTGACTCGCTGGCGCAAGCGGATCGGCGAAGAGGGAGTGGAGTGGCTGCTGACCAAGACGATCGAGGCAGCTCGGGCCTCTGGCGCGGTCACCGACAAGAGCCTGAAGCGGATCGCAGTCGATACGACCGTGATGGAGAAAAACATCGCCCATCCGACGGATGCCCGGCTTTACGAGCGCGCCCGGGCTCTGATGGTCAGTCTGGCGAAGGAGGCCGGGATCGAGTTGCGCCAGAGCTACGCGCGGCTTGCCCCGCGTCTCGCCGCCCAGGTCGGGCGTTATGCCCATGCCCGGCAGTTCAAGCGCATGCGCAAGGCCCTGCGCCAGCTCAAGGGCTATGCCGGCAGGATCCGCCGGGACCTGCGCCGGCATTTGCAGGACATTCCCGAGGGAGCCTTGCGTGACAGGGTCTTGGAGACGCTCTGGCTGGTTGGTCGCCTGCTCGCGCAGACCCCGAAGAGCAAGGACAAGATTTACTCCCTGCACGAGCCCGAGGTCGATTGCATCTCCAAGGGCAAGGCGCGGGTCCGCTACGAATTCGGCACCAAGGTCAGCCTCGCCACGACCATCGACGAAGGTTTCGTCGTCGGCGCCCGCAGCTTTGCCGGCAACCCCTATGATGGCCACACCCTGGCACCTGCACTGGAGCAGGTCGCGATCCTGACCGACCAGGTGCCCGATCTCGCCGTCGTCGACCGCGGCTATCGCGGCCATGGCGTGGGCACCACCAAGATCCTGATCAGCGGCATGCGGCGCGGCATCACGCCGTTACTGGCCAAGCTCCTGAAACGACGCAGCGCCATCGAACCCGAAATCGGTCACATGAAGACCGACGGACGTCTTGCCAGATGCCCGCTGAAGGGCCGCATTGGCGACGCGGTCTTCGCCGTTCTCTGTGCCTGTGGCCACAATATCCGCAAGATCCTGGTCCATCTCAGGGTTCTTTGGGCCCTGTTACTCCACCTGATTGCGGCAATCATCTGCCGCGAAAGGGCCCTTCACAGGCAAGCATTGGCCGCCTGACACAGTTGTTCAGAGCCGACTAATTACTGGTTCTTTACTTACAAGGTTAGTGTCCAGATTCTGGACATGGCTTTTCGCGAAATCTGGACATGGCTTTTGCCCCTTTCCATGTCTGGAATCTGGACATGGGTCGGGCCGGTTTTCGGCCGCCCGCGGCAGTTCCGCCTGCGCTGAAAACTCGGGCTCGAAGCCGAGAAAGTACCGGGTCGATTGCCGTCGGTGGGCGCCCTCGGAGTGGCGTCGCTCCCGGCGGATCAGCCCGGCCTGTTCCAGCTTGTCGAGGTGCACATTCAGACTGGCGCGGGAGATTTCGGCATCGGCCGCCAACTGGTCCTGCGACGGGAAACACCCGTAATCCGGGTTGTGCCGGTCGCAGAGATGCCAGAGGACGAGCTTGGTCGCAGGCGCCAGCCCGCGCTGCTGGATCGCCCAGTTGGTGGCACGATGGCTCATGAGCTTGCCGTCACCGTCAGTCGCTTCACGATCGCCTCCATCAGTGCGATCCGCAGATGCGCGTCGTCTTGACGCATCTTCCCGGCCCGAACCCGCGCCCAGTAGAACTGGCGGCGGAGGTCAAGTTCGCGCTGGGCCTCGGCGATCAGCGCAGGGACCGGAAACCGGCCCTCAGGGGTGAGTTTGGTCATCGGCGCCCCCATCTCAGCGCCGTCCGGCCAC
>QFNC01000114.1 GCA_003240695.1 Pseudoxanthomonas suwonensis | reverse complement strand
CGCTGCGCTCACACGCGCGATCGCGGTGACGTTGACCGAGAGCACCCGGGCCCACTCAGCGTCGTCGTTGGTAGTGACGTCGCCGACCGCGCTGACGCCAGCGTTGTTGACCACCACGTCGATCCCGCCGAGCGCATCTGCGCATCCGCCGACGGCGCGGTCCACCTGGGCGCGGTCTGAGATGTCGGCCTGAACGCGCGCGGTCCCTTCGGGCGCGCCGGCAGGATCCAGGTCGATCACCGGGACCTGCGCGCCGAGTTCCAGGAACCGGGCTGCGGCGGCGCGGCCGATGCGGAACCTCCACCGGTGACCACGACCCGAAGTCCGCGGTACGGGTCGGTGAACAGGGTGCTGTCGTCGGTCGGGGTGCGGGTCATGTGCGGATCCTTCGTGCGGGTGGCCGTCGGGGCGGGGAGAGCGGGGGGTGAGCAGTCAGGCGTCGCGGAAGGTCTGGCGCTGTGCTCCGAGCTGATCGATCTCCAGCTCCACCACGTCACCTGACCGCAGGTAGGGGGTGCCGGGTAGGCCCAGCGACACGGCTGCCGGGGTGCCGGTGTTGATCACGTCCCCGGGGTAGAGGGTCATGAACTCGCTGAGGTAGCGCACCACGTGGGCGACCGGGAAGATCTGATCGGCGGTGGTGCCGTCCTGGTGGCGCTTGCCGTTGACGCTCAGGCGCAGGCCCAGGTCCTGCACGTCCTCGATCTCGTCGGCCGTGACCAGCCACGGGCCCAGCGGGTTGAAGGTCTCGCAGTTCTTGCCCTTGTCCCAAGTGCCGCCGCGCTCCAGCTGGTACTCCCGCTCGGACACGTCATGGGAGAGCACGTAACCGGCCACTGCCCGCATCGCCTCCTCGTCGCTGTCGGTGCGACGCAGGGTCTGACCGATCACCACCCCCAGCTCCACCTCCCAGTCCGTCTTCGTGGATCCCTGGGGGATCAGCACGTCGTCGTCGGGCCCCACGACGGTGTCGGCCGCCTTCATGAACACGATCGGCTCCGCAGGGATCTCCGCGTTCGTCTCCGCGGCGTGGTCGCGGAAGTTCAGCCCGATGCACAGGATCTTCCCGGGGGCCAGCGGGGCACCCCGGCGTTCGGCCCCCAGGGCGGGGAGCTCGGGCAGCTCGCCGGCGGTGAGGGCAGCGCGGGTGCGGGCGATGCCGTCGGCCTCGAGGAACCTGCGGTCCACCACGCGTGCCTCGCCGATCAGGGGGCGCAGGTCGAAGGTGCGGTCGCCGTCGATCACGGCGGCGTTCTCACGGCCGTGCGGTCCGTATGCCAGGAACTTCACGTGGGTCCTCCCATGTCTGTGTGAGGGCGACGCTACCAGGAGACATCGGATGTATGGGAGGGGTTTGGTGAAGGTGTCCTCGCGGGGAGCGGATCTGCTCGTGACCAGCCCGAACGCCGCAGGCACGGGGGCGCTGCGGTGTTCTGTGAGGATGTGACGGACCGGGACGATGACCGCCAGATTCACTCAGCCACGAGACCCACGACGACCGCGTCCGCGGCCGTCTCGCCACGGAACGAAGCCCGGGGCGCTTCATCCGGTCCACGCGACGGCGGCGTGACCGAGAACGGCTTCCGGGATCACCGGGCGGGGCTCGCCCCTGCCACCACGAGATCGATGAGCCGGCGCAGTGCCTCATCGATGTTCTCGCCGTCGGTTCGCCTCTGCCGGGAGCGGTTGAGCTCGGCCAGCACCCCGGCGACGATGAGCCGGGCGCCGGCCACCGCAGCCGCACCGGGCGCCTCGCCGGCAGTGCCTGACGCGCCGTCCCGCGCCACCGGGGCCGCACCGGAAGCGTCGGCCCGGCCGTCCTGCAGGCGCGCGGCGATCTGCTCTTCGAGACGATCGACGTGATCGAGGACCCGCCGGCGGTGCGGCATGTCCGCACCGAAGAGGATCTCGCGGGCGACCCACGTCGCAGGCTCGGGCCAGCGCCGCATCGCGGTGACGAGCGGCGAGATGAGCTCCGCGATCTGGGGCGCGGTCTCCCCGCCCGCCGGCGCGGTGCCGGTCCCGTCGGGCGTGGCGAACGCTGAGAGCGAAGGGGCGGTCGTCGCGTGCTCGTGGGCTCCCCAGAGCGCATCGACGACCATCATGAGCAGCTCCACCTTCGTCGCCGCGTACTGGAAGACAGTCCCCTCG
>QFNC01000050.1 GCA_003240695.1 Pseudoxanthomonas suwonensis | reverse complement strand
CACCGGCGTGGAGATCGCCGGGGCCCTGGCCGACTTCCGCAAGCAGGAGCTGGACATCCTGTACCCGGAGATGGACCCGGGCACCCTGCAGATCACCCTCATCCAGCGCGGCGAGGAGCTGATCAAGGAGTTCCGCCCCAGCTTCCGCCAGTACGCCGCCAAGGAACTGGAGGAGCGCGGTGTCACCCTGGCCATGGGGCAGGGCGTGGAGGAGGTGGGCTACGACTTCGTGCGCCTGGCCGACGACCGTGTGCTCGAGGCCGACATCACCATCTGGGCCGCAGGGGTGGGCATCCCCGACGAGGTGGCCGAATGGGGCCTGCCGCAGGACAACCGCGGCCGCATCGCGGTGGACGAGCACCTGCAGGTGGTGGGCCATCCCGGCGTGTACGCGGCCGGGGACATGGGCGGCGGCGAGAACGCCCTGCCGCAGCTGGCCCGCCCCGCGGTGGAGCAGGGCAAGCACGTGGCCAAGATGATCGCAGCCGAGGTGTCCGGCAAGCCCCGCACCCCGTTCCGCTACCGCAACCCCGGCACCATGGCGACGATCGGCCGTCATGCCGCGATCGCCGAGATCCCCCACTTCCCGGACCTGTCCGGCTCGGTGGGCTGGGCGGCGTGGCTGGCCGTGCACGTGGGCCAGCTGCTGGGGCACCGCAACCAGCGGGCGGTCTCCATGAACCTGCTCTCGCTGTACGGGGGCACCCGCCGCACGCACCAGCCGAACCCGGTGGTGGGTGAGGTGGACTCCCTGGGGGCGGTCCGGGCGTTCGAGGAACAGGCGCCGAAGCGCAAGTTCGGCGAGGGCGCACGGGGCTGAGCCTCCGCCCGCCCTCAGCCCGGGCGACGGCGCAACCCAGTCACCCCACGGCTCGGTCGCCCCCAGCCAGGGCGACGGCGCAGCCTGGGTGACGCCACTGTCAGCAGCCCCATGGGACACCTGTCTTCGGGCCCTCTCCAGGCACCCTCCCCAGGCACAGTTCCGCTCCGGAGAGCAGCTGACGTCACGCAGCGTCGAACTGCGTGCCTGGGATCGCCGCGATCAGTTCGCGCGTGTACGGCTCCTTCGGACGTGTGAAGATCTGCGCCGGCGTACCCGACTCGACGATCCGTCCACGCTGCATCACGTGGACCATGTGGGAGATCTGGTTGACCACCGCCAGGTCGTGGCTGATGAACAGGTAGCTGAGTCCGAGGCGCTGCTGCAGGTCGACGAGCAGTTCAAGGATCTGCTGCTGGACGATCACATCGAGAGCGGAGACCGCCTCGTCAAGCACCACCAGCTCCGGCTCCAGGGCCAGTGCACGTGCGATGGCGACGCGCTGACGCTGCCCACCGGAGAGTTCATGAGGGAGGCGCTCCGCGTGTTCGGGTGGAAGGGCCACCAGCTCCAGCAGTTCTCTGGCCCGGGACCGCCGCGACTTGGCGTCCCCCACCGCGTGGACCTCCAAGGGTTCGGCAATGGAGCGCGCGATCGTGTAGCGCGGGTCGAGAGAGGCGTAAGGGTTCTGGAAGACCGGTTGCACACGCCGCCTCATGGCGAACAGCTCGCGACTACGCATGGTGGTGACATCACGCTCGCCCATCCGAATGGATCCCTCTGTCACCGGTTCCAGACCCAGCAGCAACTTAGCTGTCGTCGACTTGCCCGAGCCTGACTCCCCCACGATCGCCACCGTCTGACCAGCGGAGATACTGAAGGACACATCACGAGCCGCCCACAGGGACTCCCGACGCGCAGCTCCCCTAAGCCTGTAGCTCTTCCCGACGTCGGCGACCTCCACCAGGACTCGAGACTCCTCCTGGTGACCCGGCTCAGCGCGTTCCTGCGGGGCGATCAGGGGCTCGGAGGAGAGGCTGGGGGCGGCGCCCACCAACCGCTGGGTGTACGAATGCTGAGGGTTCTGGAGGATCTGAGCAGCAGGTCCCGACTCGACGATCTCACCGCGGTACATGACCAGTACGCGGTCAGCTCGTTCAGCCGCGAGCGCGAGGTCATGGGTGATCAGCAGAACGGTGGTGCCGAGCTCCCGGGTTCGGTCGGCGAGCGTGTCCAGGATGCGCCGCTGGACGGTCACATCGAGGGCACTCGTCGGTTCATCAGCGATGAGGAGCCGGGGTTCACATGCGAGTCCCATCGCGATCAGGACACGCTGCCTCATGCCACCCGAGAACTCGTGCGGATACTGGTCGTACCTCTGCTCTGCGTCAGCGATTCCGACGCCTTCCAGCAGCTCGATCACGGCCCTCTTCCCCTTCCGACCGGAGGCCAGACCGTGGACTTCCAGAGCTTCGAGGATCTGGGAGCCGACCCGGTGGACGGGATTGAGGTTGGACATCGGATCCTGCGGGACCAGGCCGATCCCGGCACCGCGAAGCGGCACCATCTCCTTCTCCTGCAGCGTCACCAGATCTCGACCGTCAAACTCGATGCTCCCGCCGGCGATGCGGCCGTTTTCCGCGAGCAAGCGGTTGATGCTGGAAGCGACAGTGGACTTGCCGGACCCGGATTCTCCGACGATCGCCAGGGTCTCACCGCGCGAGATGTCGAAGCTGACTCCTCGTACAGCTTCGAGCTCACCGGTCGGGGTGCCGAACACCACCCGCAGATCGCGCACCGACAGCAGCGGGTCGTCGGGGCCCTGCGTCGGTGTGGACGTGGACGACTCAACGTTCATTCGGGTTCTCCTCCTCCAAGGAGTACTCAGCGGCATCGAGGCACGCCATGACCTGGTGCCAAAGCTGCTCCACGTTGCGCAGCTGCCCGCTCTCGGGCGCTGGGGATCCATGTAGGCGGTTGACCATCAGGGCTGTCAGCACGGGATCGTCACCGTCATCGGTTGACGCGGCGATGAAGGCACCGGTGAAGCCCGGGTGTCCCAGGAAGGTTCGCGTGCGTCCGTTCCACGAGACCCGATAGAGCCGGGCGCCGAGGCCCTGCCCGTGGTCCACCTCATGGAGCAGCGCGCACCGGGTGGCCTCGTCGATCCCGAGAGCTACCGGGTCGGCAAGGGCGGCGGCCACGGCCAGCAGGCCATCGATCGTCGAGAACCACCCTGCGTGGCCAGCGATCCCACCGAAGGCATGATGGGCGTTGCCATCTCCGATCTCCCGGCGCACCGGGTCAGTACGCCAGTCGAAGTCGGCAGTATCGAGCCCGGTGAGATACGGGATGCCCGTTCGCACCATCTGCTTCTCGATCGCATCGCCATCACCACCGGTGAGTGTCGGTGCATCACCAGGCGGTGCACCCGGCACGACGGCGGTGGTACCGAGGGGTCTGAGAACAACCTCGTCGATCACCGCGGAGAGCTCCTTGCCAGTCACCGTCTCCAGGAGATGACCCAGGACCATCATTCCCAGGTCTGAATACACTCTCTGCGCACCGGGCGGGCCAGCGGGACGCAGTGACAGCGCGCGGTCCACGGGATCCGCGGACCCGGGCATCAGATACAGCGGCATCCAAGGCTTCATCCCGGCGCGATGGCGGAGAAGGTCTTCTACGCTCACGTCGGTATGGACCGTCGCTCGTGCGGCCCCCACAAGGTTCCCCACGGTGTCATTCAGCTTGAGTTCCCCCCGCGACACCAGGACCAGCGTCGCCAAGGCGGTGAGCACTTTGCTGACCGAGGCGATGTCCTGGAAGCATTCGGTGCTGGCGGGTCGCCCCGAGGGGACGTCAGCCGTGCCGATGGCTGCTCTGCGCAGCCCGGCCCTGTCACGGACCCCGAGGATAGCACCCGGGGGGCGATGCGCACGGAGGTCGTCACCGAGCGCATGCTCGAGTGCGTAGCCCAGCTCCTCTGCACCGGCGGCGTGCATGTCAGCCCTCCGTTCGGAATCGCAGACTGGTCGGTGGCACTCCGGGTTCCGGGAGCTGCAAAGGGCGCTCCCCCGGTGTCAGCGAACCCAGGATCCGAGCCGCGCGCGCGCCAGTCGCACTGGGAATGACGCCCCCCACCCCATGCCAGCTGAGCCAGCCCAGCAGGGCCATCAGCGCGGCCTCCTTCTCATCTGCGCCGACGCCCAGTGCGGAGGTGTCACTGACCTCGACCCCGGGGCATTGCTCCCGCAAGCCGTTCATCATGGCGCAGTTGTGCGCCCCGCCACCGGAGACGAACAGTTCACGCAGGCTGTGGCCCATCACAGCGTCCGCGACCGTGCGGACCGTGAGAAAGGTGAGCGTTGCAACGAGGTCCGCATCATCCATCCCCTTCCCGTATCGGTTCACGGCTTCATGGACGTACTGGAGATGGAAGAGCTCCTTGCCGGTGGTCTTCGGCGGCGAAGCCGCGTAGTAGGGCTCTGCCAGGAGCAGCTCGAGAAGGTCCTGGTCGACGGTGCCCGAGGCAGCGATGCTGCCGCCGGCGTCGTAGCCGAGCGGATGCAGCGCCCTGTCGCTCACGACGGCGTCGATGAGTGCGTTCGCCGGGCCGATGTCCCAGGCGCGGACGCCTACTTCGGCGACGGCGGTGAGGTTGGATATGCCGCCGAGGTTCAGTGCTCCTGCCGGCACGTCGCGCCCATTGAGCAGGAGCGCATCCAGGGTTGACGCAAGGGGCGCACCCTGACCGCCCGCTGATATGTCCCGGCTCCGCACGTCACTGAGGACCGCCGTGCCCGTGCGTTCCGCTACCCAGGCGGGCTGACCGATCTGCAATGTGCCGTGGACCGCTGTTCCCTCGACCCAGTGATAGACGGTCTGGCCGTGACTCACGATGAGATCCACCTCCCCCACCTCGCTGAGAGTGGTGGCAGCGGCGTCCGCGAACGCTTGTCCTATGAGGGTGTCGAGTTGGGCCACCTCGTCAAGGGTGGTCGAGGACGGGGGCAGGGACGCGACCAGTCTGCGTCGCAGCTTCTGGTCGTACGGGTACGAGCCGTGACGAATGATGCCCGCATCAAGTCGTTCACCATCGGCATCGATGTCCACGACGGCCACGTCTATCCCGTCGTGCGAGGTGCCCGAGATCATGCCGAGTATCCTCATCGCTTCCCCCTGTGCCCGACGGCGGTCGACGTCATGGTCACCGTCCCCTGCGGGCGGGGTCGAGTGCATCGCGCAGCCCATCACCCAGCAGGTTCAGACCTACGATCAGAGCGATCAGCACCAGGCCGGGGCCCACTATCGTCCATGGCGCCACCACGGTCAGAGTCTGCGCTTCGAAGATCATCGACCCGAGCGAAGCCGCCGGGGGTGGGGTACCGAACCCGAGGAAGCTGAGGGACGCCTCTGTCAGCACCGCCCAGGACAGAGACAGCGTTACCTGCACGATGAGGATCCCCGTGATGTTGGGCAGGATGTGCTTGAGCATGATGCCCGCCGCTCCCATTCCGGTGGCACGAGCCGCGTTGATGTAGTCGATCTCCCTCAGCGAGAGAACGGGGCCGCGCGTCACGCGAACGAAGATGGGGATGTAGACCACCGCGATGGCAATGGCCACAGTGATGCGGTTCCGTTCCAGGACGCTCGCGAGGGTCAGCGCGAGCAGGAGCGAAGGGAAGGCGAACAGGACATTGTTGATCCCGCCAATGACCGTGTCGGTGAGGCCCTGGAAGTATCCGGCGATGATTCCACCGGCGGCACCCAGGACGGTGGCCAGCAGGACGGCCACCGCCGCCACCAGCATCGAGTTGCCCACGCCCGAGGCAACCCGGGAGAGGATGTCCCGTCCGAACTGGTCTGTGCCCATCCAGTGCGCGGCTGACGGGCCCTCCAGCCGGACTGAAGGGTTCTGGTCGGCAGGTCCGTACGGCAGCAGACCCAGCGCCCCGGCGAGCGCCAGGGCCGCAAGCAACGCGATCACGATCAGACCGACCATGCCGCTCGGGCTTCGCCGGACGCCTCGGAACACAGAGGCGTCGAATCGGGTCGGCCTCGGTGTGGCTATGGGAAGTTCCGTCGCGCTGGTCATTGCACTCCCACCCGAGGATCGATCTTCCCGTAGACCAGGTCGGTGGCCAGGTTCACCAGCACGAACATCAAGGCGATGATCAGCACGCTGCTCTGCACCACGGCGTATTCCTGCTGATTGATGCCCAGCAGCACCTGCCGACCGATTCCTGGCAGGGAGAAGATCTGTTCGATCACCACGGCTCCACCCAGTAGGAACCCGAACTGCATGCCGGTCATGGTCACGATCGGAATCAGAGCGTTTCGCAGGACGTGGTGGCGCTGGAGGCGACGCAGGGGAACGCCTTTGGCCCGTGCAGTGCGAATGAAGTCCTGCTCGCGCACCTCGAGTACCGCTGTGCGCGTTGTTCGCATGATCGGGGCGGCGATCGCGAAACCCAGCACCAAGGAGGGGATGATCATCTGCTGCAGATTCAGCACCGGATTCTCCCAGGGACGTGCATATCCCAGCCCGTTCGGGTTGAAGCCCGCTCGGGCGGTGATGGTGAGCAGGGCTGCACCGAGCAGGAAGGTCGGAATCCCGAGTCCTCCCAGTGCAACACCCTGCCCCAGCCAGTCGCGCAGGGAGTCGGGCTTCGATGCGGACAGCATTCCCAACGGCAGCCCGATCAGGACGGCAAGGATGATCGAGAGCACCGCCAGCTCGACTGTCACCGGCAGAGACGCGACGGTCAGTTCCACGACGCTCGCCTCTGCTCGTGCCGAGTATCCGAAGTTGCCGGAGAGGAGTTCGCCGATCCAGGTGAAGAACTGCACCAGCAGCGGTTGGTCCATGCCGTAGTAGCGTTCGAGCGCAGCTCTCTGCTCATCGGTGAGAGCCGCGGCCTCCGTTCCGTACGCGGCCGTGATCTCGTCCCCTGGGATGGCTCGCAGCATGACGAACACTGCGATCGCCACCCCGACGAGGGTTCCCAGAGCGCCTGCGATCCGCCGCAGGACCGAAGATGACAACACCTGCTGAAGCATCGATCACTCGATGGTGATGTTGCGGAAGTTCTTCAGCGAGCCGCTTGCATCGGGCACGAAACCCTTCACCTCCGGAGCAATGGCCGTGTAGTTGTAGGAGGTAAAGAGCCACACCCAGGGCGCGTTGTCCTCGAGCTCTCGCGAGATCTCCTCGTAGATGACCTTGCGGGCCTCGGGGTCGGTCTCCGCTTTTCCTTGCACGAAGAGCTCATCGAGCTTCTCCGACGAGTAGCCGGCGACTTCATTGAGGTTGCCGGTCGAGGTGAAGTACCGCCCGTACATCGCATCCGGGTCGGGGGTTCCACCGTTCAGGGCGATGGCGAGCTGGAAGTCAGCAGCCACCCAACGATCCACGTAGGCACCGGATTCCAGGGACTCGATCTCCATGGTGATCCCGATGTCAGCGAGCTGGGACTGGATGTTCTCGGCCTCCGCGACCGCCGTCGCGTAGCTGTCCTGCATGACGATTGCACTGAGCGTCAGGCCATCCTCGTACCCCGCGTCCGCCAAGTGCTGCTTCGCCTTCTCGACGTCCTTCGTGGGGCAGGGGCGGGCATCAGGGTCCGAGCGGTACGCGGGCGAGGTGAACGGCCCGGTGATCTCCCCCGCGCCCATCGCCGCGGTGTCGAGCACTTCCTGGCGATCGATGGCGCACGCGATCGCAAGGCGCACGTTCACATCATCCAGGGGGGTCTCGCTCGCGTTCATCTGAAGCGTGTGATAGCTCAACTGCGGTGTCTGGGTGACCTCGATATCACCTCCGACGGTCTCCGCCATCAGCGGGTCGTCGAACACAGCGAACTGGATGTTGCCCGCCTGCAGGGCTGCGACGATGGCCGACTGATCAGGGATGACGCGGAACTCGACGGTATCCAGTTCTGGCGCACCTCCCCAGAAATCCGGGTTGGACTTCAGCGTGAGGGACTCGTTCGGGGTCCTCGACTTGAAGATGAACGCCCCAGTGCCGATGGGCACGGACTGCAGCGCTTCCATATCAGCGTCAGAAGGGAGGATCGCCATGGTGGTGGAGGCAAGCTTCGACGGAAGTGAAGCATCAGGCGAGCTCAGGGTGATCTCGACAGTGTCCTCGTCCACTGCGGTGACCTTGTCGACCGACGCCAGGCTGTTAGCGGACACCGCTGCGGTCTCCTCATCCATGATGGATTCGTAGGAGAACACGACGTCCTCGGAATCGAACGTGGATCCGTCGCTGAAGGTGACATCGTCACGCAGTTCGAAGGTGTAGGTCAGGCCGTCGTCACTGACCTCCCACTCCTCGGCCAGGCTGGGGACCACCTCCAGTTCGGCGTCGAACTGGGTCAGCGAGCTGTAGACCTGGGTGAGCACGTCGATGGACTGGAATTGGGTAGCGGTCCACGGGAACAGGTTGTCGACGTCGGCGGTGACTCCCACGACCAGATCCTGCGAACTCGCGTCGTTGCCACCCCCGCCGGACTCTGGGCCCACGGTGCACGAGGCAACCATCAGCGCTGACACAGCAGCGAGGACCGATGCCTTGGCCAGGCTAGACGCGCCCGGACGGACGGGATGTGCCATGAGAACCTCCTCAGACCGACCCGGGCTGCATCCTTGCATCCCCATGACGAGTAGGCAGGTCTTGAGAAATCTTACCCGCAACGAGCGAAACTATGTCAATTATTCACGCCCACCCGCCTGGGTTCTTCGGGTAGCGTCCGGTGGATATGGAGCCACCCTCGCCGCCAGCGCCAGAACGAGGCGTCTTCGCCCGCATCACGTGCTCACTGCCGGAGATGCCCCCGGCGGAACGACGCCTGGCTGAGAGACTGCTCGGTGACCCCGGGGGCCACGCCTCCATTTCGATCAACGAGATGGCGGAGCGCGGAGCCACCTCGACCAGCACTGTGATGAGGCTCTACACGCGGCTGGGATTCAGTGGCATGAAGCAGTTCCGCCGCGCACTCACCGAAGACGCGCTCAAGCTGCAGATCGCGTCGAGGGACAGTCATATCGCAACCTCTGACATCACGCGTGACGATCCACTCGAGCAGGTGGTCGCGAAGCTCGCCAGGGACGAGAGACTCTCGATCGACGAGACCGCTGCTGTGCTGGACACATCTGAACTGGCGCGGGCGGTCAGCTGTGTGGCGGCGGCTCGACGCATCGACATCTTCGGGCTCGGAGCGAGCGCAACGGTGAGTGCGGACCTGCAGCAGAAACTCACCAGGATCGGACTCACAGCATTGGAGTGGTCGGATCCTCATTCCGCCTGGACCGCTGCTTCGACGTTCGATGCGACAACAGTGGCCATTGCGATCACGTACTCGGGGTCGACACCCGAGACAGTGGACTTCCTGAGACTGGCCCGGAAGGCCGGCGCACGCACTCTGGCGATCACGAACGTGCCCGGCTCGGACGTCTGCGACGTCGCGGACGTGGTCCTGCTGACCGCGGCTAGAGAGTCCACCTACCGGTCCGGCGCGCTCAGCAGCCGCATCGCACAGCTGCTCGTCGTGGACTCCTTGTTCATCGGTGTGCTGCAGGCCGGTCATGAAGCCGCCGCAGCCGCGATCCGGGCCAGCCATGAAGCAGTGCGGTCGCGCGCCGGTCGGTGGCCGAGCCGCCATCAGTGACCGCCGTAGAACCGCCTGTCACGGCATCTCGGACCCGCGATGCGATGTGCGTACTCGTCCTCTGAGCTGGCGTGCCCAGTCTGTTTTCGCAGGCGTGGGTTCTACCGGTCGATGGGGCCTCGCCAGCGCCGCCGCGGCGCACGCGCAAGCAGTTCGGTGAGCGTCTCGACATCCTCCTGCACCGCTCCCCCGGCCGGGCTCGGCCCGACGGCATCTTCTCCCCCGGTACCAGCCCCAGCCCCAGCTCCGACGCCAGCCGGCGCGTAGCGCGTCTCGTGCACGGCACGGCCCAGCCGGACCGCTGCCTGCTCGTGCCTCTCCTCCACCGGGATCCCCCCTTCCCGGGCCTGCGAGAGCAGCGCCGACAGCGCCTCGTCCGGCGGCAGCGCAGGATCCAGGTGCAGCCGCACCGGCGGCCGCCCGTACCAGGTGGTCCAGCCCAGCCACCGCAGCCGTCGGTCCCTGCCTGGGGTCGCCTGCTGGAGCTGTGACCAGGCCAGGTCGGCAAGGGCGGTGGGCCCTTCGGCTGCGGCCCCCTGCCACCGCTGCTCCCGGGCTGCGGCCCGACGCCGCCGCACGGCTCCTGAGGCGAGCCCGCCGAGCACCAGCAGGGCACCGAGCACACCCCAGGGCTGGGCGCCCGCCTCGGATGCGGCCCCGCCCTGTTCGCCGGCGTCGGGAGTCTCCTGCCCGGGAGTGGGGGCGGTGGTGACCTCCACTTCGGGCGTGGGCTCCGCCTCGGGAGTGGTCTGCTCCGCCGTGGGGGCCTCGACCAGGTCCTCCCCGTCCGGCGCCGCACCGGGGTCGGTGTAGGTGGGCGGGTCCACCCCGTTGGCGGCCGCGGCGGGGGTGGGCTCGAACGGCACCCAGCCGTGCTCGGGCCCGAACCACACCTCCGGCCAGGCGTGGGCGTTATGGCTGGTGACCACCCATTCCTCGCCATCGCGCATACCGGTAGCCGATGCGGTTGTCCAGGAAGGTCTGCAGCGGGTCGGCTCCGGGCGGGGTGCGCACGGTCAGGGAGTAGGCGTAGGAGGTGCGGAAGTGCTCCTGGTAGGCCACGGCCGTGTCGTAGGCGTTCTCGGCGCCGGCGTCGGTGGCGAGCTGCTCGGCCAGGTCCGCAGCGACCTGCGGGACCTCCCCGCTGACCACGCCCTGCTCGAAGGGCCCCTGGAGCTGCTCGATGGGCATCGCCCGCAGCTGCTCGGGGGTGGTGCGGCGCTCCTCGGACAACACCGTGTAGGGGGTGCCGATGATGCCGGCGGTGTCCACCACCACCGCACCGGGGTCGCCGATGCTGACCTCGGCGGTGTCCAAGGTGCCGGTGTCGAGACCGCGCACGTTGTCCGGCAGCGGGGCCCGGGGACCGCCCAGGTCTTCCAGGGTGATGGTGTGCTCGGCGAGCTGCTCCGTGGACGGGTCCACGGGCATGCGATCCAGGGTGAGGTTGGAGAAGGCGGGGGTCTCAGCCTGCGGGTCCCAGGGCATGCCGGGCCCGGCCTTGAAGTCGCCGTCGTCGTAGCGGGGAAGGGTGGTCAGGCGCAGGTAGGAGGGGGTCTCGTCGGTGGTGGTGTAGCGCAGCACCTCGCGCTCCTCACCGCGCAGCAGCTCCTGGCGCACCGAGACGGAGTCGTCGATCATCACCGGGCCAAGGGGCGGGGTCTGGGTGCCCTGCCACTGGTTGACCGCGTCGATGGACAGGGGGATGCGCGGCGGTGCCGTCTGCGGCAGCGCGGTGGACAGCGGCAGGGTCAGCCCTGCCACCAGCAGGGTGGCGGCGGCCGCGGCACCGATGACCCGTTCGCGCCGGCGCAGGGGCCCGGCCTGGGGGCGCTGGTCGCCCTCGAGGTAGGCAGGATCGCCGTGCAGGGTGCGGGCCGAGAAGATCAGCAGGCCCGCGATCACCGGGCCGATCGCCGTCCACCACTGGCCGCCGGAGGGCTGCTGCAGGGCAGGGGCGAGGATGAAGCCCATCAGCAGCAGTGCGGTGGGGGTGTGCCAGCCCAGGTCCAGGAACATCAGGTCCAGTCCCAGCACCACCAGGCAGATCATCAGCAGCACCACGACCGCCCCGTGGGGCTGCAGCACCACGGGCGGCCAGGCGCCGGTGAGTTCCTGCAGGCCGGTGACGATGATGCCCGGTTGGGCACCGATCAGCTCCCCCAGGCCGCCGCCGGGGTTGGCCACCCCTTGCATGCGCTGCACGGCCAGCAGCATGCCCGCGATCACCACCAGCTGCAGCACCGGCACCAGCACGGAGGAGCGCAGCAGGGAGCGCAGCAGCACCCCGGAGCCGATCACGACGACGCAGGCCATCAGGGGGATCACCACCCAGGACGAGCCGGCCAGCAGGATCGACAGCGGGGCCGAGGCAATCACGATGGCCACACCCAGCAGCAGTGCGCGCCTCACCAGGTGACTGCCCTGCAGGCCGGGCCGGCCCAGCAGCGGGCTCATGGCTCGCTCCTCGGGTCGGCGCCGGGGTCGGCGGTGAGCAGGTCGCTCAGCTGGTGCCGGGGGCTTCCCCGCACCATGGTCCAGCCGTCGGCGGTGGTGGTGGAGGTGGGGGCGGGAACATCGTCGTCGGTCGCCTGTTCCGGCGCCAGTGCGATGGCGGTGCGGTGGCGGGCGCGGCCGGCGAAGCGGTCCAGCTCGAGGTCGGCGAAGGGGACCCCGTCATCGGTGCCGAGGGCGATCACCACCTGGGGGTGCCCGGTGGCGTGCTCGCCGCCCTGGGAGGCGCGGAACGCGGGGCGGGAGTCGTCGTCGAACCCCACGTCGGCCAGGGCCAGCAGGGAGGCCCTCTCCCCCACCGCGTCAGCCTCGCGGCCCAGCAGGGATGCCCCGAGCCGGCCGCGGTGGCGTTCGGCGCGGGTGATCTCGTCTCCGTCGGCGTCCACCACGCGCACCTCCCAGCCGTGGTCGCGCAGGCCGGCCAGCACGGAGGCAGCGTGGTCCAGCAGGCGGTCCTCGGCGGCGACAAGGGCGTCCGACGGCGGGGCGTCGTGGTCACCGATGCCATCGGCGCTGTCCGCACCGTGTCGGCGGTTGTCCAGCACGATCAGGGCGCTGCGACCTGCGGGGGGCTCGTCCTCCCGGGTCATCAGGTTCCCGGTGCGGGCACTGGCGCGCCAGTGGATGCGGCGGAAGTCGTCGCCGGCCACGTAGGGGCGGGCGATGGGGCTGATCTCGCCGATCCCGGGGGCGGTGTGGGCCGACTGCTGCTGCTCGTGGGCGATGCCGGTGGCGCGGGCGGCGGCCGGGTCGATCTCCTCGGGCACCGGCAGGCCGACGATGCGGGCGCCGTCGTCGATGGTGCGGCGCAGGTGGAACATGCCGAACACGTCCTGGACCACGATGTGCAGCAGACCCATCTGGTGGGTGCCGCGCCTGCTGACGTTCAGGGCGTGCGGCATGCGCGCCCCCAGCGGCAGGTCGCCCCTGCCACCCAGAGCGGCCGGCAGGTCCTCCCGGATCACGCCACGACCCAGGGGCATCGAGCCGATCAGGGCCCCGGGGGCGAGGTCCACCTGGAGGCGGGCGCGGGTGCCCACGGGGACGACGTCGTCCACCACCTGACGGCGCACCCCCAGCCCCACCAGGCTGAGGGCAATGCAGGCGCCGCCGATCACGAGGGTGAGCAGCAGGGCGGCGGCGAGCACCCGGGCGGGCATCACGCGGGTGAGGTCGGCCAGGACCCACAGCGCCACGGCGCTCACCAGCACCACGATCGCGCGTCCGGTGGGGCGCACGCTGGTGCCGGGGCGGGTGCCGTGGCCGTTGGTCACGAGACGGGGGTGGTGCGCAGCACCTGGTCCAGGAGGTCCCCGGCCCCGGCGCCGCGGGAGAGGGCCTGCGGGCTCAGGTGCAGCCGGTGGCGCCACACCGGCATGATCATGGCGCGCACGTCCTGGGGCTCGACGAAGGTACGGCCGTCCATCGCGGCGTGCGCCTTGGCGGCCCGCACCAGGTGCACGGCGGCGCGGGGCGAGGCACCGAGGGTGACCTGGGGGTGGCTGCGGGTGGCCTCGGCCAGGCGCACCACGTACTCCAGCAGCGGCGGGGAGGCGTACACGCGGCGCACGTCGCGGATGTGACGGGCCATCGCCTCGGGGCTGGTGCGGGCGCGCACGGAGTCCAGCACCTCGCGGTCGCCTTCGCGCACGGGCCCGGTCTGGGCATCGAGCATCCGCGCTTCGGCGCTGGCGATCGGGTAGCCCATGGTGGTCTGGGCCAGGAAGCGGTCGCGCTGCGCCTCGGGCAGGCGGTAGGTGCCCTCCATCTCCACGGGGTTGGCGGTGGCCACCACCATGAACGGCTCGGACAGCGGGTAGGTGGCACCGTCGACGGTGACCTGCCGCTCCTCCATGGCCTCCAGCAGGGCCGACTGGGTCTTCGGGGAGGCGCGGTTGATCTCGTCGGCCGGTGACGTCCCCGGGCAGCAGGTCGGGGGTGAACTGGATGCGGTGCTGGCGGGCGCCGAGAGCAGCGGCCAGGCACTTGGCGAGCATCGTCTTGCCCACGCCGGGGATGTCCTCGATCAGCAGGTGCCCGCCGGCCAGCAGTACCAGCACTGCGATGCGGGCCACTTCCGGCTTGCCCTCCACCACGGTGGTGATCTCCTCCACGACGGCCTGGGACTCCTCGGCGATCCGCTGGGCGGCACGCTCCGCGAGCGGTTCGTCCGACGCGGGGGCGGCGTGCTCGGCGCGCGACGGCTTGGGGCTGCCGACCATGGGGTGGGCGAGGTCAGCGCGGGAATCGCGGTGGGACCCCGAGGTGGTCCCGGGGTGGGAGTCGGGGTGGTCGGGCTGGAGTTCGGCGTGGGGCAAGGACGGCTCCTGGGGGCCGGGGCCGACGTGGTGTTCACGAGACGTTCGTCCACGGATCGACGCATTGGGCGGACAACAGCGGCGCGTCCCCTAGAGTATGGCTGAATCCCCTTCTTTTTCTGAGGAGTCTTCTGTGTCCGTTCGCCGACGAACCGCTCCCGCGCGCCTGGGCGCCAGCGTGATGCTCGCTGCTGCCTGCGTGATGGGACCGGCAGCCGCCAACGCCGCGCCGCTGGGTGGGGTGGTGCCGATGCAGGGATCCATCTGCGACCTAGCCACGCTGGCTATAAACCCCGAGCAGGCGACCGTTGGGGAGACCGTGACCGTGACCGGCAACTGCTACGGCGAGCGCAACAACGTAGAAATTCGCATCGGCGGCTCGCCCGTAGTGACGGTGACCTCTGGAGCTGATGGCGCCGTCTTCTACGAGTTCTCCATGGACTCTCCCGGCGATTACGCGATTCAGCTGATCTCCACCGTTAATGGCGCGGATCGCACGGCCAACGGAGACCTGACCGTCACCGAGCAGCCCACCAACCCCGAGCAGCCGGAGAACCCCGAGCAACCGGAGAACCCCGAGCAGCCGGAGGACCCCGAGCAGCCCACGGACCCCGAGCAGCCGGAGGACCCCGAGCAGCCCACGGACCCCGAGCAGCCCACGGACCCCGAGCAGCCCACGGACCCCGAGCAGCCCACGGACCCCGAACGGCCGGAGGACCCGGAAGATCCCACCGACCCGGAAGACTCCACCGACCCGGAAGATTCCACCGACCCGGAAGATTCCACAGATCCCGGTCAGTCCTCTGACCCCGACGACCCGGAAGATCCCACAGATCCCGGTCAGTCCTCGGACCCCGACGACCCGGTCGATCCGGAGACTCCTGGTGACGACAACAACGGTGGCGGCACGGGCAACCAGGAGAACAAGCCGGGCACGACCCCGAGCAACCCCGCCCCCGAGACCGGTAGCCCGTCCACCAATCCGCTCAAGGAGTTCCCCGGCTCCAACAGCCCCGCTCCCTCAGCGAGCGGTCAGCAGCCCAGCTCCCCGCAGGCCGGCGCCGAACTGCCGGCCGTTCCCGAGACGGGAACCCGTGACTTCGCAGGCAGCGGTAAGTCCCAGCCCACCGCACCGCAGCAGCGCCTGGGTGCACTGTCCGTGACCCTGGGTGAGGCCCTTGCGGGCCTGTTCGGCAACTCGGCCGAGGCTCCGGGCGCTGACACCGAGGCGTCCGACGGCGGCGGCGAGCTGGCCACGACCGGAACCGAGATCTCCGCCGCCGCTGCGTTCACCGCTCTGGCGCTGGCTGCCGGCGCCGGGATGCTCTGGCTGAAGCGCCGCCGCAACGAGGGCTGACCCGCACACCGTTGCACGGCCGCCCGGGCCGGGGCGTCGACCTGCTCGACTCTGCTGAGACGCTCAGGCCCTGCTCGATTCCGCGTCGACTCCCAGCGCGGCGGCTCTGCTCAGGCCCCGGCGGCGTGCGCCGGTTGGAGTCCGTGCCGAGGCCTGGTCGCGGCGTACCAGCCGGCGAACAGCAGCACGATGATCAGCACGTCCACCACGTCGCCGCCGTAGTACATCAGCTGCGCACCGCGCCGAGCATCTGCCGCATCCACCCCTGCCGGCGGGTAGGCGTACAGCCACTTGCCCAGCACGGAGTGCGCGGCGATGAACGCGATCAGCACGACCGACCGCACCGCCATCGAGGACCGGTGCGGATCCGGGTCCGGCCCGATCAGCGAGGCGGTGAACAGGTAGCCGGCCAGCACGATGTGCGCGTGCACCATCGCGTGCACCAGCACCGATTCGTGCATCAGGGTGTACAGCGGCGTGGTGTACAGCAGCCACAGACCCCCGGCGTTGAGCAGGGCCGCGACAGCGGGATGGGTGACCACCCGCACGTACGGGGTGCGCAGGATGCGCGTGAGGGCCCGCGTCCCTGCCACCGGCAGTGCCCGCAGGGCCAGGGTGATGGGGGCGCCCAGCACCAGCAGCAGCGGACCGGTCATGCCCAGCAGCAGGTGGGCCGCCATGTGGGCGGTGAAGCTCGCATGCGCTGCCTGCGCCAGTGGGCCCGCGATCCCCACCCCGACGCTCACCAGCCCCGTGTACCAGAACAGCGTGCGGCGCAGCGGCCAGGGGCTGCGGTCGCGGGCCGCCCACAGCGCCACCGCGTAGGCGAGCGCAGCGGCGAGCAGGACGACGACGGCCGCTATCTCGAACAGCACCCATCCGGCCGAGCTCGTGGCGTGACCGGTGTGATCGTGTCCCATTCCCGGGCTCTCAGCGGGAGGATGCGGCCGGGCGGGTGCGCCACAACATCGCCAGGCCGATCAGCAGCAGCACGATCGCCGAACCGATCCAGGCCACGTCGTAGGGCAGCAGGTCCACGCCGTAGCGCACCTGGTGGATGCCCAGGATCTTATGGTTGACCACCCCGTCGAACAGCTGGAAGAACCCGACGCCGGTGATCACCGCGGCGGTCCAGCGGGGCCAGGCCACGTGGCCGCGGCGCCGCACGTCGGCCAGCAGGAACAGGCCCCACACAGTGATGAACCAGGCGAAGGCGTGGAAGAACCCGTCGGCGGTGAGCGCCACCTGGGTGGTGGACAGGTCGTAGAAGTGGTGCCACTGCAGGCCCAGATGGAAGATGAACAGGTCGATCATGGCGGCGGCGATGCCGCAGCCGAACAGGAAGCCGGAGGCCACGGTGCGGCGCTCCCGGGCCCGCCTAGTGCGGGCCGGGGCGACGGCGCCTCCGCCTGAACCCGCTCGCGTCTCAGCGGTGGACATCATTCCTCTTCAGTGCGATGAGGGTCCTCCTGACTGCGGCCCGCGCTCTCGCGCAGGTTGCGGCCGCGCTCCAGATCCTCCTGGTACTTCTTCTCCCTCTTGTCGCTGGCCTTGGTGTCCCGGGCGGGCAGCTGGAGCTCGTCCTCGGCGGGCATGCCGGCCTGCAGCTCACGCCCGCGCTCGATCTCGCTGTCCACCTCCGCACCGAACAGCAGGATGGCGTTGATGATGTAGATCCACAGCAGCATGATGATCACGCCGGCCAGCGCCCCGTAG
>QFNC01000113.1 GCA_003240695.1 Pseudoxanthomonas suwonensis | reverse complement strand
CCCGGTACTGTTCTTCCCGCCGTTCCTCGACGGGGTCCGGCAAAGTGTCGGCGGTCACTGGTAGTCCGCCAGGTCGATGTCCAGCAGGGGCGCGAGGTCGCGCACCGCGTCGTAGTCTTTATCGGTCACAGGTCCGAAACCGGCGGCCTCGAACGCCTCGAGCACGGCATCGTCGTCGAGTTCTAAAAACGCCGCCCGCACTTTTGCCTTGAAGTCCTCGGGCAGGTTCGTCTGCATAGTCCACGGGTAGTTGTAGTAGGGCTTGGACTCCTGGACGGTCACGACCACCTCAGGGTCAATGGTCCCGTCTCGGACCATGCGCTCGTAGATGGGCAGGCTCATGCCGCCCGCGTCGGCGTTGCCGTTCTGCACTGCCAGCGCCACCGCGTCGTGGGCGCCGACGTGCTGTTCTTCGTAATCGCCGTCGTCGACGCGCAGGTCTGCTTCCTCGGCGAGCATGGCCTTGGGTATCAGGTGGCTGGAGGTGCTGGCCGGGTCTCCCCACGCGACGGTCTTGCCAGCGACGTCGTCGAGTGTGGTGATGCCGGAGTCGGCATTGGCGAGAAACACCGCTTGGTAGGTGGGGGCAGCGCCTTCTTCCTCCTGCAGCGCGGCGAAGGGCTCGATGTCGGCCTGCTCCTGGGCGAGCACGTAGGACAATGGCCCGAAGTAGGCCAGGTCCAACCGGCCGCGGGTCATCGCCTCGATCATCGAGGAGTAGTCGGTGGTGACGATGAGTTCGACCTCGACGCCCAACTCGTCCTCTAGGTATTCCTTGAGCGGTTCGTTGTCCTGGATCACTTGAGACGCGTTCTCGTCGGGCAGCAGGGCCACGCGGAGGGTCTCAGGCACCTCGCCGGCGGCAGGCTCGGAGGTGGAGCCGGAGCCGCAGCCGGTGAGAACAAGCGCGAAAGAGATCAGCGCCGCCAGGGCGGCAACTGTGGAACGGGCTGGTCTGGTCATTGTGAAGAACTCCAGGATCTGGTGAATGTGATTCGGGTGATGCGAACAGCTTCCGGTCAGCGGACATCAGCAGCGAGGTGGCCGGTGACAGTACTGGTGACGGCGTCGCCGTCGGATTCCCCGTTGGGTTCCTCAGTGACGCCTTCGTAGATGAGTCGGATGGCGTCATCGGTGACATCGGACGCGGGGCTGTCATGCACGATCTCGCCGTGTGCGAGGCCGACGATGCGGTCGGCGTGCTCAAGGGCCAGGTCGACCTGGTGGAGGCTGGCGACGAGTGTGATGCCGTTGTTGTGACAGACACGGCGCAACAGCGCCATCACCCGGACTGCGGTGGCCGGGTCGAGGCTGGCAACCGGCTCGTCGGCGAGGATCAGCTGCGGCTGTTGGGCGAGTGCGCGGGCGATGCCGACGCGCTGCTGCATGCCGCCGCTGAGATTGTCGACCCGGGTGAGCGCGTTGTCGAGCAGACCAACCTGGTCGAGCGCCTCGAGGGCGATGCGCTCGTCGGCGCGACCAGCGGGCAGGAGACCGTGCCAGAAACTGTGGTAGCCGACTCGGCCGAGCAGCACGTTGCGCAGCGCGGTGTACCGCGGGACCAACTGGTGGTGCTGGAAAACCATGCCAGTGCGCCGGCGATGCCGTCGTAATGCACGGCGCGAGTCCAGTGCCGGGAGACCGGCGGCACGCACAGTCCCGGTGGTGGGCTGCACGAGCAAATTTATGCACCGCAGCAGCGTCGACTTGCCGGCTCCCGAAGGACCGAGCAGCACGGTCACCTGCCCGGCCTCGATCGTCAGGTCGGTTCGGCGCAGCGCCTGCACGCCCCCCTTGTAGGTCTTGCTCACCTCGACGAGATCGATCATGAAAACCCCTCTATAGGACTTGGTCGAACACCCCGAAACCTATAGAGGACTTACGAACGGACGATTAGGGTTGAGAGAACGGTGAGTGAACCCCGTCCGACCATCCGATGCCGGTGAACGACCGATGACTTCCGCGTTCATGCGACGGCCATAGGGCCCTGTCAGAATGTGTCGTCATGACCTTCGGAAACTCGTGCTGGCCGCCGACAGATTTCGTGATCGGCCACGTCACAGCGGTGCTACCCGATCGGGTGGAGGACAACGCAAGAGTGGTGGTGCGCGAGGGTCGGATCGCCGAGGTGGGCCCACACCCGCCGGGTGCCGGCTGCACCCTGGACGCCCACGGCGCCCACTTGCTG
>QFNC01000112.1 GCA_003240695.1 Pseudoxanthomonas suwonensis | reverse complement strand
GCGGGCGGTCTCGACTGGGGCGTGGCGACCTACGCCACGTTGGCGCTCGAGGACGGGACGTTCGAGGAGGTGCCGAACCCGCGCCATCTCGACGCGGAGACCGAAGCCTTGCGCGAGGAGCAGCAGGCGCTTTCGCGTCTGGCGCGCCAGCGCCAGATTTCGCGCCGCGCGCACGCGGCGGCGAAAAGGAAACTGGCCCGGCGTCACGCCAAGGTGGCGGCGCGGCGCAAGGACTTCCTGCACAAGCTGACGGCGCGGCTGGCGTCCCGCCATCCCCTGATCGCGACCGAGAAGCTCTGCGTCCGCGGCATGACGGCTTCGGCCCGCGGCACCGGCGCGGAGCCGGGCCGGAACGTGGCGCAGAAGGCGGGCCTGAACCGATCGATCCTGGATACGGGCCCAAGCACGTTTTTGAACATGCTCCGATACAAGGCGGAAGAGGCCGGGTCGGAGTTTCTCGAGGCGGACACGCGACGGCTGAAGCCGTCGCAGAGGTGCCCTTCCTGCGGATCCGTCCGCAAGAAGGCGCTCGCCGAGCGCCGCCACGCCTGCGCCTGCGGATGCGACCTCGGTCGCGACGAGGCGGCGGCGCTTGTCCTTCTTCAATGGGGCCTGGAAGAGGTCGCGCGCAAGCGCGCCGATCTGACCCTTGGAGACGGTCACCCGGCCGGGACGGTCGGGCCGAAGGTCGCGCGAGCGGCCTGAGGCGAAACACCCTCCAACCTGCGGGATTGGTGGGGGAGGTTCATGGGCCATCCGGCTCATCTCGGCCGCCAGACCGGCCAGGGCCGCGAGAAACAGGAGCGCCGCCGTCTCCGTGAAGGCGCGCCGACGCACGTGGGAAAGGCCCGCCCGGATCGCCTCCCCGGTCGTGGCGAACTCCGCGGGCCGCCACGCGTCGCGAAGCGGGCGAGGACCGCCGAACCTGGTCGCCACCAGCGCAAGCACCCGCCCGGACGGCGCGCGCCGGACGCTGACGCGGGGCCGGACGCTGACGCGGGGCCGGCCCAGGAAGACGATCCTGACCCAGACCGCGATGACTCGGCGAATGATCCGGGGCGGGCGCATGCCCGATCACTACGCGCGGCGCAGCGGCCGGGCAAGCGTAAAATCCGGGAAAATCGCGCCCCGTAACGGATCCTGGCCGTTTCGTAACGTCTCGTTACGGGATTTGTTGCAGCGCAAGTGATTGAAAATGATATTATTTATTTATTTTGTAACAATGTAATATAAATAATCTCGTATACATGCGCACACACGCACACACGCACGCGCACGCGCACACACACGCGCACACACACATAAACACATTTTCCGAAACGGCCGTTACATGTTACGCGATTGTAATCGCAGGCAAAATTCCGCAACACCCGTAACGGTCGTTACGGAAATCCCGCCGTCGAGGGGCTTGTTCCTTTCGTCCCCTTCGGGGTAAGTTCGGGGCGGCAACGAGAGGTTTCGCGCATGGCGCTCAGGGTTCGGTCATCGACGAGGCGGTCCTCCGTTCCGGGCGTCATCCTTCGCGGCTTCTCGGTTTCCGGCCCGGCCGTGGTGTTCGGGAAGGATCTGCGCCGCATGCTGGCGCTTGCCGGACTCAGGCAGATGCCGGGCGCCGCCGCGAACGGGGCGATCACCTGGGCCCTGAAGCCGACGCACGGCTACCCGCCTGTCCACCTGATCCGGTCCCTTTCCCATCTCGCCGATTTCCGCCCTGACTCGGAGGTTTCCGGGCTGCTTTCGGCGGCGGAGGGGCCGAACCTGCGCGACCGCGCGGGCCCGCTTTTCGCGGCGGGCGGATCAGCCGGCGACGCGCCGCTCCGGGTGACCGCGATCGGCGATCAGCTCGTGGCGAACTGCTCGTCCTCCTTCTCGGCCAGGCAGGGCCTGCTGGAAGCGGCCGGCTGGGGCCCGATCAGCCCGGACCCGTCGACCTCCCGGGGGGAGAAGATCATCGCGGCGTTCGGGGATCAGCCCTGGATCTGCCGGGAATCGATCCTGGCGCAGAACCTGCAGCCCTGGATGGACGCCTCCGCCACCGCCAAGCTCGTCGAGATGATCGCCGCCGACCGCGAGCGCGCCTCGAAATCGCGCCGTGAAAAACCGGAAGGATGTTTCGAGATCCCCCGTCCCGAGGGGCTGGAGTTCGATTTCTTCGACTTCCAGAAGTCGAACGTGCAGGCGATCGTCGAGGAGGGGAAGAACGCCCTGA
>QFNC01000049.1 GCA_003240695.1 Pseudoxanthomonas suwonensis | reverse complement strand
GCGCGAGTCCCTCGGGCCCGCGCAGCCACTCCGGGTCGTACCCGAGTTCCACAGCGAGATCCTCGTTCAGCCAGGTGAGCTGGGGCGAGAGGGGCGCTTTTGCCTGGCACGGAACCGAGAGCTCGGGGACCGCCTCGGCGTAGGTCTGGTGCAGGGCGGGGATCGATGGGGTGGTCGCGGGGCTGTCGATCATGGGCATCGCCTCCTGCGGTCACGGTACCGGGACGACCTTGACAGGACTTCCGCAGCCCGATTCAACACTCCAGGGGATCGCTGTGCAATGTCACCGTTGACGTGGCTCACTTTCGGTCGTACGCTCACCGAGAGCTGGATCACACAGTGGTGATCCGCTCCCCTATCCCCAGCTTCCAACGGCGTGAGGCGGCAGTCAGATGGAACTTCTCGGCACAATCAATGATTTGATCTGGAACCCCATGGCGTACTTCGCCCTGGCCGTAGGCCTGGTGTTCACCATCCTCACCGGGGCGATCCAGTTCCGACGCATCCCCGCCACGATCCGCGAGATCATGGCCAAGCCCACCGAGTCCGAGGGTGTTACCCCGGCACAGGCCCTGCTGCTGACGCTGGCGAGCCGAGTGGGCGTAGGCAATATCGCCGGAGTGGGCACCGCCATTGCCGCCGGAGGGCCCGGAGCATTGTTCTGGATGGTCGTCGTAGCGCTGCTGGGCTCGGCCAGTTCGTACGCCGAGACCGTTCTGGCACAGGTGTTCAAGCGCCGCATCGACGGCGAGCACCGCGGTGGCGCCCCGTTCTATGTGGAGTTCGGCCTCAAGATGCGCTGGCTCGCCGTGATCCTCGCGATCGGCTACCTCGTGGGGTACGGATTCGTATTCTCCGGCGTGCAGTCCAACAATATCGCCAACAGCATGAACGTGGCCTTCGGGATGCCCACCTGGCTCACCGCCATCCTGCTCACCGGCCTGCTGGGCTTCACCATCATCGGCGGCACCCGCCGCATCGTCCACGCCGCCCAGTTGATGGTGCCGGTGATGGCCGTGGGCTACGTGCTTTTCGCCATCGTGATCATCCTGTTCAACATCGACCAGGTGCTCCCCACCATCCAGATGGTGCTGGCCTCCGCCTTCGGGCGTGACCAGGTGTTCGGCGGCATGGCTGGCGCAGCTATCGCCTGGGGCGTGCGCCGCGCAGTGTTCTCCAACGTCGCGGGCGTCGGCGAGGGCACCTTCGGTTCGGCTGCGGCATCCGTCTCCCACCCCTCGAAGCAGGGCCTGATCCAGGCGATCTCGATCTTCATCGACACGGTGATCGTGTGCCAGGCCACGGGCATCATGATCATCATCACCGGCTCCTACAACGTGTTCCACAACGGGGAGACGGTCGTGGAGAACCTGCCCGGCGTCGACGCAGGCGTGGCTTATACGCAGACGGCGATCGACTCCGTCGCCGGCGGCATCGGGCCAGCCTTCGTCGCGATTGCACTCCTGTTCTTCGCCTTCACCTCGATGATCGCCTTCTACTACATCGCCGAGACCAACCTTGCGTACATCCGCCGCCGCTCGGGCGGATGGCCCGGCTGGGTGCTGAAGGTCGGCGCCATGGGCATCACTGCCTTCGGCGCTGTGATCTCTGCCGACGCCATGTGGAGCATCGGCGACATCGGCTACGGCTTGCTGGGCTGGGCGAACATGCTGGTGATCCTGGCGCTGTCACCGCTGGTATGGAAGGTGACCAAGGACTACGACCGGCAGATGAAGCAGGGCCTTGACCCGGTGTTCGAACCGGAGAAGCTCGGTATCAAGCGAGCAGACTTCTGGACCGAGCCCCACCGTGACAGGCCCGCTACTACCAGCGGGAAGGGTACTGATCCTCGACGGGACCGCCCCGTCATCTGACCACCTGGCCCTATCGGACAACACCTGTCGAGGAGACCCCGATGCGCACCACGCACGTGTACCACGCCGTCGATTCCCACACCGAGGGCATGCCCACCCGGGTGATCACCGGCGGCGTCCCCGTGATCCCCGGAAGCACGATGGCCGAGCGCCGCCTGTGGTTCATGGAGAACAACGACGGCCTGCGCAAGCTCCTGATGCGAGAGCCCCGCGGGCACGGGGCGATGAGCGGGGTGATCCTGCAGCCACCCACCCGGGACGACGCCGACTGGGGCGTTCTCTACATCGAGGTCTCCGGACTGTTGCCCATGTGCGGGCACGGCACCATCGGTGCCGCGACCGTGCTGGTCGAGACGGGAATGGTGGAGGTCACCGAACCGGTCACCACCATCCGGCTGGACACCCCGGCAGGCCTGGTGGTGGCCGAGGTCGCGGTGAAGGACGGGCACGCCGAGTCCGTGACGATCCGCAACGTCCCCTCCTTCCTGATGCGACAGGAGCAGACGGTGGAGGTCCCGGGGTACGGCACGGTGACCTACGATCTCGGCTTCGGCGGCAATTTCTACGCTTTCGTGGCGCTGGAAGAGCTGGGACTGCCCTTCGACCGTGAGCGCAAGGACGACCTGCTGAAGGCGGGGCTGGCGATCATGGAGGCGATCAACGATCGCGATGAGCCCGTCCACCCCGAACGGGAGGACATCCGCGGCTGCCACCACGTCTACCTCGCGGCCCCGGGATCCGACGCCACCCGTTCACAGCACGCGATGGCGATCCACCCAGGATGGTTCGATCGCTCTCCCTGCGGCACTGGGACCAGCGCCCGGATGGCGCAGTTCCACGCCAAGGGCGAGCTCGCGCTGGACACCGACTTCGTCAACGAGTCGTTCATCGGCTCGCGCTTCATCGGCCGCCTGGTGGAGACCGCCACGGTGGGCGACTACGAGGCGGTGGTGCCCACGGTCACCGGGCGGGCGTGGGTCACCGGCACCGCGCAGTACATGCTTGATCCCACGGATCCCTACCCGGAGGGCTTCGAGCTGTGAACTCCGCCGAGGCCGGGGGCAACTACGGTGTGGCCATTGCACCGTCCGCCTCTCCCGCACGCGCCGGAGGGCTCCGTCCGTCAGGAGAACGCATGTCGTCCACCGAGATCCCCCTGGGAACCATCCAGCAGGTCCAGTCCCTGCGAAGCTCCGTCACCGAGGCGCTGCGCAACGCGATCATCCTGGGGGATCTGGAGGAGGGCGAGCTGTACTCCGCCCCAGCATTAGCGGCACCGCTGGGCGTCTCGGCCACGCCCGTACGCGAGGCCATGATGGACCTGGCCCGTGAAGGACTGGTCACCACCGCCAAGAACAAGGGGTTCCGGGTCACCACCATGACCAGCGAGGACCTCGAGGAGCAGACCCAGGTCCGGCAGCTCCTGGAGGGACCGGCGATGCGGGCCGTCGCCGGTCGGGTCCCCGCCGAGGACCTGAAGGATCTGCGGCGGAGGGCTGACCGGATCGCCGAGGCCGCCGAGAGCGGTGACCTGCGCACGTACATCACCGAGGACCGTGCGTTCCATGCCGACCTGGTGGCGTACACCCGCAACTCCCGCCTGGTGGACCTCACGCTGCGCCTTCGTGGCCAGACCAGGATGCGGGCTCTGCGGGCACTCGCGGACACCGGTCGCCTCACCGCATCGGCGCAGGAGCACCAGCGCTTGCTCGACCTCCTCGAGGCGGGAGATTCCGAGGGCGCCTACGAACTGACAATCCAGCACATCGGTCACGCCTCGCGTCTATGGGCGACAGGCGCGGAGGAAACGGGCGAGAAGGGGATCGCCAGCCCGGACTCGCAACAGATCGACCTGGTACCGCGCAGTGCACGTGCACGAGGTGGGACGTGACAGCGCCTCGGGCCACGGTCAGCACGCGAGGAACGGACGTGCTGATCATCGGTGCCGGCGCGGTCGGTGCTGCGATCGCGTACTTCTGCGCGGCTGCGGGGCTCTCGGTGCGGGTGCTGGACCGGGGCCGGCCCGGCGGGGGCACCTCCTCTCGTTGCGAAGGAAACATCCTGGTCTCGGACAAGGAGCACGGCCCCGAGCTGGACCTGGCCAACTACTCCTTGCGGGTGTGGCGTGACGATCTGGCCGAGCATTCTCGGCAGTGGGGGTTCGAGCAGAAGGGCGGCATCATCGTCGCCTCACGTGAGAGCTCCATGCAGTCCCTACGACGCGCCCTGGCCGTGCAGCGCGATCACGAGATCCGGGTGGATGAGATCGACGTCCAGGCTCTCACCGAGCTGGAACCGCAGGTGACCTCCGAGGCCGTCGGTGCCGCCTGGTATCCCGATGATGCGCAGGTGATGCCGATGCTAGTGGTCTCTCACCTGCTGGCCCTCGCCCGGGCCCACGGCGCCGAGGTACGGGGCGATACCCCTGCACTCTCCCTGGTCCGGGAGAAGGGCCGAGTCACCGGCGTGCGCACCCCGATCGGTGAATTCCGCGCCGATGCCGTGGTCAACGCGACCGGGCCCTGGGCCTCCCAGCTCGCCGATCTCGCCGGGGTGCATCTGCCGATCGCCCCGCGGCGCGGGTACGTGATGGTCACCGAGCCGCTGCCGCCGCGGGTATTCCACAAGGTCTACGCAGCGGAGTACATCGACGACGTGGGCACCTCCGACTCCTCCCTGCAGTCTTCTCCCGTGGTGGAGGGGACCCCGGCTGGGTCGATCCTGATCGGTTCTTCGCGTGAGCGCGTGGGTTTCTCCGACGAGATCAGCCGGGAGGCCCTCCACCTGATGGCCCGCAACGCGGTGGCGCTGTTCCCGTTCCTGGCTGATGTGAAGGTGCTGCGCCACTACCACGGCTTCCGCCCGTACTCCCCCGATCACGTGCCGGTGATCGGACACGACGACAGGGCTGCGGGGCTCTGGCATGCATGTGGTCACGAGGGTGCGGGGATCGGCCTGAGCGTTGGTACCGGGAAACTGCTGGCGCAGGCGCTCTCCGGGCGCGAGCCCGACCTGGACCTCGCCCCCTTCGCTCCTGCCCGCTTCGGCGAGCGCCCAAGCGCACCCGAGCACCCTGGTGTACATGAAGGAGCATCGGCATGAACTCTGCATCCTCGGACCGCGCATCGATGCCCGCGATCGCCCGGACGCGCCACGAGGGAACCGTCACCCTGCGCGTGGACGGCCGGGAGCTCGAGGTGTCCGCGCATCGCACCGTCGCCGCAGCGCTCATGGCCGAGGGCGAGCGGGCCGGGTGGCGCACCACCCGGCGCGAGGGAACGTCCCGGGGCCTCTTCTGCGGGATCGGCGTGTGCTTTGACTGCCTGGCCACGGTGGACGGGAAACCCACGGTGCGCACCTGCCTGGTCACCGTCCGGGACGGTATGAACATCGAGACCGATCCGACCCCGGGGGACGGCGATGATTGAGACACAGGTGCCGGGCACGGCAGCCGTCGTCGTCATCGGCGGCGGCCCCGCCGGTATGGCGGCTGCTGCCGCGGCGACGCAGCACACCGACCGGGTGGTCCTGATCGATGCCTCCCCGCGCCTGGGCGGCCAGTACTGGCGGCACGGGGCGAAGGATGAGGCCCCCGGTTCTCCGGCGCCGCGCTGGCACCATGGGTGGTCCACCTTCCGCTCCCTGCACCAGCAGATCCAGGATGCCGGGACCTCCGGGGCGCTCACTGTCTTTGCCGAGACCCACGTGTGGGCCCTGGACACGATGGTCGACGGACGCCTCGCAGTGCGCATCGCCCCGATCCCCGAGGCGGGCCCCGACCCCCAGCGGATCGATGCGGTGATCGCAGAGAACGTGGTGCTGTGCCCCGGTGCCTACGACCGACAGCTCCCGCTGCCGGGGTGGACACTGCCCGGGGTCATGGCCGCAGGCGGTGTACAGGCCTACATCAAGGTGCAGGAGCAGTCGCCGGGTCGACGGGTGGTCCTGGCCGGGACCGGACCGTTCCTGCTGGCGGCCGCCGTCTCGGTGATCCAGGCCGGTGCCGAGGTGGCCGCGATCTGCGAGTCCTCTGACCTGACGGGCTGGGTGCCTCGAGGGGTCACCGCAGCCCTCGTGCCGTCCAAGGGCGCCGAGGGGGCCCAGTACGCGGCGCTCCTGGCGCGGCACCGGGTGCCGTACCTGACCCGTCATGCCGTCACCGCGATCCACGGGACCGATCGTGTGAGTGCGGTGGAGGTGACGAAGGTGGACCGTTCCGGACGGCCCGTGCCGGGGTCCACACGACACCTGGACGAGGTCGATGCAGTGGGCCTGGGCTGGGGTTTCGTCCCGCAGGCCGAGCTGCTGGTGCAGACGGGAGCGGACACTCGCCTCGACGTCGACGGCTCCCTGGTGGGTGTGGTCGATGCACAGCAGCGCAGCACCGTGCCCGGTCTGTTCCTGGCTGGGGAGATCACCGGGGTGACCGGCGCTGCGGGGGCGGTCGCCGAGGGCACCATCGCCGGGCGCGCGGCCGCTGGTCGTACGGCAGCCCGGGCTGGCGGCGGGAGCCTGCGTCGAGACCTCCGGCCCTCGCTGGCCAGGGGCCGCCACCGCACCTTCGCCCGTGCCATGCACAGAGCTCACCTCGTCCCCGAGCACTGGCTGGACTGGTCCTCCCCGGAGACCGTGGTGTGCAGGTGCGAGGAGGTCACCCTGGGCGAGATCGTCACTGCCCGCGATGACCTGGAGCTGGACGACGCCCGTTCCCTCAAGGGCAGCACCCGCGCCGGGATGGGCTTCTGCCAGGGCCGGATCTGCGGCTTCGCCGCGACCTGCATCGCCGCCGCAGGGGCCCCCGCCGCTCACAGCGCCTGCAGCTCGGAGCCCTCACCACAGAGGAGAGAGGCCGAGGCACGCACCGTGTCCCGTCGGCCCTTCGCGCTGCCGCTCACCCTGGGGGCACTGGCCGACGACGACAGCGCAGGCAAGGGCCCCACCGAGAGGGATGTCGTCGCCGAACCCTTGCCCCGCGCCGACGAGAGGACCTGAGCCTCCCCGGCAACCCCGAGGACCTCCAGCCCTTGCCTGTGCAATTGCACTGTCATATGGTTGTCATGTCCGCAGCTCGACATCGCCGTCCACGCTCTCAGCCACCGCGAACCGCCGCCGAGTCCACCACGAAGGAAGGACCATCGTGACCCCCACGCTCCCCGAGCCCGTCCGCACCCAGGCCTACATCGACGGGAAGTTCGTCCCCGCCGCGAGCGGGTCGACCCTCCCCTCGATCAACCCCGCCACCGGGCAGACCATCGCCGAGATCGCCGCCTGCGCCGAGGAGGACGTCGACCGGGCCGTGTCCTCGGCGCGTGCGGCCTTCGAATCCGGGGTGTGGAGCCGCATCCACCCCACCGAGCGCCGCGAAGTGCTGCTACGCCTGGTGGCGCTGCTGGAGGAGAATCTCGAGGACCTGGCCCTGACCGAGTCGATCGATGCCGGCAAGCCCATCACCGACTGCCGCGAGTTCGACCTGCCCGACACCATCGGTTCGATCCGCTGGTACGCGGAGGCGGTGGACAAGGTGTTCGGGAAGACCACCCCGGCCGGTGATGGTGCGATCGGCATGATCGTGCACGAGCCGATCGGCGTGGTGGGCGCAGTGCTGCCCTGGAACTTCCCGCTTGCCATGCTGGCCTGGAAGCTGGGCCCGGCCCTCGCCTCCGGCAACTCAGTAGTGGTCAAGCCCCCGGAGCTCACCTCCCTGACCACCCTCCGCTTCGCCGAGCTCGCAACCGAGGCAGGCATCCCCGACGGCGTGCTCAACGTGGTCCCCGGTCACGGTCACGTCGCCGGTAAGGCCCTGGGCCTGCACGGGGACGTCGACGTCATCAGCTTCACCGGCTCCAACGAGGTGGGCCGCGAGTTCCTGCGCTACTCGGCGGAGTCGAACCTGAAGAAGATCGTGCTGGAGCTTGGCGGCAAGGCCCCCCAGATCGTCACCGCCGACAATGCAGACCGCCTGGAGACAGTGGCCGAGGACTTGGCCGAAGCTGCCTTCGGCAACATGGGTCAGAACTGCACTGCCGGCTCTCGGATCCTGGTGCACTCCTCGATCCTCGAGGAGTTCGTGGAGCACCTGGTCACCGCCACAGAGAAGTATGTCGTGGGAGACCCCCAGGACCCGGCCACGACTATCGGGTCGCTGGTGGAGGAGTCCGCTGTGGACCGGGTGGAGCGCTACGTCGACGAGGCCGTCGCCGACGGCGCCCAGGTGCGCACCGGCGGCGCCCGCGTGCTGGAGGAGACCGGTGGCTGGTTCTACCCGCCCACAGTGGTGACCGAGGTGCGCGAAGACATGGCCATCGCCCGTGAGGAGCTCTTCGGCCCGGTCGTGGTGGTACTGCCCTTCGACGACACCGACGACGCGATCCGCATCGCCAACGACACTCCCTTCGGCCTGGCCGCCACCGTGTGGTCCCGCGACATCGACGATGCGCTGCGCATCGCCCGCGCCGTCCGCGCAGGCACCATCGCGGTCAACGGCTACACCGAGGGTGACATCACCACCCCCTTCGGTGGGTACAAGGAGTCCGGCTTCGGCGGCCGGGACAACGGTCTGGAGGCCTTCGAGCAGTACACCGAGACCAAGACCATTTGGATCACGCTCCGCTGACAGCGGCACCCCACTACCCGGTCCCCGGACCATGAAGGAGAACTGAGATGAAGCAGATAGGTGGGGTGCTGGTCGCCCTGTCAACACCGTTCGATGCCGACGGTGCGATCGACGAGAAGCGCCTGCGCGAGCACGTGGAGTTCGTGCTCGAGGGCGGGGTGCACGGGGTCGTGCCCTGCGGCAGCACCGGCGAGTTCGTGAACATGACGGTCGACGAGCGCAAGCGCGTGGTCGAGATCGTGGTCGACCAGGTCGCGGGCCGGGTCCCCGTGGCCCCCGGGACCGGTGCTCTGACAACGCCCGAGGCCATCGAGCTGACCCGTCATGCGCAGGAGGTCGGCGCCGACTCCGCTCTTATCGTCGCCCCGTTCTACGAGACCCCCACCAGGGACGACGTGATCGAGTACTACGGCGCCATCGGCGATGCGGTGGACATGCCGCTGATCGCCTACAACCTGCCGGCCGTGACCGGTATCGACCTGGACCTGGAGTTCTACCGTGACCTGGCGCAGCGTTCGGACAAGTACCGCTTCGTCAAGGACACCTCGGGGAACATGGAGCAGGCGATGAGCCTGATCTACAACCTCAAGGGAGAGCTCGGTGTGATGGTGGGACTGGACACGATCATCTTGCCGGCCTTCGCGATGGGCGCGATCGGCACCATCTGGGGCGCCCCCAACTGGGCGCCGCGCGAGTGCGTGCAGCTGTGGGAGGACGTCCAGGCCGGCAACGTGGCCAAAGCCGTCGAGGACTACGGCCGCATGTGGAACGCCCTGGACTTCATCGACCGCGAGGGCTACGCGGTGGGCACCAAGACTGCCTGCCGCCTGATGGGGCAGGACCTCGGCGCTACCCGCGCCCCCTACCGCCCCTTCTCCGCAGAGAAGGAGGCGGAGTTGGACCGCCTGCTGGAGCCGGTGCGCGCCGCGAGGGGCTGAACAGCTCACACCGCCTGAGACCCGACGGGCCCGCTCCCACCATCTGGTGGGAGCGGGCCCGTCACTGTGTCTCGTCGCCCTGGAGCACGCGACGCCTCCACCAGCATCCGCTCCGCGCCCAGCAACCCTTGACAACACCGCCACCGCGGCGAACACTGAACCCGTCCATTTAAACAACCGGGTTTCATAATCCCGTCGAAGGGCATCCATGGTCACCGCCGACAGCGCCGCCGTGCGGCAGGGCAACGCGCGCGCCTGCCTGCTGGCCCTGCGCGAGGCGACCCAGCCCCGCACCGTGGCCGAGGTGTCCGAGCACACCGGGCTGTCGCGCCCCACGGTGGACGCCGTGCTCACCTCCCTCACGGAGACCGGCCCCGTGCGCATCGTGCCCGCCGCGCCCGCTTCCTCCCCCGGCAGGCCTGCCCGACGCTTCGCCTTCCACCCCGGCGCCGCGACGGTGGCGGCGGTGGATATCGGCGACCGCTCCGTGCGCTGCCTGCTCACCGATGCTGCAGGCCACCTCCTCGCCACCGAGCGCCGCGAGTACGCCGGGAACGGTGCTGACGCCCGCCTGGATGCGATCGCGCAGGTTGTACGCAGCGCCGGCGACGCTGCCGGGACGAACGATCCCCCAGGGCAGGGCAGCAGTCCCGAGCCGGTCGTCGTCGGCATCGCCGTGCCCGGCATCCTCGATGCGGATGGCCGGCTCGCCCAGAGTCTCGAGGTGAAGGACCTCGAGGGAACGGACCTCGCCTCCGAGCTTTCCTCACGCCTGGGTTGCCCGGTGGCGGTGGAGAACGACATCAAGCTCGCCGCCTACGCCGAGCACCACCTCTCCGCCCGCCCCGCCGACATCGCCTTCGTGCAGATCGGTCACCGCATCTCCGTGGCCCTCATCCTGGGCGGCCGGATTCTGCAGGGCCGCCACCGGCTCGCCGGTGAGCTGGGCACGCAGCGCGGCATGCGCTGGACCAGCACCTCCCGGCGTGGCCGGTTGCACTGGTCCACCGGGGACGACGCCGCACCGCTGTTCGCTCGAGCGGCCGACGGGGACCAGGCGGCCCTGGCGGAGATCGACGCGTTCTGCGCCGAGATCGCACCGCGCCTGGCCACCCTGCTGCTCACCGTGGACACTGAGCAGGTGGTGATCGGCGGCGGTCTGTCCCGCGCCGGCGACCTGCTGCTGGACCCACTGCGCCACCACGTGCACCACCTGCTCACCAGCCCCGGGAAGCCCGTCTTCCGCACCGCACGCCTCACCACCGACGGCGCTCTCGTCGGTGCGCTGGGCCTCGCCTTCGAGCACGGCTCCGTGCAGGTCACCGGCGTGCTGGAGGTGCCCCCGCCCTGGCACCGCTTCCCGGCACCACCCGATCATCCCCGCCCCGCAGACGCCCACCCGGAAGGAACCCCGTGACCGACCAGATCCGCTTCGGATTCAGCTCCTACAGCTTCCACTCCAAGCTCTCCAGCGGAGAGATGACCCTGCCGGAGGTGATCGACTGGGTGGCCGCCTCCGAG
>QFNC01000111.1 GCA_003240695.1 Pseudoxanthomonas suwonensis | reverse complement strand
GCTGCTGGACGAGCGCGGGATCACGCCGACCGAGTACGACGACCTGCCGTTCGTGTACCACCACCGCAGCTTCCTGGACTCCCCGCAGCGGTACCTGCGGCACCTGTTCGACACGTAGAGGCCGTTCAGGCCACCAGGCGGATACACCGCGGCCGTCACGTCCAGTCTCGGTTCAGGAACAGCGTGTCCACGGCGTTCCTGATCTCCTCCCGCGTCAGATCCCGGCCGGAGAAGTCCACGAGCATGCGCTCGTTTCGGCGCGATTCGTCACCGAGGACGGTATGCCAGTACTCGGCGTCGCCCACCAACTCGAAGTCCGAGAACGAGGACGGCGGCGGCGATCACCGCCCACCGGCCTCTGGATCCCCGCGGTGGCGTCCGTCCAAGTGGAACTGGTGTCATCGCCGCCTCACGTCCGTTCCAGTCATGGCCATTCATTGTCCGGGAAGAGCAGCTGCACGGCCCGTTCGGTGCCCTCGCGGTCGAGATCCACCGCGCTGAAGTCCAGCACGACGGCGCCGTTGATCCTCGAATCAGCACCGAGCACCTGATGAAGGTACTCCGCTTGCTCGTCCGTGCTGAATTCCAGATAGGTGCCGACTCTGGTGTCCCAGGCGCTGACGCACCGCTCCCGCGCGCAGACCTGGTCGGTGACCTCGGCCGGGGAGATCGCGGCATCATTCGTGAAGTTCGGCATCAGCTCGTCCAGTTTCGAAGCTCGCTGCCCGAGAGATCCGACTGCCCACCAAGCCGCCATGACGGCGGTCGCCACGACCGCGGCGACGATGGCGGTCAGCACCATCCAACGGCGCGTGCCGTGGTCGTTGACTTTTCCGGTGGTCATCGGTGCCCCTTCTGATCGCGTCGCACTTCGGAGGTGGTCAATACCTGTCGGCCGACTTCCAATTACACCGATGGATCGCCACTCCATACGTCCAGTGCGCAGTTCGATTCGGGCGCCATTTCTCGAGATTCCATTCCGGCCAGCGATCACCAGCACGTCCGGTGAAGCCAGAGGCAAGCGCGTGACATTCGTACTGCTGCCGCTGACTCGGCTTGTCCAGGGCATGCCGCACATCTGCGCCCCGGCTTCGGACTTCACTCCACCCGGCCGAGTTCAAGATCGCCTGGCCACCGGCGAGGCCACCGCCGCCTTGACCGGCCCACACAGCGAGACCCCATGCCGATACACGCGCATTCACACGCATGTCCCCATTCGTCCAATCTGTGAATACGTGCCCGAACAGGTTGACCCCGATCCAGGGATCCGCCACGACAGGATAGGCGGCATCGGAATGATCGACGACCTGGGTCAAGAGGTCCCCTTCGATCTCGTAGGACGTCGGGAGCTCCCGCCCACCCGCATCCTTCGCCCACGGTGGTGCGACCCCCGCGACCATCTCACTCTCATCGTCGAGGATCAGCACTGCCTCTCCGGCGCGAATCATCTGACCTCCGTCGGGGACGGAGATCCGATAGGCATACCGCGTCGGCGCGTTCGGACCCTCAATCACCGTATGCGCCTGCACCGTCGCGTCGTCACGGAGAACCGGTACAAAGGTGAAGTCATCACGGTGCTCATAGGTCGCGATGCCTTTCTCCTTGTCGATCACCGGATCTGCCAGTTGATCCTTGTCAGCGAACTCCACAACCACGTTCGGCTGATCCCCGGCAGACGGCGCGAGTTCCGTCGACCCGCCTCGGCCGAGGTCCATCTCCGCCACCACCCCCGGCTCATGCACCACGACGGTCCCACTGGAATCGTTAGGCACCGTGACCGACTGTGATTCGAGCCCCGGACTCGCCTCCAACACGGCACTCACAGATTCCACTGCGCTTGCCTCACTCACGACGGGTTGCTGATACGCACCCGTCAGTGCACTGGCGACCAGAACGAGAGCAGTCGCCCCCCCCTGTCAGAATTCTCATTGCCTGACCCTCTCGGACTTTCCCCGGAATATCGGGGTGGTCGCATCTCAGCACAGGCACTGTTGATGCACCACTGTACTTTCGGACAGACTTTTCGGCCTATACGGCCTTTAAAGTGACCGATGTCACACCCGCCCCACGAACCAGCCCCGCAGCGTGCTCAGCCGCTTCTCGAGCTGGTCGCGGCTGGCCTGGGCCACGGCCGGACCGCCGGAGACCTCGCGGAGCCGGTTGTGGATCACCCCGTGCGGGGTGCCCGAGCGCGCGGACCACGCGGAGACCGTCTTGGACAGCTCGGAGCGCAGC
>QFNC01000048.1 GCA_003240695.1 Pseudoxanthomonas suwonensis | reverse complement strand
TGCAGCGACTCGCGGTTGAAGTCGTCGACCACGTTGAATGTCCGGAAGCGACGGCCACAGGCCAGCGCATCGGCCATGAAGTCGGCCGACCAGACCGTGCCTGGCAGACGCGGGACGTACAGCGGCACGCGTTCGCGCTTGGGCAGCCGCTGCTTGGCCTTGCGTACACCCGGTAGATTCGCTTGTGGTTCCAGTCCGGCCGAGCACGGCGCAGGACCTTGCAGCACTTCCAGAAGCCGCGCGTCGGACGACTCTCGACTTGCCCGGCCAGTGCCACGGCCTCGCGCTTCTGCTCCGGCCCTACAGTTTTTTTGCGATCAGGTCCTTCATCGCCGCGTTGTCGAGCGCCAGCTCGGCGTACATCCGCTTGAGCTTGGCGTTCTCGGCTTCCAGGTCCTTGACCCGCCGCAGCTCCGAGGCCTCCAGGCCCCCGTACTTCGACTTCCACTTGTAGTACGTCGGCACGCTGATGCCGGCCTGCCGGCAAATGTCCTTGACCGGCACGCCGGCGTCGGACTGCTTGAGGATCGAGACGATCTGGATCTCGGTGAAACGGGACTTCTTCATGGAACCTCCTGGTTGGGGAAAACATGCCAGAAAGTTCTACTTATGGGGTGTCTGCGGATCGGGGAAGCTTACGGGCCGCGTCCCGGCGCCGTTTCTGCTGCGGTCGGACAATGGGCTGGTGTTCACCAACCGGCACTACACGCGGCTTGTCCGCAGCTACGGCTTGAACCAGGAGTTCTTCACGCCGCACTGCCCACAGCAGAACAGTATGCTCGAGCGCGTCATCCGCACGTTGAAGGAGCAGTGCGCTCACCGCCACCACTTCGAAAGTCAGCAACACTCCATGCGCGTGATTGCTGACTGGATCCAGTTCTACAATCACCGGCGTCCCCACCAGGCGCTGGGCATGAAGACTCCCGCTGAAGCCTATGCTTTAGCGGCCTGACCTGCGCAGAAACCGATGGGTCATTAGATGCTCGATTATATGCCCACTCCCCGGATTTTTGTGTCTGGGGATGCGCGTGCTACCCCCCATCAGATCCGGCTGGCGTCATCCGGCAGAGCCGAAGTGACGTTCTTCCCGCAAGGACTCGCGGCCAGGCCCGCCGAGCAGCATAGACCGAAGCTCGCGCCCATAATCGCTCCACGTTAGAACCCGTCCGGCGAGTGCTTCGGATCCTGCCAAATCGTCGCGCTGAAGCAGCGCAGCCAATGCCCTACTGTCGCTGACGGCAAAATAGGCGGCATGCTCTCCTGCGATTTCCCGGAACACCGCGATGTCGGATAGCAGCAGTGGCGCCCTGTATCGCGCTGCCTCGACGATCGGCAATCCGAACCCTTCCGAAAGGGAGGCCTGAATCAGGCCGCACGTCGATCGGTATGCCAGATCAAGTTCAGCGTTGTTCACGTTTTGCGGCCAGAACAGCTTGGAGCCGAAATGCGGACTGGCGCGCATTGAGTCGATCAGTTCGTCCGAGCCCCAGCCGTTTTTGCCGACGATCAGCAGGTTCGCCCGCAGGCCGGAATCCCAAGCCAACTCGAATGCGTCCAGGATGGTGCGGTAATCCTTGCGCGGTTCGATGGTGCCCACCGCCAGGAAGGTCCGTTCGCCTTCCGCGAACAGGCTGCGCATGGATGCACGGATGTCCGCACCGGTACCCAGTTCCATCACGTCCGACCCCAGATGAACGTGGCCGACCCGATACCGGGGCCGGTGCTCTGGTCGATTCTCCGCAATCCAGGCCTGCAGGTCCTGCGCCGTGGCCAGCGAGTTGCAGACATACACGTCGGCATACCGCACCGCGAATTCCGTCCAGGCCCTGAAGGCCGCAGGCATCCCCTCGCCGCATGTCTGCGGGAACCGCAGCGGAATGATGTCATGGAAGAACACCGCCACCTCGCCGCCATTGCGGCGCACCTGGCCGATGCTGGGAAGGAAGCGTTCGGGGCCAACCCAGGCCGAGTCGGCAAGGAACAGCATGTCTCGGGTGCGGAATCCTTCCGATTCGTCGAATGCCGGGCAGTCGATACCCAGCATTTTCCTGACCAGGCCGTGGGCGGAACGGATGCGATCGCCCTCATGGTAAACCGGAACGAACAGGAGGCGGCCTTCGGCATTGTGCGAACACAGCTCGCGGACGAGATTGCGCACCACGCGCTGGATGCCGGTTCCGTAATCCACCCTGGCCAATTCGCTCATGTCGATCAGCACGCGCCGGGGCATGCCGAACTGGCCGGCCGAGCACAATGCCTCGCGGACCGGCTGCGGATTGGTGCGCACCTGGTTCGGGAGCACCGAGTCGAGCAGCGACGCCACCGCCTCGGCCGACAAATGCGCGAAACGCTGCCGGGTCGCTTCCATCCAGCCAAGAGCGATCTTGGCATCGCCGCGCTCATGCTCTGCATGTACTGGCGATCCTTGCAGCATCGGCCCCACGGTAGCCGCCAGCAAGCCGTCGTGCCGGCCTGCTTCCAGAATGCCCCGGCAGTGGGAAATCAATTCGGGCAAGGCATGGTCTTGCGGGGGAATCTGCCCGGTTGACAGCAATTCGCACAGGCCTGGCCACTGCGCTCGCATCTGCGCTTCACGCTCGCCTAGGAACGCCAGGCCGCGCAGCACCCGGCCCTGCGCATCGGAATGCAACGCGATCAGCAGATCGATGCCCGCATCCGACGCCAGCGCGTGTTGCGGGAATGGCTGGACCTGCAGGTAGGAAGGCCATCGTTCCGGAACCGGACAGGCAATCTCGACGCTGCCCGAATCAACGTAGCCGGAAAGCGCATCCGCCCATTCCGTCTGCTGGACTTCCGGCAGCGCTTCGGGAACGACAACGGCGACGCCAGACCCGGCCGCAGCCTGACCGTCACGCGCGCGGCTGCATTCGAGCGCCACTTGCCAGGCCTCGATGCTGAGCTGTGCCGTCCGCGTCCACGAGAATGCGTTGATCCGCTTCTCCCCATAGCGCCTGAGCCGCTCGCTCCATCCTTCGTCCTGCAGCACGCGCTCCAGCGCGGCCCCGATTGCCCGGTGATCCGAGGCATCGAATCGCGCTTCGTCCAGTTCCATGATTTCCTTCAGGCTGGAATTGTCGCCAACCAGCACCGGTGCCCCGCAGGACATGGCCTCGACAACCGGTAGACCGAAACCTTCATACAGGGATGGGAACACGAATGCGCGGCAGCATGCATACAGATCCGCCAATTCCGCGTCCGTCACGTAGCCCGTCATGACCAGGGCATCGGCATCCAGTCCGCATTGGCGCGCGAACTGCCGCAAATCATCGGCATGGTCGGCCTGGTTCAGCACCAGCTTGAGATCACCCCGCACGGCAGGCGGCAGCGAGGCGAATCCCGCGATCGCGCCCCGGGTGTTCTTGCGAGGATCGTTGTTACCGGTATACAGGACGAATGGCGAGGCGAGGCGGAAGCGGTTTTCCAGCCGCCGCGCCGCCGCAGCCTTGTCCACCTTCTGCCTGAAGATCTCCGCATAGCCGGCGTAAATCACGTGCACGCGCTGCGGATCGCAGTCCAGCAGCCGGACCACGTCATCCTTGGTGGTCTGTGAATTGGCCAGCAACACGTCGAATTCGCGCAGCTGTGCCGTCTTGTGCTGGTACCAGGCGCGCGCGCGCGGATCCGCCAGGTAGTGTTCTTCCATGACCAGCGGGATGAGGTCGTGCACGAGGCAGCTGCTGATGCTGCCCCGCGCGCGGGCGACGCGCCCCAGCCCCGCACAGGCCTCGACGGCACCCTCGAACAGGCTGGGCACGTGCACCACGTCGGGCGCCATCGCCTCCACATGCAGGCGCACCAGCTCTTCGGAAAATGCGGCCTCCGGCTCGGCGGTCGGATAGGCGCTCCACATGCCGGTCGGATACCGGTAGCCGTGGATGCGATCCGCCGCAAGCCGTCCCGCGTATTCGCCGAGCACGTCGCCGGCCTGGGCCTCGTAGGTCAGATCGAGCATGCAGTGCATGTCGAACGCATCCTGACCGATTCCCAGCAGGCCGTTGAAATGCTCGCGCGCATAACGCCCGATTCCGCGCTTGCTGGATCCGTTCTGCAGGGACTGCAGGTCGAACAGGAGGGAGTGTTTCCGGGCAGTCATGGCTTGTCGGATTCCGTGCCGGCTGCAGGCTGGATGGGCTTGGTCGCGACGACCGCATAATCGGGGGACACGGACACCCAGTCCACGAACCGGTTCACCTGGTCGGCCGCCACCGCATCCGGCGGCACGCGCGTGGTTTCAGGACTGAAACGGCCGTCCTCGAGCAGGTCGATTCTGGCTTCGCGGAAGCCGCGGTCGGCCACCATCCATGCCAGCAGAGGCGGCGGCAATGGATTGCGGTGCGTTGGATCAAAATAGAAGTAATACGCACTGGTGCGAAGATTTTGCGGATTCGGGGTTTCCAGGATCAGGACTCCCCCTGGGCGCAGCGCGGCAAATGCCAGGTCGAGCAGACGGACCAGATGATTCACGGACAGGTGTTCCGCCAGGTGGATGGCGCTCACTGCCGCGAGCGAATCCGGCTCGCAGCCCTCCAATGCCGTCAGCGCATCCATCAGCACGACCTCGCGCCCCGCAGCCCTGTTCTGCTCGACAAACAACCGGTTCAGATCGACGCCGCGCGCGTCATAGCCGGCACCGCCCAGCAACGCCAGCAGCTCGCCACGGCCGCAGCCCAGATCCAGCACGCGCCGGCAACGGGTGGCGGCTGCGGCCTCGGCAATGCAAGGCAGGTAGATCTCAGCGCGCCGGCGGATTTCCTCCTCGCTGCCGCGGAAGACCTCTTCCAGCCTGGCATACATCATCGCCATGTCCTCTTCCGAGGCACCGGCCACTGGTGGATGCTGGCCAACCGCATCCGCGTACGCCCGGTACCCGGCGCGGCGCTGTGACTCCTCACGGATCGCCGCCTGGCAGGATTCCAGGAGCGCTTCGTTGCGTTCGAACCGTGCGGCCATCTCTTCCATCCAGCGCGCGGCGTGTTGCTCGCTTCGGCTGAGTCGCACTTCTACGCTGGCCCAGCTTGATTCCACCGACGCCAGGCGCTGCTCGGTCGCGTCCTGTCGGCTCGACACGTCCGCCATGCTGCGCGCGGCGCGCACTTCGCCACGCCCGATGGACTTGCGCAACGCATGCAGCGACGAGTCGAGCCTCCGCGCAACGTCCTCGCGCATGCCATCCAGAGCCAGCGACGCAGCGCTCAGCATGCGCTCATCGCGCGATGCCAGGCGCGCCTCCATCGCCTCCCACGATGACTGCTTGCGGGCCAACCGCATGAGCGACGCCAGCAAAGCCAGCATGCGTCCGCCCCGCCTGCGCTCCATGCGGCGAAGGAGATACTGCAAGCGCAGGCCACGGATCGGCACGCCTGCACGATAACCTTCCGGCGACTTGCGAAGTTCGCCGAGCACCTCGGTCTTGGTCAGCGCCCCCGTCTCGATCGCCTGCAGGTAATCCCGGCGTCCGGCCTCATCCGGTTGGCGGCGCAGCACGGCTTGGTAGGCGACATCGATGAAATCCGATCCAGAATAGGCCAGCAGCTCGTCCACTGAATATGCGGGCTTCTGCCCGAACTGGGGCATCAAGCGGAGCGCATGCTCGCGGTTGCCGCCGGATGCGGCCACCGACAATCCAAGCTTGTGCATCACGGCATCGGGATCGATCTGCATCTGATTATCCTTGCGTTGGCGGACCAGAGCGCTCCGCACTGCGTTCCAGGGAAATCGTGGCTGGCAGCCATGCAACGCCGTCGAACCGGTCCTTCCCGAGATTGGCCACCTTGAACACCAGGGCAAGGTCGCGCCATTCGTAATTGTCGACCAGGTGGGTTTCCGTACTGGACAGCGCCACCGACACCGAATAGCTGCCCGTCCCGATGTTGGCATCAAACTCGGCAACCAGGCGGATGCGCTCGCCCGCGGATGCGCCTTCGATGACCTGGCGGGTGTGGTGGGTGTTGGTGCCGAACACCGCCTGGCCCAGCCTGTCCTTGATCAGGTAGCCGATCACCAGATGGTCGATGTTGCCGACGCAAAGCACGTCAACGCACAAGCGCAAGCGCTGCCCGACATCGATCAGCTCCTGCGGGCTGCCCTGTGCGTTGAGCAGCGTCACGCTCTCGATGGTGGCCTCGCCGGTTCCGGACACGGTGAGGAGTTCGCCACCGTCGCCGACAAACTGGCGGATCGACGCCTCGTCTTCCTTCTGCGCGATCAGCGCGTTGTAGTAGTCCATCACGTTGGCGGCATTTCCATCCATCAGCACCCGGCCTTCGTCGATCAGGATGGCTCGGTCGCAGAGCGAGAGCACCGCGGAGGCGTCATGGCTCACGATCAGCAGCGTGGTACCCAGCGCCTTGTATTCGCGGATGCGCTTGAAGCACTTGTGGATGAAGTAGGCATCTCCCACGGACAGGGCTTCGTCCACGATCAGCAGGTCGGGACGGAACGCGGTTGCAACGCTGAAAGCCACCCGCATCTGCATTCCGCTGGAATAGGTGCGCACGGGCAAGTCGAAGTATTCGCCGATTTCGGCGAACGCCTCGATGCCATCCATCGCGGCGTGGATCTGGTCCAGCTGGTAGCCCATCAACCCCGCCGCATGCCTGGCATTCTCGCGGCCCGTCAGATCCGGGTTGAAGCCCATGCCGAGCTCGAGGATGGCCGAAATGCGCCCGGTACGCCGTACCGATCCGACTGTCGGCATGAGGGTGCCGGTGACCAGCTTCAGCAAGGTCGACTTGCCGGCTCCGTTCTGGCCGACGATGCCCACCGTCTCGCCGGTTCCGATGGAGAAATCCACGTCACGCAGCACCCAGTGCTCTTCGAGCGGCTTGAGCGGCACGCCGAACCAGGAAAGCGCGCGCATCCACTCGCTGTCCCATTTGCGATAGGCCTTCCCGAGCCCCGTGACGACGAGTGATCCGCTCATAGCGCGTCCACCATTTCCGCGCTGGCCCTGCGGAACATGACCAGTGCCACGACCAGCAAGCCCAGGCAGACGACCACGAAGCGGGCCAGTTCCGGCAGAAGCGGCGGCTTGTCGAACACCAGCACGTTCTGGTAGCTGCTGACCAGGGGATAGAGCGGATTGTGCGCGAACGCGTTCCGATAGTTGGCAGGCAGGATGTCCAGCATGTAGACGATGGGCGTCATCCAGAACAGGGCCTGCAGGACCACGGGAACGACCTGTCCGATGTCGCGCATGAAGACGTTGAGGATTCCGAGAATCATGCCGACCGCCAGTGCCAGCAGCAGCGTGACCACCATCAGCACCGGCAGCCACACGACCTGCGGGCCGGGCATGTGCCCGAGCGTGGCGAAGACCCCGAAGATGGCCAGCAGCAGCAGCATGTTGTTGACCAGCATGGTTCCGCCGGCGATCAGCGGCAGGCAGATGCGCGGAAAGGCCATCTTCTTGATCAGGTTGGCATTCTCGACGAACAGGACGGCGCACTTGTTGATTGTTTCCGAAAAAAGCGACCACGCGAGCGTTCCGGCCATCAGGTACAGCGAATACGCATACTTGTTGTCGATGCCCGGCAGCTTCGCGGCGAGCACTTCGGACAGGATCAGCGTGAAGATCAGGACCTGCGCGAGCGGGTGGATGATCATCCACAGCCCGCCAAGCTTGCTGCGCACGAAGCGAGCGCGCAGGTCGTTTCTGATCGAGGAAAGAATGAAGAACCGATAGGCCCAGATGGCCCGCAACATGCCCAGCATGGGTTCATACCTCTCTGTCAGTGTCGAAGTGGGCCACGGCATGTCCCGTTGCCCAGCGATCGGAGGCGGGCGATCATCGCCGTCGCCGCCGCCCCCGGATCCATGGATTTGGCGATCGCCTCCCGAGCGCGCCCGCCCCTCTCCTCTGCCAGCGCGGGGGAGGTGGCCAGCCGCCTCATCCAGTCCGCAGCCACTTCGATGCTGGCATCGGCCCATTGCGCGTGCTGCGCATGCGGATACTCGCCATCCAGAACTGGCACGAGTCTGCACGGCACCAGGCAACTGTTCTGGTCGTCCATGAAATCCAGGTTGCCAGACCAAGCTGTGGCGATCACCGGCTTGCCGATCGCCATGCTCTCGGCCATTCCCATCCCCAATCCTTCCGCGCGATGCAGTGACACGTACGCGTCGGCCGCATGCTGCATGGCGCTGACCCGGTCGGAAGTCAATATCTGGTCGCGCACCAGAACGCGGGGCACGCGTGAGGCATGCCTGCACAGCCTGTCCAACTGTTCTGGATAACGGTGCCCGTTACTGGTCTTGACGAGCAATTGCACCCTCGCCCCGGGATTCGGGAAAGCCATCGCGAATGCATCGATGACTGCAAAAGGATTCTTGCGGTGGATTGACGAATTGAAATCGAAACTGCAGAGAAAGACGAACGCGTCTTCGTCCAGGTCGAAGCTGCCGCGTGGAAGCATCGCCGCATCCGATGGCCGAACGGGGTGCGGAATGCGGATCACGGGCTTGGCGGTCGCACGGCGGAAGGCCTCCTCGACGAAGCTGGAAGCAACCCATATCTCGTCGACCTGGTCGACAGCCGCCATCCACTCGTCCGGAATGGTGTCCAGCTCCCAGAACCAGAACCCGATGGTATAGCCACCCGCGGCAAGCTGGGGCCGGACCTCGTGATAATGATCGGGATTGACGAATACGACGTTGATCCCATGCGAGACACCGTGTTCGAGCAGCGAGGCCAGGCTGTCGTCGCCGCAGGCATGCGGAATGGAGATGCGCACATCCGCCAGATCGACCGGATAGCCCGCCTGGAGCAGCGCACGCGCATACTGCCTGGCACTTTCGCCCAGGCCGAACTGGCCGCGCAGGTACCCGTAAATGTTGACGCCCGGACCGAGCGTGGGGTCGGGGCTCGGGAATCGGAGCGTCTGTGCCGGAATCTGTGCCGGTTTCGCAGCCATGTCCGCCGCCAGCCCGCCAAAGTGCAGCGCCCGCGCCTGCGGCACCATGCGCAGGCGCGCCATCCAACTGCTCATCCCGGGGAAGGCAGCCGCCAACCGATGGCCCACTCTTTGCAGTCCGCGCGTCATGCCGTCAGGCCGGGATTACAGGTATCCCATCCTTGTCCAGTGCTTGCCGTCACTGGCACGCACCGGCCAGGTCTGCGAGCAGATCACCCACATCCTCCACCCCCACACTCAATCGCACAAGGTTGTCAGCAATGCCCAGCTGCGCGCGGCGTTCCTCCGGCACGCTGGCATGGGTCATCACCGCAGGGTGATTGACCAGCGATTCCACCCCGCCCAGCGATTCGGCCAGGGTGAACAGGCGCAGGCTCTCGCAGAAGCGGCGGGCCGCATCGAAGCCGCCTTTCAGGTACACCGACACCATGCCACCGAAGCCGGACATCTGCCGGGCCGCAAGGGCATGCTGCGGGTGAGATGGGAGGCCCGGATACAACACCTTTTCGATGGCCGGGTGCCGTTCCAGGGTTTCGGCGATGGCCTGGGCATTGGTGCAGTGGGCCTGCATGCGCAGATGCAGAGTTTTCAGGCCGCGCAGGGCCAGGAAGCTGTCGAACGGCCCTTGCACGGCGCCGATGGAGTTCTGCAGAAAGGCCAGTTGCTCCGCCAGATCGGGATTGTCGCCGACCACCAGCAGGCCGCCGACCATGTCGGAATGGCCGTTGAGATACTTGGTGGCCGAGTGCATCACGATGTCGGCGCCCAGCAGCAGCGGGCGCTGCAGGATCGGCGAGGCGAAGGTGTTGTCCACCACCACCAGGATGCCGCGCTGCCGGGCGATGGCGGCGATGGCGGCGATGTCGACCAGTTTCAGCAGCGGGTTGGTCGGGGTTTCGATCCAGACCATGCGCGTCCCGGTGCGGATGGCATCGGCGAAGGCCTGCGGGTCGGACAGGTCGACGAAGCTGAAATCCAGCCGCGCCGAGCGCCGGCGCACGCGCTCGAACAGGCGGTAACTGCCGCCGTACAGGTCGTCGGTGGCGATGACGTGATCGCCGCTGTCCAGCAGTTCCAGCACGGTGGACGTGGCCGCCATGCCCGAGGCGAACGCGAAACCGCGGCTGCCGCCTTCCAGTGCCGCCACGCAGCGCTCGTAGGCGAAGCGCGTCGGGTTGTGGGTGCGCGAGTATTCGAAGCCCTGGTGCACGCCCGGACTGCTCTGCGCATAGGTGGAGGTGGCATAGATGGGCGGCATCACCGCGCCGGTGGTCGGATCGGGCGACTGGCCACCATGGATGGCCAGAGTGCCCAACGCCAGTGAACCGGGGGCGTGCGCGTCGTCGGGACTGTTCATGCGGGGATCCGGAAGGGGACGGCGATTTTAACCCAGCCCGGCACCGCGATCGGACAGCGGTCACGAATCCCGATCCTGCGGCATTCAGGGCGATGCGGCATTCCCCTGCAGCCAGGCCACGACGACCTCGGCCAATGCGTCGGCACTGGCGATGGTGGTGTCCAGCCGCAACTCCGGATGCTCGGGGGCTTCGTAGGGCGAATCCAGCCCGGTGAAGTTGCGCAACTGGCCGGCGCGAGCCTTGGCGTACAGGCCCTTCACGTCGCGCCGTTCGGCCACCGCCAGGGGCGTGTCGACGTGGATTTCGACGAACTCGCCATCGGCAAACAGGTCGCGCGCCATGCGCCGCTCGGCCGCGAACGGCGAGATGAAGCTGACCAGCACGATCAGGCCGGCATCCACCATCAATCGAGCCACTTCGGCGACGCGACGGATGTTCTCCACCCGGTCGGCGTCGGTGAAGCCCAGGTCCTTGTTCAGGCCGTGACGCACGTTGTCGCCATCCAGCAGATAGGTGTGGAAGCCCTGCGCCAGCAGCTTGCGCTCCAGCGCATTGGCTATCGTGGACTTGCCCGCCCCCGACAGGCCGGTGAACCACAGGCAGCGCGGTTGCTGGCGTTTCTGCCGGGCGCGAGCAGCCTTGTCCACGTCCAGCGGCTGCCAGTGCAGGTTGCTGGCACGATGCAGGGCGAAATCGATGCGTCCGGCAGCAGCAGTGGCATGGGTTTGCCGATCGATCAGGATGAAGCCGCCAAGCTCGCGGTTGTGGGCGTAGGGTTCGAAGGCGATGGGTTCATCCAGATGCAGATGACACACCGCCACTTCGTTCAATTCCAGCTGGCGCGCGGCCAGGTGTTCCTGCGTGTTCACGTCGACCCGATGGCGGATCTGGGTGATCTGCGCGGTGACGGTGCGCGTGCCAATGCGCAGCCAGTACAGCCGGCCAGGCAGCAGCGGCTCGGTATCCATCCACAGCAGTTGCACGGCGAATTGATCGGCCAGCGCGGGCACGGCATCGGCG
>QFNC01000047.1 GCA_003240695.1 Pseudoxanthomonas suwonensis | reverse complement strand
GCAGAACAAGCCGGCGATGATGACGTCCGGCTGCCGCTATGCGCGAGACTGCGACGGATCGAGCGCTGAACCCGCTGGTCAAGCCGTAGCATGCAAGAGATCATCCATCACGGCATCCCCTCAAGCAGCTGGCTCAGCGTGCCGGCCCATCAGGTTCCGGCTGCGGCACCCGCTCGCGTTCCGCCTGCTGCGCGAGTTCCTGCGCCTTCTGCTGCTGCAGGCCGTCGAAGGCCTGTTGCGATACCGCTTCGATGGAGCCGCTGTGCACCTGCTCCATCTGCAAGCCGAAACGGAACGAGGTGGAATTCTGCGCCGCACGCTGGATGAGGGTGATATGACTCCCATCGCTGGCGATGGCGGCGGCATCGACCCGATCCAGCCTTTCCTGGGTCGGCCCGTCGGGATTGCGCGACCGCGGCATGTCGAGCGTCCCGGCCACCAGATTCGCGGCGATCAGCTGCTGCCGCTCCGGCGAATATCCGGCAGCGGCAATCTGCGGCGATGCGGCGAATGCCCGCAACGCCTGCGCGTACATGTCGTGCGCGGGATGGGCGGGGTCGGACAGCAGTGGGATGGCTGCCGGCTGCACGGATGCCGAGGGCTCCGCTGCCGGCGCGTCCGGCCGCGGCTGCGACGCCTGCGGTGTCACCGATTGGGTCTGGGTCTGTACACGCGGCTCCGGGCCGATGTTGAATTCGCCGAAACTGCCTTTGCGGACGATGTCGTTGAGACTCTTGACGATTTCGGGATTGGAATCGTTCCACTCTCCGCCGATGTGGTGGTTGCCTTCCTTCGTCTTCTTGTTGTCGCCAAAGGTGTTGCGCAAGCGCAGCAACGTGTCGCCGGTGGCCGCATCGCGGGAAATGCCCATCACCATGTAGGCGTGGCTTTCCTGCAAACCATCGTTCACGTCCCGTCCCTGGGTGGCCAGCGACACGGGTTGTCCGGCGGCCAATGCCTGTTCAACACGTGTGTGGGCAGCTTCAACAGACAGCTTGTATCCCAGGCTGGGCGCCTTGAAGGGCGCAGGCTCGGGGCGGTCCACATGATCTGGACTCTGATTCACAGGCTTGCGACCATCCGGTGTCGGAATCTGGATATTGCGGCCTGCATCGCCGGTGAGGGCATACATGCCATCCGACAGGGAACCACCGTTCGCGTCGGCTTGGATCCGGTCGTATGCCTTTGGAAGGTTGACACGTCCTTGTGCGTCACGGCCGTACAGTTCCACGAAACCGGCTTCCAGAATGGCCGGCCAGAGCGCGCCACTGCCATCGCGGTTGTTGTCGACAGTGCTGCCACCCTCGCGTCTGATGTTTCTGCGTAGGTCGTCCTGCGACACCGTGATGAATGTTTCAACCGGGTCGGTCTGGCCTGCTTGCCGTTCGGTCGCATTGGGTGGGCGGTACAGTCGCACGGTAAAGTCACCCGTTTCTGGATCGAAGCGGATGGCATCACGAATGCGGTCCGGTTGCTGTTCGGCCATCGCCCCGATGGGCGCAAGGAAATAGCAGTTCTGCAACTTGTCCTGGCGGACGTCAGAAGCATGCGGACGTCCACTCGGCCCGAACAAGTCTTCTTCAGTAAAGCCAGTTTTTCTGTTGCTCATCGTGAACTCTCCAAAGCGAATGAATCATTGGTCATCATGGGCGGAAAGGTGGAAATAACCAACCAATGTTCGTTCATTGGTGTCTGGCAAAAAATCCCGGGTCTGGACTAATGCAATGAGATGTTGGTTTCGGTCACTGGCCACTTCCCATGCGATGATCTGGTAATGTTCGTCACTGGGCCACGCCCCGAAATCTTTTTGCGCCCAACCCAGTGTCCATCGCACATATTGTTGTGCTTCGGAGACGATCGCCGCTCCCTGAGTGAACCCGGGCTCGGTCAGCACGAACCGCTGGCGAACGATGCGGTAGTCGTGATTCAGGTAGCGTTCGAGCCACCGCGCCATGTCCGCCTTTTCATCCGAGTGCTCGAAGGAAGGCGACAGGTGGTCGGGCGGGGTCGGGGTGACCCAGCCCTGCATTGCGACCAACACATCCGCAGGTGGTGGCAGGGAGGCATCGCGCATGACGTAGTAGGCCGCCAGCCGCCGCCCGTCCTGCCCGGGCAGAGGATCGCGGCTCATCACCAATGCAACGTGGTAGTCCTTGTGCTTGGGTTTCCACAACAGCATGCGATAGGCATCGCCGTCGGTGTGAACCAGGTGGGTCGGCGAGGCACCCAGCGTGTCTTGGATGTAACGGTTTGCGTTCGCCTGCACCGTGTTCCATGTGATCGCGTCCGGCTTGGTCAGCAGGTAACCGTTGTCCAGCGACCGGAATGTGTGTCCGATGCGTTGCTGCATCCACGAGTGCAAGGCGGATTTTTCGTCCTGCAGCTCGTATTGATCGACCCATGTCGCGGCAGGATCGTGCAGCGTGCCGCGGTACAGTCCATCGAGTAGTTCGCCACTGGAGAGAAAGGGGTCCGGCGTCGCCAGCGTCCGGCAGCCGCACAGCAGGCAGGCCGCCAGCAGCAGCCACAGCGCGATGGCTGCACGCGGTGTCATGCAGTTGTGTTGTGCTGCGGCCATGCGGGCGGTCCTTCGGTGCGGAGCTCGGTTGATCGAGTCTGGCAGAAGGGCTGTCATCGTGCAACGACGTGTGCCAGGCGATGGAGCATGGCGAAAAAGCGTCACCGGAAGCACTGCGGATGGCAGCCGAAGCGGAAGAAGGGCGGCAGTCGCGGTGTCGTTTCGATGGCCGGGCTGCATCGAGGGCGCAGTCGATGTTCTGGCTGTGAGCGTGGCGGCGGCGGCGTTCGGGGTGCTGCTGTCGGCACTGTCCATCACCGGCACGTATTTATATGGCTTGCGGGCCTTGGGCAGCCGCAAACCGGCGACGGGAGAGACTCGAGCGCCGCGCAACGCGGCTGAAGCGCCATCCTTCACCACAGCCTGGCGCATGGCATGGCAGGCGATGCGGCATTGGCGCTGGCTGTGGCTGCCGCTGGCCGCAATCTGGCTGTGTCTGATGCAGGCGGAAATCGCCAAATGAGCGGACCGATGGCGTGCGTGCGTTCGCAAACAAAAAGCCCGCGACAACCGGGTTGTCACGGGCCTGCTCCCTCCCCCACGTCGGGATGCGGCCCAATTGTGAAAGAAGCGTTACCAGAATTGCACGCTGCGTCGCAAAAATGAACCGGTCGGTTCAGTACGCCGCCGAGCGATGCCTGCGATCGCGCAGCAATTGCCGTGCTGCGTTACGACCAGGCAAGCCGGTCACGCCACCGCCAGGATGCGTCCCCGAGCCGCACAGATACAACCCGGGCAGCGCGCTGCGGTACTTGCCCTGCCCCAGCAGCGGACGCGCGGAAAACAGCTGATCCAGCCCCAGCGAACCGTGGAAGATGTCGCCGCCGATCAGGCCGAAGCGCTGCTCCAGGTCCCACGGCGACAGCGCCTCGTAGTCCAGCACGCTGCCGGCGACATTGGGGGGCATAGGCGGTGACCGTGTCGATCATCAGCCGCGCCACGGTGTCGCGGTGCTGCGGCCAGCCGCCATCGACATCCGGATTGACGTGCTGGCAGAACAGGCTGGCCACGTGCTGCCCCGCCGGTGCCAAGGTGTCGTCCAAGGTGGAGGAAATCAGCAGTTCCACCACCGGCTGCCGTGCCCAGCCGGGGTTGTGCTGCTTCGACCGCGCATCGAAATACGCCTGCTCGAAATACCGCAGCGACGGCCCGATCAGGATGCCGCTCTGGTGATGCGGCTGCAGCTGCGTGCCCGGTGCGGCGCTGAAATCCGGCAACTCGGCCAAGGCCACATTGATGCGGAAGGTGCCCGAACCGCAGCGGTAGCGGCCGATGCGCTCGCGAAAGTCGTCATCCAGATGCTGCTGTGGCAGCAGCCGCTGATACAGCAGTTTCGGGTTGAGATTGGACACCACCACCCGCGCCCGGAACGTGCGGCCATCCGCCAGCTGTGCACCGCAGGCGCGGCCGTGTTCCACCAGCACCTGCGCGACCTCGGCATCGGTGTGGATGTCCACGCCGCGGGCATGGCATTCGGCCTGCATGGCCTGGGTGATCGCGCCCATGCCGCCGATGGCGTGGCCCCAGGCACCGGATTTGCCGTTCACCTCGCCGAACAGGTGATGCAGCAGCACATAGGCGCTGCCGGGCGTGTAGGGACTTGCGAAATTGCCGACGATCGCATCCCAGCCCAGCACGGCCTTCAGCGGTTCAGTCGTGAACCAGCTGTCCAGCAGTTCGCCGGCCGACTTGGTGAACAGGTCCAGCAGATCGCGGCGGCCGCGCAGGTCCAGATGCCGCAACCGCCGCGCCACCGTGGCGCTGGCCAGCCAATCGGCCAGTTGCAGGCGTTCGCCGATGTCCGGCGGGGCCAGCAGCACCAATTCGCGCAGCACCGCCACCACCCGCTCCAGCATCGCGGTGTACTGCGCCCAGCGCGGCACGCCCTGCGGTGCGAAGCGGGCGATCTCCGCCTCGGTCAGGCCGCCGCCCAGGCGGAAACTGCGGCCGTCGGGCAACGGCAGGAAATTGGAAAAGGGGCGCTCGACGATGCGCAGCCCGTGCTGCGCCAGGCGCAGGTCGGCCATCACCTGCGGATGCAGCAGGCTGACCGTGTAACTGGCCACCGAATTGCGGAACCCGGGATGGAACGCCTCGGTCACGGCGGCGCCCCCGGCCACGCCGCGCCGCTCCAGCACCCGCACCGACAGTCCGGCGGCGGCCAGGTAGGCCGCGCACACCAGCCCGTTGTGGCCGGCGCCCAGCACCAGCATGTCGCTGCGATTCGGCGATGGGTTGGCCATGCGTCCCCCATGCACGTCGAACATCGGATAATCGCCCATGCTGCCACCCACCTGTCCCGCATGACATCCCATCCCCGCATCCGCGATGCGCGATTCCTGTCCCGTCTGGCCTCCGCCGAGCAGGCCGCCGCCTGCATCGTGCCCGACAGCGTGGTGGCGACGAGCGGCTTCACCGGGTCGGGATCGCCCAAGGCGGTGCCGCTGGCGCTGGCCGAGCGCATCCACCGGGCGCACGATGCCGGTCAGCCATTCCGCATCGGCCTGCTCACCGGCGCGTCCACCGCCCCGGAACTGGACGGCGCCCTGGCCCGCGCCGAGGGCATCCGCCTGCGCGTGCCCTACCAGTCCGATCCGGACACCCGCCTGCGCATCAATGCCGGGCAGATCGACTACATCGACATGCACCTCAGCCACGTGGCGCAGCAGGCCAAGGCCGGCATTTACGGCGCCATCGACACGGCGGTGATCGAGGTCGCCGGCATCACCGCCGATGGCGGCCTGATCCCCACCACCTCCATCGGCAACAACAAGACCTGGCTGAACTTGGCCCACCAGGTGATTCGGGAAGTGAATCGCTGGCAGCCCGAAGGTCTGGAAGGCCTGCACGACATCTACTACGGACGCTCGGCATTGCCCGGTCGAACGCCCATTCCGCTGACCGAGCCCGGCCAGCGCATTGGCGAACCGTGGCTGCGCTGCGATCCGGACAGGATCGTGGCGATCGTGGAGACCGATGCCGCCGACCGCAACCTGCCGTTCAAGGCCGCCGATGCTGTCAGCCAACGCATCGCCGGGCATCTGCTGGAGTTCCTGCGCCACGAAGTGGCACGCGGCCGCTTGCCGGCCAATCTGCTGCCGCTGCAGTCGGGCGTGGGCAATAGCGCCAATGCCGTGTTGTTGGGGCTGTCCGATGGCGGCTTTTCGCAGCTGACCGCGTTCACCGAAGTGATCCAGGACGGCATGCTGGAACTGATCGACCGCGGGGTGCTGCTGCAGGCCTCGGCCACGGCGGTGTCGCTGTCGCCGGAAGCCACCGCGCGCTTCAAGCAGCACATCGACCGCTACCGAAGCCGCATCGTGCTGCGCGAACAGGGCATCTCCAACCACCCGGAACTGATCCGCCGGCTGGGCTGCATCGCCATGAACGGCATGATCGAAGCGGACCTGTACGGCAACGTCAATTCCACCCACATCATGGGCAGCGCGATCCAGAACGGCATCGGCGGCTCGGGCGACTTCGCCCGCAACAGCCATCTGGCCATCTTCATGGCACCGAGTACGGCGAAAGGCGGGCGCAGCTCGTCGATCGTGCCGATGGTCAGCCACGTGGACCATACCGAGCACGATGTGTCGGTGATCGTGACCGAACAGGGGCTGGCCGACCTGCGCGGACTGGCGCCGAAGCAGCGGGCCCGCGCCGTCATCACCCAGTGCGTGCATCCGGAGTTCCGCGACGCGCTGCAGGATTATTTCGATCGTGCCTGCGCCGCCAGCGCCGGCAAGCACACCCCGCACCTGCTGACCGAAGCACTGGGCTGGCACCAGCGCTTCCTGGACAGCGGCGACATGCGGCTGCGCTGACATCCATCACCTTCTCGGGCAGGACCGACATGCAGATCAAACTGGTACGGCACGGCCAATCCATGGCGAATGTCGGTCTGGTGGATGCGGCCGCGGTGGGCGATCACGCTATCGAACTGACCGACACCGGGCACGCCCAGGCACGCGCGACCGGCGCCCAACTCGGCCGCGACTACCTGCACGATGCGCTGATCTACACCTCGCCGTTCCGCCGTGCCCGCGATACCCTGACCGGCGTGCTGGATGGTGCCGGACTGGCGCGCGGGCGGATCACCGTGTACGAGGATCCGCGCCTGCGCGAAGTGGAGCATGGCTATGCCGACGTACCGGCACAGGACGCGATGCGGCGCACACACGGCTGGTTCTACTACCGTTTCCATGGCGGCGAAAGCCCGGCCGACTGCTACGACCGCACGTCGGGCTTCCTGGAAAGCCTGATGCGGCAGGCGCAACGCAAGCAGGCCGAATGCGTGCTGGTGGTCACCCACGGATTGACCATCCGCTGCTTCGTGATGCGCTTCCTGCACCTGAGCGTGGAGCAGTTCGCCACGCTGGCCAATCCTGACAACGGTGCCATCATCACCCTCGCGCCGCGTGCGCAGATCGCCGAGCCGCTGTTCGCGGCCGGGCGCTGGGCGGTGGGCGGCCTGCGGCTGCGCGACGCTCCACAGGGCTGAGCATCCGCGCGTCGCTATTCACTCGCAGCGCAATGCCGCGGCGTCCACCTTCGGCAGCGCGCGGCCATTGGCCAGCACCAACCGGAAGATCGGATACGGCCGCGACTCCAGGCTCGTCTTCGCCACCGGACAACTCGAGGTGCGGCGCAGGTCGTTGCCGTCCAGCGGCATGATGCCCATGTCGAATTTCAGGAACACTCATCGACCGGGTTGTGCAACTCCAGCAATATGCCGCCATCGGTGGTCTGCTCGAACCTGGCAGTCAACGTTTTCGCAGCATCGACGACGCGGTCCATCGCACGCAGGTTGGTCAATCGCTCGTCGACCAGATCGGTCTCGGTGAACACCCTCTGCGCCGCCATCACGGCGAATCGCGAACCCTGCACGATTGCCGGCATCACCGGATAGCTGCGATCGAACACGCTGCCATCGGCCCTGGTCAGCTTGACCCGCACGTCGTGCTGGCAGGGCATGTGCGCACAGATGCGTTCCACGATGGCGGCCTGGTCCCCGACCTGGGTGGATGACGGATCGTCAGCGGCGGCCGTGGGAATCACCGTGACTGACAGCAGCAAGGCCAAGGCAGTGGCGAACACGCGTATTTTCATGACACATACATCATTCAATGGCGACCGGTGGCGGCAAGCGTCCAGCGGCACGCTGCGGGGTGAAGTCCACGCGCCTGCGTTCGCGGATCGCCTCGTTGGCGATGGCGCCTTCCACCAGTTCGTAGCCCATCAGCGCAAACACCCGCTGGCCGATGAAGATCGGACGCGCTTTGCCGTACCAGTCCACGCAGCTGGCCGCGCAGCCGTCGTCGCGCGCCGCCTGGCCGTTGGCGGCCAGTTCGCCCAGTGCGGAGAGGGCCAGTTTGCGGTTGCGCAGGTACAGCACCGACGCCGAGCCGCCCACACCGATGTTGTATGGCGCAGGCCGGTCGTCCGCGCGCAGCACCGGCAGGCCGACAACACCGGTCTGCTCGGCGTCGTTGCGGTAGAAGAAGCCGTGCGTGCGGCTGTCGCCTTGGCTGGCATTGGCCAAGCCGAACGTGTCGCGCACCCGCGCCTGCGTGGCGCCCAATTCCACGGCGCTGAACAGCAGATGGGTACCACGATTGCCCACCAGCACGGCATCGCTGCCCATCGCTTCGATGCGTTCCACCCCATGCCGCGGCTGCAGGGTGACCACCTCGCCGCGATCGGCATAGCGCAGGGCGTAGGCCGGCTCGCCGGCAGGGCGATCGTCCTCGTCGGAATACCACGACGTATTGCCGTACAGCAGCCAGTCGCCGATGTAGCGGTTCTGGCGGTTGCCTGGCGGCAGCGCCAGCAGCACCCGGTAATCGGCGGTCTGCGCGGCGCGGTCCAGCCCGCCGAACGCCGTGGTCGCCACGCGCAGCAAGGCCATGCGTCCGGCGCTCCAGTCGCGCAGCCACATGCCCTCGCCCATGCCTTCGGCCTGCAGCAGCACGTTCAGATGACCCGATGCGTCTTCCAGGAACGACAACTGGTCGATCGGCGCGCCGCGCACCTGCAGGGCCGCCGGCGGCGAACCGTCCAGGGGCAGACGCAGGGCGATGCCGGGTTTCGGCTGGTTGCCGCCGTCGTGCTGCCAAGGGATGGTCCACACGTACACCGCATCGCGCGATACGTAGAACACCCGTCCGGCCGGCCCCAGGATGCCGGTGGCCGAGCACTGCAGCGGCAGCGTGGCCAGCTCGCAGCGGGTCACGGTGTGCAGCGCCATGACATCGTTCATCGGGTCAAGCCCGGCATCCGCGCGATGGATGTGCTGCGCCTGCAGCAGCCGCTTGAAGTCCTGCGGCACATCCTGGCCGCGCCAGCGATCCAGACCGGGATAGGTCAGGCCCTCCGGCGACCACGCATCGACATACAACGGCGTGTAGAAGATCAGCGTGCTGCCGATCAGGCGACTGGCGTAGTTGTTGGCGGAGTAGTAATCGTTGCTGCGCAGATAATAGGTATCGCGATACTGCAATGTGCCGGCGGCATCGATGTCGAACAGGCCGATCTCGGTGCCGCTGCGGCCGTAGCTGTAACCGATCACCACCACGCGATTGCCGCTGATCAGCATCTCGTCGTACCAGGCCTGCGACGGCTCCGCGCCGGGCGCGTAGGCATCCACCATCGACACCGGCTGCAGCGAATCGCCGCCCACCCGCACCGTGAACAACCTGCCGCGACGCAGGATCACCAGATGCTCGCCGTGCCGCTTCACGATGCCGCCTTCGTCCACGCCCTGGGTCTGCACGTTGGTGATGGAGTCCGCCGCGGCATCGAACTTGGCGGCATTGCCTGCTGCGGGCTCGGATGGTGCGGATGGCTCGGCAACCGGTGCCGGCATCGGCAAGGTCATGTCTTCCGCAGCCGCCGATTCGGCAGCTGCGGCAGCGGATACAGCCTGACTCTGTCTGCTCTCGCTCACTGCGCGCTCGCGCCACTGTTTCAGCAACGCATCCAGCTCGGCCTGCGACGCGAATGCCTGCAGGTGCGCGGTGCCGTCCACGGTGGCTGGGTCGGCCGGCTTGGTGGGTCGATCACCTGCCTGGCATGCCGCCAGCAGGGTCGCGGTCGCCGCGCCGATCATGGTCAGGATGGGACGGTTCATGGCGTGGCCTCCCCATTGCCGGGTGCCGGCTGGCGCGGCAGATCGGGCACCACCACCGTGCTGCGCGCGGCACGTCGCCGCCGCACTGCGCGACGCCACTGCCACAGCGCTGCAGCGATCACGGACAGCACCAGCCACAGCGGCCACAGATAGGTGGCGATCACGATCGCTTGCAGCAGGCCGCGCCAGCCGGCCTGCAGGGCGATGCCAATGCGCTGGAAGAAGCCGGGACCGGCTGTGGCCATCAGCGCCTCGGTGTCGGGTTCGATCTGCTGGCGCACCTGCGCGTCCTGGTACAGGTTCAGGCGGATGGTGCTGAAGGCGATGGCGTCTTCCAGCTCGCGCTGGCTCACCACGGCCGCGTCGCGTTGTTCAAGTGCGTAGGCGCGCATGCCGGCGGCGTCGAGTTTTTCACCCACCCGCGACGGCTGGTCGCCGGCACGGGCAGCTTCGGTCTGCAACTGCTGATTGCGCGCATACGCCAGCTGGCGGCGCAGCAGTTCGAACTGCATGTCCTCGGCGGCGAACGCGCGTTCATCCAGGAAATCCATGTGCTTGGCCAGATCGCGCAGGAACGCGTTGGTGCGGTCGGCCGGCACCCGCACGGTCAGCTCGCCGCGGGTCACCACCTCGGTCAGCCGCAACACGGAGCCGTCGCCCAGGCGCCGCGACTGCCCACCCTCCACATCGGTGGAAATGCTGTTGCCGGCCACGAACCCACCGGCGGCGATGGCCATATCCTCGATGCGGTTGGCGGTCTCGTAGACGTTCTTGACCTGGAACTGCGCGCTGGCGGTAACGCGGAATTGGCGCTTTGGGTCGCTGGCCATGCCGGTCTGCGAGACCAGCTGCGCGCCATCGACGCCACGCGTCACCATCGCCGCTGCCGAGTCGGATGCCTCGGCGGTGTCCGCCCCACTGGCTTCCTCCATGGCGACACTGGCCGACTCGGGTGCCGACGCGGCCATGTCGGCCGCGGCATTCGATTCCTGATTCCTGGCGCAGGCGGCCACCAGCAGGGTCAGGGTCAGGCCGAACAGCCAGCTCGCCAAGCGGCGGGAAGGAAACGCGGTGGTTCGCGGCAACATGCAGGGCTCCTTGGAATGGGATCGGTCAGGGTCAACGCGGGACGGGCTGGATCGGGGTTGCGCGCAGGCATCGATTCCCCATGCCGCCCATGCCGCCGCCGTGGCCGCCACCGGCGGGTTCTTCCTTCTTCGGCAGCTCGCCCACCATGGCCTCGGTGGTGATCATCAGGCCGGCGATGGAAGCCGCATTCTGCAGCGCGGTGCGGGTCACCTTGGTCGGGTCCAGGATGCCGGCGTCCACCATGTCCACGTATTCGCCGGTGGCCGCGTTGTAGCCGTAGTTGCCCTGGCCTTCCTTCACCTTGTTCAGCACCACCGACGGCTCCTCGCCGGCGTTGGCCACGATTTCGCGCAGCGGCGCCTCCATCGCGCGCATGGCGATTTCGATGCCGTGGTTCTGGTCCTCGTTGGCGCCCTTCAGGCCCTTGATGACCGACAGCGCGCGGATCAGCGCCACGCCGCCGCCGGGCACCACGCCTTCCTTCTCGCGGTCGTAGTCGGAGCTGGTTTCCTCGATCTGCGCCTTGATCTGCTTGATCCGGCCTTCGATGTCGGCAGTGTTGCCGGCGCCGTCGATGATGGTGGTGTTTTCCTTGGTCACCTGCACCTTCTTGGCGCGGCCCAGATCCTTGATGGTGGCCTTCTCCAGCGACAGGCCGACTTCTTCGGAAATCACCGTGCCGCCGGTCAGGATCGCCATGTCCTCCAGCATCGCCTTGCGACGGTCACCGAAGCCCGGCGCCTTGACCGCGCAGACCTTGACGATGCCGCGGATGGTGTTGACCACCAACGTCGCCAGCGCCTCGCCTTCGACATCCTCGGCCACGATCAAGAGCGGCTTGCCGGCCTTGGCCACGCCTTCGAGCACCGGCAGCAGGTCGCGCACGTTGGAAATCTTCTTGTCGTACAGCAGGATGTACGGGTCATCCAGTTCGGCGCTCATGCTCTGCTGGTTGTTGACGAAGTACGGCGACAGGTAGCCGCGGTCGAACTGCATGCCTTCCACCACGTCCAGCTCGTTGTCCAGGCCCGAGCCTTCTTCCAC
>QFNC01000110.1 GCA_003240695.1 Pseudoxanthomonas suwonensis | reverse complement strand
TGGCCAGATCCGCGGTCCACAGCTCCAGGTGGTGCAACCCGGGTGATACGGAGGAGGAGGGGTCAGTCATGCCGGAAGTGTACGGAAGCGGAGGACATCACCGCGCGGGCATGGTCACGTCTCACGCGGTGACCCGGATCAGTGCTCGGGCACCGCGCTCCATGTCGGCGAAGGAGTGGTTCACCGCGGTGTAGGTGCCGGGCTCATCGAACACCAGCTCCACGAACCCGCCCTGAGCGGCGCCGAGATGCAGGGCCTGGGAGCCGCCCCCGGTCTCGTTGTCCGGGCGCAGCAGGTACTCGCCCTCGAAGAACACCGTGTCGAACACCCCGCCCACCACGTGGAAGGAGATCCCGCGGGAGGGACCGGCCGCGAGCACCCAGATGCGCACCCGCTCGCCGACCTTCGCCTCCAGCGGGGCGTGCACGTACTGGTTGGCGTGGCCGTTGAACACCGTCATGTCGGGCCGCTCGGCCGCGATCTTGGCGGGGCTCACCGGGTGGGCGCCCTCATGCATCGCCTCCGCATGGCCGGCGGCGCCCTCGGGCACCAGGTAGTGGTCGGACTGCACCAGCACGTACTCGCGATCGGCCGGGGTCAGGTCCTGCGGGGGCACGATCAGCGCCCCCAGCATCCCGGCGGCCAGGTGCACCGTCATCGGCATGGTGGAGCAGTGGTACAGCCACACCCCGGCGTACTCGGTGGTGATGGCGTACTCCAGGCGTTCGCCGGGAGGGATCGTGCGCATCACCGCGTCAGGAGCCACCCGCCCGGCGTGAAGGTCCAGGGAGTGGCCCATGGATCCGTTGTTCACCAGGTCCACGGTGAGGCGGGCACCCAACTCCGAGCGGATCACCGGCCCCACCACGGTGCCGTTGAACGTCATCGCATCCATCGTCACCCCGGGCGCCACTTCCAGCGCCGCCTCGGTGATCTCCAGGGTGAGCCGCTGCTCCGCGCCGGCGCTCGGCGGCAGCGCTGCCTCGCGCACCGTGTACCCGGCACCGGGTGCTGCGGCGAGGTCCATCGGCACTTGGGTCAGATCGTCCACACCGGCCGACTGACCGGCCGTGGGGCCCTGCCCGTCGGATGCGGCCGCCCCGGTGGCCACCACCTGCAGGGTCATGCCCATCGCCCGGTGGCCCACGATCGAGCACCAGCCGGCCAGGTCGTGCCCGACCACCCCTGCCTCCACCGTGGTGGACTCACCCGGTTGGAGCCGACCGGAGGCGGTGCCGTCGGCCAGCACGAGGTCGTGGACGTCGTGGGCGTCATCGTTGGACAGCTCGATCACCAGGGTGTTCCCGGCAGGCACCTCGATCACGTCGGGGTGGAAGCGCATCTCTGCCATGCCGATAGCCACCGTGGTGGTCTGCCCGGTGGGGGCCACCGAGCCTGTCCCGTCGCCCGGGGGCGTCGCGCCGGTCGTCCCGGATCCGGCGTCGTTCCCGTAGGAGCCGTAGGCGCGGTCCAGTGAGGAGCCGATCGCGGTCACTCCCAGCACCGAACCGGCGCCCAGCAGGGCCCCGGTCAGGGCACGACGGTCCAGTCCCGCTGGTGCCGCAGGGTTCGAGGCAGCGCCGGCGTGGCGCGGGGCATCGGGAGCGCCGTCGGGATTGCTTCCCTCGGCCGAGGCCGCGGGCGCGCGAGTCGGCATGCCAAGGGCAGTCGTACCCGAAGCAGGGGTGGCGTGCCCCTCCATCAGAGCCCGGCGCTCACGCACACTGGCGCGCACCGCGATCCCCATCAGCACCAGGAAGCTCAGCAGCGCCGCGAAGGCCAGCAGCGAGGTGAGCACCCGCGCCCAGGAACCGAAGGCGGAGGCATCGGCGGTACCGAGCGTGAGGCCCGCGAACAGGGCGCCGCCGACGGCGTTCCCAGCATCGGCCAGCACGAACAGCGCCACCACCAGGTTGTAGATCGCCACCCGGGCCGCGGCGAAGCGGCTCATCGCTGCCAGCGAGGCGCGCACCGCGCGGGGCCCGCCGCCCATGGTGACCGGCAGCAGATAGCTCATCGCCCCCAGCAGCACCTGCAGCAGGAAACCGGCCACGAACGGCACGGTGAGGGCCTGCACATCGGCGGCCACCAGGGAACTGGCGAGCTGCTCATCGGCAGAACTGCGCCACATCACGCCCAGGCCCAGCAGACCGAGCACGAACCACACCATGCCCGAGCCGATCGAGAGGATCGGGAACCACGGCAGCTCGATGCGGTGCTGCTGGCGGGCAGAGCGCACCCCGGCCCGCACCAGCGTCACCGCCACCCAGGCGAAG
>QFNC01000109.1 GCA_003240695.1 Pseudoxanthomonas suwonensis | reverse complement strand
GTCCCGATCATCGACCTGCTCGATGGCCTGCTCCGCGGCCTGTTCCACCGCGTGCAGCGCCGCGTACAGCGCTGTCACCGTGAACCCGTTGCCCCGCAGTGCCGCGGGACCGCCGTCGCGCCAGCTGCCGTCGGCCAGGGCCGCCCACGCCTCACACCGCGGTGCAGGCAACAGGTCCAGGCCCGCCTCGGGACCTACCAGCTCCCCGGTGAGCACCGTGGTGCGGATCGCTTCGCACCACAGAACGCAGGAGTCGCCGGCAAGGGCGTCGGTGTGGGTGAGCTCGGCTATGCGCCGGGCAGCCTTGGCGGTGCGCTCGCGGTCATCGAGGAATGCCAGCGCCACCGGGGCGGTGCGCATCAGCGCCCCGTTCCCGGCCGTGTGACCGGTGCTCTCGTGCAGGGCGCGGGCGCGCTGCGTCATCCGCGCGGCGATCCCGGCCACGGCCCCCTCAGTCCACTCCTGGTCCGCGAGCATCGGGGTGAGCAGGGCGCGGGTCTGGTTGCCCACGTCTGCCGGATCCCCGGCCATCCACTCCAGGAACCCCGAGGCGATCGCGTCTAGCCCCTCGGGGCTGTCGATCGACACCCCGGAGGCCGCCACACGGGCGATGCACATCGCCATCTGGGTGTCGTCCGACCATTCGCCGGGGGCGTAGTCGCCCAGCCCGCCGCCGATCGGCTCCGGCCCCTGCCGCGGATCGTAGGGCGCGCTGCCGAACTCGTAGGGAACACCCAGGGCGTCCCCGCAGGCTGTGCCCAGCAGGGTGCCGGCCGCGCGGTCCAGCACTTTCTCGACGTTCACACCCATCAGCAGATCCTCACTCTCGACTGCCCTCATCATGTAGTGCGGGTGCGACGGGCGGAGCAGGCTCAGGCCGTCGTGCGCAGGACCAGGCGGGGCTCGGCGATCATGCGCTCCGCGACCTCACCGCCGTCGATGAGTGTCAGAAGGGTGCGTGTGGCCTGGGCAGACATAGTTCGCACCGGGTTGTGGACGGTGGTGAGCCCTGCTGCTTCGGCTCGAGCGACGTCGATGTCGTCGAAGCCCATCACCGCGAGGTCACCGGGGACGGACAGTCCCTGTGCCTTGGCTCGCTGGATCGCGGCGAAAGCCATCAGATCGTTGACAGCAAAGACGGCATCGAGGTCGACCACGTCCTCCACCAGCCGGTCGAAAGCTCGGGCCCCTGACGCATAGGAGTAGTCCCCGTCCACGCGACCCGCCAGAGTGACGCCGTGCCGGGCCAGCTCCGCCTCGAAACCGGCAGCGCGCTCCCGCGCCGCAGCCATGTCGTGCGGTCCCCCGATCAGGGCGATCCGCTTCCTGCCGGATTCCAGGAGATGCGCAGCCGCCAGCTGGCCGCCCCCCGGATTGTCGAGGTCGACGTACGGCATGTCCCGTTGCCGCGGTGGCTTGCCGATCGACACCACAGGCGCCATCAGTTCCGCGAGTGCCATGTCGAGCATGCTCTCCTCGTGCTGGGAAGCCAGGACGATCCCATCGCAGTGGTTGCCCCGCACGAAGCGCCGCATTCGTTCACCACTGTCATCGGAACCGGTCATCACCAGCAGCAGCTGCAGCCCGGCGTCGTCCAGTGCCGAAGAGACGCCGGAGACAGCGGCCCCGAAGAACGGATCAGTGAAGACTCGACCCTCTCTCTCGGGGAAGACCAGCGCGACCGCACCGACCCTGCGCTCGACCAGACCACGAGCTGCTGAGTTCGGCACATACCCCAGCTCCAAAACGGCACGCTCGACCGCGGCGACCTTCTCCGGTCGCACCTTGTCCTCGCCCCTGACCACGCGGGAGGCGGTGGCGGTGGACACGCCGGCGGCGCGGGCGACGTCCCGGATGGTCGGAGCCGATGACAGCGACCGTCTCGGACTCATCAGTGCTCCCCTCGGTCGGGCCGTTCGCGCACCAGGATCGCACGAACCTGCAGGGGACAGTCCTCGGGGTGCATCCGTCCATCCCGCATGAACAGCGCGCCCATGTCGTCAGCAGGGGACCTCTGGCTGCCCTTCCGGGTCCCCATGGGCTACGGTTTGAGAACGTTCTCAAGAGCAGTTCGGCCCCAGCGGCAGGCCCCGGCTCAGGAGAACGCATCGACGACCCCGCTCCCCAGTCATGGAGGACGAACGTGAGCGAAACCCTGCTGTCCCAGAAATCGACCACCGCTGAGGCCGGCGACCGCACCGTCGACCCGGCCCTCGCCGATGCGTCCCGCGCACTGGCAGCCCGCGGCACCGTCCTGCTGACGAACGACGGGACCCTCCCGCTCGCGGCCGGCACCCGTACG
>QFNC01000016.1 GCA_003240695.1 Pseudoxanthomonas suwonensis | reverse complement strand
AGGCCCGACAAGGCGCCACGAAATCTCGTCTTTCGTGTGCTGCATGTCTGCGAGATAAAGCACTCCATTACGCGTACTGTTGATGACGATAACGGCATGTCTTCCCCTGGCCTGCCCAAGAACCGTTCCTGGCTCACCTTCGTCAAGTCGAGCCAAGCCCGTCGTTGCGACCACATGTTCACCACAAATCCGCTCGCGGTCTTGCGTCAAGTAAAGCGTGAATATACCGCAGTCCCGCTCCGGAGCTTTTAGATCGCACTGTCTGGCCAGCGGGGCGTGTCATTCGAACTCGCATCTCTGGCTGGTAGTGTCATTCACCGCTGTTCCCTTGCCCAGGCGTTCTAGCCACTCGTCCTTGGCAAGCAGATCGATGTCTCCATCCGCATTGCGAATTCGGTCGCGCAAATTCCAGTCCATGCGATGACCATCCAGGACGATCTGTGCAAGATAAATGGTCCCGCTACGACCGCTTTCTACTGCCAGAACAGCTGATTTTCCCAGTACCACGCCGTGGATCGAACCATCTTCATCGCTCTGCATGAGCCTGGAATCGACACTGCTGTAAGTGCCGCAGATACGATCGTCATCCTGCACGAGCGCTGCAACGAATCCCCCCACACTCCGCATCGGGCTTGCCCTTGTCGCACGATTCGAGAGACCATGTCCCGCTGAAATCAGCTGAACCGGATTCGCTAGAACCCGTCGACGCACAGCCGGTCATTGCGGTTTGCAGGATCAGGATGGCGATGCATGATCGAATGCCTTTTTTCCGCATCAATCTGCAGATCGTCACAGCCAGTACTTCTCCCATTGACCACCCAAATCGCCCTGCTGCCGACGACGATCTCGCGTTATTGGCCGCACACCGCCCTGCCACGACGGCAGGGCGTCGCCGGAATGCCGCGTCGTTCAATCCAGCCCAGCCAGCGCGTCGTTGAACATCTTGCTGGGTCGCATCGCCGCGGACACCTTGGCCATGTCCGGCCGGTAGTAGCCGCCGATGTCTACCGGCTTGCCCTGCACGGCATTCAATTCGGCCACGATGGCGGCTTCGCCGTCGGCCAGCGTTTTCGCCAGGGGCGCGAACGCGGCCTTCAGTTCCGCATCGTCGTTCTGCGCGGCCAGCGCCTGCGCCCAGTACAGCGCCAGGTAGAAATGCGAGCCGCGATTGTCCAGTTCGCCCACCTTGCGCGCCGGCGAACGGTTCTCGTCGAGAATCCGGCCGTTGGCCACATCCAGTGCATCGGCCAGCACCTGCGCCTTGCGGTTGCCGGTGCGGTCGGCCAGGTGTTCCAGCGAGGCCTGCAGCGCCAGGAATTCGCCCAGCGAATCCCAGCGCAAGTAGTTTTCCTCGTTGAACTGCTGCACGTGCTTCGGCGCGGAACCGCCGGCACCGGTTTCGAACAGGCCGCCGCCGGCCATCAGCGGCACGATCGACAGCATTTTGGCGCTGGTGCCCAGCTCCATGATCGGGAACAGGTCGGTCAGATAATCGCGCAGCACGTTGCCGGTCACCGAGATGGTGTCCTGGCCCTTGCGGATCCGCGCAAGCGACGCCTTCATCGCATCGACCGGCGACTGGATGGTGATGTCCAGTCCGCTGGTGTCGTGATCCTTCAGGTATTTCCCGACCTTCGCGATCATCTCGCGGTCGTGGGCACGGTCCGGATCCAGCCAGAAAATGGCCGGCGTGTTCGACAGCCGCGCGCGATTCACCGCCAGTTTCACCCAATCGCGGATCGGCGCGTCCTTGGTCTGGCTCATGCGCCAGATATCCCCGGCCTTCACCGCATGCGCCATCAGCACCTTGCCATCGCCATCGATCACCTTCACGGTGCCGTCGGCGGGAATCCGGAAGGTCTTGTCGTGGCTGCCGTATTCCTCGGCTTTCTGGGCCATCAGGCCCACGTTCGGCACGCTGCCCATGCTGGCCGGATCCAGCGCGCCGTTGGCCTTCATGTCGTCGATGACGGCCTGGTAGATGCCGGCATAGTTGCGATCCGGAATCATCGCCAGGGTGTCCTGCAGTTCACCCTTCGGATTCCACATTTTGCCGCTGTCGCGCAGCATCGCCGGCATCGACGCATCCACGATCACGTCGCTGGGCACGTGCAGATTGGTGATGCCCTTGTCGGAATTCACCATCGCCAGCGCGGGACGTTCCTGGTACAGCTGGGCGATATCCGCTTCGATTGCGCTGCGCTCTGTTTCCGGCAGCGACGGCAGCCGCGCATACAGATCACCGATGCCGTTGTTCGGGTCGAAACCGGCATCGTCCAACGCCTTCGCGTGCTGTTCCAGCACGGGTGCGAAATAGCGTTTGACCGCGATGCCGAACATGATCGGGTCGCTGACTTTCATCATCGTCGCTTTCAAGTGCAGCGACAGCAGCAGGTTGTCCGCCTTGGCTCTTTCGATCGACGCATCCACGAACTGCGCCAGCTTCGCGCTGTCCATCGCGGCGGCGGAAATGATCTCGCCCGCCTGCAGTTTCAGGCCGTCCTTCAGCATGGTTTTCCCGCCATCGGCGCTTTCCAGCACGATGTTCACCGTGCCGGCGGCCGGCAGCGTGACCGATTGTTCGCTGCCGTAGAAATCGCCATCCTCCATGTGCGCCACGGCGGTTTTCGATGCCGCATCCCACCGGCCCATGCGGTGCGGGTGTTTTTTCGCGTAGTTCTTCACCGACAGCGGCGCGCGGCGGTCGCTGTTACCTTCGCGCAGCACCGGATTCACCGCCGAACCCATCACTTTCGCGTAGCGGGCGCGGGCGTCCTTTTCGGCATCGGTCGAAGGCTCGTCGGCATAGTCGGGAATGGCGTAGCCCTGGCCCTGCAGTTCATTGATCGCGGCTTTCAGCTGCGGCACCGAGGCAGAAATGTTGGGCAGCTTGATGATGTTCGCTTCCGGAGTGGTGGCCAGCTGGCCCAGCTCGGCCAGATCATCGGCCACCTTGCCGTCGCCCAGCACCTCCGGGAACTGGGCCAGGATGCGGCCGGCCAGCGAGATGTCGCGGGTCTGCACGTCGATGCCGGCCTGTTCCACGAACGCTTCCACGATGGGCAGCAGCGACGCGGTGGCCAGGAACGGTGCTTCGTCGGTCAGCGTGTACAGGATGACAGGGGTATCGGACATGGAAAGCCTCGCGGATGGGCAGGCGCAGGGCGCGCATGCGGAAGGGACAGGCGCCCATTGTCGCCCGTCCGCCGTGATGCTTCCAGATTCGGCCGTCGCAGCCCTTATTCGCGGAACAGCGGTTCCAGGCTCAGGCGCGACAGCGGCACGAAGTCGTACTGGCGCCGGCCATACAGGATCGACACCAGGTACCGTTCCGGGTGTTCCCATAGCGCCTTGTCGATGGCGGCTTTTTCGCCGCTGTCGCGGCGCTGCACCCGCACCAGCAGCGGGCCGGAACCCGCCTCCTGCTGCTGCTGCAGGAAGGCATCAATGTGCTCGCGCTGCTGTTCCGGCGTGATGGCGTCCTGCACGGCCTGCCACGCACGGTCGAATGAATCGGTATCGGTCGTCATCTGTCTGCCTGTCACGCCCGCCCCACAGGCGGCCACCAGCACGCAGTGTGCCAGCAACAGCGCCAGCCGTGGGGTTGGGCGCCGGGTCATCGCTTTAGTTGTTGGCGTTGACCCAGCCTTCCACGATGTCCAGATGGCGCTCACGCACGTCCATGCCGGTGTGCATGATGCTGTCGGTGTCCTTCTGGGCCTCAGGACCGCCGCGACCGTTGTATTCGTCGGGCAGGCCGATCATGTGGCCGAACTCGTGCGCGGCGGCATACTGCGGATCGGTGGCGCCCTTTTCCACCGGCTTCACGTCGCCGCTGTCGAACACGCCGGTGTTCTGGCTGGGGATGACGTAGCTCTGGTTGAACTCGCCGTCGTTGATCTTGACGATATCCACGTTCCAGTTGGCGGTGCTGTCGGTGGCCGAATCCACGATGTCCAGGTTCACGTCCAGGGTGATCTGCTGGCCGGTGTCGCTGGTGAACTGGTGGCCGCTCCAGGTGCCCTCAATCACCTTGGCAAAGTCCTGCTTGAACTGTTCCTGCGCTTCGGGCGTCCACTGCTGGCCCTGCGGACCCTGCACGAAGTCCATGCCGACCTTCATGTTCATTTCCAGGGTGTAGGTGCCGTCGGTTTCCTGGTACAGCTGCATGTCGTAGGCGTCGCGCACACCGCCGGCCTGCACGCTGTCTTCCGAGGTGACCAGCGTGCGCTCGGTCGGAACCGCTGTGGACTGGGCGTTTTCGTTGGCCGCATCTAGCATCCGGCCCACGCCGCCGGATACCGGTGCGCGATCAGCGGCAGTCGGCAGGCTGGGGGGTGTGTCGTACTGGGGCTGCAGGCTCTGGGTGGCGGACGCGGAAGCAGACGAATCGACGGGCGACAGCATGATGAACGGCCTCTGACGTGGCAAATGTGATACCCAGATTGCAGAAGTCGGTGCCTGCTGTCATCTAGGGCGTACCCTAGGGATACTCTGGGCAAGCCAATCCTGGACTTGTCGGCCTCCACCAAGTCCTGCACATGTCCGGACTAGGGGCGCACACGACCATCCGGGTCTCGGCGATCCTCCGGGTCATTCGGAGGATCCCTGGTGTGCCGGCCTGGATCACCCCGCCGGTGGCGCAGCGGGACCGGTGCCAGCGCCGCTGACCTCGAACTCCACCGTCTGCACGGGATCGGCGTTGTGCATCACGTCGACCTTGTAGAAGCCGGCCGGCCAAGCGCTGGTCTTGCTGATGTGGAACTCGGTGAAACGCGGGCCATTGGCATCGATGGTCTTGCTTTCGTTGCCGAACACCTCGCCGGTCTGGTACGACCAGCGCACCGACAACCCCACCTTCTGCGCCACGCCGTCGCTGGCGATGGAGACATAAATGGTGTCCTGCGGGGTGAAGGTGGTGACTGGCGAGACGGCCTTGCCGGTGGAGTCCACCGAGCGGGCCATCTGCACCCCGGTGATCTTGAACGGCACCGGCGCTTCCGGCGATCCAGACACGCCCCCGGGCGTTCCTGCGGCCGACGGGACGGTGGTGGCACCGGGCGCTGCGGGATCGTGTGGGGAGGCCGCCACGACCGGTGCTGCTTCCCTGTCGGTAGGCGGCGGCTGCGCATCACGGCATCCAGCCATCAACGTGGGGGTTGCCAGCAGGACGAGGATGGACGGACGCAGAGTCATGGCAGGATTCGCTGGCAAGGAATGAGCGGGCAAGAATCGGGACTCCGGAATCCGCCATCGGTTGCTCAGGCGGGGATTCGGCGCAACACAACGCAGCCAGGCCGGCACGAACGTTCATGCCGGCCATGGCCGCGATTGTCTTACTGCACGGTGAAGTCGCGCGTCTGCACCACCAGGCCGTTCACGCTGACTTCCAGCTTGTAGTTGCCAGCCGGAAAGCCGTCGGGCTTGCTGATGCTGAATGCCGTGACCTGCGGACCGGCGGCGACCGACTTGCTTTCCTCGTTGATCACCTGCCCGTCCTGGTAGGTCCACTTGCCGCTGACGTTGCCACCGGCGCCGTCGGTGGCCACCGACGCGGTGATGGTGTCCTTGCCAGCGAATGCCGTCATCGGGGTGGCGATCTTGTTGTCCGCGCCCACGGCATTGCCCAGATCGACGGTGACGACGGTGACGCCGGTCGCGTCCGGGGTAACCGGTGCGGGGGCGGGCGCCATCGGGGCGGGCATGGCGGCCGGGGCGGTTGCCGGTGCCACCGGGGCAGGCTGTTCCTTCTTGCAGGCGGCCAGCGACAGCGTGGCGGCCAGGGCAGCGGCAAGGGCGAGCGTGGTTTGACGTGTCATGACGAACGATTCCTGTAGTGATGTTGGAAGGGACGACGAGGAGGATGCCCGTGCGGCCGTGTTCGGAATGCGAAACCGGCAAGTGTAGCCCAGCTCGGCCAGCCGATCACTTCCCACCCGGCCTGCGTGCCCGGGGCCTGCGCTTCGGGCACGATGGACGCACAGGGTACCGTCGGGTCGTTAAGAGCGGATGCAGGAGGCCGGCGTCCTCACTGTCGGGCGTCGCGCGCGGCCTGGGGCGGGGTTGATCCGGGGGTGGCGCGCCAGGGATTGATGTCCAGACCGCCGCGGCGGGTGTAGCGGGCTTCAACCGACAATCGCCGGGGCGTGCAGCGTGCCACCAGGTCGACGAAGATCCGTTCCACGCACTGTTCGTGGAACTCGGCGTGGTCGCGGAAGCCGACCAGATAGCGCAGCAGGCCGGCCCGGTCGATGCGCGGGCCGGCGTAGGCGATGCGCACGCTGGCCCAGTCGGGCTGGCCGGTCACGGGGCAGTTGGACTTCAACAACTGCGAGAGCAGCGTTTCAGTCGCGTCATCGACCGCATCGGCGGTCAGCTGCTGCGGGTCCGGTGGACCGTAACGATCGATGGCGATGGCTGCATCGTCGATGCAGATGGCGTCTGCCGCGTCATCGTCCTGCACCGCAGGCAGACCGAACGCCACCCGCACCGACGCGCCCGCCGCGCGCGACAGGTCGGTTTCCAGCAGCTGCCGCAAGGCTTCGCGGCTGTCCAGCCGATGCGCATTCAACGAATTCAGGTACAGCTTGAACGACTTGGATTCGATCAGCTGCGGCGAGTCGGCCGGCACGGTGATGGTGGCGGTGGCCATCTGCGGCACGCCGCCCGGGCCCAGCCAGCCCAGTTCGTAGGCGTGCCAGCGGTCGTGGCCGACGAATGGCAACGGCGCGGACACGCCGATGGTGCTGCGGCCCAGCGCGCGCGCGATCGGAAACAGCAGCGCGGGATCGTAGCGTGCGGGATAGGCGGTGTCGCGGCCCAGCGGGCTGTCGGCAGGCGTGTGCATGGCGGACATTATCGCCGGCCGCGAGCAAGGCTGTTTCGCCCTACCCCACCGGCCCGGTGCCGAACAGGCTGCCGATGGCCGCGGTGGCCGCCATCGCCAGCCCACCCCAGAACACCACCCGCGCCGCGCCCTTGGCGATGGATGCGCCGCCCAGCCGTGCCGCCAGCGCGCCGGTCACCGCCAGCAGCAGCAGGGTGACGGCGGTGATGGCCCAGCTCAGATGTGCGGCCTGCCACAGCCAGGCGATCACGATCGATGGCAGCGCACCCACCGCGAACGCCGCCGCCGAGGCCAGCGCCGCCTGCACCGGCCGTGCGGTCATGTGTTCGGAAATGCCCAGTTCGTCGCGCAGGTGCGCGCCCAGCGCGTCGTGTGCCGTCAGTTGCTCGGCCACTTGGCGGGCCAGGTCCGCGCTCAACCCACGCTGCTGGTAGATATGGGTCAGCTCGGCCAGTTCGAATTCGGGCTGCTCGACCAGTTCGCGCTGCTCCTTGCGCCGGTCGGCCTCCTCCACGTCGGCCTGAGAACTGACCGACACGTATTCGCCCGCCGCCATCGACAGCGCACCGGCAATCAGGCCCGCCATGCCGGTCAACAGCACGGTAGCGCTGTCGGCGCTGGCCGCGGCCACGCCCACCATCAGCGAACCGGTGGAGATCAGGCCGTCGTTGGCTCCCAGCACCGCCGCGCGCAGCCAGCCGATGCCGTGGATGGCATGGATCTCACGGTGACGCATGCGCGGGGTGGTCATGGCTGCCGATGCTATCCCATCGGCCGGCCCGGCACCGCCATCAGAACAACTCTCCCTGCGGCGAAGGCGCCCGCGGCGGCACGAAACGATCGCTGCGCAACGGCGGCAGGCCGGGAAAGCCCAGCCGCGCGGCGGTCTTGCGGAAGCGGGTTTCGATCAGCTGCGCGAACACGCCTTCGCCGCGCATGCGGCTGCCGAAGCGGCTGTCGTAGTCCTTGCCGCCGCGCATCTGCTGCATCAGGCTCATCACGTGCGCGGCGCGGTCGGGAACGTGCAGCTGCAACCACTCGCGCCACACCGTTTTCAGCTCGTTCGGCAGGCGCAGCAGTACGTAACCGGCCGAGCGCGCACCGGCCGCGTGCGCCGCTTCCAGGATGTGCTCCAGGTCGGCATCGGTCACCATAGGGATCACCGGGGCCACCAGCACGCCCACCGGCACTCCGGCGTCGTGCAGGGCAGCGATGTTCTTCAGCCGGGTGTGCGGGGCCGCCGCGCGTGGCTCGAGCTTCGCCGACAGGCCGTTGTCCAGGGTGGTCACCGACACCATCACGCTGACTAGCTGGTGCTGGGCCAGTTCGGCCAACAAGTCGATATCGTCGGTTATCTTCGCCGATTTGGTCACTATCGAAACGGGATGCCGGGTTTCCAGCAACACCTGCAGGCAGGCTCGGCTGATCCGGTGGCTGCGCTCGATCGGCTGCCAGCCATCGGTATTGATGCCCAGCGCAATGGGCGAAGGCACGTAGCCCGGCCGGGTCAGTTCGCGGCGCAGCTGCTCGGCGGCATTGGTCTTGGCGAACAGGCGGGTTTCGAAATCCAGCCCGGGCGACAGGTCCAGATAGGCATGCGAGGGCCGGGCGAAGCAGTACACGCAGCCATGCTCGCAGCCGCGGTAAGGGTTCACCGACTGGCTGAACGCGATGTCCGGCGACTGGTTGCGGCTGATGATGCTGCGCGCGCGCTCCTCGGTGACGGTGGTCTGCGGGCGGCCGTCGTCGGGGGTGGTGTCGTCGCGGGCGTACAGCGAACCCCAGCCGTCGTCCTCGCCCACCGCCTCGGTCACCTGGAAGCGTCCGGCCGGGCGCGAAGCGGCGCCGCGGCCCTTGATCGCCTCGGCCTGCGGCCATTGCGGTTTGCGCACATCGCTCATGCCGCCTAGCCTACGCTGACCCGTCGCAGCCGCAGCGACTCCGCTCCCGGTCATGATCGACACCGTTCAGCAGCTCTGGCAGGCCTTCTGGGCCATCCCGCACATCCGGCTGTATCTGCTGCTGGCCTGGCTGGCCTACCTGCTGTGGCTGGGCATCTACATCGTGCTGCAGAAGCGCGAACCGGCGGCCACGCTGGCCTGGCTGATCAGTCTGGCCGCCCTGCCCTACGTCGGCATCGGCATTTATTACCTGATCGGCCCGCAGAAGATCGAACGCCAGCGCCTGCGCCGCGCCCGCCACCTCGTGACCCTGACCACCGCCAACCCCGATCCGCACGACGACTGCACAGTGCGCGAACTCGAGCGCCTGGGACGGGCCGTGACCGGCCTGCCGCAGACCACCGCCAGCCAGGTGCAGCTGCTGGTCGGCGGCGCGGCCAAGTTCGACCGCCTGCTGCAGGATGTGGCGCAGGCACAGGCGCACATCCATCTGGAGTACTACATCTTCGCCCCCGACCACAGCGGCACGGTGCTGCGCGATGCGCTGGCCGAACGCGCCCGCGAAGGCGTGTGTGTGCGGCTGCTTTTGGATGCGGTGGGCTCGTCGAAGGCGCACCGGCGCTTCCTGCAGCCGCTGCAGCAGGCCGGCGTGCAGATCGCATGGTTCCACCCGCTGCGGCTGGGACGGCTGTGGCAGCGTCCCTGGCTGAACCTGCGCACCCACCGCAAGATCGTGGTCATCGACCACCGCATCGGCTACACCGGTGGCATGAACGTCACCGACGACCAGGACGCGCGCATCAACCCCGAGGCCTACCACGACCTGCACCTGCGCCTGGAAGGCGATGCGGTGCGCTCGCTGCAACTGGTGTTCTGCGAGGACTGGGCCTACGCCACCGGCAGCAACGCGTTCCTGGCCGAACTGGGCACGCCACTGCCGCCGGCGCAGCGCGGCGACATCATCACCCAGGTCCTGACCTCCGGCCCCGACAACCGCTGGGAACCGATCCACCGCCTGCACGTGTCGGCGATCCATGCGGCCAAGCGCCGGGTGTGGCTGGCCACGCCGTATTTCGTGCCCGGCGAGGCGGCGATGATGGCCATCACCTCGGCCGCGCAGGGCGGGCTGGACGTGCGCCTGCTGGTGCCGAAGATGAGCGATAGCCGCTTGGTCACCTATGCCGGCCGCTCGTACTACGACACCCTGCTGCAGGCCGGGGTGCGCGTGCACGAATTCGGCCCGCCGATGGTGCATGCCAAGGCGCTGCTGGTGGACGACGACCTGGCGCTGATCGGCAGCGCCAACTTCGACCATCGCAGTTTCCGCCTGAACTTCGAGGTCGCTATGCTGTTCCACGATGCCGGCGTGGCCGCCGATCTGGAGCGCATGCTGCAGGCCGATTTCGCCCGTGCGCCGCGGGTGCGTGACGACCGTCACCGATCGCTGCTGGCCCATCGCCTTCCGGAGGCCCTGGCGCGCCTCATGTCGCCGCTGCTGTAGACGCGGCCGGACGGCGGCGGCACACTGCGCGGAAAACTGGGCAAACTGGAGAAACGTCATGTACTGGTTGCTGTTGCCTGCCGCGTTCGCCGCCCTGTGGTTCGGCCTGCGCACGCCTTCGCCCGGCGCGATGGCGATGTGGCTGGGACTGACTGCGATACTGGTGATCCTGTGGGTGTATTTCCGTTTCCGTGCCGTGTTCCCCGGTGGCGCCGGCAGCAGTGACTACGTGATGACGCCCATGGACGCCGCGGACATCCAGCGCATGAAGGCGCAAGCCGAAGCCCAGCGCGCTGCCGACGCTGCGGCGCCACCGCCCCAGCCGCGCCGCGACGACGACGAGCCCAATCTCTGGCTGGACTGATCGTCACCGCGCCACCGGCATGACCCAACTCAGCGTCAACGTGAACAAGATCGCGGTGCTGCGCAACTCGCGCGGCGGCAGCGATCCGGACGTGATGACCGCCGCCCGTACCTGCCTGGAGGCCGGGGCGCACGGCATCACCGTGCATCCGCGGCCCGATGCCCGCCACATCCGCACCGACGACGTTTTGGCCTTGGCCACGCTGACCCGCGACCACAGGGTGGAGTTCAACCTCGAAGGCAACCCCTTCGCACCGCCGCGTGCCGGCTATCCCGGATTCCATGTGCTGTGCGCGCAGGCACGGCCGGCACAGGCCACCCTGGTGCCCGACGGCGACGGACAGCTCACCTCCGACCACGGCTTCGACTTCGCCCGCGACGGCGAACGACTGCGTCCGATCGTGGCCGCGCTGCATGCACTGGGCTGCCGGGTCAGCCTGTTCGCCGATGCCGGCTGCGACATCGCCGCTGCGGCTGCAACGGGTGCCGACCGCATCGAGCTGTACACCGGACCGTTCGCCGACGCCTTTGCCGCAGGTCGCGCCGATGCCGTGCTGGCGGCCTGCCGCGACACCGCGCAACAGGCCGCGGCCGCCGGGCTGGGCGTGAATGCCGGGCATGATCTCAACCAGGCCAACCTGCGCGCCTTCCTGCAGGCCGTGCCGGACGTGCAGGAAGTCTCCATCGGCCACGCGCTGATCGGCGACGCCCTGTACGCCGGACTGGATGCCACCGTGCGCGCCTACCTGCGCTTGCTGTGAGCACCTGAATCCGGCAAGTCCGCCTTCAAGGGCTGGCCACGGTGGCGATGTTGGCCATGCCCGCCTCGCGCGCGGCCGCCATCGCCATCACGAACGCCCGGTACTCGCTGCCATGGGCACTGCTGATCACCAATCGCGGATCGTCGTGCCGTTGCTGCTGCAGCTGCGTGGCCAGCGCGTTGCGATCCACCGGCATGCCATCCAGCATGCAGTCGCCGGCCAGACCGATGCGCAGTTGGACATCGCGCGGGGGCGTGCGCGCAACGCCGTGATGGGCCACCGGCAGCTGCATCGGCAGCTGCCGCTCCAGCGCTGGATTCGACACCATGAAGATCACCGGCACCACCAGCAGCACGTCGATCAGCGGGGTCAGGTTTTCAATTCGGCGGTCGGTGCGGCATCCGACATCGCAAACGTGCTGGCCATGGCAGCTTCCCTGTGGTCGGTCGCTTCCGATATCGCGGGCCCGATGTGATGGATGCGTGAGGGCAGCAAAGAAAATGCCGCCCGAAGGCGGCATTGGAATCCCGATCCCGGCCCGTCCGCGCGCTGCAGGCAACGCGGCCGTCCGGGGCGGTGTTACATCTCCTGTTTCACGAAACCGATCTTCTGCATTTCCGCGCCCTTGGCCTCGCCCAGCACCTTGGCCAGCACGCCGTAGTCCGAATCGCCCGACACCTCCAGCTCCAGCGTGGGCTGGTTGCCCGGATCCTTCTGCACCTCGGCCTGCATCATGTTGAACAGCGCCGACACCGGGGTGGGACTGTTGTTCCAGAACACCTCGCCCGAGGCATCGATGCGCAGCCGGATCGGCGGCGGCGGGTCCACCGGGTTCGGCTTCGGGTTGTTGGTGGGCTGCGGCAGGTCGATGTCGATCGGGTAGGACGGCGTCGGCGCGGTCACCATGAAGATGATCAGCAGCACCAGCAGCACGTCGGCCAGCGGGATGATGTTCATGTCGACGACGGGACCGCCGCCGGAGTTGGAACTGAAGGCCATCTGTACTCTCCGGTAGGGTCAGCGACGCTCGCGCTCGGCCACGAAGCCGACCTTGCGCATGCCGTTCTTCTGCGCCATGTCCACCACCTTGTTGATGTCGGCGTACTTGGTGGTGGCATCGCCGCGCACGTTCAGGGCCGGCTGCGGGGTGAGCTGGGCAGTGGTGGACAGCTGGCTGTCCAGCAGTTCCATGCTCATCGGCTGGTCGTTCCAGAACACCTGGCCGGTCTCGGTGATGGCCACGGTCACCGGCGGCGCGGGTGGCGTTTCATCCTTCAGCGACACGTTGGCCTTGGGCAGCTCCACCTTGACCTTGTGCGACATCAGCGGCGCGGTCACCATGAAGATGATGAGCAGCACCAGCAGCACGTCGATCAGCGGCACCACGTTGATGCTGGCCTGGACGTCGTCGCTGTTGCCTGTACTGAATGCCATGGCAGGGCTCCGGGGCTGTGCGTGGGATCAGCGGGCGGCTTCGCCGACGCGCGCGCCGGTGGCGAAGAAATCGTGCAGGTCGTGCGCGAACGCATCGAACTTGTGGTTGGTGATGCGGTTGCGGCGGATGAAGTAGTTGTACGCCAGCACCGCCGGAATGGCCACCGCCAGGCCGAACGCGGTCATGATAAGCGCTTCGCCCACCGGGCCGGCCACCGCGTCGATCGAGGCCTGGCCGGTCGCGCCGATCTTCAGCAGCGCGTTATAGATGCCCACCACGGTACCCAGCAGGCCCACGAACGGTGCGGTCGAACCCACCGTGGCCAGCACGGTCAGGCCGTCTTCCAGGCGCATGCTTTCACGGGTCACGGCCTGGCGCAGGGCGCGGTCCACGAACTCCGAGCGATTCAGCGACTCGACCAGGCGCGAGCCTTCGTTGCGCTGGTGGTGCGCAGCGGCCTGGGCGGCGTCCAGGGCGATCTTCGAGAACGGCTCGGCCTTGGGCTGCTCTTCCATATAGCGGATCGCGTCCTGGGCGTTGCTGGTTTCCCAGAAGGTGTTCACCACCTTGTCGGCACCGCTGCGCAGGCGCATGTTCTTGATCAGCAGCATCACGATCCAGTAGATCGACATGGCCGACATCAGCAGCAGGGTGAAGGCCACCGCCAGCTGGATGGCGTAGTCGCCCGGGTGGCTGAGCATCTCGTTGGCGAGATGTTGAAAGCCCATCTGCTTGAGCGCATCGGCATTGCTGCCGGCGGTCGCAGCAGCGGCTTGGGTGGTTTCCTGCAGCATGACGCTTACCTTTCTTTAGTGGATGAAGGATGGGTGGTGCGGGTGGGAAAACAGTTCGGGCGGGCGCGGCGGGCCGTGTCAGCCCAGCTTGAAGTCGACGGGCACGCGCACGGTGCCGGCGGCCGCCGCGCCGTCGCGGGTGGCGGCATTGAAGCGCCACTTGCGGGCGGCCTCGATGGCGGCGCGGTCCAGGTCGCGGTTGCGGCTGGACTTCTCCACCTTCACGTCGGTCACGTTGCCGTTGGCGTCCACGCTGATCAGGAGGATCACCGTGCCTTCCACGCCTTCGCGCATGGCCGACGGCGGGTACTTCGGCGGATTCATCGCCTTGGAGGAGATATCCACAGTGGCGCCGATGTCGGCGACCGGAGCTGGCGGCGCCGGCGGCGCCGGCGGCGGGGCCGGTGGATCGATCGGCGACGGGTCATCGTTGACGACCGGCGGTTGTTCCGGCGGCGGCGGCACCGGCGTGGGCCGTGGTGGCGACAGCTCGCGCACCGGCTGCGGCTTGGGCGGCGGCGGTTCCTCGGGCGGCGGTGGCGGCGGTGGCGGCGGCGGTGGCGGCTCGATGATGACCACGCGGGTCACCTCCTCTTCCTTCGCCACTTCCTTCGGCGTGGACACCGGTGCCAGCAGCAGCAGCAGCGCGAACAGGTGCACGGCGATCACCAGGGTGTAGCCGGCGATGCGTGACCAGCTGAGGCCGGGCTCGCGGTCATCGTCGTACCTGGATTTGGAGATGAACGGTTGCGTCATTCGCGGTGATCCGGATTGGGCCGACGCCGGAACGCCGGAGGGTGTACTGCTGTCCCGACGCCCCTGGCGGATCGACGGGAACCTGAAAGCCTATACCATGCCTGCGTCAGAACCAACCTGTCCAGCTGGACAGGCCGGCGGATTCACTTGCCTCCGAGGATGCTCTGAGCGTCCTTGGGGTTCTTCACGCCCTTGTTCAGCGCCTGCTGGGCGGCCTGCTTGGCCTCGGCGGTGCGGCCGAGGTTGTTCAGCGCCCGCGCCAGATTCAGATAGCTTTCGCCATCGGTGCCCAGCGGTGCGGCTTTCTGGTAGGCCTCGATCGCCTGCGTGTGCTGGTCGGAGAACCAGTAGGCCTGCGCCAGCGAGGTGTAGTCCTGGTAGGAACCCTTCAGGATGCCCTTCTGCAGGCCCTCGTTGATTGTGGCGATGGCCTGCTTCTCCTTGCCATCCGTATTCAGGTACAAGGCGTACAGGTTGCGGTAGTCGCGTTCGTCGGTGAGTTGGCCGGCGCCGCGCAGCCGTTCCAGCATGCCGATGGCCTTGTCGTTCTGCTCGCCCTGCATGTACATCGCGGCCAGGTTCAGCTGCAGCTGCTTGTCGCCCGGGTTCTTGGCCAGCAGGTCTTCGGCCAGTTTCGAGGCTTCGCCCGGCTGATCGGTGTGGATGTAGCTGTTCATCAGCATCTGCACCCATTCCTTCTTGGGTTCTGCAGTGCCGCCGATCAGCGGCTTCAGCACGGCCGCAGCATCGGCATAGCGTTCGGCCAGATACAGGCTCTGTCCCTTGAGGGCGATGTCCTCGCTGCGTGTGGTGCGGGTTTCGGACACATACTGTTCCAGTGTGGCCAGGCCTTCGTCGAACTGCTCGTCCTGCAGCTGCAGCTGCGCCAGCAGCATCATGCTTTCGTAGTGTTCGTTGTTGTCCAGGCCGTCGAATGCGATGGCCTTCTGCAGATAGGCCTTGGCCTTGGCGTTGTCCTTGTTCAGGTTGGTGGCGGCGGTCAGCCGTGCAGCGATCGCGCGTTCGTAGGCATTGGCACTGGCTTCGGCGATCAGCGGATCGGCCACGGCCTGCACCGCGGCCGCATCGTCGGCATTGTAGGCCTTGAACAGCTTGTCCAGCTGCTTGCCGTGCTTGCTCGAGGGTTTCAGTCCGGGTGCCTTGCGCGTGGCCTGCGGGTAGCGTTCTTCCACCACCGCCTGTGCGGTGCTGTCCGCAGCCTTGTCGGCGGCGCGCTGCTCGCGGCGCTCGCGCACCCGCTCGGACGCGGTTTGTGCATCGGCGGATGGCGCGATGCCAGCCGCCACGACGGCCGACAGCACGGCCGCAACCAGAACGCTATGACGAACGGTCATGATCTACCTCAACGAATGCCCGGCGCCGCCGACCTCCGCCGCGGCAAGCAGGCGAAAATAACAGAAACAGGCGGCAGGCGTCATCACCGTGCCGTGACGCCGGTCAACCGCAGGACGGTCGTCGGCCGGCGGCCCGCGCCTGCTCGTAGACCGGCACCAGGGCAGCGGCGCGCTGCTGCAGTTCGGCAATGCGCGCCTGCGGGTTGGGGTGGGTTGACAGCCATTGCGGTGGCCGGCTCTGGCTGGCGGCGATCATGTTCTGCCACAGGTTGACGGCTTGGCGCGGGTCGAAGCCCGCCTTGGCCATCAGTTCCTGGCCGATCACGTCCGATTCGGTTTCCTGGGCGCGCGAACCCGGCAACAGGAAGCCGGTCTGGGCCAGCAGGCTGCCGCCCTGGGTGGCCAGCTGCCCGTAGTCGCCGGCCAGTGCGCCGAGCAGCTGCACGCCGGCAGCTGCGCCCATCTGCCGGGTGATGCGCTCGTCGTGATGGCGTGCGATGACGTGGCCGATTTCATGGGCGATGACCGCTGCCAGCTGATCCTGGTTGCGCGCGGCCTGGAAGATGCCGGTGTACACCCCGACCTTGCCGCCCGGCAGCGCGAAGGCATTGGGCTCGTTGCTTTCGAACACGGCCACGTCCCAGCCGGTCTGCTGCCACTGCGCCGGGAGTTCGCGTACCACCGCATTGACCACGCAAGTCACGTAGCTGCGATGCTGGGTGCTGCGGGTCTGCGGCTGCTGGCTTTTCATCTCGCTGAAGGCCTGTGCGCCCAGTTGGTTCAGCTGATCCTGCGATACCGCACCCACGTACTGCTTGCGTCCGGTCGGCGAGGTGGTGGTGGCGCAAGCCACGGTCACAGCCAGCAGGATGCCGGCGGCAAGGGGTTTCAGGGAAACGGACATGACGGCAAGGCTCCACAGGCGGGCGATTGCCTGCAGATGTAAGCCACGGCGGCTGAAGGCCGCGTCAAGCGATCCGGTTTTCTCAGCCGGCGGTCACCAACCAGGGGCTGTTCTTCATGCTTCAGACATCGAGATTGGCCACCTTCAACGCGTTGTCCTCGATGAACTCGCGGCGCGGCTCCACCACATCGCCCATCAGGGTGGAGAAGATCGCATCGGCAGCCACCGCGTCCTCGATCTTCACCTGCAGCAGGCGACGGGTATCCGGATTCACCGTGGTGTCCCACAGCTGTTCCGGGTTCATCTCGCCCAGGCCCTTGAAGCGCTGGATCTGCCGGCCTTTCTTCGCCTCCTCCAGCAGCCAGGCCTGCGCATCGGCGAAGGAATGCACCGGCGCGGCCCTGTTGCCGCGCACGATCCGCGCCCCGTCACGCACCAGTCCGTGCAGCACTTCGGCGGCCTCGCGCAACGGTTTCAGTTCGCCATGCTCGAAAATGGTCAGCGGCAGCACCTGGGTCAGGTCCTCGCCCATGTGCCGGCGGGTGATCAGCAGCGCGGCCGCACGGGTGTCCGTGCCGGGCTGCAGCGTCAGGCTGTAGCGGGGCTTGCCCAGACCGGTGCGGTTCAGCCTGGCCGCCAGCGCGTCCAGTTCGTGCGCCTCGTCGGTGTGCTCGGCCAGCGAGACCGCATCCAGCGGGGTGAAATCGATCAGCGACTCCAGCACGATGGGATCGAACCGATGCGCGTTGCGCGCGATCGCCGCACGCGCGTTGGCGAAGACCAGCAGCAGCTTTTCCAGGCCAGCGCCTTCGATGGCCGGTTCGTTCTCGGCCGGGATCAGCTGCGCGCCTTCCACCGCGCTGTTGGCCAGGTAGGCATCCAGTGCGGCATCGTCCTTCAGGTACAGCTCGTTCTTGCCTTGCTTCAGCTTGTACAGCGGCGGCAGCCCGATGTAGACATGCCCGCGCTCGATCAGCTCCGGCATCTGCCGGTAGAAGAAGGTCAGCAGCAGGGTGCGGATGTGGCTGCCGTCCACGTCGGCGTCGGTCATCAGGATGATGCGGTGATAGCGCAGCTTGTCCGGGTTGTATTCGTCCTTGCCGATGCCGGTGCCCAGCGCGGTGATCAGCGTGCCGACCTCGGCACTGGCCAGCATGCGGTCGAAACGGGCGCGTTCCACGTTCAGGATCTTGCCGCGCAACGGCAGCACCGCCTGGGTCTTGCGGTTGCGGCCCTGCTTGGCCGAGCCGCCGGCCGAATCGCCCTCGACGATGAACAGTTCCGACAGCGCCGGATCCTTTTCCGAGCAGTCGGCCAGCTTGCCAGGCAACCCGGCGATGTCCAACGCACCCTTGCGGCGGGTCAGGTCGCGGGCCTTGCGGGCGGCCTCGCGGGCGCGGGCGGCATCGACGATCTTGCCGGCAATCGCACGCGCTTCGTTGGGGTGTTCCTGCAGGAATTCCTGCAGCCGCGCACCGAAGGTGGTCTCGACCACCGGCCGCACTTCGGAGGAGACCAGCTTTTCCTTGGTCTGGCTGGAAAAACTGGGGTCGGGCACCTTCACCGACAGCACCGCGATCAGGCCTTCGCGCATGTCATCACCCGACAGCGCCACCTTGGCCTGTTTCGCGATGCCATTCTGCTCGATGTAGTTGGTCAGCGTGCGGGTCAGCGCGGCGCGGAACCCCTGCAGGTGGGTGCCGCCATCCTTCTGCGGGATGTTGTTGGTGAAGCAGAACATGGTTTCCTGGTAGGCGTCGGTCCATTGCAGCGCGACGTCCACGGTGATGCCGTTCTGCTCGCCGGTCACCGAGATCACGTTCGGGTGCAGCGGTGTCTTCAGCTGCGCCAGATGCTCGACGAAACTGCGGATGCCGCCTTCGTACTGGAACACCTGGGTTTCGCCTTCGCCGCGCTCGTCGGTGAGGGTGATCTTCACCCCCGAGTTGAGGAAGGACAGCTCGCGCAGGCGCCGGGCGAGGATGTCGTAGTGGAATTCGGTATCGGAAAAGATGTCCGCCGACGGCCAGAACCGCAGCAGCGTACCGCGTCGCGCGCCCTGTTCGCCGAGGCGCTGCAAGGGCGCCACCGGCTCGCCCAGTGCGAAGCTCTGGCGGTGATGGCCGCCGTCGCGCCAGATGTCCAGCTGCAGCTTGTCCGACAGCGCGTTGACCACGCTCACGCCCACGCCGTGCAGGCCGCCGGACACCTTATAGCTGTTGTCGTCGAACTTGCCGCCGGCATGCAGCACGGTCATGATGACCTCCGCCGCCGACACGCCCTCTTCCTTGTGGATGTCCACCGGGATGCCGCGGCCGTTGTCGGACACCGACACCGAGCCGTCCTGGTGGATGGTGACCAGGATGTCGTCGGCGTGGCCGGCCAGCGCCTCGTCCACCGCGTTGTCCACCACCTCGAACACCATGTGGTGCAGGCCGGTGCCGTCGTGCACGTCGCCGATGTACATGCCGGGGCGCTTGCGCACGGCCTCCAGGCCGCGCAGCACGGTGATGCGGGAGGAATCGTAGTCGTTGCCGGGAGCCGGCTGCTGGGTGTCGTCGGTCATGCGGATCTGCTGTGGGACGGGTGCGATGGAACAGGCGCCCACGCCTGCCGTGTCGCCGCCGGCGACACCTTAGCTATAGCGTTGCGCCTGCATAGGATACCAGTTGAATGGATTCGGGGCCTGTCTCTTAAATATGTGAGAACGACAATCGGCTCGTCCTAGGCGCGATCGCCGGGCGTCACGTCCTTGCCATCTGGACACTGCATCGCATTGACCCCCCACTCCCTTCCGGTACCAACGACACTGTCCGAACCGCCGCATCGCAACCACACTGCCCATTCCTTTTCCGGAATGTCCGCCATGTCGCCCCATCCCGTGCTGCTTGCCGCCGCCCTGTCGCTCGCCACTTCAGCCACCGGCTGCGCCACCCCCCCTGCCCCGTCCTCGTCAACACCGGTTGCGGATGCGTCGACAGTCGTGCCGGTTGCGGACAAGGCGCAACGCCTGAATGCGCTGTATGCCGAGTACTGGGAAGCTTTGTTGAAGCGCAATCCGCTGCAGGCCACGTTTCAGGGCGACAGCCGCTACAACGACCAGCTGCCGGACTTTTATTCCAAGGCGTTCCGTGATGACAATCACGTTTTCACGCAACACTGGCTCGATCGAATCCAGGCGGTCGGCCGGGACGGCCTGAGTGGACAGGACCTGATCAGCTGCCAGATCTTCGTGGACGAGGCCACCGATTCGCTGTATGGCGAACGTTTTCCCGACTGGATGCTGCCGGTGGACCAGATGGGCAGCATCGTGACCCTGGCGGCCATGCTGGGTTCGGGTACCGGCGCGCAGCCGTTCAAGACCGTGCAGGACTACGACAACTGGCTGGCCCGCGGCAACCGCTTTCCGGTGCTGGTGGACAGCGCCATCGCCAACATGCGCGAAGGCATGGCCGCTGGCGTGGTGCAGCCGCGCGCGCTGATGGTGAAGGTGGTCCCGCAGATCGATGCCCTCCTGAAGCCCAAGGCCGAAGACACGGTGTTCTGGGGACCGATCAAGTCGATACCGGCCGATTTCGGTGCCGCCGACAAGGCCCGCCTGTCCGGTGCCTATCGCACCATGATCGAGCAGGAGATGTTGCCTGCATTCAAGGTGTTACGTGACTTCATCGCCAACGACTACCTGCCCGCCACGCGCGACAGCGTGGGCATGGACAAGCTTCCGAACGGTGCCGACTGGTATGCCTACAACGTACGCCAGACCACCACCACCGACCTGACTCCGGCGCAGATCCACCAGATCGGCCTGGAGGAGGTGGCGCGCATCCATGGCGAAATGCACGCGGTGATGAAGGACGTGGGCTTCAAGGGATCGCTGCAGGACTTCTTCCGTTTCATGCGCACCGACGCCCGCTTCAAGTTCAAGACCGAAGAGGACCTGCTCAACCTGCATCGCGACCTGGAGAAAAAGATCATGGCGCGGGTGCCGGAGCAGTTCTCGCTGCTGCCAAAGGCACCCTTCGAAGTGCGTGCCACCGAAGCCTACCGCGCCAAGTCCGCGGCCGGTGGCGAATACCAGAGCCCCAGCGAGGATGGCAGCCGTCCCGGTATCTTCTACGCCAATACCTATGACCTGCCCTCACGCCGCAGTTGGGACGCCGAGAACCTGTTCCTGCACGAGGCCATTCCCGGGCATCACTTCCAGATCGCGCTGCAACAGGAGTTGAAGGACCTCCCCGCATTCCGGCGCTTCGGCGGGCAGACCGCCTACATCGAAGGCTGGGGCCTGTATGCCGAATCGCTGGGCAAGGCGCTCGGTGTCTACGAATCGCCCTACGACTACTTCGGCCGCCTGCAGAACGAACTGTGGCGCGCGATCCGCCTGGTCACCGACACCGGCCTGCAAAGCAAGGGCTGGACCCGCGAGCAGGTGATCCGCTACATGCTGGAGAACTCGGCCGAGAGCGACACCCAGGCGACCGCCGAGGCCGAGCGCTACATCGCCTGGCCGTCGCAGGCATTGGCCTACAAGATCGGCGAGCTCAAGATCCAGGAGTTGAAGGAACGCGCGCAGTCGCAGCTGGGGGATCGCTTCGACCCACGCGAATTCCATACCGAGGTGCTGAAGGATGGGTCACTGCCGCTGTCGCTGCTGGAAGCGAAGATCAACCACTGGATCGCCTCGAAACGGGGTTGATGGCAGATCCTGTTGCTACGGCGGTGTAGCGTCCCTGCCCCGCCGCCGGTTGGGTCAAGCGCTGATCCGGCCCTGTTCCACGTGGAACATCCGCGGCTGCAGACCGAGCGTCTGCACCGCCTCCGGCTGCTCGGTGCCGGTCAGGAACACCTGCGCGCCGCTGTCCTGCAGCTGCTGCAGCACGCGCGACTGGTGTTGCCGATCCAGCTCCGAGGCCAGATCGTCCAGCAGGATGATCGGCCAGTGCCCGGTGCTGTCGCCATGCAGCCGGGCCTGTGCCAGCAACAGCGACAGCGCCACCAGCTTGGCCTGTCCGCGCGACAGCGCTTCTCCGCCCGGCAAGGCGGCATGCGCTATCCGCCAATCGGCCCGGTGCGGACCCACCGAAGTATGCCCGTGCTGCAGGTCCCGGTCGCGGGCCAGCAGCAGCGAATCGGCCAGATCCAGCGATTCGCGTGGCCAGCCGGGCTGATACTGCAGGCTGGCAAGGCCCAGCATCGGGGAGAGCTGCCCCGATACCTGCTGCAGTGGAGACAACAATCGATCCAGATAGTGCAGCCGGCTGCGAGTCAATGCCTCGCCAGACTGGGCCAGTTCGTGATCCCAGGCATCCAGCTGATCCGAATGGATCGCACCGGCCTTCAACAGACGATTGCGCTGCTTCAGCGCCCGATGGTATCGACGCCAGTGCGACAGGAATGCGGCACTTGGATCGCCATGTTCCACGTGAAACAATCCCCAATCCAATTGCCGCCGACGTGGTTCGCCACCGCCGGTGACCAAGGCATGGCTGCCAGGCTCGAAGGTGACCACGGCCAAGGCGGCGCAAAGATCGCCCAGCTGCTGCACGCCGGCACCGTCCAAGCGACCTTCCCACGTGCTGCCGGCGTGCCGCAGGCCAATGCGGCGCACCAAAGTCGCATCCGCCGATGCCGATTCGGCGAACACGGCTACGGCTGGCGCACCGGTCCGGATCAGCCCATCCCGCACCCGGCAGCGGAAGCTGCGGCCATAGCCGAGCAAATGGATGGCTTCCAGCACGCTGGTCTTGCCGGCCCCGTTCGGTCCCGTGATCAGGTTCAGGCGGGCTTCTGGCTCCAGAGTGACCGATTGCAGGCAGCGCAGATCGTGGATGTCCAGCCGTAGCAATCGCATCAGGCCACGCCCCACAGAGCACGACGCCCGGCAAGGACCGGGCGCAGGGCAGAGTGTTTCACGTGGAACATGGCCTGAGCCGCCATGCCGATGTCGGCGTCAGAGCCGCAGCGGCATCACCACATGCCGGCTGCGTTCGTTGTCGGCGCCGCGCACCAGCGCCGAGGAGTTGGCATCGCGCAGCTGCAGCACCACGTGTTCGTCGCGCAGCGAAGTGAGCGCGTCCAGCAGATAGTTCACGTTGAAGCCGATCGCCAGGTCGTCGACCTTGGTGTCGGCTTCCACGTCTTCCTGGGCTTCTTCCTGCTCGGGGTTGTGTGCGCTGATCTTCAACTGTCCGGGCGACACTTCCACGCGCACGCCGCGGTACTTCTCGTTGGACAGGATCGCCGCACGCTGCAGCGCCGCCCGCAGCACCTCGCGGTCCACCGACACGATGCGGTCGGCGCCGATCGGAATCACTGCCTCGTAGTCGGGGAACTTGCCGTCGATCAGCTTGCTGGTGAAGGTGACATCGTCGCGCTTCACCCGCAGGTGGCTGCGGCCCAGTTCCAGCTCCAGGGTGCGTTCGCCGCCTTCCAGCAGGCGCTGCAGTTCCTGCACGCCCTTGCGCGGCACGATGATCTGGCGCTTGGCACCGCTGCCGTCCAGCGCGGCCTCGCACAGGGCCAGGCGGTGGCCGTCGGTGGCCACGCAGCGCAGCGCCTGATCGCGCAGATCGAACAGCAGGCCATTCAGGTAGTAGCGCACGTCCTGCTGGGCCATGGCGAAGGCGGTGCGGTCGATCAACTCCTTCAGGCTGGCCTCCGGCACGGTGACCCGTTCGGTGGCTTCCACTTCGTCGATCGAGGGGAAATCGTTGGCCGACAGGCTGGCCAGGGTGAAGCGGCTGCGTCCGGCCTGCACGGTGATCTTCTCGCCTGCCTGCGACACCACCACCTTGCTGCCATCGGGCAGGGCCCGGACGATGTCGAACAGCTTGCGTGCGGGAATGGTGGTTTCGCCGTCCTGGGCATCCTCGACGGCCACGCGCGCCACCATTTCCACCTCCAGGTCGGTGCCGGTCAGCGACAGCCGCCCGTCCTGCACCTGTACCAGCAGATTGGCCAGCACCGGCAAGGTCTGCCGCCGTTCCACCACGTTGACCACCTGGGCCAACGGCTTCAACAACACTTCGCGCTGCAGGCTGAAACGCATGTCCGATATCCCCAAAGCGATGTTCTATAAGAATGAGTAAAACAAAAAAACAGGAGGTGGTAGAGTGGCCGCCAGGCTGTGGAAAACGTCATCAACCTGTTGATTTATAAAGGAATTTTGACTTCAACAGCATTGTGGACAGCGTGGCGGTGACCCTGTGGATGGCTGTGGATGCTTTTTCGGCCGCAAAAGCATCACCCGGTTGTCCACAGCTTCTCCCCGGTTTATTCGGTCAGTTTGCGGATCAGCTTGTCCCAGTCCTCGCGCAGCTTGCCGTCGGTGTCCAGCAGGCCGCGAATGGTGCGACAGGCGTGCAGTACCGTGGTGTGGTCGCGACCTGCGAACGCATCGCCGATTTCCGGCAGGCTGTGTTCGGTCAGCTCCTTGGCCAGCGCCATCGCCATCTGGCGCGGCCGGGCCAGGGAGCGGGTACGCCGCTTCCCCAACAGGTCCTTGATCTGCAAGCCGTAGTAGTCTGCCACGACCTTCTGGATGTTGGCGATGCCGATGGCCTGCTGCTGCGCCCGCAGCAGGTCGCGCAGGGTTTCCTGGGCGAACTCGCTGGTGATGGGCCGGCCGGTGAAGTTGGCCCGCGCCGCCAGCGTGTTCAGGGCGCCCTCCAGGTCGCGCACGTTGCTGCGCATGCGCTTGGCCAGCAGGAAGGCCACGTCCTCTGGAATCTGCGCGCCGCGTTCGTGCGCCTTGGCCAGCACGATCTGCGCGCGGGTCTCGAAGTCCGGCGGATCGATCGCCACCGACAGCCCCCAGCCCAGCCGCGACTTCAGCCGCGGCTCCAGCCCGTCCACCTCGCGCGGGTAGCGGTCGCAGGTCATCACGATCTGCTGCTTGCCGTCGAACAGCGCGTTGAAGGTGTGAAAGAACTCCTCCTGGGTGCGGTCCTTGCCGGCGAAGAACTGGATGTCGTCGATCAGCAGCGCGTCGATCTGCTGGAATTGGCGTTTGAACTGGTCGGCGGTCCTGTCCTGCAGCGCGCGGAAGAACGCGTTGTAGAAATCGTTGGAGCGCAGATACAGCACCCGCGCGGCCGGATCGTGCTGGCGCATGGCATTGCCGATGGCGAACATCAGATGGGTCTTGCCCAGCCCGGTGCCGCCGTACAGCAGCAGCGGATTGTGGGCGCGATCGCCCGGCTGCCCGGCCGCCTGCAGCGCCGCGGCGCGGGCCATCTGGTTGCTGCGCCCTTCGACGAAGTTGGCGAAGGTGTAGTGGCTGTCCAGGTTGCCGTGGAACGGCGCTGCGGCCGGTGACGCGGCCGCGTCGGTAGCGTGCGGCAGGGGAGATGCCGCTTCGGTCGGCCTGCGCAGCGCGCCGATTTCCAGCGACACCCGGTCGTGCCCGGCGAAATGCGCCAGCAGCTCGCGGATCCGGCCCAGATAGCGGCCGCGCACCTCGTCCAGCACGAACGCGTTGGGCGCGTACAGCACCAGCGACTGGCCACGGTCGTCCGCCTGCAGCGGGCGCAGCCAGGTATGCACGTCTTCCACCGGGACTTCGGTGGCCAGGCGTTCGAGGCAACGCGGCCAAGGGTCAAGCGACATCGACAGGGCATCCACCAGACAGGTCACGTGCGATGACTGCCTGTGCAGGCATCGCCGGACGGCACAGGGTAGCACCCGTGGCCGCGTTTGACCGGACTTGCGCGGGCTGCTACCATCGCCGGTCTTTTCCGTTGCATTCCGACCTGCCGCCATGGCCACCAAGCGCACCTACCAGCCCAGCAACCTCAAGCGCAAGCGCGACCACGGATTCCGTGCCCGCATGAAAACCGCCGACGGCCGCAAGGTGCTGGCCCGCCGCCGCGCCAAGGGTCGCAAGCGCCTGGCCGTCTGACGCCCGCACCGGCGCAGGGCGCCGGCGTGCCGCTGCGCTCCACATCCCGAACCGATCGCTTTCCGCCTGCTGCCCGGGTTCGCTCCGGCAGCGATTTCGCCTGTGTGTTTGCCGATGGCAAGCGGGCAGGGCATGCCTTGCTGGCGCTGCACTGGCTGGCGCAGCCCGATGGCACGCCGCGACTGGGGCTGGCGGTGTCGCGCAAGGTGTCGCGGCATGCGCATGACCGCAACCGGATCAAGCGCATCCTGCGCGATGTCTTTCGCCATCAACGCAGCCGCTTGCTGCCGGCCGACTACGTGATCGTGGTGCGTCCGGCCGCCGTGCAGGCCAGCCCCGATGCCCTGCGCCACGCCGTGCTGGGAGCTTGGCGACGCATCGGCGCGTTGCCCGATGCCGCCGCAGCCGGCACAATGGCCGGCTCGCCTTCTTCCCTTGCTGACGGCCGCGTTTCCGGCGCCACCGTCGACCCTGCACGATGAACCAGACTCGCACGTTCCTGATCCTGGCCTGGCTGATGGTGGCCATCATGCTGTGGATGGAGTGGAACAAGGAACAGACCGCCGCGCGCGCGCCGTCATCTTCCACCACCACCCTGCAGACCGATGGCAACGACAGCGTGCCGCAGGCGCGGCGCGATGGCGCGATTCCGTCGGCACCATCCACGCCGGCACGGCGCACGGCTGCGGCCGCCGCAACCGGCACGCCGGCCGTGACCGTGACCACCGACGTGCTGCGGCTGGTGATCGACGGCGGCAGCGTGCGCCGGGCCGAGCTGCTGCAGTATCCGCAGACCACCGCCGCCGGCAGCCCGCCGATGGTGCTGTTCGATTCGGCACCGGACAGCTTCTACCAGGCGCAGAGCGGCTGGGTCAGCGAGGCGCAGGCCGCGCCCAGCCATCTGGATGGCTTCGTGCCCGAAACCGGTGCCGGCAACGTGCAGCTGCTGCCCGGTGCCAGCGAGGTGGCGGTGCCGTTCCTGTGGACCGGGCCGAACGGGGTCAGCATCCGCCGTACCTACATCGTGAAACGCGGCCAGTACGCGTTGCAGGTGCGCGACGAGGTGATCAACACCGGCAACCAGCCGTGGCAGGGCCATGTGTACCGGCAGCTCGTGCGGGTGCCGCCGGTGGTGAAGAGCGGTTTTACCCATCCGGAGTCGTACAGCTTCCACGGCGCGGCCTGGTACAGCCCCGAGGACAAGGTGGAAAAGCGCAAGTTCGCCGATTACGCCGAGGACGGCACCCTGGACAAGCCGGTCACCGCCGGCTGGATCGGCCTGCTGCAGCATCATTTCTTCAGCGCCTGGATCCCGGCGGCCAGCGATCGCACCACCGTGTCGCTGGCCTGGCCGCAGAACGGCCGTCAGGCGCTGGTGCGCGAAATGGGCCCGGGCCTGACCGTGGCCCCGGGCACCCGGCAGCAGACCGAAGCGCGGCTGTGGGTGGGCCCGAAGCTGGTCAAGCAGATCGAGGCGCAGCAGGTGCCTGGCCTGGAACGGGCGGTGGACTTCAGCAGCTACGGCATCATGGCGGCACTGGCCGGGATGCTGTTCTGGGTGCTGTCGTGGCTGCACGGACTGATCGGCAACTGGGGCTGGGCGATCATCGGCCTGGTGGTCATCATCAAGCTGCTGCTGTTTCCGCTGTCGGCGGCGCAGTACAAGTCGGCGGCCAAACTGCGCAAGTTCCAGCCGCGGGTGCAGCAGCTGAAGGAACGCTACGGCGAGGACAAGCAGAAGTTCCAGATGGCGCTGATGGAGCTGTACCGCAAGGAGAAGATCAATCCGATGGGCGGCTGTCTGCCGATTCTGGTGCAGATGCCGATTTTCCTGGCGCTGTACTGGACCCTGCTGGAGGCGGTGGAACTGCGCCACGCGCCGTGGATCGGCTGGATCCAGAACCTGACCGCGCCGGATCCGTACTTCATCCTGCCGGTGATCAACATCGCGGTGATGTGGCTGACCCAGCGACTGACCCCGATGGTCGGCATGGACCCGATGCAGCAGCGCATCATGCAGCTGATGCCGCTAATCTTCGGCGTGATGATGGTGTTCTTCCCGGCCGGCCTGGTGCTGTACTGGGTCACCAACGGCACCCTGGGCCTGCTGCAGCAGTGGGTGATGCTGAAGAAGTACGGTGGCAGCCATGCGGACCCGGCCAAGCCGGCGTAAGCGCGGCGGTCGATGCACGTGATGTCCGGCGACACCATCGCCGCCATCGCCACCGGTGCCGGCGCGGCCGGCATCGGCGTGATCCGACTGTCCGGCCCGCAGGCCGGTGCCATCGCACAGACGCTGACAGGACGCCGGCGGTTGCGGCCGCGGCATGCCGACTACGTGCGCTTTGCCGATGCCGATGGCGCCACGATCGACGACGGCCTGCTGCTGTGGTTTCCGGCACCGGCCAGTTTCACCGGCGAGGACGTGGCCGAACTGCAGGGCCACGGCGGCCCGGCGGTGCTGCAGGCGTTGTTGGCCCGTTGCTGCGTTTTGGGCGCGCGACGGGCGCTGCCGGGGGAATTCAGCGAACGCGCGTTCCACAACGGCAAACTCGATCTGGTCCAGGCCGAGGCCATCGCTGACCTGATCGCCGCCGGCAGCCAGCAGGCGGCCCGTGCGGCGCGACGGGCGCTGGAGGGTACCTTCTCGCAGCAGGTCGATGGATTGGCGCAGGACATGATCGCGCTGCGGGTGCAGGTGGAAGCGGGCATCGACTTTGCCGACGAGCCGATCGATACCCTGGCCACGCCGGCGTTGCTGCAGACCCTGTCCGCGCTGCAGACCGATCTGGCGGCAACGTTGCAGCAGGCCGAACGCGGCCGGCGTCTGCGCGACGGTCTGCACGTGGTGATCAGCGGGCCGCCCAATGCCGGCAAGAGCTCGCTGCTGAATGCGCTGGCCGGTGCGCAGCGCGCGATCGTCACCGCCATCGCCGGGACCACCCGCGACGTGCTCAGCGAAACCGTGCGCAGCGACGGGATCGAATTCACCCTGGTCGACACCGCCGGACTGCGCGAGGGTGGGGATGCGATCGAGCGCGAGGGCATGCGCCGCGCCGAAGCCGAGCTGCACCGCGCCGATCTGGCCGTGGTGCTGCTGGATGCCACCCGACTGGCCGACGGCGTGGCCCGGATGCAGCCGCTGGTGATGGATGTGCCGCAGCGGCTGTGGATCGCCAACAAGACCGATCTGCTGCCGAGCGATGCCGGCTTGCCCGACACGGTGGCCGGCGAACCGCTGCTGCGGCTGTCGCTGCAATCGGGAACGGGGCTGGATGCCGTGCGGACACGCCTGGCGGCGCTGGCCGGCGGGGACGCCACTGTTGCGCAGGAGGGCGCATTCAGTGCGCGCGAACGGCACGTGCAGGCATTGCGTGCAGCCGGCACGCATCTGGAGGATGCCGGAACCATGCTGCAGGAGGCCGCGCCGGAACTGGCCGCCGAATCGCTGCGCCTGGCCCACGATGCGCTGGGCGCGATCACCGGCAAGACCCTGCCCGATGCGATGCTGGGACACATCTTTTCCACCTTCTGCATCGGCAAGTGAGCAGCGTTGCGTCCACTGGCGAAGGCGGCATACGATTGCGCCGACTTGACAACCGCCCGTACGCGCGCGGTGTAATGTCGGATCTCGCCAGAGCGAACAGGGGACTGGGTACATGACTGGCCAGACGATCGACGTTCCGCACCGCCGCGGCTGGGCATGGCAGGCCGGCGCCTTGCTGCTGGCGCTGGGCATGACTGCTTGCGGCCAGCAGGACACCCCGCCGGCCGGCGGCGAAACGCCGTCGGCGGACCCGCCCGCCGAGGCGGCGGTGGCGGCACAACCCAGCGCCGAAGACATGAGCAACAGCCAGTTGCAGCAGGCGGCGGTGGCGGCACTGCGCGAACAGCGGTTGTATGCGCCGGCCGGCAACAATGCCATCGAGTACTACGTGGCGCTGCGCGAGCAGCAGCCCGGCAATGCCGCGATCGCCAGTGCCCTGACCGACCTGATGCCGTATGCGCTGATCGCCACCGAGCAGAGCATCGCGCGGGAGGACTACGTGGAAGCCGAGCGCCTGCTGGGCCTGATGCAGCAGGCGGACGACGATGCCCCGGCGCTGCCGCGCCTGCGCGCCCAGATCGATGAGGGCAAGCTGGCCTTGGCCAAGCGTGCCACCGATGCCGAAGCCGAAACCGCGCGCCAGGCCGAACTGGCCAAGCAGCGCGAAGCCGACCAGCAGCGCGCGCAGCAGGAAGCCGCGCAACGGTTGGCCCAGCAGCAGGAGGCCGAACGCGTTGCGGCCGCCGAGCGTGCAGCGTCCGAACAGCGGGCCGCGGCGGAGCGCCGTGCGGCCGAGCAGCGCGCTGCCGAAGAACGTGCTGCCGAAGAACGCCGCGCCGCCGAGGAAGCCGCGGCACGGCAACGACCGACCGCACCTGCGGCGCCGGTGGTGCGGGCGTTGAGCACCCCGCCACCGGACTATCCCAGCGCGGCACTGCGCGACGGCCGGTCCGGACAGGTGCTGGTGGAATTCACGGTCAATACCGACGGTAGCGTCAGCAATCCACGGGTGGTGCGGGCCGAACCGGCGCGGGTGTTCGACCGTGCGGCCCTGGCGGCCGTGCGCCGCTGGCGCTTCCAGCCGGTGTCCGACCCGGTCACCACCCGCCGCAACATCAGCTTCGAGCAACCGGCCCAGTGACCATGCCGCGCACCGCGGCGCGTGTGGCTCAGGCGCTGATCGCCAGTTTTTCCCGGCCGTAGCGCCACACCGCCGCGGCCCAGACGATCGCCGCCAGCAGCAGCGCGCAGCCCAGGTACACGCCCCATTGCTCGGGGGTGGGCATGTCGCCGCGGCCGAGCTTGCCGACCATCTGGTTCTGCGACAGGAACGGCACCGCGTACTGCCACAACTCGGTATCGCGGATCGGGTAGGCCATCAGCGCATACACCGGAAACATCGGCAGGAACATCATCCAGGTCAGGTTGGCCTGGGCTTCCTTCATGCTCCTGGCGCCGGCCGCCAGTAGGGTCAGCGAGGCGGTACCCAGCAGCACCAGCGGCAGCAGCACCAGCAGCAGGCTGCCGATCGTGGCGAAGCTCACGTCCAGCGCGCGGACGAAACCGACGGTGATGAAGGCTGCGCTGATCTTCAAGGTCAGCAGCATGATCAGCAGCCCGGCGATGCCGACCGTCGAGGCGGCCAGCATCTTGCCGCTGACCAGCGCCGCCCGCGAAGCCGGGGTGGCCAGCAGCGGCTCCAGCGATTGCCGCTCGCGCTCGCCCGCGGTGGTGTCCATCGACAGGTGCGCACCGCCGACGAAGGCGAAGATCAGCAGCAGCAGCGGTAGCATCATCGCGGCCAGCACGCCGCGCCGCGCTTCGGGCGTGGCCAGGTCGCGCCGGTCCAGGCCGACGGCTTGGGTGATGGCCGGATTGACCCCGCGAGCGAGCAGGCGCAGCGAGCCGACCTGCTGGCCGTAGGCGGACAGCGCAGCCTGCACCCGCGACAGCGGGATCTCGGCGGTACGACGGGTGCTGTCGGTGACCAGCTCCACCCGTGCCGGCACGCCGGCAGCCCAGTCGGCCTTGAACTGCTCGGTCAGGACCAGCGCCACGTCATAGCGCTGCGCGCGCACGGCCGCGTCGATGTCCGCGGGGGCATCGGCATCGGCGTGGATGCCCTGACTGGACAGGAACGCTACCAGGTTGGGCGCGTGTTCGACGCCGACGATCGGGATCGTCAGCGGCTTCTCCAGTTCGGTGTTCATGCGCAGGTCGGCGAGCTTGCCCATCACGGTGAACAGGGTGAGCATGATCACCGGCCCCACCAGCAGGGTCATCAGCAGGGTCTTGCGATCGCGCACGAAGTCCAGCAGTTCCTTGCGCGCCACGGTCAGCACGGCTTTGGTGTTGGCGCTCATGCGAACAGGCCCTCCTCGGTGCCGATCAGTTTGACGAAGGCGTCTTCCAGGTTGTCGTGGCCGGCCTGCGCGCGCAGTTCGTCCGGGGTGCCGGCGGCCATGACCCGGCCCTTGGCGATGATCACGATCCGGTCGCACAGCGCGGCGACCTCCTGCATGATGTGGCTGGAGAAGATCACGCAGCGCCCTTCCGTGCGCAGCTGGCGCAGGAAGTCGCGCAAGCCGCGGGTGGTCATCACGTCCAGGCCGTTGGTGGGTTCGTCCAGGATCACGTTTTTCGGGTCGTGCACCAGCGCCCGTGCGATCGCGGTCTTGGTGCGCTGGCCCTGGCTGAAGCCCTCGGTCTGGCGATCCAGGAAATCCTCCATCTGCAACGCGCGCGCCAGTACCGCGGTGCGCTGGGCGATGACGTTCTTCGACAGTCCGTGCAGTTCGCCGAAGTAGGCGATGTTCTCCCGCGCGGTCAGGCGCTTGTACACGCCGCGGGCATCGGGCAGCACGCCCAGCGCGCGACGTACCGCGTGCGGATCGACGGTGGTGTCGATGCCATCCACCAGCACCCTGCCTGTTTCCGGGCGCATCAGGGTGTACAGCATGCGCAAGGTGGTGGTCTTGCCGGCGCCGTTGGGGCCGAGCAGGCCGGTGATCTCGCCGTCGCGGGCCTCGAAGCTGACGTTGTCCACGGCGATGACCGGGGCGGCTTTCTTGCCCTTGCCGGGGAAGGTCTTGCGCAGGTGATCTGCGGTGATCATGGTGTCTCCAGGAATGCGGTCGTGGCGTGCGCCGTCCCGGTAACCCGGGGCGGAGGCAGGTGGTCAGGGTTCCCAGCCGTTGAAGCCGGTGAAGGGCGGGGTGTAGGTCAGGCTGTCGAGGCAGCCGGCGTCCAGGCCCTTGGCGTCGGCGCGCTCCACGAACTGCGCGAACAGCTTGGGCATGCAGCCGGCGCCGATCACGTTGTGGCCCTGTCCCTTGAGGACCAGATGGCGGGCATTGCCCAGCTGTGCGATGGCCTCGTCGCCGTAGCGCGGCGGTGTCACCGGATCGTGCTCGCCCGAGATCGCCAGCACCGGCAGCTCGCCGGACAACGGCGTGCGGAAGTCCGTGGCCATCGCGCCCTTTGGCCAGACCGAGCAGGCAGCGGCCAGCCCTTCGGTCAGGCTGTTGCCCAGCAGGGTGTCGTGGTCCTCCGCGCGGAGCGTCAGGCCGTCGGTATCCTCGGCACACACCACCGAGAACTGCATGCCCATGGCCATGCTCTCGCCGATGCTGTCGGACAGCATCTGGATCAATGCCATCAGCCCGTCGTAGCGGCCCTGGTTGGCTTCGTGGATCAGGTTCGGCAGCAGCGCGGCCACCTGCGGGGCGTAGGCGAACATGCGCACCAGCCCGGCGACCATGTCCGCTGTCAGCCGGACCTCGCGTTGCGCATGGGTGCTGGCATCGCGGTAACGCACCAGCGGCGGGTCGCTGCGCAGCCGCGCCATCAATGCATCCAGCTGCGCGCGCGGGGTGCCCAGCTTGTCCTTGCACGCGGGTTGCCGTTCGCATTGCGCGAACTGCAGTGCCAGCGCGTCTTCGAGATTGCGCGCCCACAGGTTGCCCACGGTCAGGGTGTTGGGCAGCACCGAGTCCAGCAGCACCGTGCGCGTGTGCTGCGGATGATGCAGCGCGTACTGCTGCGCCACGCGGGTGCCGTAGGACACGCCCATCAGGTTGATCTTGTCCACGCCCAGTGCCTGGCGCACCGCGTCCAGGTCGCGGATGGCATCGCCGGTGGTGTAGAAGCGCAGGTCCGCACGCGGCCGCAGGCGTTCCAGGCAGTCGCGGGCGAGCGCCGCCATGCTGCTGTCGTCGAAAGACTCCGCCGTATCGGCAGCGGGACAGTCCAGCAGGTTGGACTTGCCGGTGCCGCGCTGGTCCACCAGGATCACGTGCCGGGTCTTGCGTACCTCGGAGAACGCCGCGTCCAGTTGCGGGTAGGTGGCCACCGCGGCCTGGCCGGGGCCGCCGGCGAGCATGAACACCGGATCGGTGGTGGCGTCGGTCTCGTTGCTGGCCGGCACCCAGGCGATGTTCAGCGCGATTTTGCGGCCGTCGGGAGCGTCCGGGTTTTCCGGCACCGCAAGCACGGTGCAGCGCGCTTCGATACCGTTGCGACCGCTGCCCTCGCCGGAGAGCGAACAGGGAGTAAACGCCAGGTCGCCCCAGCGGTTGCCGAGCGGCCGCGCATCGCCACTGTCGTTGCCATCGGTGCTGCACGCGGTCAATGCCAGCGCCAGTGCAGCCCGAACCAGCACGCGGAGGAGGGAGGAATCGGTTCTCATGCTCATGCCTCGTCGATGAAGATGGATTCGATGGGTTGTCCGAACAGCCGGGCGATGCGGAAGGCCAGCGGCAGCGACGGGTCGTACTTGCCGGTTTCCAGGGCGTTCACGGTTTGCCGGGACACCTCCAGCCGCTCGGCCAGCACCGCCTGCGACCAGCCGCGCTGCTCGCGAAGTTGGCGCATACGGTTGTTCATCGACAGCGCCCTTGCAGGAGCAGGCACGCCATGCCGTCGCCGCCGCGGTGTGGCATCGTCATGCGCCGGCCCTCGTCTGCATGCGGGATGCAGATACGTTGCCCGATCGCGCGGGTGAAGGCGACATCGCCGGCTCTGTCAAGTTTGCTTGACAGAAAAGATACCGCCCGCAGATACCCCTTGTCAAGCGACCTTGACACATCGATTTGCGACAATGGCGCCCCAGCATCACGGAGCCACGCATGAACACCGATCACCACAAGCCGCTGCCTGGCACCGACCTGCGGTATGTCGATGCGCGATCGGCAGTCGATGCGCTCAAGCCCGGCGCCTGGGCCACGCTGCCCTACAGCAGCCGGGTGTTCGCCGAGAACATCGTGCGCAAGGCCGCCGAAATCGGAACGGATGCCGCGCAGCGCGATGCGTATCTCGCGCAGCTGATCGAACGCCGCCGCGACCTGGATTTTCCGTGGTTTCCGGCACGTGTGGTCTGCCACGACATCCTCGGCCAGACCGCGCTGGTGGACCTGGCCGGCCTGCGCGACGCGATCGCCGAGGCCGGTGGCGATCCGGCGGCGGTGAATCCGGTGGTGCCGGTGCAGTTGATCGTGGACCATTCGCTGGCGGTGGAGGCGGACGGCACCGACCCGGATGCGTTCGTGAAAAACCGCATCATCGAGGACCGCCGCAACGACGACCGCTTCCACTTCATCGAATGGACCCGGCACGCCTTCGAGAACATGGACGTGGTGCCGCCGGGCAACGGCATCATGCACCAGATCAATCTGGAGCGGATGAGCCCGGTGATCGGCGTCAGCGATGGCGTGGCCTACCCCGACACCTGCGTGGGCACCGATTCGCACACCCCGCACGTGGATGCACTGGGCGTGATCGCGATCGGCGTGGGCGGGCTGGAAGCGGAAAACGTGATGCTGGGCCGCGCCTCGTGGATGCGCCTGCCGGACATCATTGGCGTGGAGCTGACCGGCAAGCCGCAGCCGGGCATCACCGCCACCGACATCGTGCTCTCGCTGACCGCCTTCCTGCGCAAGGAAAAAGTGGTGGGGGCGTACCTGGAATTTTATGGCGAAGGTGCAGCGGCGCTGACCGTGGGCGACCGCGCCACCATCAGCAACATGGCACCGGAATACGGCGCCACCGCGGCGATGTTCTACATCGACCAGAACACGCTGGATTATCTGCGCTTGACCGGCCGTGGCGATGCGCAGGTGGCGCTGGTGGAGGCTTATGCGAAAACCGCCGGGCTGTGGGCCGATGATTTACGCACCGCGCAGTACGAACGCGTGCTGAGGTTCGATTTGTCCAGTGTGGAACGCACGATGGCCGGGCCGTCGAATCCGCATGCGAAATTGCCGGTGACCGAACTGGGCAGCCGCGGCATCGCCGATGGAGCGAAGCTGCGCTCGGGCCGCGAGGAAGAAGCGCAAGGCCTGATGCCCGACGGTGCGGTCATCATCGCCGCCATCACCAGCTGCACCAATACCAGCAACCCGCGCAACGTGATCGCCGCAGGGCTCATCGCCCGCAACGCCAACGCCCGCGGCCTGACCCGCAAGCCGTGGGTCAAGACCTCGCTGGCGCCGGGTTCCAAGGCGGTGCAGCTGTATCTGGAAGAAGCCGGCCTGAAGCGCGAGCTGGAGCAACTTGGCTTCGGCATCGTGGCCTTCGCCTGCACCACCTGCAATGGCATGAGCGGTGCGCTGGACCCCACCGTGCAGCGTGAAATCCTGGAGCGCGACCTTTTCACCACCGCGGTGCTCAGCGGCAACCGCAATTTCGATGGTCGCATCCATCCCTACGCGAAACAGGCCTTCCTGGCCTCGCCGCCGCTGGTAGTGGCGTATGCGATTGCCGGCACGATCCGTTTCGACATCGAAAAAGATGCGCTGGGCACCGATGCGCAGGGCAATGCGGTGTATCTCAAAGACATCTGGCCGTCCGATGCGGAAATCGATGCGCTGGTCAAACAAGCGGTCAAACCCGAACATTTCACCGCCGTGTACGAACCGATGTTCGACCGCAGCGGCAGCACGCGACGCAAGGTGTCGCCCCTGTACGACTGGCGCGAGATGAGCACCTACATCCGCCGCCCGCCGTACTGGGAGGGCGCGCTGGCCAAGCCGCGCACGCTCACCGGCCTGCGCCCGCTGGCGGTGCTGGGCGACAACATCACCACCGATCACCTTTCGCCCAGCAACGCGATCATGGGCGACAGCGCGGCCGGCGAATACCTGTTCAAGATGGCCGTGGCCGAGGAGGACTTCAATTCCTACGCCACCCATCGCGGCGACCACCTCACCGCGCAGCGCGCCACCTTCGCCAATCCGAAACTGTTCAACGAAATGGTGCGCAACGACGACGGCAGCATGCGCCAGGGTTCGTTGGCGCGCGTGGAACCGGAAGGCGCCGTAATGCGCATGTGGGAAGCCATCGAAACCTACATGCAGCGCGAACAGCCGCTGATCATCATCGCCGGCGCCGATTATGGTCAAGGCAGCTCGCGCGACTGGGCGGCGAAGGGCGTGCGCCTGGCCGGCGTGGAGGCGATCGTGGCCGAAGGTTTCGAGCGCATCCACCGGCAGAACCTGGTCGGAATGGGCGTGCTGCCGCTGCAATTCCTGCCGGGCGAAAATCGCAATACGCATGCCATCGACGGCACGGAAACCTTCGATGTGCGCGGCATCGTGGCCCCCGGCGCGCGGCTGATGCTGTTGATGCATCGCAAGAACGGGGAGACGGTGGAGATTCCCGTCATCTGCCGCCTGGACTCGGACGAAGACTTGTCGGTGTACGAAGCAGGCGGCGTGCTGCAGCGGTTTGCGAAGGATTTTCTGGCGGGGAAGGCGGAGGCTGCGCGTGTCTGAAGCACAGGAACAAAAGTTCTTGGCGGCACTTGCAGCGTCAGGAGGCAGCGCCGGCAATCAGCGCCTGCAAGCGGAACTTGGTTGGACCGACAGCACCTACCAACGCGTCAAAGAGGCGTTGATCGAGACAGGCCGCATCGTGCCCGGACGTGGGCGCGGCGGTTCGGTCAGGCTCGCCGGCACCGACACCGACAAGGCACAGCATGCAGGCAAGCCGCAGCCCACCGCACCCAGGATCAAGCGGAACAAAGCCAGGGCTGACCTCAGACGCGACAGCGGAAGCGGCTACGCGCAAGCCTTCAACGCCATCGACAAGGCCATGCGCAACGACGAAGGCCTGGCGTCCGAGCTGGACTACGCCGAGCAGACTTCGTGGCTGCTGTTCCTGAAGTACCTGGACGACATGGAGCACGAGTGGGCCGATGAAGCCGCCCTCAAGGGCCAGACCTACACGCCGATCCTGAGCAAGCCCTACCGCTGGCAGGACTGGGCCGCGCCAAAGAACGGCGAGGGCAAGCCCGACCCCAACGCGCGCACCGGCAGCGACCTGATCGAGTTCGTCAATACCAAACTCGTGCCGCACCTCAAGTCGTTCAAGGACAGCAGCGTCCAGGCCGACAGCCTGCAGTACAAGATCGGCGAGATCTTCTCCGAAGTCGCCAACCGCTTCCGCTCCGGCTACACCCTGCGCGACGTGCTGCAGATCGTGGACACGCTCAGCTTCGGCAGTTCCGAGGCCAAGCACGAACTGTCCGACCTCTACGAAACGCGCATCAAGCGCATGGGCAATGCCGGGCGCAACGGCGGCGAGTACTACACGCCGCGCCCGCTGATCCGCGCCATGATCGCCGTGGTGCAGCCGCAGGTGGGCGAAACCATCTACGACGGCGCCTGCGGCAGCGCGGGCTTCCTGTGCGAGGCCTGGGAACACCTGCGCCGCGATGATCTCTCCGCGACGGAATGGAACACGCTGCAGCGCAGGACCTTCTACGGGCAGGAGAAGAAGTCGCTGGCCTACGTGCTGGGCGTGATGAACATGATCCTGCACGGCATCGACGCGCCCAACATCCGCCACACCAACACGCTGTCGGAAAACGTGATGGACATCCAGCAGAAGGATCGCCACGACATCGTGCTGGCCAATCCGCCGTTCGGCGGCGGCGAGCGGCCGGAGGTGCAGCACAACTTCCCGATCCGCAGCTCGGAGACGGCGTACCTGTTCCTGCAGCACTTCATCCGCAAGCTCAAGGCCGGTGGGCGCGGCGCGGTGGTGATCAAGAACACCTTCCTCAGCAACACCGACAACGCCAGCGTGGAGCTGCGCCGCGAACTGCTGGCCAGCTGCACCCTGCACACCGTGCTGGATTGCCCCGGCGGCACCTTCCAGGGCGCGGGCGTCAAGACCGTGGTGCTGTTCTTCGAGAAAGGCGCGCCCACGCGCAAGATCTGGTACTACCAGCTCGATCCGGGGCGCTCGCTGGGCAAGACCAATCCGCTCAACGATGCCGACCTGGCCGCGTTCGTCGAATTGCAGAAGACGAAGGCGCTGGGCGAGAAAAGCTGGCTGCTGGACGTGAATGAGGTGGATGCGGCGACGTGCGACCTGTCGGTGAAGAACCCGCACATGCCAGAAGCCGCGCCGCAGCGCACCCCGGCGCAGATCATCGACGACATGCTGGCGCGAGATGCAGAGACGGCGAAGCTGTTGGCGCAGGTGAGGGGGATGTTGTGAGTTGGCCCGTAGCGTGTCTTGGCGAGGTTGTCGACATCTTGGACAGCCAGCGGAAGCCTGTGACGAAGGCAGATCGACGGTCCGGCCCCTATCCATACTACGGCGCGACCGGAGTGCTGGACTGGGTTGAAGGTTATCTCTTCGATGAACCCTTGGTTCTCATCGGTGAGGATGGAGCGAAGTGGGGTGCAGGTGACGTCAGCGCTTTTCGGATCGACGGCAAGACGTGGGTCAACAATCACGCACATGTTCTTCGCCCGCACCGCAACGTACTGGACGACGATTGGCTGACCTATTACTTGAATGGCGCGGACCTCTCGGAGTACATCTCGGGAATGACGGTTCCGAAATTGAATCAGGGGAACCTGCGGCAAATCGAAGTCCCACTTCCGCCGCTGGACGAACAAAAACGCATCGTCGCGGTGCTGGATCAGGCCTTCGCCGCGCTTGACCGCGCCCGCGCCAATGCCGAGGCGAATCTGGCGGACTGCGACAATATGCTTGCAGAAGAATTGAGCAAGGTGTTCGATGAACAAGATTCGGCAGCAGTTGAATTGCAGACACTGTTTGATATTGGCTCCAGCAAACGCGTCCTGAAATCTCAATGGAAAACACACGGCGTTCCTTTCTATCGTGGCCGTGAAATAACCAAGCTTTCTATCCACGGGCATGTCAATAACGAACTGTTCATCGCCGAAGAACACTTCAACGAGTTGAAAAGGCAGCATGGTGCTCCAGCTGCTGGCGATATCGTTATTACCGCGATCGGAACCATAGGCAATGCGCATGTTGTCCGCGAATCAGATCGCTTCTACTTCAAGGACGCCAGTGTTCTATGGATGAAGAAAACGTCGAATGTCAGCAGTGACTATGTCCGAGCATGGCTCAAGTCGCCGCGATTCTTTGAACAGCTCGACACAGGCAATGGCGCGACGGTTGACACACTCACGATCCGGAAACTGCAGCACATGAAAATGTCCGTGCCGGCAACCGAGCAGCAGCATCGCATCGTCAATCGGCTAGATAACCTGCGAGAGCAGGTGTCTCTGCTTCGGAAAAACTGCACCGCCAAACTCACCGACATCGCAGCCCTCCGCCAATCCCTGCTGCAGGCGGCGTTCTCCGGTGAGTTGACCTGACCCGGCCGCCATGACCGGCCGCTACGCCACGCAGGGATCGGAAGGACTGACCCAACCCGGCTCGCGCGGGCGCGTGCTCGCCAATCGACTCGGCATCGTCCGGGTGCGCGACATGCAGGTCGCGGAAACCGCTGCATTGTTGCAACTGACCGATGATCTGCTGGGCGAGGTGACCGAGGCCCAACGCTTCACGGACGGTGACCTCTGCGCGTGGCATCTGCGCTGGCTGGGCGGTCTCTACGACTGGGCAGGCCGCTATCGCCAGGTCAACATGAGCAAGGACGGGTTTCCGTTCGCCGCTGCGCGCCTGGTGCCCGACCTGATGGCGGACTATTCCCGCACGGTGCTGGCAGCACACACGCCCTGCGCCGGCATGGACGACATACGACTGGTGCAGGCACTGGCGCGCACGCACGCCGAATTCATCCTCATCCATCCGTTCCGCGAGGGCAACGGACGACTGGCGCGCATGCTCAACACGATGATGGCCCTGCAGGCGGGCCTGCCCTTGCTGGATTTCGACGGGATCCGGGGTGCTGCCAAACGCCGATACATCGTCGCGATCCATGCCGCACAAGGCAACGACTACACGCTTCTGGAACAGGTCTTCGCCGCCGTGCTGCGGCGGACTCAGCGGATGGCTATTTCGTCTTCCGGGGGAGCGGATCGTTGAGCACGGTCGTGCGCGCAGCACCTTTTGTCTTGGTCACGAAGCGACCGTTTGCCGCGCTGCGGAACGTGGCCGCGGAGATCCCTTCGATGGCGGACGAACTGCGCACGTTCCGTTCCACGGCAGCCTTCCGGCTGGCGGGAGCCTGAAGATGAGCATTGCTGACGGCGAGGGGTTTCATGGGCCCAGACTAGCACTGCTTGGCTGTACCTTGCCAGGGATTCAGGCGATCCATAAAAGCGAAAGGCCCCGGTGATCGCACCGAGGCCATGTCGTCGGCCGCGAACCCCCAACCCACTTGCGGACAGTGTTGGCCGCATCTGCTGGGTATTGCAAGCGTGTGGTCCAGCAAAAGTGTCCGACCCGCCACTCGGGTTCAGCCTGCTTTCCGGCTGCCCGAGACGACACGCGGACGCGTGTTTTCCTATCTGAATCAATGGGTAGCGGGGGTAGCTGGTCAATCCATCGACGATGACTGTTCAATTGGCCCGACTGACTTTACAATCCCGGCATGGCCCGCCCCAGCCGTTCCGACGAGATCGACGCTGCCCTGCTGCGCGCGGTTGGGGAGCACCCGCGCGACCTGACCAGCATGGTCGCAGCCCAGCTGGGCCTGTCGCGGGCGCGGGTGAACACCCAAGTGCGCGCGCTGGTGGAAGGCGGCTACCTGCGCAGCTCCGGTGGCACCCGGCCCACGTACGCACTGGGTCCGCACCGCAAGTTCAGCCGCAGCTACCCGCGCACAGGCCTGGCGGAGGATCGGGTGTGGTTCGCGGACCTGCAGCCGCTGCTGGCCGACCTGCCGCGCAACGTGCTGGACATCGCCCATCACGGCGTGACCGAGATGGTCAACAATGCGGTGGACCACTCCGATGGCCGCCGGGTTGATGTGCAGATGGATCTGGATGGCGAGCGCCTGCTGCTGGCCGTCGCTGACGATGGCATCGGCATCTTCCGCAAGATCACCCGCGCGTTGGACCTGCCGGACGAGCGGCTGGCACTGCTGGAGCTGTCCAAGGGCAAGTTGACCACCGACCCGACTCGGCATTCCGGCGAGGGCATCTTCTTCACCTCGCGCGCCTTCGAGCGCTTCCAGATCCAGTCCGGTGGGCTGTTCTTCGACCACGACCATCGCCACGACGACGACTGGATGTACGAGGTCGAAACACCGCCGACCGGCCAGGGTACGAGGGTGTTCATGGAAATCGCACGGGATAGCGGACGGCAGATCGGCGCGGTATTCGATGAATACTCCAGCGGCCCGGACGCCTACGACTTCGCCCGCACCGTGGTACCGGTGCGGTTGGCGAAAGTGGACGATGAAAACCTGGTCTCGCGCTCGCAGGCCAAGCGCCTGCTGCACCGGGTCGAGCGTTTCCGCAGCGTCATGCTGGACTTCGCCGAGGTGAGTGGCATTGGCCAGGCCTTCGCCGACGAGATCTTCCGGGTGTTCGCCAATGCGCATCCGGAAGTCGAGTTGCAGGCGATCCATGCGGCTCCTGCGGTGCAGCAGATGATCCGTCGCGCGGAAGTCGCGCGCGGTGCCGATGCAGGCCAGTTGCCGTTGCTGCGCTGAAACCGGCCGGCATGGCAAACTCCCGCGTGATGATGGAGACCGAAGCGGACACCCGAGCCAACCGCATCGACCCGGTCCTGCGTGATGCCGGATGGGGCGTGGTGGAGGGCGCGCACGTTCATCGCGAACTGATCTGCCCCGGCCGCATCCTGGCCGGTGGCCAGCGCGGTACCGCGTTGTCCGCCGACTACGTGCTCAGCTACCGCGGCCGCAAGCTGGCTGTCATCGAAGCCAAGCGTGCCGGGTTGGGCCACATCACCGGCGTCGGCCAGGCGAAGGACTACGCGGCGCGGCTGCAGGCGCGATTTGCCTATGCCACCAATGGCATCGGCTGGTACGGCATCGACATGCACACCGGCGCCGAGGGCGACATCGCCCTGCCATTCCCCACGCCGGAACAGCTGTGGCTGCGCTGCTTCCCGGACGGCAACGACTGGCGCGAGCGCTTCGGGGCGGTGCCGTTCGAGACCGGTGGCGGCAAGTGGCAGCCGCGCTACTACCAGCACAACGCCATCACCGCGGTGCTGGAGGCCATCGCGCAGGACCGGGACCGCATCCTGTTGACGCTGGCGACCGGCACCGGCAAGACCTCGATCGCCTTCCAGATCGCGTGGAAGCTGTTCCATGCGAAATGGAACCTGAGCCGCGACCCGGTGCGCCGCCCGCGCATCCTGTTCCTGGCCGACCGCAACATCCTGGCCGACCAGGCCTTCAACGCCTTCAGCGCCTTCGACCCACACGCGCTGTGCCGCATTCGCCCTGAGGAGATCCGCAGACGCGGCGGCATCCCGCGCAACGCCAGCGTGTTCTTCACCATCTTCCAGACCTTCATGACCGGCGGCGGTCCCTCCGGCGATGAAGGCGAGATTGCGCAAGGCGACGGCTCGCCGCAATTCACCTTCGAGGGCTACGAACCGGACTTCTTCGACTTCATCATCATCGACGAATGCCATCGCGGCGGGGCGCGCGACGAAAGCAGCTGGCGCGGCATCCTCGAATACTTCAAGCCTGCGGTGCAGCTGGGACTAACCGCCACGCCCAAGCGCGACGTCAACGTGGACACCTACGCCTATTTCGGCGAGCCGGTCTACACCTATGCATTGAAGGAAGGCATCGGCGACGGCTTCCTGACGCCGTTCAAGGTGCGGCAGATGGCCTCGACCATGGACGAGTACACATTCGTCGCTGGCGATGAAGTGTTGTCCGGTGACATCGATCCGGACAGGACCTACACCGAAGCCGACATCAACACGAAGCTGGTGATCGACCAGCGCGAGCAGAGCCGCGTGCACGAATTCATGGACCAGATCGACCAGCGCCAGAAGACGTTGGTGTTCTGCGCCACGCAGGAGCATGCCGCGCGCGTGCGCAACTTCATCAACCAGGTCAAGGACAACCCGGACCCGCACTACTGCGAGCGCGTCACTGCAGACGACGGCGAACTGGGCGAACGCCACCTGCGCGAGTTCCAGGACAACGAGAAGACCCTGCCGACCATCCTGACCACTTCGCAGAAGCTGTCCACTGGCGTGGATGCGCGCAACGTGCGCAACATCGTGCTGCTGCGGCCGGTCAAGTCGATGGTGGAGTTCAAGCAGATCATCGGGCGAGGCACGCGTACCTTCGAAGGCAAGGAATACTTCACCATCTACGACTTCGTGAAGGCGTACGAGCACTTCAATGATCCTGCTTGGGATGGCGAGCCGCTGCCGCCTGAGCCGCCGGTTGACCCGCGCCCGCCGCGTGGCGAAGGCGATGATCCGCGGCCGCCGCCTGACACCGCAGGACGCGGTGACGTGGAAGAACCGCCACCGCCCGAGCGTATCGTCATCAGGTTGTCCGATGGCAGGGAGCGCAGCATTCGTTATCTGGCCACGACCACCTACTGGCACGAGGGACGGCAGATCACGGCGGCCGAGTTCATGCAGCAACTGTTCGGTGACCTCGGTTCACTGGTCAGGGATGAAGACGAGCTGCGTGGGATCTGGAGCGATCCGGACCGTCGGGAAACGTTCCTGCAGCGCCTGACCGATCTGGGGTACGACAGCGAGCGTCTGGACGAGATGCGCCGGCTGATCGACGCGCCGAACAGCGACGTCTTCGACGTGCTGGCCTACATCCGATTCGCGCTGGCACCACTGGCACGCGGGCAGCGGGTGCGGACTGCGTCGGCAACCGGACTGGATGGCTACGAGCGCGAGATGCGGTCATTCCTCGAATACGTGTTGGGCAACTACGAACGCAATGGCATTGGAGAGCTGGCCAGCAGCAAGGTTGCCGACTTCCTGCGCATCCGTTATGGCGGCGTCAACGATGCCAAGCGTTCGTTGGGAAGCGTCGAGGAGATCCGCCGAGCGTTCGTCGCTATCCAGCATCACCTGTTTCGCTGAATCCGAATCACCAGGAGCAGCAGCCATGGCACTCACCAAACAACACCCCATCCCCGCCACCGCGCCGCGACGAATCTTCCGATCTCTCGCTGTCGGGCGCCTCGCCACGCGCCAAGGAAACGAATAGCCCATGCTCGGCCAGATCGCAATCAAAGCCACCTACATGCGCGGCGGCACGTCCAAAGGCGTGTTCTTCCGCCGCGAGGACCTGCCGTCCGCCGCACAGCAACCCGGCCCCGCGCGCGATGCGCTGCTGCTGCGGGTGATCGGTTCGCCCGATCCCTACAAGCAGCACATCGACGGCATGGGCGGCGCGACGTCCTCCACGTCCAAGTGCGTGATCATCTCCAAGTCCACGCGGCCCGGGCACGATGTGGATTATCTCTACGGCCAGGTCGGCATCGACAGCGCCTTCGTGGACTGGTCCGGCAACTGCGGCAACCTGTCCAGCGCGGTAGGGCCGTTCGCGATTGCTAGTGGTTTAATCGAGCCTGCGCGCATTCCGCAGAACGGCACGTGCACGGTGCGCATCTGGCAGGCCAACATCGGCAAGACCATCATCGCGCATGTGCCTGTGTGCAATGGCGAAGTGCAGGAGCTGGGCGATTTCGAGCTGGACGGCGTGGCGTTTCCGGCGGCGGAAATCGTGCTGGAGTTCATCGATCCATCCGATGAGGACGATGCGGGCGGCAGCATGTTTCCCACCGGCAGCGTGGTCGATGAGTTGGACGTACCGGGCATCGGTGCGCTGAAGGCGACGCTGATCAGCGCCGGCATCCCCACCATTTTCGTCAACGCGGCGGATATCGGCTATAGCGGCAGCGAGTTGCAAGCCGATATCAACAGCGATGCCGAAGCGCTCAAACGCTTCGAAGCCATCCGCACCGCCGGCGCGCTGCGCATGGGTCTGATAGCGAATGCCGGCGAAGCGGCCACGCGCCAGCACACGCCGAAAGTGGCGTTCGTCGCGCCACCAGCCGATTACACCGCCTCCAGCGGCAAGCGGATTGCCAAGGACGCCATCGATCTGCGCGTGCGCGCGTTGAGCATGGGCAAGCTGCATCACGCGATGATGGGCACCGCGTCGGTGGCCATCGCCACGGCGGCGGCGGTGCCGGGCACGCTGGTCAATCTGGCTGCTGGCGGTGGCACGCGCGAGGCAGTGCGCTTCGGCCATCCGTCCGGCACCTTGCGCGTGGGTGCGGATGTGGCGCAGCGCAATGGACAATGGGTGGTGACCCGTGCGGTGATGAGCCGCAGTGCGCGTGTGCTGATGCGCGGCGAGGTGTGGGTGCCGCCGATGCCGGATTGATCGGCGCGCCGCAGCGACCGAACCATCCGGACACCGCGGCAGTCAGCGTGTTGCCGTGGCGGCTGTCGCAGCCGGTTCCGCCGGCGCCGGTTCCGGTTGCACGTCGGGCGTGGTCAGCACCAGGATCGCTTCCCACTGTCCATCGCCGCGGCGGGTGAAGGCGGACGGTTCCAGGTCGAAGCGCAGCAGGCGGCGCGACTGGATGTAGCGCACGTCCGCGGTCAGGAAGGTGTGGGACGGTGTTGCATCGGCGGATTGCGGGTAGCGCGCCCACACCAGGTATTCGTCCTGCGATGCCGAGCGGGCGGTCAATGCGGCCGGTACGGCAAGTTCGACCACCGCTGGCTTCTGCGGGGCCTGCTGTCCGGCGAGGATGCGGATGGCCTGGGCGTCGCGAAGCAAGCGGCGCGGTGCCGCGTCGAGGAACATGTCGATCCCGGCCAGCACGGCCGGATCGGCGGTGGTGAGCACGCGCACGTCGGCACTGCCGGTGAACGCCTGTTCCGGGAAGTCGACCGACATCATGTCGGCCGGTGCGGCGCGATCGTCGGTTGCGACCGGCGCTGTGACGGGCGCGGACGGCGCTGGCGCAATCGGCACCGCAGGATCGGGCGTCTGCGCACAGACGATCGGGGACAACAGCAGCAGCGGCAACAGGCCGCGAGAGAAGGTCGGTCGGAACACGGGTGCACTCCTGATGCCAGGGACGGAAGCGATCCGGGGGGATCGGCCGCTGTCCGCATTCCCTTGGCCCCGACAGCAGCGGGGCCATTATGGCCGGAAATGCACCGGAATGGGGTGCAGTCAGCTGGCACTGGGCCGGCAGGCCATGTTCACCGGGATGGGCAGACCCATCACAACCATCCGCGCTGCCGCGCCAGGCGGTAGGCTTCGATGCGATTGGCCACCCCGAGCTTGCCGATGGCCTCGGACAGGTAGTTGCGCACGGTCCCCGATGACAACTGCAGGTGCGTGGCGATGTCGCCGGTGCTCATGCCGTCGCCAGCGAGGCGCAGCACCTGACGCTCGCGATCGTTCAGCGGATCGGCCTCGTCCCACACCTGCAAGGCCAGCTGCGGATCGATGGCGCGCCCACCACGATGCACCTGGCGCAGGGCTTCGGCCAGTTGTTCGGCGGGTGCGTCCTTCAGCAGGTATCCGTTCACCCCGGCGTCCAGCGCGCGTCGCAGGAAACCGGGACGGGCGAACGTGGTCACGATCACCACCTTCACCGGCAACGCATGGCGCTGCACGCGCTGGGCCAGCTCCAGCCCGCTCAGGCCGGGCATCTCGATGTCGGTTACCAGCACGTCCGGCAGCAGCCGTTGCACCTCGCGCCAGGCGCTGTCGCCATCGCTGGCGGTGCCCACCACGTCGATGTCGTGCTCCAGGTTCAGCAATGCGGCCAGTGCCCCGCGCACCATGGCCTGGTCTTCGGCAATCATCACGCGGATCATGCCCCCTCCGGATTCGGTAGCCGCACCGACAGTCGGGTGCCGCTTGGCAAGACGGCGCCGAACTCCAGCGATCCACCGAGTGCCGCGACCCGCTCGCGCATCCCGGACAGGCCATTGCCCGCACGCAGTTCGCCGCCGCGGCCATCGTCCTCGATCTCCAGCCGCAGTCCGCCGCTTTCATCGCGCAAGGCAACCCGCGCATGCCGCGCACCGGCATGGCGCTGGATGTTGGTGGCTGCCTCGCGCAGCACGAGTGCCAGGGTGGATTCAACCGCTGGCGACATCGCCACCGCATCGACCTGGCTCGACAACGCCACGCCTTCCGCCTCCAGCAACACCCTCGCCGATGCCAGTTCAGCGGCCAACTCGGCGTTGCGAATGCCACTGACCGCGCTGCGCACCTGTGCCAACGCATCACGCGCAATGCTGGCGACTTCGTCGATCTCGCGCTTGGCCGCCTCGCCATCGCGCAGGGCGAGTTTGCCGGCAAGCTCCGCTTTCAGCGCGACCATCGACAAGGTATGGCCCAGCAAATCGTGCAGGTCACGGCCGATGCGCTCGCGCTCGGCGAACGCGGCGATCCGGCGCACCTCGTCCTGGCTCAACTTCAATTCCGCCCGCTTGCGTTCGCGTGCGACCTGGAAATGATTGGCTGTGAATGCTGCGACACCGATCACCACGGTGATGATGGCGACGAACACGACCAGGGTGGGCGGCACGCCGAGCAGCCACATCGACACGACGAACAGCGCCAGCATCACCCCCAGCATCAGCACGCGCATGGCCAGCGGCAGCGCCAATATCGCCGACAAGGAAGCGGCGTAGATCACGTAGGTATTGCTGTACGGATTGAAAGGGAACAGCGTGAGGCCCAGCACGAAGATGCCGATCACTGCCGCGAATTGCGTCCGGACCGCGCCACGCCAGACCACCGCGTACATCGGCAGGAACAGCGCGATGGAGGCGAGCGTCGCATCCAGCCGGAACGGGATCGGCTGCGATATCCCGCTCGGCAGCAGGCGCATGAGCAGTGGCGCGAACAGGAACACCAGATAGCCGAGATAAGCCAGCGGCATCCAGCCGTGGTCGCTCCCGCTGGGCGAGAACCAGCGGCGCAGGGCCAGTGCGCGGGATCGCAAGGACATCATCGGCACAGGATCGGCCAATGGGCGCGATGTGGGAAGTGCCCCGGCTGTGTCATTCGACCGACACATCGTCGATGTCGAAACGGAACGGGCCCGCCTTGCCTTGCGTGATCGAAATCGCCGCGGCACGCGCCGGGTCCGCGCCGTTGATTGCTGCGAGCGGCACGCGGAGCTCCCGCCAGTCGCTGCCGACCTCGATCGGGTGGATGCCCGGCTGACCCGCGCCCGAGAGCAACAGCAAGGCATATTGGCCGGGCGTGCCGCGGATCTTCAGCATGATCGCCTTGCGCGTCGACAAGTCGACCGGCTGTATCATCGCCATGCCGGGCGAGAACATCACACCCGCCCATGGGTAAGGCGCACCGGCGATCACTTCGCCTTCGATGCGCATCGCGCCCTTCGAACCATTTGCGCCACCCTCCAGCCAGCGCGAGATCGCCTTCGACTTGCCGCCCATGAACTGGTCGCTGCCGGCCTGCCAGCCGGTGCCGAAGCGCACCGCCAAATCCCCACTTTCGAAATCGGAAAGCAGCACGTCGCCAGCGGCGAGCGCCGGCACCTTGGCCTGCGTCGGCGCGGCCGCGATGCTGTAGCCGTTCTTCCAGGTGCGCGTGATGGCGCGGGTGGCAGTGATATCGGCGGTCGGATCGCCCTCGACCAGCAGCAGGTCGGCGCGCAGGCGCGGCGCGATGCGGCCACGATCCTTCAATCCGAAACGGGTGGCTGGTTTCGATGTCGCTGCGCGCAACGCTTCGATCGGCGTCATCCCGGCGCGCACCAGCAAGGCCAGTTCGCCGTGCAGACTGGCACCGTGCGCCGTACCGGGGTTGCCTGCATCGGTGCCGGCCAGGATTTCCACGCCGGCCGCATGCAGGCGCCGCGTGCTTTCGATCGCGCGATCCAGCGCCGGGAACGGTTTGATGATTGTGGTCGGGAAGCTGGCACGCAAGGTCGCGACCTGAGTGGAGGACAGCCGCGACTTGAAGCGCTGATCATCGGCCAATGCTGCACCTTCTCCCGTGCGCTGGAAGCCGGCGAGGACCGACAGTGTCGGGATCACGAATGCGCCATGCGACCTGGCCGATGCGACCAGAGCCTCATCGGCGACCTGGTCCATGAAGACATGCGCCAAGCCACTCGCGCCCGCATCGATGGCATGCGCGGCGTCGTCCATCGCCGACACGTGCACGACCGACAACGTGTCGCGTCTGCGCGTGGCGGCGATGCTGGCCTCGATCTGCGGGCGGCTGAGCGTCGGCATGCGTTTCTCGGTGCCGTAGCCATGCATGTCATCGACCATCAATTTGATGAAGTCGCTGCCTTCCCTGATCCGCGCGTCGACGAACGCATCGGCGTCATCATCCGCCTTCAGCTCCGGCACCGGAAAACCATATTCGGTGCCATGGCCGCCCGGAACGGTCACCGCAGCACCACTGCTGAACACGTCGGCCTGGTCGGTGCGCGCCAGTGACTCGCGCTGCTTGCGATAGCCGGCCAGCGACTGGGATGCGCCCATCATCTCCAACTCGGTGGTGACGCCGAAGCGCAGTGCGTCGCGCTGAGCTTCGCCCCAGTCATGCGCATGCGCATCGATAAGTCCCGGCAGCACGGTCTTGCCCCGCCCCTCCACCACCTCGATTCCGGACGGAATCGCCGCATCCTTGCCGACGGCGGTTATCAGGCCATCGCGCACCACCACATTGGCCTGGTCGATGACGCGCTCGCCATCGAACACCCGCACGTCGCGGATGGCGAAGCTGTTCGAGGTCGATGCGGAAGCCTCCGCGGCCACCGATGCATCCGCGCGTGCCAACCACCAGGATGCGCCACCCAGCGTTGCCAGCAGCACCGCGATTCCCAACCATTCGATGCGTTCCATTCTCAAGCCTCCTTATTCGGCATCACGCAGGCGCGCACGTGCCAGCGTCGCGAACACGATCGTCATCACCAACAGGACAGCGACATGCAGCCACGCTGGTTGCGCGGCATCGCGATCCACGACCTTCAAGGCCAGCTGCGACAGGTGGTACGACGGCCACACCGGCGCCATTTTCGCGATCCATGCCGGAAGCATCGACAGCGGCATCCACAGACCGGACAGGAAAGCCATCGGCAGGAACACCAGGTTAATGATCGCCGGCGCCCCGTTCGCGCCGCTGCGGGTGCCGATGTACAGGCCGACGGCGGCAAACGGCAGCGTGCCGAGCAGGTTGATTCCGACCAATGCCAGCGCCTGCATCGCATCCACTTCTGCATGACCGACCAACACGCCGATCGCCAGCAGCATCCCGCTGATGATCAGCGAGAAGACCATCGCACTGGCCAGCTTGGCGATGAGGTATGTCGATGGCGGCATCGGCATCGCCTTACGCAACCGCAACAGACCCTGCGTGCGTTCCATCGCCACGCTGACGCCGAAACCGAACATCGCCGCGCCCATCACGCCGAACACGCCATAGGTCGCCAGCAGGTAGGTGGATGCGGCGGGACTGCCGCGATTCATCAGCACCGCGAACATCAGGTAGAAGACGACCGGGAACAGCAATGTCGGCAGCGCGAAGATCGGCGTGCGCAGTTTCGACAGGAACTCGTTGCGGCTTTCCAGCCAGGCGATGCGTGCGAAAGAAGGCGCGCGTGGTGCGGAGGATGCGAGGGTGTTCATGCAGCCTGCTCCGTTGCGTTGTCCCGGGTGAGAGCCAAGTAGGCTTCGGCAAGACCCGCGCGGGCGATGTCGAGGTCGGCGAGGCCGGCATCGGCGGCGAGCAATCGGCGCAGCACCGGCACGGCGTCATCGACTTCGATGACCAGACGATCCTCCTCTCGCGATGCCGAGCGCACGCCAGGCCATTGCATGATCATCGGCACATCGACATGGCTGTGGCAGCGGATGCGTTGCCGCGACACCTGCGCACGGATCGCATCGATGCTGCCTTCCGCCACGATCCGGCCGCGATCGATCACGACGACCCGATCCGCCAGCGCCTCGGCTTCCTCCAGGTAATGGGTGGTGAGCAGTATCGCGGTGCCGCGTGCGCGAAGCCCGCGGATCGCCGCCCACAGCTGTTGCCGCGCCTCGATGTCGAGGCCGGTGGTCGGCTCGTCCAGGAACAGCAGCCGTGGCTGCCCGCAGATCGCCAGCGCGAATTGCACGCGACGCTGTTGGCCGCCTGACAGCTTGCCGTAGCGCCGTTTGGCGATGCCATCCAACCCGGCGATGCGCAGGCATTCGTCCAGGGGCAACGCATCCGGATAGGCGGCACACGCAGGCTCAAGCAGTTCGGACACCGTGTTCGCTTCCGGCAACGCGGCGGTCTGCAACATCACCCCGAGCCTCCGGCGCACCGCGAGCGGATGGGCGGCGACATCGAACATCCGTACCTCGCCCGCATCCGCGCGGGTCAGGCCGAGCAGGATGGAGATCGCCGTGCTTTTGCCGGCACCGTTGGCACCGAGCAAGGCCAGCACCTCGCCCGGACGGATGTCGAGGTCGATACCGCCCAGTGCCTGCACCGCGCCATAGGTCTTGGATACTCCGACCAAACGCGCAACGTGTGGATGGACCGGGGCGGCAAGGGTGTTCATGCAATGCATCCTGTTCAGGCGTGCCGACAGCATCATTCGATGGCATCCTGCGCGGCAGTTGCATGTGTCATCCATCGCACATGACATCTGTCACTCGGAGTTGAAGCCGTAAACCCTTTACAGTGACCGGGTTGGAGCCCGTGGACCCCGCATGAACGCCAATGCCGACCTGCTGCGCGAACTGCGCATCGACCGCCCGCCCGAAATGCCGCGACGCCGGCGCTGGCCGTGGATCGTGGCGGCGATCCTCGGTGTGCTGGTGCTGATCGCGGCGGCCGGCATGCTGCTGGGCCAGCGGCCGGTGGAGGTGGAAACGGCCACGGCCATCGCGCCGGGCGCAGGTGGCAACAATTCGGTGCTGGACGCGACCGGCTACGTGGTCGCGCGGCGCATGGCCACGGTCAGTGCCAAGGTGCCGGGCAAGGTGCGCGAGGTGCGCATCGAGGAAGGGCAGACGGTGCGTGCGGGGGAGATCATCGCCACGCTGGACCCGATCGATGCCGAGCACGAGCGGGCGCTGGCGCAGTCGCAGCTGCAGGCGGCGCGCAGCCAGGCTGGCAGTCTGCAGGCGCAGTTGCGCGAGGCGGAGGCGAACGCGAGCCGGCTGGCACCGTTGCTGCGGCAGCAGCTGGTGTCGAAGGCGCAGCACGACCAGGCCATCGCCCAGCGCGACAGCCTGCGTGCGCAGCTGAACACCGCGCGCCGCAATGCGGAGGTGGCCGAGCGCGGCCTGCGCATCGCCGCGCAGGGGGTGGACAACACGGTGGTGCGCGCACCGTTCGATGGCGTGGTGATCGCCAAGGCCGCGCAGCCGGGCGAGATCGTGTCGCCGATGGCCGCCGGCGGCGGCTTCACCCGCACCGGCATCGGCACGATCGTCGATATGGATTCCTTGGAAGTCGAAGTCGACGTTGGCGAAAGCTACATCGGCCGCGTGCGTCCGGGGATGCCGGTCGAGGCCACGTTGAACGCCTATCCGGACTGGAAGATTCCTGCGGAAGTCATCGCCATCATCCCCACCGCCGATCGCAGCAAGGCCACGGTCAAGGTGCGCATCAAGCTGAACCAGAAGGATCCGCGCATCGTCCCGGACATGGGGGTCAAGGTGAGCTTCCTGGATGAGGCCAAGCCCGGCGACACCGGCAAGCGCGCCGGCGTGCGCATCCCCGCCGCCGCGGTGGTGGAGCGCGACGGCAAGCAGGTGGTGTTCGTGGTCGGCGACAAGGACGTCGTGGCGATGACGCAGGTCACCGTTGGCGGGAAGATGGGCGATGCCGACGTGCAGGTGATGGCGGGACTCGACAGCGGCGCGACCGTGGTGGTGTCACCGCCGGACACATTGCAGACCGGCAGCCGCATCAAGGCCAAGGCCGAGGACGGCGAGAGCGATGGCGACGCCTGATCCCTCGCCGGGCACTGCGCCCGCGCCGCTGGTCGCGGTGCGCGGCGTCACCAAGACCTACCAACGCGGTCCCGAACGCGTCGCGGTGCTGCACGGCATCGATCTGGACATTGCACCCGGCGAGTTCATCGCGTTGATGGGCCCGTCGGGCTCCGGGAAAAGCACGCTGTTGAACCTGATCGGTGGCCTCGACACGCCGACCTCCGGTGCGGTCGCCATCGAGGGCCAGCGCATCGACCGCATGAGCGAAGCGCAGCTGGCGACTTGGCGCAGCCGTCACGTCGGCTTCGTGTTCCAGTTCTACAACCTGATGCCCACCCTGACCGCGCAGAAGAATGTCGAGCTACCGCTGTTGCTCACGCATCTGTCCGCCTCGCAGCGCACGCGCAATGCCCGCATCGCGCTGACCTTGGTCGGTCTTGCCGATCGCGGCGGCCATCGCCCGAACGAACTGTCCGGCGGCCAGCAGCAGCGCGTGGCGATTGCCCGCGCCATCGTCTCCGATCCGGTGTTCCTGATCTGCGACGAGCCGACCGGCGACCTCGACCGTCAAAGCGCGGAGGACGTACTCAACCTGCTCAACGAACTCAACCGCACCCACGGCAAGACCATCATCATGGTCACCCACGACCCGAAAGCCGCGGAGCACGCCTCGCGCACCATCCACCTCGACAAGGGCGTGCTGGTCGATAGCGACCCGCACGGATGAAACGGAAAGCGCGGCGATGAAGTACTTCTCGCTGATCTGGTCGGCGCTGTTCCGCAACAAGTTGCGCACGGCGCTGACGATGCTGTCGGTGGCCACCGCCTTCCTGCTGTTCGGCCTGCTCGATTCGGTGCGCGTCGCGTTCAACTCCGGCGGCAGCGTGGCCGGTGCGGATCGCTTGATCGTCGCCTCGCGGTTGTCGATCACCCAGATGCTGCCGATAACGCTGCAACGCGACATCGCCCGCGTCGAGGGCGTGCAGCAGGTTGAAGGCGGCGCATGGTTCGGCGGCATCTATCGCGATCCGCGCAACTTCTTCCCCAACTTCACGGTGACGCCGGACTACTTCGCGTTGTATCCGGAATACGGCTTCGGCAAGGGTGTGCTGGACACCTGGCGTGCCGAGCGCACCGGCGCAATCGCCGGCGAGGCGTTGGCCAAGCGCTTCGGCTGGAAGGTCGGCGACACCATTCCGCTGCAGGCCACCATCTTCCCACTCAAGGACGGCAGCAACGCCTGGCAGGTGAAACTGATGGGCACCTTCGCGATGAAGGACGCCAAGCGCCGCGGCGAGGAAATGCAGTTGCTGTTCCACTGGGATTACTTCGACGAGGCCAACCAGTTCGTGCGCGGCGAGATCGGCTGGTACGTGGTGAAACTCGCGCCCGGTGCCAACGCGACGCAGGTGGCCAAGGCGATCGACGCGATCAGCGCCAACTCCTCGCACGAGACCAAGACCCAGACCGAGCAGGCGTTCAACCAGAGCTTCGCCAAGCAGTTCGGCGACATCGGCATGATCGTCACCGCGATCATGGGCGCGGTGTTCTTCACCCTGCTGCTCTTGACCGGCAACACCATGGCGCAGGCCGTGCGAGAGCGCGTGCCGGAACTCGCGGTGCTGAAGACGCTCGGTTTCCAGAGCCGCAGCGTGCTGTGGCTGGTGCTGGCCGAATCGATGCTGCTGGTGCTGGTCGGTGGCGTGCTCGGCATGGCCGTGGCCAACGGGTTGGTGCCGGTAATCGTGGCGATGAGCGGCGGCGCGATCCAGCTGCCTTCGCTGCAGGCCGGAACATGGGGCCTTGGCATCGGGCTGATGTTGCTGATCGGCGCGGTGGTCGGCTTCCTGCCGGCGTGGCGCGGGATGCGCCTCAACATCGTCGATGCCTTGGCAGGCCGCTGAGATGAAGACGCCTCGCATCCCGCGCTGGTTGCAGAACATCGGTCTGGGCATCGCCATCATCGTGTTGCTGGCGCTGTGGATCGCGCTGCCGTGGCAGGGCGTGGCGCTGGTGGTGATCGGCCTTGTCATCTGGTTGATCACGACACGCGGCGGGCGGCTGGCGTGGATGGCCACCAGGCTCGGCATCAGCAGCCTGCCGCAACGCTGGGGCGCATCGCTGGTGATCGTGGTCGGCATCGCCGGCGTGGTCGGCGTGCTGGTGGCCATGCTGGCGATGGGCGAAGGATTCTCCGCCACGCTCAAGGGCACCGGCAGTGACCGCAATGCCATCCTGTTGCGCGGCGGCGCGCAGGCCGAGACCAACTCCGTCATCACCCGCGACCAGGCCGTGCTGGTGCAGTCGCTGCCCGGCATCGCCCGCGACGGCGAGGGCCGGCCGCTGGCCTCGCCGGAGCTGTCGCAAGTGGTCACATTGCCGAGCAAATCCGACGGCTCCGATACCAACGTGCAGATCCGCGGCATCACCGCTGCCGGATGGAAGGTGCGGCCGCGCGTGCGCATCGTCCAAGGCCGGCGCTTCGAGCCGGGCAAACGCGAGCTGACCGTGGGCAGTGGGGTGGTCTCGCAGTTCCGCGGCGTCGCGGTCGGCAGCACGCTGATCTTCGCCAATCAGGACTGGAAGGTGGTCGGCGTGTTCCGTTCCGGCGACTCGCACGATTCGGAGCTGTGGGCCGATGCTGATACCCTCGCGGCCACCTACCAGCGCAATGCTTACCAATCGGTCACCGTGCGGCTCGAAGGCAAGGGGGCACTGAAGACGCTGAAAGCAGCGCTGGACGAGGACCCGCGACTCAAGCTGGATGCCGAAACCACCCGCCAGTACTACAACAAGCAGGCCAGCGGCCTGAAGAAACTGATCGACGTGCTCGGCACGGTGATCGGCGCGATCATGGCGGTCGGCGCGGTGTTCGGCGCGCTCAACTCGATGTATGCGGCCGTCGCCGGACGCGCGCGGGAAATCGCCACCCTGCGTGCGCTCGGTTTCCGCGGCATGCCGGTGGTGGTGGGCGTGATGCTGGAAACGATGACGTTGGCGCTGGTCGGTGGCGTGCTGGGCGGGCTGCTGGCCTGGTTGATCTTCAACAACTACAGCGTCAGCACGCTCGGCAGCAACTTCAGCCAGGTGGTGTTCGCGTTCAAGGTCTCGCCCGTGCTGTTGTGGAGCGGGCTGAAGTGGGCCTTGGGCATCGGCCTGATCGGCGGGCTGCTGCCCGCGGTGCGCGCGGCGCGGATGCCGGTGACCGACGCCTTGCGGGCGATCTGACGCAGCGATTGCTATCGTGCGCGGCATGTCCACGCCGCCCAAGCCGTCCACGCCCGATCCGACCGCGTTGTCCTACCGCGAACTGCAGCAGCAGCTGCAGTCAATCCAGGTGCGCGCGTTCGCCTGCTTCGAGGACGCCGCGCAGCAGGCCGAGGCCGACCCCGCCCGAGCCGATGCCGTCTATCTGCATGCACAGGAGCAGGCCAAGCCGCTGCTGCAACAGGGCGAGGCCCTGCGGGTGGAACTGGTCAAGCGGGCGCGGCAACGCGCACGGCGTGCCTGGATGGTGGTGTGGGTGGCACTGGGCCTGCTGGCTGCGATCATCGTGCTGCAGATCGCACGCTGACCGATCGCATTTGGATCAGGCAGCGGAATCGTCCGTGACCGGTGCTGACCGGGTCGTTTTGGCCAAGGTGATCACCACCACGCCGCCCAGGATCACGCCCATGCCGGCCAGTTCGACCCCGCTGAACCGCTCGCGTGCCATCAACGCCCCCAGCAGCACCGCGATGGCCGGATTGACATAGGCATAGCTGCCCGCCAGCGCCGGACGAACGTTGCGCAACAGCCACACGTAGGCGCTGAAACCGATGATCGAACCCAGGATCACCAGGTAGACGAATGCTCCCAGTGCCTTGGCGGAGGGCTGCGGCGGCAGGCGTTCGCCCAGGGTCACGCCCAGCAGCAGCATGGCCAGTCCGCCGCACAGCATCTGCGCCGCGGCGGTCATGAACGGCGATGGCAGGTCGCGGCCACGGCTCCAGATGGAACCGAACGACCAGCTGACCGTGGCCACCAGCAGCGCCATCATGCCCAGCGGGGTCGCACGCAGGCTGCTGCCGGCATTCAACCCGATCACGCCGACGAAACCGATCGCCAGCCCCACCCATTCCAGCCGCGTGGGCCGTTCGCCACGGAACAGCGCGAACAGCGCCATCCACAACGGCGCGGACGCCACCGCCACGGCCGCCATCCCCGACGACACCGTCTGCTCGGCCACGTTCACCATGCCGTTGCCCAGCAACAGCAACAGCACGCCCATCACCGCGGTGTTGCGCCATTGCGCGGCGGAGGGGGCGACATCGCCGCGCCAGCGCAACACGACGTACATCACGCTGCCGGCCAGCAGGAAGCGCGCGCCACCCAGCAGGAACGGCGGAAAACCGCCTTCCAGCGCGAAACGGATGGCCAGATAGGTGGATCCCCAGATCAGATACACCGCCGTCAATGCGGCGGCGACCTGCCAGGCAGCGGCAGCCGGTCTGTGCGGGGCGGGTGTCATGGGAATCGAAGGCGGCGGAGGCGCACCAGTGTAGGCGCAAGCCGCGCGGATCGGGCATCTGTTTTGAGGGGGTTTGACCGAGCATGGTTTCCAGACAACGCATTATTGCCCGCATGAAGTTTCGGATGGCATGTGCACGCTGCAAAGCCGTTTCCATGCCGATGTTTCAGGCCATGTCGGCCGGTTTCGCCCCTCATCCCGCATTTCGATTGCTGCTATGGTGCCAACGGCATGGATGCATCTGGCATCCCTGCTTCCCGCCTCGATCGACAAGGAACAGCCATGACCGATCCCAACCCCCAGCTGCAGGCCGCACTCGCCCGATTCGCCGCGCAACCCGGCATCACGCCTGATCAAGCTGCGCAACTCACTGCTGCCGTCACCCAGGATGCCCGCTCGCTGCAACGCCTGAACGACGATGCCGCCGCCGGCCATCTGACCGGTTTTGCGCTGCCGTCTGTCGGTGCAGCTCCCAATCTGACCGGCACTTACGACAAGGCCAGCGGCGTGGTGACCCTGCCGCCCGGTGATTTCCTGTCGACCGGTTCGGTGCCGGGCAACGATCTGGTCGCCAGCCTGCGCGTGCAGGACATGACGGCGCGGTATGCCCACACCACCTGGGTGGAGGCCGCCGGCAATACCCAGCCGGTATTGCAGAACACGATCACCAACCTGCAGAACACCCTGAACGGCTCGCCGGTGCTGGCCGAACAGGTCAAGCTGGCGGCCAGCACTGTGGACCCCGGCAGCAGTCCGCCGCGCATGCATCTGGAAGCAATCGACTCGCTATCGGGCACCGTGGCCGGCGGCACCTACAACGGCCACAGCAAGACCATCAGCCTGCCGCCGGCCAGCCTGGACATGCCGCCCAGCCAGTTCCAGGCCACGGGCGTGATCGACATGACCTTCGTGCTGGGCCATGAAATCTGCCATCGCCATCGCCCGGGACGCCAATCCCGCCAACGACTACACCGCACCCATCGGCAATCTGATCCAGTCGGAGCGCGAAAACGAAGCACGGGCGCATATCGCGGGATGGAATGCGCTGTTGAGTCGAGTGCAGGAGAACACACCTGGGGCAACACTCGCCGACATGATGACACTCCAAAGCGCTCGCGTTTTGGATTTTATCGAACAAAATAAGCTTTCTGGACAGACTCTGCCTCTACCTGGCCTTACTTTCAACGCCGACAGCTCCCTGACGATGACCCCGGGCAACGTCGCCCAGATGGGACGGAACTACTTCGACAAGCCACCCGTTGGCACGCTCGGCCTGCAGCCGCACCAGACCACCAGCATCGGCTACCATGGCGATTCCGATTACCCCAACCAGGCCGGCTCCGGCGCGGTGGGTCGGGCCATCTGGGTGGAACAGACCTACGCCCAGCCGCTGCACGGCGCGGCATCGCGCATGGAAATCGACATGGCCAGCCTGCGCCTGCGCGAGGACCTGCTGGAGCGCAACGGCATTTACCTGATGGGCGGCAATGGCTCCCCGCCACAGCCGTACTACGACATCAGCCAGTCGCCGCCGGCGCTGGGGCACTTCCACCACACCCACAATGGCGATCATCTCAACGAACTGGGCGGGGCCCACCAGTATCACCCGGTGGCGCCCAGAGCCAACACGGCGGCTCGCCACCCCGAGCCATTGGTGAACGACTACCTGACCGCCCTGCAGGCCGGCAGCGAAGACGCCGCCCGTTCCGCCGCGGTGGCCTTCGCCGCATCCGAGCGCGGCCGCCAGCTGATTGCCGAGGCCGAGCAGCACCTGCTGGAGAAACAGCAGCGATTGCCCGGACGCGACAACCCATTGTTCCAGCAGGCGCTGGACTGCATGCAGCGGCTGGGCCCGCAGGCCGGCGGCTATGCCGATCTGCCGCAGATGGACAGCATGGCCGGGGCCATCGCCTGCCAGGCCAGCCAGGATCGGCTGACCCGCATCGAGAGCATCCGTCTGCTGCCCAACGGTGATTATCTGGCCACCGGCAAGAACCACAACAATGCCTTCACCGAACACTCGGTGACCGATCAGGGCGCAGCCTGGTTCCGCCCGCTGCAGGACAGCCTGCAGCAGCTGGAGGAACAGACCCGGTCGCAGCAGCAGGAACAGTTGCAGCAGCAGACCCGCCAGCAGCAACAGGCCGATCCTTTCAACGGGCCGGTGCGATGAGAGCTCTGCAGACAGTATTCCCCATTTTATTGACTGCATGTGCGCACACACCGCACGCAGCCATCCCCGAAATTCCAAAGGATTCTGCAACTATGACCGCTTCCACCGCCGAAACGTATCGTGTGCCAACGCTGGCCGACTATCCGGACCTCACGCCTGAGGAAATGGGGCGACGCTTTCTGAAGCTGATCGATAGCTTGAAATCAATAGATGATCTTGCATTAGTGAATGTCCAACAAATCATGCAAATGAATTTGATTTCATGGCCTGATGGAAAGGGGGCAGGACTTAATATGCATCTGCCGGAGTCGGATTGGCATTACGGAATTTCGTATTTCAATGGCTCCGGAATTGCTAGAAATCAAAGCATCGCCTATTCGCTTTTCAAGCAATCAAAAAACCAGAATCCGCGCGACCTTATCGATATGTCTCCCGTCTGTGCAATGGACTACAATGATTATGTGATGGAATTGAAGAGAATTGGTTTCGTGGAGCGCGAGGAATTTGCCCAATACGACACTCCTCAGCCCCCAATCATCGCCGATACTGAAACCGGAAAGACGATTCGAGACACCCCGCGATCCTGGCGCCTGCCGGTGTATTTCTTCACTCGCCCCGGTCTGCTGGTGCAAATCCATGAGCGGCGCGAGGCCAATGAGCCCGACCCCAAGCGCCGGCACGCCTGCGTGGAGCGCATCAGCGTGCGCCGGTACGATCAATGAACCGCGCGCATTTCGACACCACACAGGGAGAATCGGACCTGCTCGCGCAGTTGACTGCAGCCAGCGGCCGGCTGGATGCTTTGCTGGCCAGCGTGCAGCAGCACACCCGCGATGCGCAGGCCACGCTGCAGGCTGCCCGCGAGCAGGAGGAAGCCCGTTTCCGCCAGGCCATGGTGGCGCTGTTCCAGGAACAGCAGCAACGCACCCAGGCGGCGCTGGTGCCGGCCATTGGTCGCGCCTGGACATGGACCGGTGCACTGGCACTGGCGGCCGTGCTGGTGCTGGGCGGCTACGGGTTCCTGCTCATGCTGACCCACCAGCGTGTGCAGGCGGCGCAGGCACGCGCCGATGCCGTCGAATTGCAGGCCGACGTGCTGGCCGCGACCCGGCAGGTGCACATCACCTCCTGCGGTGGCCGACCCTGCATCAAACTGGATGCCGATACCCCGCGCTGGAGCAGCAAGCAGGGCAAGTTCGTGCTGGTGGATGGCCAGCCGTGAAGCGCCGAGTGCCGCAGCTGGTGCAGTTATACGTTCTACGCAGTTTGATCTGATGCCTGACCACGGGATTGCCCGGATCGTGCGGGCCGAGGTGGCAGGCCCCGCCCGCACAGTGCGACGCAGCAGCAGTCAGTCGGCCCAGTGCCCCGGCTTGGTCGACACCGGCAGCACGCGCGCAGCCAGCTGCCGATCCTGATTCAGCAGGTGGTTGGCGTCGGCAAGGATTGCGGCCGCGGCATGCAACAGCGGATCGGGTCGGTCCTCGGCGGCCTTCTCGCGCTGGGCATCGCGCACCACGTCGCGTTCGCCGGCGGACAGGCCATCGTCCTGCGCATCCTCGGCCAGCGGATCCAGGGCCATGCCCAGGCGCTTGCGTTCGGTCTGGCGGAACTGGCGCTTCGCCTCCTGCTTGTCGCGCTCGGCGCGGCGCTCGGCTTCGTTCAGGCTGATCGACTTCTTGGCCCGCTCGGCGCGGAATTCGTCCACGTCCTGCAGCCACCACTGGTATTCCAGATCGTCTTGCATCCGCGCCTCGTGGCGGGAGGTCAACTGCGCGAGTATCGGCTTGAAGTCACCGTAGCGCACGTGCTCCACCGGGTCGATGCGCGACCACGGCAGGGCATTGTCGTAGGTGCTTTCGCCGAATTCGCTGGCATCCACCGTGGCCGGGAAGGCGATGTCGGGCACCACGCCCTTGTTCTGGGTGCTGGAGCCGCCGGGCAGGAAGAATTGGGCGATGGTCAGTTTGACCTGGCCGAACTGGCTGCCCTTGTTCTGCGGCCAGCGGTCCAGGTCGACCATGTTCTGCACGGTGCCCTTGCCGAAGCTGGATTCGCCGATCACCAGCCCGCGGCCGTAGTCCTGGATGGCGCCAGCGAAAATTTCCGACGCCGAGGCCGAGCCGCGGTTGATCAGCACCGCCAGCGGGCCGTCCCAGGTGGTACCGGGCTTGCGGTCGTCGCTGACGCTGACCTTGCCGCCCGACTCGCGCACCTGCACCACCGGGCCTTGGTCGATGAACAGGCCGGTCAGGTCCACCGCCTCGTTCAGCGAGCCGCCGCCGTTGTTGCGCAGGTCCAGCACCACGCCATCCACGTTCTGGGTCTTGAACTGTTCCAGCAGCTTCGCCACGTCTCGGGTGGCCGAGGTGTAGTCGTCGCCGTTGCGGCGGCCGGCGAAGTCCTGGTAGAAGCCGGGCAGGGTGATCACGCCGATGCGCTGCGCGGGCTGCCCGCCCGCAGCCGGGATCGGAATGATCTTCGACTTGGCCGCATCCTCGGTCAGCTGCACGCGGTCGCGGGTGATGCTGATGCGGGTCGGCGGGCTGTCCACGCCCGCTTCCGGCGGAATCACGTCCAGCCGCACCTGGGTACCTTTCGGGCCCTTGATCTTGGCCACCACATCGTCGATGCGCCAGCCCACCACGTCTTCCATCGCGCCGCTCTTGCCCTGGCCCACGGCCATGATGCGGTAGCCGGGCTTCAGTGCATTGCTCAGTGCCGCCGGACCGCCGGGCACGATCTCGCGGATCACAACGATGTCGTCCTGCTTCTGCAGCACCGCGCCGATGCCCTCCAGCGACAGCGACATGCTCTGGTTGAAGCGTTCCACCGCGCGCGGGTTGAAGTAGTCGGTGTGCGGATCGATGGAATTGGCGTAGGCGTTGAGATAGATCTGGAACACGTCCTCGCTATCCAGCTCGGCCACGTTGGCCGCATCGCGGGCATAGCGCTTGTCCAGGGTCTTGCGGATGTCGTCGGGCTGTTTGCCAGCCAGCTTCAGCCGCAGCCAGTCGTTGCGCACCGACAGCTTCCACACGGCATCCAGTTCCTGCGCGTTGGCCGGCCAGGGCACGTCCTTGCGGTCGTAGTGCCAGCGTTCGTCGCGGTCGAAGGTGAACAGCGCGTCCTGCTTCAGCAGGCTGCGGGCATAGGCCGTGCGCTCGGCCATGCGGGTCTGGTACAGCTTGAAGATGGCGTAGCCCGGCTCGACATCACCGACCTTGATCGATTCGTCCAGGTTGGCCCGGTACTGGTCCAGGCTGTCCACGTCCTGCCGGGTGAACAGCACCTTGCCCGGATCCAGCGACTCCAGGTAGCGCTTGAAGATGTCCTGCGCCAGGGCATCGTCCAGCCGCCGCGGCCGGTAGGCGTAGCGGCTGTCGGACAGCAGTCCGTACACCAGCTTGGTGGTGGTGGTCTGGACGGGACTGGACTGCAGCGGCTCGGCACGGCGGGTGTCAGCCTGTGCGCCCAGCACCAGCGGAACGGTCAGCATCAGGGCCAGCAGGCGGGGGCGCAGGGTCATTCGGGGTCCTGTTCGGATCGGTTCGGATGCAATCGTCATCGGCATACCATGCGACGTTGCCGCCGGCAATGCCAGAGGCGGAGGATGGCACGCCGGCCGGTCATTCAGCCAGTCGTCACGCCCGAGCGGCCGCATGGCCGCGTGGCCGGACCGGCGGATGTGCGTCACGCCCATTCGACCAGTCAGACCGGGGCGGCGCCGTTCGGTTCCGCTGGCGTGCGCGCCGCCTGCGCCGCCTGGCGGTCGGCATGGTAGGAACTGCGCACCAGCGGGCCGGACGCCACGTGGCTGAAGCCCAGGGCCATGCCGAAGTCCTCCAGCGACTTGAATTCCTCCGGCGTCCAGTAGCGCAGCACCGGGTGATGCGCCGGCGAGGGCTGCAGGTACTGGCCGATGGTCACCATGTCCACATCGTGGGCGCGCAGCTCGCGCAGAGTCGCCTGCACCTGCTCCATGGTTTCGCCCAGGCCGAGCATGATGCCGGACTTGGTGGCCACATCGGGATGCTGCGCCTTGAATCGCTGCAGCAGGGTCAGCGACCACTGGTAATCGGCCCCGGGCCGCACGTTGCGGTACAAGTCGGGCACGGTTTCCACGTTGTGGTTGAACACGTCCGGCGGATCGGTGGCCAGGATGGCCAGCGCGCGGTCCATGCGGCCCTTGCCGCGGAAATCGGGGGTGAGGATCTCGATGCGGATCCCCGGCACGGCTGCGCGGGTCTCGCGGATGCAATCCACGAAATGCTGGGCGCCGCCGTCGCGCAGGTCGTCGCGGTCCACGCTGGTGATCACCACGTAGCGCAGGCCCATGTCCGCGACGGTCTGCGCCAGCCGGCGCGGCTCGTCGGCATCCGGCGGCAGCGGCCGGCCGTGGGCCACGTCGCAGAAACTGCAGCGGCGCGTGCACACCGCGCCCAGGATCATGAACGTGGCGGTGCCGTGGCTGAAGCATTCGTGGATGTTGGGACAGCTGGCGTCTTCGCACACCGTGACCAGACGGTTCTCGCGCAGCCGCGCCTTCAGCGCGCTCACCGTGTTGTCCACCGGCAGACGCACGCGGATCCAGCCGGGCTTGCGCAGCACCGGCGCATCGGCGAACTGCACCGGCGAGCGGGCGATCTTGTCGCCGGCCAGCTGCTTCACGCCGGCCTGCAGCGATGCCGGCCCGGCATCGGCGAGCACGTGCAGCGGGATGGAGCGGGATTCGGTCATGGTGGGCATGATAGTCGAAGCGCTGCCATGCTGGATGCCCGCTCCTATGGCTGCTTGTCTGGCGCTGGCATGGTGGGCAGCAGGTCCTCCCAGATCAGGGTGTATTTCGCCAACTGCCCGTTGCGGAAATGATAGAAGGCAGGCGATATGCGCGTTTCTGACAGCTCCGGCCAGTCAGACAATCGGTCGATCATGCCGAAACGCACATCCGGAAATTCGTCCTGCCATTGTTTCCAGAAGTGCCATTTGATGGCTCCGTCCCGTTTCGTGTGGAACGTCCTGATCATGTCGTCTTCTGAGCGAGCCAAGGATTGCGAGGCAGATGCTTCAGCCTGGCGCACAGCAGATA
>QFNC01000015.1 GCA_003240695.1 Pseudoxanthomonas suwonensis | reverse complement strand
TGATCTGTTCTTCGGAAAAGCGCTTCTTCACGTCCAATCTCCTGGGGTTGGGGAATTGGACTCCAAACCGGCGTGCTACTCAAAAGCGGGGGGACGTCGACCCCATCTTGAAAAATTGATGAAAGTCGCATTGCGGCCTTCGCCGGAAGGAACAGGGGGGGGCTCAACATCTATGTGCCTGAATCCGGTTGGTATTACGGGGTTTTTTACTATGACAATCCACGCATGGCTGTTAACAAGAGTGCCGGTTACGAACTTTTTAATCGCTCTCCAACGCAGAATCAAATAGACCGTAGTGCAGACATGGGCCCGGTCTGCGGCATGGACTTCGATGCCTACGTGGCCGAACTGCTGCGCATGGGCTTCGTGAATCGCGAGGACATGGCCACCTACGACACGTTTCCGGCGCGTGCGCTCTACCCCGACCCGAAGACCGGCGAACCCGTCATGGACGGGCCACGCTCGTTCCGGCGGCCATCGTGGTATTTCACCCGCCCCGGCCTGCTGGTGCGGGTGGATGCACGAGCCGAGGCCGTGGAGCCCGACGCCAAGCGCAGCCACGCCTGCGTGGAGCGCATCAGCGTGCGCCGGTACGATCAATGAACCGCGCGCCTTTCGACACCACACAGGGAGAATCGGACCTGCTGGCGCAGTTGACTGCAGCCAGCGGCCGGCTGGATGCGTTGATGGCCAGCGTACAGCAGCACACCCGCGATGCGCAGGCCGCGCTGCACACCGCCCGCGAGCAGGAGGAAGCCCGCTTCCGCCACGCGATGGTGGCGCTGTTCCAGGAGCAGCAGCAACGCACGCAGGCGGCGCTGGTGCCAGCCATCGGCCGTGCGTGGACGTGGACCGGCGCGCTGGCGCTGGGCGCCTTGCTGTTGCTGGGTGGTTACGGTTTCCTGCTGATGCTGACGCACCAACGGGTGCAGGCGGCGCAGGCGCGCGCCGAGGCCATCGAACTGCAGGCCTATGTGCTGGCGGCCACGCGTCAGGTGCAGATCACCTCCTGCGGCGGCCGGCCCTGCATCAAGCTGGATGCCGACACGCCGCGTTGGAGCAGCAAGCGGGGCCAGTACGTGCTGGTGGACGGCGAGCGGTGATGCGTCTGGCTGGATGACCGCGAAGCCTCAGCTGCCGCGCGGCTTGCCCGGCAACGGAAACGGCGTGACCACCGTGCTGCCATCGGCCGCATCGCGAATGGCCGACTTGCCCTTGCGTTGCACTTCCTGCACGCTGCTGATGTGCTGCATCGGCACATGCAGCACGCCGGTATCGGCGAATTCGTCGCGCAGGCGTTCCTCGGTGGGGTCCACCACCAGCCCGTCGCGCACGTCGAACACCAGTTCGGCGATGCGCACGAAGCCCCACAGGTCGCTGGCGCCCACCTGCCCGGCGTACAGCGTGTACACCTGGCCCAGTTGCAGGAAGGTCACCTTGTACAGGGGCGGAGCAGCGGGCATGCGGATGGCCGGGCAACGGAACGAAACGACATATTAATGGCGCACGTGTCAATAGCCGCGCTTGCGCCGCAGTCGCCGGGCAATCGCGCGGCGCGCCCACAGCGCGTAGGCCATGCCGAAGGCGAATCCGGCCACGTGCGCGGCCCAGGCCACCTCGCCGAAGGCTGGGCCGATGTAGGCGAACACCACCTGCAAGACTGCCCAGACGCCGATCAGCAGCACCGCCGGGGCGCGCACGAATTCCAGGAACAGGCCCAGCGGCAGCACGATGCCCAGGTGTGCGCGGGGAAACAGCGCAAGGTACGCGCCGATGACCGCCGACACCGCTCCGCTGGCGCCGATCACCAGGCGGTCGGGCGCCGGGATCAGCAGGGCGGCGGTGAGATTGGCCACGGCGCCGCCGGCCAGGAACAGCAGCAGGAACCGCCATGGACCCAGCGTGCGCTCGGCCGGGATGCCGAAGATCAGCAGGAACACCAGGTTGCCCAGCAGATGCGACCAGTCGGCATGCAGAAACAGCGCAGTCAGCGGGCGCAGCAGCGCGCCATTGGCCACCGCGTTGCGCCAGCTGCCGGTCAGCCCGCCGGTCAGTGCGCCCCAGTCCAGCAGCAGATTCTGCTGGGCGATACCCGATTGCCCCTGCGCCCACCCGAAGGTGATCACGGCGATGCCGATCAGCACCCAAGTGGCCCACAGGCGCTGCGTGCGGCTGCGATGGGGAATGGCGACGAACATGAATGATGCTGCCTTGCAGCAATTGTTACGTTTCGGTGAAGTCGCGGTATAGTACCGCCCGCCTGCCAGTCGGGAGGGGATTCCGGCGCGCGGCATGATCCGTGGATGGGCTTGCCCCATCCACCACCAATGCAGCATTCCGGAGATATCCATGCAGTCTATTTCTCATCGTTTCATCCAGGCGTCGGCACTGGCACTGGGCATCGCCGGCGTGCTGGCCGTCAGCCAGGCGCAGGCCGCCGGCTTCCAGCTGCGCGAGAACAGCGTCAAGAATCTGGGTCGCGCCAATTCGGGCATCACCACCGCCAAGGACGATGCGTCCGTGGTCAGCAACAATCCGGCGGCGATGGTCAACCTGGACCGGACCACCGTGCGCACCGATCTGACGGTGATCGACCTGAACGCCGAATTCTCCGGTACGGGGCAGGCCGCGGTCGGAACCCGATTGGCGAGCGATCTGACCGGCGGCAACGGCGGCGATCCGGGCAGCCCCACGGCCGTGCCGGCGCTGGCCATCGTGCATCCGCTGGGCGATACCGGCCTGACCGTCGGCGCCAGCGTCAGCGCGCCGTTCGGCCTGGCCACCGAATACGATGAAAACTGGATGGGCCGTTACAACGCGGTGGAATCCGACGTGCGCGTGGTCGACCTGACCCTGTCGGCCGGCCTGAAGATCAACGAGCAGTTCTCGGTCGGCCTGGGCCTGATCTACGAACGCGCCGACGTCACTCTGTCCAACGCCGTGGACTTCGGTGCGGGCATCTGCCGTCTTGCCGCTGCGCTGTGCCTGCCGCCGGCCACCGCCGCCTACGGCCCGCAGAAGAACGACGGCTTCGTCAAGGTCAGCGGCAACAGCACCGGCATCGGCTGGATCGCCGGCCTGCAGTGGAAACCCACCGACAGCCTGTCGATCGGTCTGTCGCACCGCTCCGAGGTCGATCACGACCTGGAAGGCGATGCCGACTTCACCGTGCCCGGCAACGTGGCCCCGCTGGTGGGTGCCGCCTACGCCGACGGCCCGATCACCGCACCACTGGTCCTGCCCAGCGTCACCACCCTTGGCGTGCAGTACGAATTCACCGACAGCTTCCGCATGACCGGCGACGTGCAGTGGACCGACTGGCATTCGCTGAAATCGGTGGACATCTACCGCGACAATGCCGCCCGCACCCAGGTGGCCCACGAGTCGTTCGAGTGGGAAGACAGCAAGGCTTATTCGCTGGGCGCCGAGTTCGACCTCAGCGAGGCCTTCACCCTGCGTGGCGGCCTGAGCCTTGACCAGACCCCGACCCAGGACGCACACCGCTCCCCGCGCCTGCCGGACAATGACCGCCGCATCTTCGCCGTCGGCATGACTTGGAACGTGTCGGACACCCTGAGCATCGATGCGGCGTACATGCGCATCCAGATCAAGGATCCCAGCGTCCACACCGTGTCGTCCAGCGGCTCGCTGCTCAGCGGCGAATACAGCGGCAATGCCAACCTGCTGGGCGTGGGCGCGCAGTTGAAGTTCTGATCGCGTCTTGGCGTGATGCTTCTGGAAAAACCCCGCCTTGGCGGGGTTTTTTCATGTCTGGCGATCCAGTGGAGGGATGCTGCGGATTCGGTTCGACCCATGCAGATGGATGGATGTCGCCACCCGGCACCGCCTGCATGCCATCGTCGCACATTCACCATATCTGGTGTTGACAATGCGTGGTGAGCACCGTATCTTGTGGTTGTCGGTTCACTCGGCAACAAGCCGAAGGATTAAAAGGGAATCCGGTGCCATGCGGCGTTTCGCGCTGCATCATTCCGGAACTGCCCCGCAGCGGTAATCGGGAACAACTCCGCCATCAGCACTGGAGCATCGCTCCGGGAAGCGGCGGACGAGGTGGAAGGCCAGCCTTCCGTGCCCGTGAGTCCGAAGACCTGCCGACAGCCGCGCGCACGCACGCCGCGCGGTGCCGGCCGCGGAATCTCCGGGGGGAGATGGCTGGTGGCGCAAGTCCGGACGGCACTGCCATTCCGTCGTTGCGACGCCGCTTCCACCTCCAGCGACCCGAAGCCAGCCGCGCCTGCGAGGGACAGGTCGGACCGTGCATCATGCATGGAGATCTCCGATGTCCCAGACCACCGATCAAGCCGTGGTGGCGGCTGGAAGTGACACTGCCGTCCAACCCAATGCGAGTCGCAGCTTCCATCTGACTTCCCCACCCACCGCGACCACGATGCGGGTCAGGAAGCGCAATGGATCGAACGAAGCGGTCGATCTCAACAAGATCGTGCGCGCCGTGACGCGTGCGGCCGATGGCCTGCATGCCGTCGAACCGATGCGCGTGGCCACCCGCACCATTTCGGGTCTCTACGATGGCGCCACCACGCGTGAACTGGATGAGCTGTCTATCCGCACCGCGGCATTGTTGACCGGCGAGGAACCCGAATACGGACGCCTCGCTGCGCGCCTGCTGGCAGGTGTGATCGCGAAGGAAGTGTCAGGCCAGGAAATCCATGCGTTTTCGCAATCAGTTGCGCGCGGGCACGAGGTCGGCCTGATCAACGACCGGCTGCTCGGTTTCGTTCAGGCCAATGCGCGCAAGCTCAACGATGCAATCGAACCGATGCAGGATTGGCAGTTCGACTATTTCGGCTTGCGCACGCTGTACGATCGTTACCTGCTGCGCCATCCGCACGCACGCAAGGTGATCGAATCACCGCAGCAGTTCTTCCTGCGCATCGCCTGCGCCTTGTCGGAAGACGTGACCGAAGCGATCGCGTTGTATCGCACCATGAGCGCACTGGAATACATTCCCAGCTCACCCACGCTGTTCAACGCCGGCACGCGCCATGAGCAACTCTCGTCGTGCTTCCTGCTGGATTCCCCGCAGGACTCGCTGGAATCGATCTACGCGAAGTACGGCGAGATCGCGCAGCTGTCGAAGTTCAGTGGCGGCATCGGCGTCGCTTACAGCCGGGTGCGTTCGCGCGGTTCGCTGATCCGCTCCACCAATGGCCACAGCAACGGCATCGTGCCTTGGCTGAAGACGCTGGACTCCTCGGTCGCCGCGGTCAACCAGGGCGGCAAGCGCAAGGGTGCGGCCTGCGTGTATCTGGAAACGTGGCATGCCGACATCGAGGATTTCCTGGAACTGCGCGACAACACCGGGGACGAATCGCGTCGCGCCCACAATTTGAATCTGGCCAACTGGGTGCCGGATCTGTTCATGCAGCGGGTCGAAGCCGATGCGGATTGGTCGTTGTTCGACCCGCATGCGGTGCCGCAACTGGTTGACCTGCACAACGAATCGTTCAACGCGGCGTATCTGCAGGCCGAAACACAGGGCAAGGCGATCAGGACCGTGCCGGCACGCAAGTTGTATGCGCGCATGATGCGCACGCTGGCCGAGACCGGCAACGGTTGGATGACCTTCAAGGACAAGTGCAACCGCGCCGGCAACCAGACGCTGCGCACGCGGAACGTCATCCATCTTTCAAACCTGTGCACCGAAATCCTGGAAATCACTTCCGCCGAGGAAACTGCGGTCTGCAATCTCGGTTCGATCAACCTCGCGCGGCATTTCAACCAGTACGGTGAGTTCGATTTCGACAAACTCGGCGAGACCGTGCGCCAGGCGGTGGTGCAGCTCGATCGCGTGATCGATCTCAATTTCTATCCGATCGAGTCCGCGCGCCGCGGCAATCTGCGCTGGCGGCCCGTGGGCCTGGGTTGCATGGGCCTGCAGGACGTGTTCTTCAAGCGCCGTTTGCCTTTCGACAGCGATGAAGCAAGTGCGTTGTCGAAGCGGATCGCCGAAACCATCTACTTCCACGCACTGGATGCTTCCTGCGAACTGGCGATGGAAAAAGGTGCGCACCCGAGCTTCCAGGACACCCGCGCGTCGCTGGGCGAATTGCAATTCGATGCGTGGGACGTGGCCCCGGAGAACACCGTGCGCTGGGATGGCCTGCGCGAACGCATCAAGGCGCATGGCCTGCGCAATTCATTGCTGATTGCGATCGCGCCCACCGCAACCATCGCGTCCATCGCAGGCTGCTACGAATGCGTGGAGCCGCAGGTCAGCAACCTGTTCAAGCGTGAAACGCTGTCCGGCGATTTCCTGCAGGTCAACCGCTACCTCATCGACGAGCTGAAGAAACTCGGCCTGTGGACGCCCGAGATGCGCGACGCGATCAAGCTGGCCGAAGGCTCGATCCAGGGCATCGACGACATTCCTGAAAGCCTGCGTCAGGTCTATCGCACGGCGTGGGAAATCCCGATGCGCTCGCTGATCGACATGGCCGCCGAACGCGGTGCCTTCATCGACCAGAGCGCTTCGCTCAATCTGTTCATGGAAAGCCCCACCATCGGCGCGCTGTCTTCCATGTACATGTACGCGTGGAAGCGTGGCATCAAGACCTGCTATTACCTGCGTTCGCGCCCCGCCACGAAGATTGCCAAGACCACCGTGTCGAATTACACGCCGGCGCAGGCGGTGGCTTGCTCGCTGGAAAACCCGGAAAGCTGCGAGGCTTGCCAGTGATGCATGCACGCAAGCAACATTTGCTCGATCCCGGCTTCGAGCTCACCCTGCGGCCGATGCGCTACCCGCAGTTCTACGAGATGTATCGCAACGCGATCAAGAACACCTGGACGGTGGAGGAGATCAACTTCCAGATCGACATCTCGGATCTGCATTCGAAGATGTCGCCGGCCGACCAGCATCTGATCCATCGTCTGGTCGCATTTTTCGCCACCGGCGATTCGATCGTTTCCAACAACCTGGTGCTCAATCTCTATACCCATCTGAACGCGCCGGAAGCGCGCATGTACCTGTCCCGGCAGTTGTACGAGGAAGCGCTGCACGTGCAGTTCTACCTCACCCTGCTGGACAACTACCTGCCTGATCCGGCCGAGCGCGCACGCGCCTTCGCCGCGGTGGAAAACATTCCGTCGATCAAGCAGAAGGCCGATTTCTGCTTCAAGTGGATGGATTCGATCCGGGATCTCAAGCGCATCGAAACGCGCGAACAACGCCGGCAGTTCCTGCTCAACCAGATCTGCTTCGCCGCCTGCATCGAAGGCCTGTTCTTCTTCGCCGCCTTCGCCTATGTCTACTACCTGCGCTCGCGCGGGCTGCTGCCGGGGCTAGCGTCGGGTACGAACTGGGTGTTCCGCGACGAATCCTGCCACATGGATTTCGCCTTCGAGGCGGTACGTACCGTGCGCGAAGAGGAACCGGACTTGTTCGACGAAGCGATGGTCAGGCAAGTGCACGACATGCTGGCCGAAGCCATCGAATGCGAGATGCAATTCGCCAGCGACGTGCTGTCCGGTGGCGTGGCCGGCATTTCCGAGCGCGACATGCGTCAGTATCTGCAGCATTGCGCCGACCAGCACTTCGCCAAGCTCGGCATGCCCAAGGTCTACCACGTGCGCAACCCGCTGCCCTTCATGGAGCTGCAGGACGTGCAGGAACTAACCAACTTCTTCGAACGCAAGGTCAGCGCGTACCAGATCGGCGTGACCGGCGAGGTCGCTTTCGATCATGCCTTCTGAGCTGCGGACCACGGCTTCTGCGCCGCCCGTCGAGGCGCGCTTGCTGGAAATGGTGTTTCCGGATCACACCAACCACCTCGGCACGCTATTCGGTGGTCAGGCACTGGCATGGATGGACAAGGCCGCGTTCATCGCGGCCTCGCGCTATGCGCGGCTCACCGTGGTGACGGCGCGTTCCGAGCAGGTCGACTTCCAGCTGCCGGTCAAGCAGGGGCAACTGGTGGAAGCGGTGGCACGCGTCACATCGGTCGGTCGGAGTTCGATGAAAGTCGAAGTGGAACTGATCGCGGAAGACCTGCTCAGCGGCCAACGCGAATCTTGCACCCGTGGCCGATTCGTGATGATCGCGCTGGACGCACGTGGCAGGCCGACGGATGTGCCCGGTCTTCCACATGCGCTCCGCGATCACCCTGCATCGGCTTGATCGTCGTCCAGCAACCGCTGCAGCTGCCCCGCCGACAGCCGCTGCATCGGTTTTTCGTCCACCGGAGACAACGGTGCCTGCCGCTGCAGCCGCGATGGCAGCACCAGCAGTTCGAAGGCGGCATCGTCGGCATCGAACAGCCACGCATCCACATCGCCATGACGGTCGCGGTCCAGCCGCAGCCGACGCACGGCCCGTCGGGCGGGGATGGCATGCCGCTGCAGCCAGTCCTGCAGGTCCAGCGGCTGGTCGGGATGCAGATGCAGGCATACCGGCGACTGCGCATCGGCTGTGCCGTCGGCCACCGGCCCGGCCAGCAGCGGCCGGAACGGAGCGAAGAACTGCAGCGCGTCCAGCGCAGCCTCGCGCAGGTGCTGCAGCGCCTGTGGCTGCGACTGACCCCGGAACAGCCGCTGGTAGTCACGCAGCGCCTGCTGGATTTCGCTGTTGCGTGGCAATGCCGCGTCGTCGGCGATGCCCAGCCGCCGCGCCGCCTTCTGCTTGGCCAGGTGGAAGTCGTGGATGCCGCTTTCGGCCATCAGCCGGGCGGCCTCGTGCGCCAGCCGGTGGCGGCGTTCGCGGGTGCGGGTCTGCGCGTGCAAATGCGCGTGTGGATGGCGTGCATGCGGCATCGGCCTGTCCCCCCGGATGAATCCCGACCCGACTGTAGCGGATCGGCGGGTGAAAGGCATGACAGCGCCGGTCATGCCACCTGCGCCGTTCAACCCGCCGTCATGCGCGATCAGAAGATGTCGAAGGTTTCCTCGGCCGGCGCGGCATCGCTGTCACCGTAGTCCACATAACTTTCCATGCGCTCCAGATCCTCGATCTTCACCCATTCGGTCAGCCCGCCGCCCTTTTCCGGCGCCGGTGCGATGCGGCCGTTGCCGGTCACCGACACCTTCACCATGCCCTCGGGCGGGTCGTTGGCGGCAATCGGCTTGTCCTTCAGCGCCACGCGCATGTAGTCGATCCAGATCGGCAGCGCGGCACGGCCGCCGTACTCGCCGCGGCCCAGCGACTTGAAGTCGTCGCGACCCACCCAGACCACCGTGGTGTACGGCCCGCCGAAGCCGGCGAACCAGGCGTCGCGGTAATCGTTGGTGGAGCCGGTCTTGCCGCCCACGTCCTCGCGGTCGAGCACCTTGGCTGCGGTGGCGGTGCCGCGCAGCACCACGTCGCGCATCATCGACACCAGCTGGTAGGCCACGCGCGGGTCGATGGCCCGCGGCGCGATCGTGCCCCCGGCAGTGGTCGCCGTGGCGCCTTCGGCTGGCGTGCGCGTGCTGGTGACCAGCTTGGTGGTGCTGCCGGCTGCGGCACCGGTGCTGTCGCCTTCCGGGCCAAAGTCGAAGCCGTCCACGGTGGAGTTGACCGGAATCGCCTGGCCGGCGGTCGCGCCGGTCACCATGCAGCCACGGCAGGCACTGGGCGGCTTTTCCTCGAAGATGACCCGGCCATCGCGGTCGCGCACCTCCTCGATGAACCATGGCGTGGTGCGGAAGCCGCCGTTGGAGAACGCCGTGTAGCCCTGCGCGATCATCATCGGCGGCAGCGAGGCGGTGCCCAGCGACATCGACAGATTGGGCGGCAGCAGGGCTTCGTCCAGACCGAAATGGCTGATGTAGCGACGCGCATAGTCCACGCCGATGGCATCCAGCAGGCGCACCGACACCAGATTCTTCGAGCGCACCAGCGCTTCGCGGATGCGCATCGGCCCGGAAAAGCCGCCGCCGTCGTTCTGCGGGCGCCAAGTGCGGCCACGGCGATCCTTGAACACCACCGGCGCGTCCAGCACGATCGAAGCCGGGTTGAAGCCGCGCTCGAACGCCGCCGCGTACACGAACGGCTTGAAGCTGGAACCGGGCTGGCGCCGGGCCTGGGTGGCACGGTTGAATTTGTTGCCGGCGAAGCTCAGCCCGCCGACCAGGGCTCGCAGCGCACCGGTGTCCGAATCCAGCGACACCAGCGCCGATTGCGCCCGCGGCAGTTGTTCCAGGCGATAACTCACCGTCACTTCGGCAGGCGGAGTGGCCGGCGCGGTGGTGGTTGCAGCCGTGGCGGTAGCTGCAGGCGCAGCCTGGGCCGGTTTCTTGGCCGTTTCGATGCGGCGCAGCCGGATCAGATCGCCACGCTTGAGCAGGGCGCCCGGCGTGCGGCCGGTCCAGCGGCTGGATTCGGCGTTCAAGGTGATCTGCTGCCCGCCGGCCAGCACCACCGTGGCTTCGCCCTTGGCCGTGGCCAGCACGATCGCCGGCAGCAGGCCGCCCTGCGGCGGGATGTCGCGCAGGCGTTCGGCCACCTTGGCGGCATCATCGGTCGGCGCCAGCTCGAAGGTCTGCTCGCGCCCGCTGCGCCAGCCATGGCGGTGGTCGTACAGCAGCAGGCCGTCGCGCACGGCGGCATCGGCTGCGGTCTGCAGTTCCGGATCGATGGTGGTGGTGACGTGGTAGCCCTTGGTCAGCACGTCGCTGCCATAGCGGGCCTCCATCTCCTGGCGCACCATTTCCGCCACGTACGGCGCATACACCTCGATCGAGCGCTCGTGCGGCGAAGCATGCATCGGCACCGCCTGTGCAGCCACTTCGGTGGCGGCATCGATGTGATTGAGCTCCCGCATCCGCTGCAGCACGTAGTCGCGGCGGATCTTGGCCCGTTCCGGGTTGGTGATCGGGTTGCCGCTGGAGGGGAACTTGGGGATGGACGCCAGGCTGGCGGCCTCGTCCAGGGTCAGCTGGTCCAAGGTCTTGCCGTAGTAGAACTCCGCCGCCGCGCCCACCCCGTAGGCCCGGTTGCCGAAGAAACTCTTGTTCAGGTACAGCTCCAGGATCTCGTCCTTGGACAGCTCCCGTTCCATGCGCATCGCCAGCAGCATCTCCGCCAGCTTGCGCCTGTAGCTGTATTCGGAACTCAGGAAGAACTGCCGCGCCACCTGCTGGGTGATGGTGGAGCCGCCCGGCACCCGCTTGTCGTCGGTGGTGGCCAGCAGCCAGATCGCCCGCGCCACGCCCTTGTAGTCCACCCCGTGGTGCTCGTAGAAGCGGCTGTCCTCGATGGCGATGAAGGCCTGCTTGACCGGCTCGGGGACCTTGGCGATCTCCACCGGGTAGCGGCGCATTTCGCCGAACAGGCCCATCAGCCGGCCATCCTTCGCGTACACGTACATCGGCTCCTGCAGCTCCACGCTGCGCAGCGACTGCACATCGGGCAGCTTGGAGGCGATGCTGTAGTACAACATCCCGCCGACGGCCAGCGCGGCCACGCCGCCGATGACCAGCAGGATCAGCGTCCAGCGCAACAGGCGGCGGAAAAGGGACATTGCAGGCGGTTCCGGAAGAGGATGATCGGGCCCGTCCAGTATAGGGGAGGCGGCCGCGGGCGATCGGGTTCGCGCCGGATAACCAGCGCAAGTCGGCCACCCGGTCGCGCTCGAAAACTGTGACTGATGCCCGTCTGCGCATGGCGGGGGATTGCCATCGCGTGAAAAGTCCGTTATCAAATGCACCGGGGCACGCCGTGCGCACCCGCACACGTGACATGGGGAGACAACGTGGGATTGATGACAAAAAGCCAGCCGCCGCTGGTCGGCGTCGACATCAGCTCGACTGCGGTGAAGGTGCTGCAGCTGTCGCGCAGTGGCGACCGCTACCGGGTCGAACACTATGCGGTCGAGCCGCTGCCGCCCAACGCGGTGGTGGAGAAGAACATCGTCGAAGCCGAGGCGGTGGGCGATGCCATTCGCCGCGCCATGGCCCGTTCCGGCAGCAAGGCCAAGCACGGCGCGGCCGCGGTGGCCGGTTCGGCGGTGATCACGCGCACCATCCCGATGCCCGCCGACCTGGACGAGGACGAGATGGAAGCGCAGATCGAACTGGAAGCGGCGAACTACATCCCGTACCCGATCGATGAAGTGAATGTCGACTTCGAGGTGCTGGGCCCGATGCCCGGCAACCCGGAAATGCGCCAGGTGCTGCTGGCCGCCTCGCGCACCGAGAACGTGGAGCTGCGCGTGTCGGCGCTGGAGCTGGGCGGCCTGACCGCCCGGGTGATGGACGTGGAAGCCTTCGCCATCGAAAACGCCTTCTCGCTGATCAGCGGCAGCCTGAACATGCCGCGTGACGGCCTGGTGGCCCTGGTGGACGTCGGCGCCACCATGACCACGCTCAACATCCTGCGCCACGGCCGCAGCCTGTACAGCCGCGAGCAGAGCTTCGGCGGCAAGCAGCTCACCGACGAGGTGATGCGTCGCTACGGTCTCAGCTACGAGGAAGCCGGGCAGGCCAAGCGCCAAGGCGGCTTGCCGGAAAGCTATGGCGAGGAAGTGCTGGAGCCGTTCAAGGAGGCGCTGGTGCAGCAGATCAGCCGCCTGTTGCAGTTCTTCTATGCCGGCAGCGAATTCAACCGCGTCGACCACATCGTGCTGGCCGGCGGCTGCGCCTCCATCCCCGGCGTGCCGGAGATGGTGGAAGAGCAGATCGGCGTGCCGACGGTGGTGGCCAACCCGCTGGCGCAGATGACGCTGGGGTCCCGCGTGTCCGCCCACTCGCTGGCGCAGGATGCCCCGGCCCTGATGATCGCCTGCGGACTGGCCATGAGGAGTTTCGACTGATGGTGCGCATCAACCTGTTGCCCTGGCGCGAGGAGCGCCGCAAGCACCGGCAGAAGGAATTCCTGATCCTGCTCGGTGCCTCCGCCATCGCCGCGGTGCTGCTGTCGTTCCTGATCGTGGCCTACTACAACGCCCAGATCAGCGGCCAGAACGAGCGCAACGCCTACCTGCAGGCGCAGATCGACTCGGTGAAGAAGCAGATCGAAGAGATCAAGCTGCTCGACGAGCAGAAGGCGCGGCTGCTGTCGCGCAAGCAGATCATCGAGGAACTGCAGTCCGACCGTTCGCAGATGGTGCACCTGTTCGATTCGCTGGTGCGCACCATTCCCGACGGCGTGGTGCTGACCTCGATCAAGCAGAGCGGCGACCAGCTGTCGCTGGCCGGCATCGCCCAGTCCAACACCCGGGTCAGTACCTATCTGAGCAACCTGGAAAGTTCCGGCTGGATGCGCAGTCCGGATCTGGCCAAGATCCAGGCCATTCCTGAGCCGGCCGATCCGAACCTGTCGTTCGCGTTCGAACTGTCGGTGGTCACCGGCAATCCCAACAAGGTGCGTGACACCGATGGCGATGGCGTGCCGGATGCACCGGCCGAACCTGTACCCGGTACCGATCCTGCCGCAACGGGTACCACGCCGGCAGCGGCGCCTGCGCCCGCCGGCACCGCCCCCGCCCAGCCTGCCGCCGCTCCGGCCGCGGCACCGACCACCAGCGGAGGTAGCACGCCGTGAGTTCACGCAAAATGTCCCTGCGCGAGCTGGACTTCAACAACGCCGGCGTCTGGCCGCGCGGCTACAAGATCGGTGCCTGCATCCTGCTGATGCTGATCATCATCGGGCTTGCCTGGTGGCTGTTCGTGAGCGACAAGCGCACCGAGCTGCAGGCCCTGGAGCAGCAGGAGGAGACCCTGCGCAAGGACTTCGAGGACAAGCAGGGCCGCGCCGCCAACCTCGAACCGCTGAAGCAGCAGCTGGCCGAGATGGAAGAGCAGCTCAAGCAGATGCTGCGCCAGCTGCCCAGCCGTACCGAAATGCCCAAGCTGATCAACGACATCTCCACCACGGCGTTGTCGACCGGCCTGGCGGTGCGCCTGTTCCAGCCCGGCACGGAAACGCCGAAGGAGTTCTACGCCGAAAAGCCGATCGAGTTGCGCATGAGCGGCAGCTACCACCAATTTGGCGCCTTCGTCAGCGGCGTGGCCACCCTGCCGCGCGTGGTCATCCTGACCATGCACGACATCGCCCTGAAGCCGGAAAAGGAAGGCGGCATGATCGCGCCGAACCAGCCGCTGGAACTGGCCGGCACGGTCAAGACCTACCGCTATCTGGACGAGGATGAACAGGCCGAAATCGCAGCCGCGCAGGCCGCAGCCAATCAAACCGGAGGGCAGCCATGAACCGTTTCGGCAAACCCGCCTTGAAAGCGATGGCGGTGCTCGGACTGTGCCTGCTGGCCAGTGCCTGTTCGCGCAGCGTCACCAGCAGTCCGAACGACCCGTCCAACCTGGAAAACTGGGTGGCCGAGGTCAAGGGCAAGCCACCGCCGCCGCTGGAGCCGCTGCCGCCGATGCAGCAGTTCGAGACATTCGTGTACAACGCCCAGGACCTGCGCGATCCGTTCAGCAGCGCGTTCCAGGGTCCGCTGGGTCCTGGCCTGCGTCCCGATCCGGGCCGCCGTCGTCAGGCACTCGAGGAGTTCCCGCTCGATTCGCTGCGCATGCTCGGCAGTATCCGGGCCGGCGGCGGAGCGATCCGCGGGTTGCTGCAATCCCCCGACAAGAAATCGCATCAGGTCGGCGTGGGGAGTTATTTGGGACAGAACAATGGGCGCATCACGTCCATCACCGAAACCCGCATCGAACTGGTTGAACTGGTACCTGACGGTGCCGGTGGCTGGGAAGAGCGAGAAGCCGCCATCACCGTTGAAGAAGCCAAGAAATAATGATTGGGGGAAGTATCATGACCGTTAAGAATGCATCGCGTCACACCAATGCACGGGGCACCCTGAACAAGCGTGCGATCGTGATCGGCCTGTCTGCCGGCCTGTATGCCGCCCTCGGAGCGGTGGGTGCCGCCGAGCCCGCCAAGAGCGCCACGGCGGTCAGCGTGCCGGGAACCGCAGCTCCGACCGTGGACCCGGCCAAGGTCTCGCCCGGTGCGGTCCAGGTGTCGGGAATCGACTTCAAGCGCGGCGAGGGTGGGGCCGGTCGTCTGATCGTGCGCTTCTCGGGAGATGGCGCCATTCCCGACCTGCGCACGCAGGGCTCTTCGGTCGTGGTGGATATCGGCAATGCGCAGGTTCCGGCAGAACTGCAGCGTGCGCGCAACCTGGGCGATTTCGCCACGCCGGTACAGAAACTCAGCGCCTCCAGCGGCAACTCGGGCGCCCGCATCGTGCTGGATGCCACCGGCCCGTTCGAGACGCTCGCCTACCAGACCGGCCGCGAATACGTGGTGGAAGTGGTGCCGCGCGCGGCCGCTGCCACGGGCGGTCGGGCCGTGGGCGCCGCTGCCAACCCGGTGGTGGGCATTTCCGGGGCACGGTCGGTGGGCGAAGCGCCGGCGGACACCACGCCGCGCTACACCGGCAAGCCGCTCACCTTCTCCTTCGTCGATTCCGACGTGAAGATGGTGCTGTCGCTGATTGCCGAGGAAGCCGGTCTGAACATCGTGGCCTCCGACTCGGTGACGGGCACGGTGACCCTGCGTCTGGACAGCGTGCCGTGGGATCAGGCGCTGGACATCGTGCTGCTGGCCAAGGGCCTGGACAAGCGCCGCAGCGGCAACGTGATCTGGGTCGCGCCACAGAAGGAAATCGCCGAGGCCGAACTGGCCAAGGAGAAGGCGCGTGAAGACCTGGCCAACAGCGCCGAGATGATCACCCGCCACATCCCGATCAACTACGCGATTGCCGAGGACATCGCCAAGCTGCTGACCGAGGAAAGCAAGACCGGCAGCGGCGGTGGCGGACAAGGCGGTGGCAGCCGCGGTTTCCTGTCGCCGCGTGGCAGCATCAGCTTCGATCGCCGTACCAATACCCTGCTGGTGATCGACATCCCCGCGCGCGTGCAGGCGGTGGAAGCGCTGGTGATGCTGCTGGACAAGCCGGTCGACCAGGTGGTGATCGAGTCGCGCATCGTCATCGCCAATGAAACCTTCGCCCGCGATCTGGGTGCCAAGTTCGGCATCGGTGGCGTGAACAGTGCCGGCGACGTGGCGTTCGGCGGAAACATCGACGCCAACACCGGAAGCCTGAATTCGTACAATGGCCGCAACGACGAAGGCAACGACGGCAAGTGGGAACTGTCCCGCGCACTGAACGTGAGCATGCCTGCCGCTGCCGGAGCAGGATCGTTCGCGCTGTCCATCCTCAATGCCGGTTATGCCCTTGATGTCGAGCTGTCGGCCATGCAGACCGAAGGCCGCGGCGAGGTGATCTCCAACCCGCGCATCGTCACCAGCAACCAGAAGGAAGCGGTGATCAAGCAGGGCGACGAAATCGGTTACCTCACCGTGACCGGTGCCGGTACCGGGGGCGTGGCCGTGCCGCAGGTGCAGTTCAAGGAAATCGTGCTGGAACTGAAGGTCACCCCGACCATCACCAATGACGGTCGCGTGTTCCTCAGCATGAACGTGAAGAAGGACGAGCTGAAGGGCATGATCAATACCGGTGCCGGTCAGGTGCCGTCCATCAACAAGCGCGAGGTCAACACCGCCGTGCTGGTGGAGGATGGCCAGACCGTGGTGGTCGGCGGGGTGTACGAGTTCAAGACCCAGAACGACCTGAGCAAGGTGCCGTTCCTGGGCGACATCCCGATCGTCGGCAACCTGTTCAAGCACCGCTCGCGCAGCAAGCAGAAGGCCGAGCTGCTGATCTTCGTCACGCCCAAGGTGCTGCGCGTGGCGCAGCGGCCGATCGCGTCGATGTAAACAGTCGCGACGCGCGATTGCAGACGGCGGGCCTTCGGGTCCGCCGTTTTGCATTGTGGTGCCGTGCAGCGTGGGTGCCGGAAGGGAACTTGACCCGGCCCGTCACGGTCGAATCGCGTACGCTTCCCGTCCGTCCCTCCACAGGAATCCGCATGGACCCCATGACCACGCCGTCCTTGCCGCCGCCGGCGCCGGTTCTGTCGCTGCATGCGCGCTTCGTGCGGCTGCGCGATGCGCTGTCCGCGCAGATCGTGGGCCAATCGGCGCTGATCGAGCGGCTGCTGATCTCGCTGCTGGCCGATGGCCATCTGCTGGTGGAAGGTGCACCCGGACTGGCCAAGACCACTGCCATCCGCGAACTGGCTTCGCGGCTGGATGCCGATTTCGCCCGGGTGCAGTTCACCCCCGATCTGCTGCCGGCCGACCTGACCGGTACCGAGATCTGGCGCCCGCAGGACGGCCGCTTCGAGTTCCAGCCCGGCCCGATCTTCCACCCGATCCTGCTGGCCGACGAGATCAACCGGGCTCCGGCCAAGGTGCAGTCGGCGCTGCTGGAAGCGATGGGCGAGCGCCAGGTCACGGTGGGGCGGCAGACCTATCCGCTGCCGGCACTGTTCCTGGTGATGGCCACCCAGAATCCGATCGAACAGGAAGGCACCTTCCCGCTGCCGGAAGCGCAACTGGACCGCTTCCTGATGTACGTGCGCATCGGCTATCCGGAAGCGGCTGCGGAAACCGAGATCCTGCGTCTGGCCCGCGAACGCGCACGCAGTTCGCTGCAGTCGGGCACCGCACCGGCAGTCGAACGCATGCCGCAGACCGACGTGTTCGCCGCCCGGCAGCAGGTGCTGGCGCTGCACATGGCGCCGGCGCTGGAGCGCTATCTGGTGGAACTGGTGCTGGCCTCGCGCGATGCGGCCCGCTACGACACCGAACTGGCCAGCCGCATCGCCTGGGGCGCCAGTCCGCGTGGTTCAATCGCGCTGGAGCGCTGCGCCCGCGCCCGCGCCTGGCTGGCGGGGCGCGATTTCGTGACTCCCGACGATGTCCGCGCCGTGGCTCCGGACGTGCTGCGCCATCGCGTGCTGCCCAGTTACGAGGCCACCGCCGAAGGCTGGGACGGCGAACAGCTGGTGCAGGCGTTGCTGCGCTGCGTGCCGCTGCCGTGATCCGTTGCACATGACGATGGGGAATCAGCTGCTGTGAACCGGCATCGTCCCGAATCGGTGTCCAGCGCGCTGCCGACGGCGTCTGCAGCTGCGATGGACGGCATCCGTCCCAGTCTGGCCGAACTGGTGGCGCTGCGCGGCGCAGTGTCCGGACGACGCACGGCGCGACGCGGGCGGCATGGCTTGAGCGGTCAGGCACTGTCCCCATTGCGCGGACGCGGCATGGAATACGCCGAATCGCGCGAGTATGCCGCCGGCGACGATGCGCGCCACATCGACTGGCGCCTGACCGCGCGCAGCGGCAAGGCCCATACCAAGCTGTTCCAGGCCGAACGCGAGCGGCTCACGCTGATCGTGGCCGATACCCGCCGCGAGCTGTATTTCGGTACTCGGGTGCGATTCAAGTCGGTGCAGGCGGCCCGCGCCGGCGCGGTGGCAGCCTGGGCTGCGGTGCGCGATGGCGACCGCATCGCCGCGTTGCGTGGCACGGCCAGGGAAGCGCCGGTGACGCCGGCCTCCGGTCCGCGGGGCGCCTTGCGGGTGCTGGATGCGCTGGCGCGCTGGTACAGCCAGCCGCCTGCGGACGATGCCGGACTGGCCGTGGCGCTGGACCACGCCCGTCGCCTGCTGCGGCCCGGCTCGCGGTTGGTAGTGCTGGCCGATGCCGCCAGCATTGCGGATGTGCCGGCGCGCCGCTGGCCGGCGCTGGCGCTGCACAGCGAAGTGATCGTGCTGCTGCTGACCGATCCGCTGGAGCAAGCGCCGCCGCGCACGCAGTTGCCGTTCGTGTGCGGCGAAGGCGGTGCGCAGGCCCGACGCGTGCAGCTGGACCTGTCGGCCAAGGGGCAGCTGCAGCGGTGGCAGGCCGCGTTCAAGGTGCCGGTGCAGGCGGCCATCGCCCAATTGTCCGGTTACGGGGTGCGCGTGCAAACGCTGTCCACCGATGCGGCCAGCGAATCGTGGCTGCCCAGCCAGTCGCGCAGGTTGCACGCATGAGTGGCGACTCGCTGGTGCTTCGCGACATCCACCAGGCCCAGCCGGCGCCGTTCTGGCCGCCGGCGCCCGGGTGGTGGCTGCTGCTGGCCGTCATCGTGTTGCTGATCGCGGGAATGATGCTGTGGCGACGGCATCGGCTGACGCGGAAACGGCGTGTCGCTGCACTGTTCGACGATGCCATGCAGGCGGCCGGCTCGCCCGTGGCCCGCATCGCGGCGATGTCGGACCTGCTGCGTCGCGCCTCGCGCCGGATCGACGCCAAAGCCGACACGCTCGAAGGCGACGACTGGCTGGCGTTTCTCGATCGCGGCCTGCCGGAACCGCATTTCAGTCAGGGCCCGGGACGCTTGCTGGTGGATGGCGCGTTCCGTCCCGAAGTGTCCGAGCAGGACAGCACCGCGGTGGAGGCATTGGCCCGGCAACGCTTCATCGCCTGGATGGGCGGCTGATGCGCGATTGGCTGCCCACCGCCATCCAGCTGGACGGGTTTGCCTGGCCATGGCTGTTGCTGGCCTTGCCGGTGCCCTTGCTGGTGCGCTGGCTGCTGCCGGCGCGCAAGGCGCGCATCGCCGGGCTGCGGGTGCCGTTCGGGGACCGGTTGGCCAGCATCGCTGGGGCGCGCGGCAGCCTGCGCTCGCTGCACGGGACCAGTCTGTTCCACTGGTTGGCGTGGGGGTTGCTGTGCATCGCTGCGGCACGACCGCAGGTGCTGGGTGATCCGGTGCAGCCGCCGCAGGAAGGCCGCGACGTGATGCTGGCCGTGGACCTGTCCGGATCGATGAGCGAGGAGGACATGCGCCTGGGTGGCCGCAGCGTGGATCGCCTCACTGCCGCCAAAGCCGTACTGGCCGATTTCATCGAACGCCGCACCGGCGACCGGCTGGGCCTGATCGTGTTCGGGCAGAAGGCCTACGTGCTCACCCCGCTCACCCTGGACCACGACACCGTGCGCAGCCAGCTGGGCGACACGCTGGTGGGGCTGGCCGGGCGCGAAACCGCCATCGGCGATGCCATCGGCCTGGGCGTGAAGCGCCTGCATGCGCAGCCGAACGATCAGCGCGTGCTGATCCTGCTGACCGACGGGGTGAACACCGCCGGCGCGCTCGATCCCGCCAAGGCCGCCGAATTGGCCCGCGATGCCGGCGTGCGCATCCACACCATCGCCTTCGGCGGCGACGGGCAGTCGGTCAGCTTCATGGGCATGCAGATCCAGCTGCCCGGCATGGCCCCGGAAATGGACGAGGCCGGCCTGCGCGCGATCGCCGACACCACCGGCGGCAAGGCGTTCCGCGCCCGCGACACGCGCGAGTTGGCCGGCATCTATGCCGAAATCGACCGTCTGGAACCGGTGCAGCGCCCCGGCGAGGCGGTGCGACCGCGTCTGGAACGCTACGCCTGGCCGCTGGCTCTGGCACTGGCCTGCGGCGTGCTGGGCATGCTGTTCACGACCTGGCGGAGAGCGGCATGAGCGACGGCCTGATTCCGACATTCCTGCGTCCCTGGTGGCTGACCGGTCTGCTGCTGTTGCCGCTGCTGGCCGTCTGGTGGCGACATCGCGCGCGACAACGCAACGTGTGGCGCGAGACTGTCGATGCACACCTGCTGCCGCACCTGCTGGAAGGCGCGTCGATGCGCAGCCAGTGGGGCCTGTGGCTGGCGATGGCCGGATGGGCCTTGGCGATGCTGGCCCTTGCCGGTCCCAGCTGGCGCAGCCAGCCGCAGCCGCTGTGGCAGACCAAGGCGCCGCTGGTGATCGTACTGGAACTGTCGGATGCGATGCAGGCCACCGATCTGCCGCCGTCGCGCCTGTTGCAGGCGCGCGCACTGGTGGGTCAGGTATTGAAGCAGCGTGCCGGCGGGCAGGTGGGTCTGGTGGTGTACAGCGACGATGCCCATACCGTATCGCCACTCACCGACGACCCGGCCAACGTGGCCGTGTTCCTGGATGCGCTGGTGCCCGACATCATGCCGGCCGATGGGCGCAATGCCGCGCGCGGCATCGTCTGGGCGCAGCGCCTGCTGCGGCAGGCCGGGTATGCACAAGGCGACATCCTGCTGCTGGCGCACGCCGCCGATCGCGATGCGCAGCGCGCCGCGGAAGCGGCGGCCGAAGCCGGCTTTCGCGTGTCCGTGCTGGGGCTGGGAACCGCCGCCGGCAGCGTGTACCGCGATGCCGCCGGCGGCATCCATCACTCCCGACTGGATGCCGCATCGCTGCGGTCCGTGGCCAACGCCGGGCGCGGCCGTTACGCAACGGCAGCATCCGCCAATGCCCTGGCATCGCTGGGCGTGTTGACGCCCGCCAGCAGCGACGATGCCGCAGGGCAGGGCGAAAAACGCCGCATTCGCGTCGACCAGGGTTACTGGCTGCTGCTGCCGTTGCTGCTGCTGTCGTTGCCGGTATTCCGGCGCGGTCCGGCGCTGGTCCTGGTGCTGGCGATGGCCGCGCTGCCGATCTCGCAACCGGCGCAAGCAGCCGAAGGCGGCTGGTGGCGGCGCGCCGACCAGCAGGCACAGGCCAGTGCCCGTCGCGGCGACGAGGCCTACCGCAAGGGTGACTTCGCAGCGGCCGCACGGGCCTACGCCGATGTGCCCGGTGCCGATGGCGCCTACAACCGCGGCAATGCCCTGGCCAAGCAGGGCCAGTACCGGCAGGCCGTCGAGGCCTATGACCAGGCGCTGCGCATGCAGCCGGGCATGGCGGATGCCGAAGCCAACCGCAAGACGGTCCTACAGCGCCTGCGCCAGCAACCGCCGCCGAAGGGCCAGAACCAACAGCAGAACCGGAATCCATCGCGCGACAACCGCAATGCCGGCGGCAACCAGCAGCAGAATCCGCAGGGCGGCGACCCCGGGCCGCAGACCGGGCAATCCTCGCCCTCGCCTGCATCGCAATCGCAGCCATCCAAACCGCAGCAGGGCGATGCCGGCGACCAGGGCGGCAACACCGCGTCGCCATCGCAACAGCAGGCGACCGATCCCGCCGCCCAGCAGCAGGCCGATGCCGCGCAGCGCGAGGCGATGCAGCGCGAACTGCAGCAGCAACAGGCCAGACAGGCCGACCAGCAGCAAGCCGGCCAACCACAGCAGGCGCAATCCCCGGCCGAACGCGAGCGCGCGCTGGCCACGGAAGCCTGGTTGCGCCGCGTGCCGGACGATCCGGGAGCGTTGCTGCGGGCCAAGTTCCGTCTGGAACACGAACGTCGCCAGACCCGCGGAGATGATCCGTGATGCCGCTGCTTCGCCGTGCGTGGTGGATGTTCTTGCTGGCCATGCTGTGGATCGGCATGGCGATGCCGGCAACCGCATCGGTGCGGGCCTGGCTGGACCGCGATGCCGTGCCGCTGGGGCAAAGCGTCACTCTCAACATCGAAACCGATCAGGGCACGGTGCGGGCGCCGGACTACACGCCGCTGCAGCGCGATTTCCGCCTGAGCGGACAGACCAGCTCGCGCCGCTTCCAGACCGTCAACGGCGTCACCCGCACGCAGGTGCTGTTCGCGGTGGCGCTGGAACCGAAGGCGGTCGGCCGCTACACCCTGCCCGCGCTGCGCGTGGGACGCGAACGCACCGCGCCGCTGGCGCTGCAGGTCACCGACAACACGGCGGTGACACCCGCACCGCAACGTGCCGGCGAATCCGTTTTCATCGAAGCGCAGACCGATACCAGCCGTGCCTACGTGCAGCAGGCGGTCAGTCACGTGGTGCGGCTGTACTACGCCACCCAGCTGATTTCCGGGCAACTGGAGCAACCCGGTCCGGATGGCGGCACCATGCAGCAGATCGGCCAGGATCGGGAATACACCGCGCTGGTCGGCGGCACGCGTTACAACGTGGTCGAACGACGCTATCTGCTGATTCCGGAGCGCAGCGGCGCACTCGCCATTCCCGCCGCGCGGTTCCGCGGGCAGGGCGTGGGCAATTTTCTCGACGACCTGTTCGGCGACGGCCGCCGGGCACTGGATGCAACGGGACCGGAACGCACGGTTCAGGTGCTGCCGCCACCGGCCAATGCCCCGCAGCCGTGGTTGCCGCTGAATGAACTGGCCATCAACTACCTGGACATGCCACAGCAGGCCCAGGCCGGCGCCGCGGCCAATGTCGTGGTGGAACTGACCGCCGACGGTGCCACCGCCACGCAATTGCCGCAGCTCGAACTGCAGGCCGGCGATGGCGCGCAGGTGTTTCCCGATCCGCCGCAGGTGGAGGAAAGCGTGCGCTCCGGACGACCGCAGGTGCGCATCACCCGGCGGTTTTCCATCGTCCCGGCACGCGCCGGCACGCTGCAGGTGCAGGGCCCGCGCATCGCCTGGTGGGATGTACGCAGCGGCCAGGCACGCACCGCCAGCGCGCCGCCGCTGCGTCTGACCGTGACTGCGGCGGCCGATGGCAGTGGTGCCGATGCCGAAGCGGATTCCGGATTCGGGCTGCTCACGCCCGCCGAGGCCGGTTCAGGCGATGCGGTGCCATGGCGCATCCAGCCCTGGGCCGTGGTGGCTGCGGCCTTGCTGCTGCTGTGGCTGGCCACGCTGTGGTGGGGGCTGCAGCGGCGACGTGTCCCGGTGGTTGCGCCGACAACGCCTGCGACCGTCTCTGCGCCCCCTGTCCCGGCACGCGTGTCCTTGCAGACCTTTCTCGCGGCCGTGGACCAGGGCGACCTGCACCAGGCGCAGCAGCTGCTGCAACGCATGTCGCCGGTTCCGGCACCGCATCTGGATGCCGTGCGCGAACAGCTGATGGATCCCGCCCAGCGCGATGCGGTATCACGGCTGCAGCAGGCGCGCTGGGGCCTGGGAGATGCCGCGGCGGCGGCGCAGGCACTGCATGGCGCTTTCGCCGCCGGCCCGCACTGGCGCGCGCCGGCGACCACGGCCACGCGCAACGAGTTGCCGCCGCTGTATCCCCAGTAGTCGCGGCCAGGGTGCCTGCAGCGGTTTGTTAAGCTGCGGTGCAAACCGCTTGCCGCAACCCACATGACCGATACCGCCGCTGCCGTCCCTGCCCGCAACCCTCTGCCGCTGCACTGGAAAATGCTGATCGGCTTTCTTGCCGGCCTGGCGCTGGGCCTGATCGCGCATTACGGCAGCGGCCCGCAAGCCGCCTGGGTGCAGTGGCTCACCACCTGGATCACCCAACCGGCCGGCACCTTGTTCCTGCGCCTGATTTTCATGCTGGTCATTCCGCTGCTGTTTTCGGCACTGGTGATCGGCGTGGCGGAAATGGGCGACATCCGCGCACTGGGCCGGGTCGGCTGGAAAACCCTCGGCTACACCATTCTCGCCTCGGGCGTGGCGGTGCTGATCGGCCTGGTCTTGGTGAATGTGCTGCGTCCCGGCGCCGGCGTGGATCCGGCCGCAGCGAAGGCCATGCTGGAACAAGGCTCCGAGCGCGCCAGCGCCATCGTCGGCACCGCAAGCGAACAGCCGAAGGGCTTGGACATGCTGGTGTCCATCGTGCCCGACAACGTGGTGCGCGCCGCGGCCGACAACACCATTCTCGCAGTGATGTTCTTCGCCTTGTTTCTCGGCATCGGTCTGGTGCTGACCCGCAGCGAGGCTACCGCCACCCTGCTGCGCGGCATCGAAGGCCTGTTCCAGGTGTCGATGACGCTGATCGGCCTGGTCATCCGCCTGGCGCCGTATGCGGTGTTCTGTTTCATGTTCAATCTGGCCGCGCTGTTCGGCTGGGATCTGCTGCGCACACTCGGCGCTTATGTCGGCGTGGTGGTGCTGGCGCTGGCACTGCACCTGTTCGTCACCTATCCGCTGATGCTGAAAGGGCTGGCCGGATTCTCGCCGCTGCGGTTCTTCAAGGGCGTGCGCGAAGCGATGTTGATGGCATTTTCCACCGCCTCGTCCAACGCCACGCTGCCGACGGCGTTGCAGGTGGCCGACACCGAATTGCATCTGCCTCCGCGCGTGGCGCGATTCGTCTTGACCGTGGGCGCCACCGCCAACCAGAACGGCACCGCCCTGTTCGAAGGCGTGACAGTGCTGTTTCTGGCCCAGTTCTTCGGCGTGGAACTCACCTTGATGCAGCAGGTCACGGTGATGTTCGTGTGCATTCTCGGTGGCATCGGTACCGCCGGCGTCCCGGCCGGTTCGCTGCCGGTGGTGGCGCTGATCTGCGCGATGGTCGGCGTGCCGCCGGAAGGCATCGGCCTGATCCTGGGCGTGGACCGTTTCCTGGATATGTGCCGCACCACCCTGAACGTGACCGGCGACCTGATGCTGGCCACTGTGGTGTCGAAAGGCGAAGCGGATAGGGTGGCGATGCCGGAATCCGCCATAGCGCCGGACTGACGACTGCGACGTTCCTGACCGGTTTTTGTGCGGCCCGTCACGCCATTTCGGCGGAACGCCGCGCTTCGGGTGCGAAGCGCGGCACTGTTTGAACGAAGCGCCGCAATTTTTCGGCGGAACACCGTGCTTTCGATGCGGAGCACGGCCTGCTTTTGGCGGAACGCCGTGCTGTTTCGGCCAAGAGCCGCACTCGAAGCGTGTAGCGCCGAACGGATTAGGCGGAACACGGCGCTTTCCATGCGCCGCACGCTGCTCTTCCTGCGGGAGCGGCCCTGTTCCAGTGGAGCGCCACATGCTCAGTGCATGGCGCGATGCGTTCGAGGCCGAACCGGGCAAGGCATCCCGTTGTCCGGCTTTTCGGCGCATGCCATCATCGGTCCATGAAGCGTCTTTCGTCCCATGTCGCACTGGCTTCCCTGCTGGCATGCAGCTGCGCCCGTTCGACCGACCCGCCGCGTACCGAGCCGACTGCAGCCTCGCGTGTTGCCGAGGCCGTACGCGAACCCCTGTCCGCCGCCGACGCGGCCGCACAAGCGGCCGAGCGTCATGCCGATGCGGTGGAACGCGCCGCCAATGGCGGCAAGGATCCGGGCCCAATTACTCAGACCCAGCCCAAGCCACCCAGCGCCGGCCCTGAACTCACGCTGGAGCAACTGCACTCGCGCATGCTGCGCCTCGCATTGGGGTCTGCCCAGGGCATCGATGATGAAGTGGAACACGTGGCGAAGGTGATGGGAGTGCCGCTTCAGCCGTGGCGGGAGGGGTGGGTGACCGAAAGCGGCCGGCTGCGCGAAGGTGGAGGCTACTTGATCGAGGTCGAATCGGCCAACGATGCTGAGGGCGACAAGGAAGTCTTGATCAATCTTTACATGGACGATTGGAAGCGGACGTCTTTTGACCGAAGCAAAAAATCCAGGGATTGCGACCTGCCATTGGATCCAGTCAGAAAACGACTGCTGGCCTCTGGATACACGGAATGGGAAAGCAAGCCGCCCGGCCCCAAGCTGTGGGGATATAATCGTCCGCCTTCGTCGAAGGCGTTTGCCTCCAGCGTGACCGTTTTTGTTTACCGTGTGCAATCCTCCAGTGGAACGTATCAGGACTGCATCGACCAATTTCGAATCGACATTTTCAAGGCCAAGACAGACGACGATGGATACTGACGAACAATCCGCACACAAGGGCGACAAACAGACCGTGGATGCCTTGTTCGACGAGCTAGAGGCGACTGCAGGGCGGGAACAGGCGGATGCCATGCGCGAAGCAGTAGCCAGTTCACCGTTCTTGGCTGGGCTGTTGCAGCAGGCGCGTGCTCGAGACGTCCTGGATCATGTCGTTGTAAGCGAGCAGGTCAACAGTGACGGCCATTACGATCATGACAGTCGAAGCGTGCATGTCGAGAAGGACATGTTGACTCGCTTTCATGTCGAAGGAAGAAAAGGCATGCTCGATCGACTGACTGTCGTGCTCGCTCACGAAACGGGTCATGCGCTTTATACGGCGGATGGCAGGGATGCAGCCACTGTGCTGGATGCGACTGTGCGCAACGGCATCCGCGATGGCCGCCAGTTCGGTGAGCCTTACCTCGACTTGACCAGTGCAGTCGAGCAATACAGGCTCGATCGGCGTCAGACGGAAGGCTATGCAGAACTGATGGCATTGAATGCTCTGTCGTCCCGGGTGAATCAAGAAAGGACTGGCTCATTGGATGTGCCGGAATTCTTGAAGCGTGCGAAAGCGAATTCTAACTGTGTCATATACGATGACGCTACGAAATCACATGTGTTCGCCGAAGGCCTGAAGCTGAAACCGAACGGCATGATCGAAGGCGAACTCCACGCCTCCGGCCCAGTGAACGCCGCCGTGGCTAACTGCCACTTCGACGGCCCCGCATCGCTCGGCCCGAAGGGCGTGTCCGACTAGAATCACTACTTCGGCGTGTACCCCATCCAGATCATCGCCGATGCGGTGCAGGAAAATCGCGGCATGAGCCAAGCCGTGCCGCAGATTCGCTTGGACATGGCCAAACTGGGGTTGACGCCGCAGGGGCTGGCCGATGCGGGACTGGACCTGGGCGGTGTCGGCAAGGGATTGGATGTCGTGGACATCAGCCACGGCGGCGAAAAGCACATCACCCTGCGGCAGACGCTGCCCTCGCGCAGCGCCACGCAGGAGCCGGATTCGCCGCAGACCGCACCCACCTTCGGGCCGTTGCTCTCCGACCCAGCCCATCCCGCGCACGACCTGTACGCGCAGACGCTGCGGGCATTCGCCGCATCGCCGCAGATTGCCGCTGCTGGATATTCGGAGGAACGGCAGCAGTTGCTCGCCGCGAATCTGGTGGCCGGCAACTTGAAGGTGCGCGAATCACGCAATGGGCCGCCGCTGCAGGAACGCATCGATCGCGTGGATGCCGCCACCATCGCCAGCGATGGCAGCCACGTCACCCTCATCCAGCGTGCGGCGCAGGATGCCACCTCGTTCCGCTTCGGCCTGCCGATGGAGCAGGCGCACAGCGGCTCGATCGAAGCGGCATCGCAACTGGCTTTCGATGGCCTGCAGCAGCAGAAGGCGCAGGAACTCGCGCAGCAGGCGGAACGCGAGCGTGCGCCGCAGCCGGAACCGCAAGGACCGAGTCGCTGATCCACATCGCGCGCCGAGGAACGCGAGGCATCCGGTTGCGAAGGATGGGACAATGCCCGCTGGACCATCGCTCAGCAGACCCATGACCGCACCCAGCCGCCGCGACCTTGCCAACGCCATCCGCTTCCTGGCCATCGATGCCGTGCAGGCGGCCAATTCCGGGCACCCGGGCATGCCGATGGGCATGGCCGACATCGCCGAGGTGCTGTGGAATGACGTGCTGCGGCACAATCCGGCCAATCCGGGCTGGCACAACCGCGACCGCTTCGTGCTGTCCAACGGGCACGGTTCGATGCTGCAGTACGCGCTGCTGCACCTGAGCGGCTACGACCTGTCGCGCGAGGATATGAAAGCCTTCCGCCAGTTCGAATCGAAGACTCCGGGGCATCCGGAAAACTTCATGACCCCGGGTGTGGAAACCACCACCGGGCCGCTGGGGCAGGGCTTCGCCAACGCGGTGGGCTTCGCGCTGGCGGAAAAGCTGCTGGCGCAGCGCTTCAACCGCGACGGATTTCCCATCGTCGATCACCGCACCTGGGTGTTCCTGGGCGATGGCTGCCTGATGGAAGGCATCTCGCACGAGGCGGCCTCGCTGGCCGGTACCTGGGGCCTGAACAAGCTGATCGCGGTGTGGGACGACAACGGCATCAGCATCGACGGCAAGGTGCAGGGCTGGTTCACCGACGACACGCCGGCGCGTTTCGAGGCGTACGGCTGGCAGGTGATGCGCGATGTGGATGGTCACGATCCGCAGGCGATCCGCACCGCCATCGACACCGCGCTGGCCAGTGCCGACAGGCCGGTGCTGCTGTGCTGCCGCACCACCATCGGCTTCGGTTCGCCGAACAAGGCCGGCAAGGAATCCAGCCACGGTTCGCCGCTGGGCAAGGACGAAGCGCAGCTGACCCGCGAGGCGCTGGACTGGCCGCATGCCGCGTTCGAGATTCCGGATGCCATCGCCGATGCCTGGAATGGCCGCAAGGCCGGTGCCGAACACGAAGCGCAGTGGCAGGCGCTGTTCGATGCCTATGCCAATGCGCATCCGGAACTCGCTGCCGAATACACGCGGCGCATGGAGCGCGAACTGCCCGCCGATTTTGCCGCTGTGGCCGACGCATACATCGCCAAACTGCAGGCTGACGGGCCGGTGGTGGCCAGCCGCAAGGCCTCGCAGATGGCGATCGAGGCGTTCGCGCCGCACCTGCCGGAATTGATCGGCGGCTCGGCCGATCTGGCGCATTCCAATCTGACCCTGTGGAGCGGCAGCCGCGACGCCAACAGCACCGATGCCGATGCCAACTACATCTACTACGGCGTGCGCGAATTCGCGATGACCGCCATCAACAACGGCGTGGCGCTGCATGGCGGTTTCATTCCCTACGATGCCACCTTCCTGGTGTTCAGCGACTACGCGCGCAACGCGGTGCGCATGAGCGCGCTGATGCGCGCGCACGCCATCCACGTGTACACGCACGATTCCATCGGCCTGGGCGAGGACGGTCCCACCCACCAGCCGATCGAGCATCTCGCCTCGCTGCGCTACATTCCCGGCAACACGCTGTGGCGGCCGTGCGACGCGGTGGAATCGGCGGTGGCATGGCGCGAGGCGATCACGCATACCGATGGGCCGAGCTGTCTGGTGTTTTCGCGCCAGAATCTGCCGCATCAGCCGCGCAGCATGGAGCAGCTGCATGCCATCGCGCGCGGCGGTTACGTGCTGAAGGACAGCGCAGGCGAACCGGAGTTGATCCTGATCGCCACCGGATCGGAAGTCGGCCTGGCCATGGAGGCGGCCGCGCAACTGGGCGAGGGCGTGCGCGTGGTGTCGATGCCGTCCACCTGCGTGTTCGATCGCCAGGATGCCGCCTACCGCAACACGGTGCTGCCGCCGCAGTGCCGCAGGCGCATCGCCATCGAAGCCGCAACCGCCGACTTCTGGCGCAAGTACGTGGGGCTGGATGGCGTGGTGATCGGCATGACCGGGTATGGTTCCTCCGCGCCGGCCGAGGCGCTGTTCCGGCACTACGGCTTCAGCGTGGATGCGGTGTCCGACGCCGCACGCGCCCTGCTGCAACCCTGACAGCGACAAGCGCGTTGGCTGCAGCCGACGAACGGCGCTTGACTCAATTAATTACACGTGTAGTCTTTAATGAAATTACGGAGGTAAACAATGCAGATCAGCGAAGCCGAATCGGCCGTGATGGAGGTGCTGTGGACGCGCGCGCCGCAGACGGCGGAAGAGGTGGTTGCCGCGGTGGCCGACGCTCGCAACTGGCAGGAGGCGACTGTCAAGACCCTGCTGAACCGGCTGCTCAACAAGGGGGCGATCCGGGCGGACCGCGACGGCCGCCGCTACCTGTATTCGCCAGTGATGACGCGCGAGCAGTGGGTGCAGGGTGAAAGCAGCAGCCTGTTGCAGCGGGTGTTCGGTGGCCGCGTCGCGCCGCTGGTGGCGCACTTCAGCAAACACGGCGCCCTGTCGAAAGCCGATGTGGACGAACTGCGTCGCCTGATCGAGCGAATGGACGATGACCATGTCGGCTGATCTGTTGCAATGGCTGTTGCACGCCACATTGGCCAGCACTGCCGCGCTGGTGATCGTGCTGGCGTTGCGCGCCGTTGTGCGCACCGTCTTCGGGTCCGGGGTGACGTATGGACTATGGTGGCTGCTGCCGGTGGCCGTGTTGGCGTCGTTGCTTCCCCCGGTCGCGCGTGAAACCGCAGTGCCGTTGCTCGAGCCGGTTGCCTCCCTCTCTCAGGTCGCGCACCTTCCCACGTCCGACACCGCCCCGGGTGCTCACCTCACATGGGTGCTGCTCTGGTGGGCGGGCGTGGTGGTGCAGGCGCTGTGGCTGGCTTGGCAGCAGGCGCGGTTCGTGGCTTCGCTCGGTACGTTGCAGCATGAAACTGGCGCGCCCGATCTGCTGCGGGCCCAATCGGTAGCCGGCCTGCCAGCGGTCATCGGCGTGTTGCGCCCGCGCATCGTGCTGCCTGCCGATGTGGACGACCGTTACAGCCTGAACCAGCGTCGTCTGATGCTTGCTCACGAGCACGCGCATGTGCGGCATGGCGATCCGTGGGTGAATGCCCTGGTGGCCGTCTGGCGCTGCGTGTTCTGGTTCAATCCACTCATGCATGCCGCCGCCTCGCGCCTGCGCCATGACCAGGAACTGGCCTGCGATCAGCGCGTGTTGAGTGCCCATCCAGGAGCCCGTCGCGCCTATGCCGATGCCCTGTTCAAGACCCTCGTGGCCGCCCAGCCGATTCCAGTGGCCTGTCATTGGGGAAATACCCACCCCGTCAAAGAGAGAATCATGATGCTTGCATGCTTGCACACCCCGCGTCGCCGTCGTCTCGGCTTGAGTCTTCTTGTTTGTGCTGCCCTGGGCGTAGGGTCTGCGGCGTGGTCGGCGCAGCCGCAGGGGCCGGCCGCTTCGGATGCGGGCGTGACGGTGACCTCCCAAGGCCACGATTACGCCTTGCAGCTGTGGCTGCGCCTGGACAATGCCGAGCCGGTCGCGATCGCGCTCGATGGAGCCTACGGAAAGCCGTTCTCGGTGACCGGCGAACGCTTCGAGATTGCCGGCAGCGTGACCTCTGCCTCGGTGCACGGCAAACCTGCGGACCGCATTGCCCTCAACATCAGCCGCGATGGCGTGTTGGTGGCCGGGCCGGTGCTGGTACTGGAGCGAGGCAAGCGGGGCGCCGTGAGAATTGGTACAGACACCCGCGGCGACCAGGGCAAGACGGCATTTGAGGGCTTGAAGCTCGAAGTGCAACTCGCCCCTGCGGCCGGTGCAAGTGCATAACGCCCTCATCCCGATCACCCCTCTGCCACGTATGCCGGCAAATTGAAGGAGAGTCGCCATGTCATCGAGTGAACTCTGTGACTGGCTGCTGCAGGCCACGCTGGCCAGCACGGCAGCCATCGTGCTGGTGCTGCTGCTGCGCAAGCCGATGCGCGCCATGTTCGGCCCGGGTGTGGGCTATGCATTGTGGTGGCTGGTGCCGGCTTCGCTGCTGGCGGTGATGCTGCCGGTTCCGCAGCACGGCTCCGGCTGGGTGCCGGCAGCGGGCGTGGCTGCCATGCCCGGCAGGGCCATGGAATCGCTACAGGCGGTGGCATCGGCATTGCCCGAGACGACGTCGGCCTGGACAGATCCCGCACGCCTGGCGCTGGTCGTATGGCTCATCGGTGTGCTGTCGGCGCTGCTGTACATGGTGATGCAGCAGCGGCGCTTCCTGCACGCGCTGGGCCCGCTGAACCGCCGTGCCGACGGACTGTTCCAGTCGGACGCACAGCTGGCGGGATTGCCTGCCGTGTTCGGATTGTGGCGTGCCCGCATCGTGGTGCCGGCGGATTTCGATGCGCGCTTCGATGCCGACGAGCGCGTGCTGATGCGGGCGCACGAAAACGCCCATGTCGCCGCCGGCGATCTGCAGGCCAATGCCTTCGCCGTGGTGCTGCGCTGCGTGTTCTGGTTCAACCCGCTGCTGCACTGGGCCATCGGCCGCTTCCGCCACGACCAGGAAATCGCCTGCGATGCCCGCGTGCTGCACCTGTTCCCCCAGGCCCGGCGCCAGTACGGCCAGGCCATGCTGAAGGCGCAACTTGCCCCCGCCACCTTGCCCCTTGCCTGCAACTGGGGTCTCATCCATCCCTTCAAAGAGAGAGTCCAGATGCTGCGTACTCCTGCTCCCGGCGCACTGCGCTGGCTCACCGGCCTGGCCCTGGTCGGAACGCTGACCCTCGGAGTCGGCATGGCTGCCTGGTCGGCCCAGCCGCAAGCGGCCACGCCGGCACCGGCCACGGCGACGGCTTCCGCGCAACCTGCATTGGGCAAGGTCACCGTGCGGTTGGAGAATGCAACCTATGCCGAAGCCGTACGCCAGGTGGCGGAGGTCATCGATGCCGAAGTGACGGGGCTGGAGGCATTCGATGGCTCGGATCGCAGGATCAATTTCTCGTTCGTCGACAGCGATGCCAAGATGGTGTTCAGTCTGATCGCGGAGGAAGCCGGCGTGAACGTGGTTTTCGGCGGAAAAAAGGTGGTTTTCAGCAAGAGTTGACATGCCAGTCGAAAGACGGCTTGAGGTGGCCATCGGGGAATGCCTTAAACCGCCATTGCGGAATAGACGACTGGATCGTGCGCTTCACCCGGCAATGAACCCTAGCGGTGGGTGGCTGCTGTAGGCTTGGCACGTCCCGTCTGCCTCGGAGTGCCGCATGTCCTTGCCATCATCCGGTTTGCGCGTCCTGTGCTTCGCCACGCTGGTGCTGGCGCTGTCTGCCTGCGGCAAGGACCCAACGCCGGATCAGGCGCAGGCCGACGATGCCGCCTTGCAGGATCCCGATCGCCATCCGACCACGCTGGTGGGTGATTCGCAGGCAGCCCTGCAGGGCGCGAAGGCGGCCGACGATTTCCGCCGTGCCGAGCGCGCGGCGGTCGGTCTGAGCGAACTGCTGATCAGCGGTCTGACCCGCACGATGTCCGAACAGGGCATCCTGCCGGCACTGACATTCTGCAAGGAACAGGCCCCGCGTCTGGCGCAGCAGATGGCCAGTCAGCACGGCGTGCGCATCGGCCGGGTTTCCGTTGCCGGCCGGCAGCGCAATTCCGGCAATGCGCCGGCGACGTGGCAGTCGCGGATACTGGCCCAGTTCCAGCACAAGGTGGATCAAGGCGCCAAGCCCGGCGATCTGGTGCATGTGCAGACCACCGAGCTGCCCGACAACGTTTCCCTGCGGGTGATGTACGGCATCGAAGCGCAGCCGTACTGCCTGTCCTGCCACGGCAGCGGCAACGAGGTGCCGGAGGAGGTCAGGACGGCGCTGGCGCAGTTGTATCCCGTCGACGCCGCGACCGGTTTCAAGCGCGGCGACTTGCGCGGTGCGTTGTGGGTGGAAGTGCCGGCCAGATGACGGACCGAACACCTGCGACAGATGTGGTGTAGACGGGGAGTGCAGACGACCCGTCAGCTGCTCATGCCACTCAGGGGGCGGGCGCGAGTGACGTATCCTTGGGGGCGGCCGGTGCCAGCGCAGTATTCAATGCATCGGCCAGCCGGAAACCGGCTTGCAGCACCCGTCTCTCGGCCAAGGGACGCATCGCTTCGGCGTAGCGTGCATCCAGCTTGTGCCCCTGCGGATACACACCCCAGGCATCCACCAGCAGGCAGGATTCGCGGCTCCATGTCACCGGGTCGGCCAGCGGTGTCGCCAAGGGCACCAGGCCCGTCTTGCTGAAACGCTCAGCGTAACTGCGCGTGTCCAGCCCGGATTCGCCCAGCACGTAGTAATCCCACACCGCGTGCAGGTTTGTCCCCATCACGCCGTCCACGTACTTGTCGCGGGCATAGGCCTCCGGCTCCAGGGCGGTGCGCAGACTGATCTGGTAGCGGTTGCCGCCGGCGTCGTCGTGGTGGTTGTTGTGCATCGGCTGGTGCGCATCGCCGATGAAATGCACCACGAACTTCAGCGCGTCGCGGCGTGCCGGCAGCGGCTGTCGCCGGTCGGCCAGGATGGCCAGCTGCGACTGGATGGCACCGATCACGCAGTCGCCATTCGGGCAATCGCGTTCGGGGACATACGCGCAGGCCGCGCCGGGTGGCGTGTTCACGTAGTGCCAGCGCGCTGTGCGCTTGAACTGCTCGGCATCGCTCTGCCGCAGCGTGTCGGCCCAGTTGGCCACGCCGGCCAGGCTGGGTTCGGCTTCACCGACCAGCAGGCGGTTCACCTCGCGCGCAGCATCGGGATGCAACTGGCGTTGCGCCAGCTCGCCCACCAGGCGATGTCCCAGCGGGCTCCACGACCAGGCTGGCAGCGCGGCCGCCAGCAATACAACAGCAGTCAAAAATCGAAAGGCCATGCCGGATAGGGTATCCGACATGGCCCTGGTTTGCGCGACTGCCCTCGGTATCCGCGGCTGCGGACGGATCTCAGAACTGCATGACGTAGGCGGCACCGTACACGATCGGATCGATGTGCACCGTGCCCAGATCGGCGCCGTTCAGGCGCACCTTGGTGTCGATGTCGATCCAGCGGGCATCCACGCGGATCGCACTGGTTTCGGTCACGTCGAAATCCAGGCCCACGTGAGCGGCCAGACCCCACGAATTCTTCAGTTCCAGATCGTTGCCGGCCAGTGCGCCTTCGGTGTCTTCGCTGAAGAAGTAGGTGTAGTTGACGCCACCACCCACGAACGGACGGGCGCGGCCCTGGCCGAAGTGGTACTGCAGCGACACGGTCGGCGGCAGGTGCTTGGTGGTGCCGACCTGGCTGAAGGCCGGGTTCACGATGGTCGGATCGGTGGGCTTGATCGAGATGTCGTGCTGGAACGGCCAGGCCGCGATCACTTCGATGCCCAGATTGTCGCGGATGAAGTATTCCAGCGTCACGGTGGGACGCACGCTGTCACCCACGTCGGCTTCCAGGGTGCCGGCGGCGATGGTGCCGTTGTTGCCGTCCGGAGCCACGTTGTGGGCGCCGATGCCGACGGTCCAGGTACCGGCGCTCTGCGCGAAGGCAGCCGGGGCGATCACGGCCGAGGCGATGGCCAGGGCGATGGGTGCGAGCTTGCGGATCATGATGTGCCTCCTTGGGCAGCAGTGAAAAGCGATTCGCTATTTTATGTAAAAAATTCGTTAGGACACCTGTCGGGGCGACTGGAGCAGGCCCCTATTCAGGTTGTGTTGTCCTGCAGCAAACGGTGTGCCAAACAGCTGTCCAACGCCCGGCGCGGCGATGCCGGCGGCATCCCGGTACACTATCCGTTCACATTCATCTGGAGATTCCCCCATGGCCATCCAGGTCGGCATCAACGGCTTCGGACGCATCGGTCGCAATGTGCTGCGGGCGGCGGTGCGCAATTTCGGCAACGACATCCGCATCGTGGCCATCAACGACCTGCTGGAGCCGGACTATCTGGCCTACATGCTGCGCTACGACTCGGTGCACGGCCGTTTCGACGGCGAGGTGGGCGTGCGCGATGGCCAGCTGGTGGTGAACGGCCAGACCATCCGCCTGACCCAGGAAAAGGATCCGGCCAACCTGAAGTGGGGCGATGCAGGCGTGGAGGTGGTGATCGAGTCCACCGGGCTGTTCCTGACCAGCGAGAGCTGCCAGAAGCATCTGGATGCCGGTGCGAAGAAGGTGATCATGTCGGCGCCGTCGAAGGACGACACGCCGATGTTCGTGCGCGGGGTCAACTGCGCCTCCTACGCCGGCCAGCCGATCATCTCCAATGCCAGTTGCACCACCAACTGTCTGGCACCGCTGGCCAAGGTGGTGAACGACATGTGGGGCATCAAGCGCGGCCTGATGACCACCGTGCACGCCGCCACCGCCACCCAGAAAACCGTGGACGGTCCGTCCAACAAGGACTGGCGCGGCGGCCGCGGCATTCTGGAAAACATCATTCCCTCCAGCACCGGCGCGGCCAAGGCCGTGGGCAAGGTGCTGCCCGTGCTGGACGGCAAGCTGACCGGCATGGCCTTCCGGGTGCCGACCAGCGACGTGTCGGTGGTCGATCTGACTGTGGAACTGGAAAAACCCGCCACCTATGCCGAGATCTGCGCCGAGATGAAGGCCCAGAGCGAGGGCAAGCTGAAAGGCATCCTGGGCTACACGGAAGACAAGGTGGTGGCCACCGATTTCCGCGGCGACCCGCGCTCGTCGATTTTCGATGCCGATGCCGGCATCGCGCTGGATCCCACCTTCGTCAAGCTGGTCAGCTGGTACGACAACGAGTGGGGCTATTCCAACAAGTGCCTGGAAATGGTGCAGGTGGTGGCTGGCTGAACCCCCAGCCATCGCGCCGCAGACTTGCTATAGTCCGCCGATCCGTTGCCTGCCCGGCAGCGGATCGGGGGCGTGGAAGCGCCACGGACAGGGCATCATCCATTTCAGGGGAAGCGACATGGCAAACAAGACAAGCACACTGCTGTGGGCACTGGCCGGCCTGGCCGTGAGCGTCGCACTGGCGGCACCGGGCGATGCACTGGCACGCAAGAAGCGCAGCGAGGAACCCAAGGGCACGCCGTCGTGGATGAACGCGAACGGCGAAGTCACCGATGCCTCGCAGGCGGAGGAAGGCTACGGCCAGACCGTGCAGGGCATCAACGACTGGGAAGGCGAGATCGTCGGCAAGCCGGCACCGGGCAGCAAGTTCACCGAACTGAAGATCGGCATGCCGATCAAGCAGGTGATCGACATCGTGGGCGAGCCCACCGATCGCGGTGCCTACATCACCGGCAAGGCCTTCATCCCGTTCTTCGGCGGCTCGGGTCGTCACCGCGAAGAGCTGGTGTACAAGGGCAAGGGCCGCCTGATCTTCGACGGCAAGGCCGGTTTCGACAGCGGCGCCAACTTGGTGTGGATCATCCACAGTGCCAGCGAGGACGGTTACCGCGATTGACCGGACCCGTCCGCAGGCATGCGGATTCGTGATCCAGCACGGGGCTTCGCCTGATGGCGAAGCCCCGTTGCGTTGCGGCCCTTCCCATCGATCCGCCGCGGTGCATGCCGGTCGCCGGATGCGCGACCGGCGGTAGCGGAAAACGCGACTTCGCCGATTCCACAGCGCAGTCCAGGTGAGGTCATCTACAGTGCCGACATGGGCATGCAAGGCGTTTGGACATGACGTTGACGGTGTTGTTGCTGGTGCTGGTGCCGATCCTGCTGCTGGGCGGGATGATGCGCGGCCTGAAGCTCCGCGTTGCCGCACTGGAAACCGAACTGGCGGCATTGCGCAGGGACCGGGCGCACGTGCATGCCGCCGTGTCCGACAAGCGCGAAGTGTCCAGACCGGTCGACGCCCGCGACGCGCCGATCACGCCGGAATGGGCAGCCGAAAGCGTCGTGCATGCTCTGCCAGAAACCACGGTGGCCGTTTCGCCCGCGCCCGCGCCAGTGTCGGCCGTATCCGGAGCCGCTCCCGATCCGGTGCCGCCCCCGCTGCCCGGAAATGCCGCGCGCAGCGCACCGGACGTCCATGCAATCGAGTCTGCGCCGCCGGCCGGCCCGGGGGTCATCGAAACCGCCATCGGCAAGATCAAGGACTGGTTCACCCAGGGCAACGTGCCGGTCAAGATTGGCATGCTGGTGCTGCTGGCCGGGGTGGCCGCCTTGCTGCGCTACGCCAGCGATCAGGGCTGGCTGCGCCTGCCGATCGAGCTGCGCCTGGCCGGCATCAGCGTGGCCGCGCTGGCCGGACTGGCCTTCGGCTGGCACAAGCGCCGCGACAAGCCGGCGTTCGCGCTGGCGCTGCAAGGCGGCGCGATCGGCGTGCTGCTGCTGACCGTATTCGCCGCCATGCGCTTGTATCACGTGCTGCCGCAGGGTATGGCCTTCGGCCTGAGCGTCGCGTTGATCGCCGGACTGGGCGTGCTGGCGGTACTGCAGGATTCGCGCACGCTGGCGATTCTGGGCGTGCTGGCCGGCTTCCTGGCACCGATCTGGCTGTCGGACGGCTCCGGCAACCACGTGGCCCTGTTCATGTACTACACGGTGCTGAACCTGGCCATCGTGACGGTGGCGTGGTGGCGCAGCTGGTGGATATTGAATCTGCTCGGCTTCGTGTTCACGTGGGGGGTGGGCATCGCCTGGGGCGTGCTGCGCTACGAGCCGCACCTGCTGCCGACGGTGCAGCCGTTCCTGATCGTCTTCTTCCTGCTGTATTTCGCGATTCCCGTTTTCAACGCGCGCAAGCGACCGGCGCGCATGACCAATGGGCTGGATGCCTGCCTGCTGTTCGGCACGCCGCTGATCGCCTTCGCGGTGCAGGCCGCACTGATGCACGATCGACCGATGCTGCTGGCCTACGCGGCATTGGCATTGGCGCTGCTGTATGCCGTTAGCGGCTGGTGGCTGCGGCATCGCCTGCAGGCGCGCGACATCGCCACGGCCCATGCGCTGCTGGCGATCGGCTTCGCCACGGTGCTGGTGCCGCTGGCTTTCCCTGGCGACCCGATGATCGTGGTGTATGCGGTGGAAGCCGCGGCGATCGTGTGGTTCTGTGCGCGTCGGCAGTGGACGTTGGGAGTGCTGGCGGGATTGGGACTACTGCTGCTGGCCACGCTGAAGCATGGCTACACGCACATGACCTTCGGTTTCGATGCGCCATCGGCTTGGGCATTCGCGAATGCCGGTTTCCTGACCGGCCTTGCGGTGGTAGCCGGCGCCATTGCCAGTGCCGTCGCCCTGCATCCGCATTACCGGACGCTGGCGCGGCTGGTGTATGTCGGTGGGCTGCTGTACTGGATGGCCCTGTGCCTGCGCGAGGTCTTCGCACCCCATTGGGGCGATCGCGCCGGCGATGCGCTGTTGTTGCTGGCGATCATCAGCGGCTATGCGGCGGTCCGTGCCTGGCCGCATCGTCGCGATGCCTTGCTGGCCTTGACCGGTTTGCTGGGTGTCATGGCCGGCGCCGTGGCCACGCTGATACAGGCCGGCCAGCGCGGGCAGCCGCTGGCTGATACCGGCCTGTTGGCGTGGTCGCTGTTTGCAGCCATCGGCTGGCTGCTGCTGCGGCGCATGCGTGGCATGGAGAGCGTCTGGCCGCGCATCACGGTGCTGATGTGGTGGCTTGTGTGGGCAGTGCTGTTCAGTGTCGCGGCCAGCCATTGGACCGATCATGCCTGGCTGGGCAATGGGTGGAAACTGGCCGGCATGTGGTGGCCATGGCTGGCAATGACGGTGCTGGCGGTGCGGTATTGGCCCGTGTTCCGCCAGCCGATCGGCACGGTGGCCGATGCGATGCGCCAGGCAGTGCAGATCGGCCTGTTGCTGCTGCTGGGTCTGCTGTGGCTGCAGTCGCTGTGGGCGGCCGGAAGCGCCGCGCCATTGCCGTGGATCGCGATTGTCAATCCGCTGGAGCTGACCCAGTTCGCCGTGTTGCTGGTGGCATGGGCATGGCTGAGTCGCGCTGGCCGCGGCGTGTTGCCGGCCAAGACGCGCGGCTTGATCCTCGCGCTGGCTGGTCTGGTCTGGATCACCTCGCTGGTGCTGCACGCCGTGCATCACTGGGGCGGCGTGCCGTGGGATTCCAGGTTGATCGATTCCAGCCTGGCGCAGACCAGCCTCACCATCACCTGGAGCGTGCTGGGCGTGGCCGGCTGGATCATCGGGTCGCGTCGTGGCCACCGCGGCCTGTGGCTGGCTGCAGCGGTGCTGATGGCGATCGTGCTGGCCAAGCTGGTGCTGGTGGATCGTCAGCACCTGGGCAACCTGCTCGGCATCGGCTCGTTCATCGCCTACGGCCTGCTGTGCACAGTGGTGGGTTACTTCGCACCGGCGCCGCCGCGCGCGCCGCAGCCAGAACCACAGATCGAGGAGAAACCGGCATGAAGGTCCGTCACGTGATGCTGGCAGCGTGCTGCCTGTTGCTGGCAGGTGCTGCCGAATACGCCCGGCAGTGGACGATCACGCCCGAACAGGCGGGGCAGGCGGCGTACCGGGTGGAATTGAATGAATCGGTGTACCGCCACATCACCGATCCGCAACTGGCAGATCTGGACGTGCTGGATGCGGACGGTGTGCCGGTTCCCGCAACCGTGCAACCCGCGCAATTGCGCACGACGGACACCGACACGCGCTCGCTGGCGTGGTTCCCGCTGCCCGCTGCCGGCAACCAGCCGTTGCGCGAGGATCTGGAGGTGATCAGCGAGCGCGATGCCAGCGGCCGGGTGATCCGCATCCAGGCACGCAGCAGCGATGCGCCGGCGGCAGCCGGCGCAGCCGACAGCGGTGCGTGGCTGCTCGATGCCAGCGGCGTGCAGTCCGGCACCGCGCTGGCATTGGAACTGGCCTGGGAACGCAGCAACGAACCGCTGGACGTGCAGTACGACGTGCTGGGCAGCGACAACCTGCGCGACTGGCGCCTGCTGCAGGCGTCCACGCGGCTGATGGATCTGTCGCGCGACGGGAAGCGCCTGCGTCACAACCGCATTCCGCTGGGAGAGCGCACGCGCTATCTGCGCCTGCAGCCGGCCGGCGAGGGCCGTCTGCCGCCACTGACCGGCGTGCAGCTGCAGCTGCAGGAATCCAGCGACACGCCGCTTGCGTGGTATGCGCTGGATGCACTCGATGCCGATGCCGACAAGTACAGCTACGAACTGGATGCACGCCTGCCCGTTACCCACGCAGACGTGCGCATCGATGGCACGGCAGCCGGCACCTGGCGACTGGAAAGCCGCAACAGCACCGACGCGCCGTGGCAACTGCGCGCCGGCCCGTGGACGGCTTACCGACTGGGCGATGCGGATGCCGAGCGTTCCGACACGCAGGCGGTGAACGGCGGCCCGGTCCGCGACCGCTACTGGCGCTTGGTGGCCAGCCAGCCGCCACCGGCACGCCCGACACTGCAGCTGGGTTATCGCGCCGAATCGATGGTGTTCGTGGCGGCCGGCAAGCCGCCCTACGCGCTGGTGGCCGGCAGCAGCAACAGCCGCCGCGGTCAGGCGCCGATCGACGAGATCCTGGCGCAGCAGCGTGCACGGCATGGTCGCGACTGGCAGCCGGCACCGGCCATGCTGGGCGTGGATGAAGAACGCGATGGCGCCCACGCATTGCGTCCGCCGCCGGGCGACTGGAAAACCTGGCTGCTGTGGGGCGTGCTGGCGCTGGGCACGCTGGTGGTGGGCGGATTCGCCGTCAGCCTGCTGCGGGAAAAACGTCCGGCCGCTGATGTGGATCAAGGATGAGCGCGGCGATGTGCGGCATCATGCCGACATGCAACCTGCCGACTCCCCTGTGCCGGGCCTGACCCGCGCGGCCATCGCCGGTCTGGTCGATGCCTTCTACGACCGCGTGCAGGCCGATGCCGTGCTGGGCCCGATCTTCAATCCGGTGGTGCATGACTGGCCCGAGCACAAGGCCACGCTGGTGCAGTTCTGGGCCTCGGTAGCGCTGGGCGCGCGCGAATACCGTGGCAATCCGATGGCCGCGCACCGGCCGCATCCCATCACCGATGCGCACTTCGGTCACTGGCTGGCGCTGTGGCGCGACACCGCGCAAGCCGTGATGCCACCCGCCGCCGCTGAGCACATGTACCAGCTGGCGCGGCGCATCGCCGGCAGCCTGCGCTACGGACTTGGGCTGGATCGCACCCGGCGACTGCCGGTGCTGCACGGCTGATTTGAATCGCGCGCACGGCACCGGGACAATGACGGTTTCCGCCGTCGCAGGATGTCCCATGACCATCGTCCGCATGACCTATCTCGATCTTGCCGGCAGGCGCGTGCTGATCCGGCAGGGCGAGGCGTCGTGCTGACGCGCTGCCGACGGGCAGCGCGTGCGACGCCGAGCGACCGGCCATGGATGGTCGGGCCGGGTTGTCGGAAGCCAACCTGTTCCGCCACGGATGGCATTCCGACCGATTCCAGTGGAGAGCCACGATGACCATTCAACGCATGACCGATCTCGACCTTGCCGGCAGGCGCGTGCTGATCCGGCAGGATCTCAACGTGCCCGTCGCCGATGGCGAGGTCACCTCAGACCAGCGCATCGCAGCCTCGATTCCCACCCTGACACTGGCGTTGCAGAAGGGCGCCGCCGTGCTGGTGATGTCGCATCTGGGGCGGCCGACCGAAGGGCAGTGGAGCGAGGCCGATTCGCTGGCGCCGGTTGCCAGACGCCTGTCGGAATTGCTGGGTCGTGACGTGCCGCTGGTGCGCGACTACCTGGACGGCGTGGACGTGCAGCCCGGCCAGCTGGTGCTGCTGGAAAACTGCCGCATGAACCCGGGCGAAGGCAAGGACGACGAAGCCCTGGCGAAAAAGTATGCGGCACTGGCCGACGTGTTCGTGATGGATGCCTTCGGCACTGCGCATCGTGCGCAGGCGTCCACCCATGGCGTGATCCGCCACGCGAAACAGGCCGCCGGTGGCCCGCTGCTGATGGCCGAGCTGGACGCACTGGGCAAGGCACTGCACGACCCGGCGCGGCCGCTGCTGGCCATCGTGGCCGGCAGCAAGGTCAGCACCAAGCTGGAGCTGCTGTCCTCGCTGGTGCAGAAGGTGGATCAGCTGATCGTCGGCGGCGGCATCGCCAACACCTTCATCGCCGCGCTGGGACACGGCGTGGGCAAGTCGCTGGTGGAACCCGACCTGATCGACACCGCCAAGACCATCCTGGCCGATGCCAAAGCGCGCGGTGCGGCGATTCCGCTTCCGGTGGACGTGGTGGTCGCGCCCGCATTCAAGGCCGATGCGCCGGCCACGGTGAAAGCGGTGGATGCGGTGGCGGCCGACGACATGATTCTGGACATCGGACCGGAAACGGCGAAGCAGTATGCCGACCTGATCGCCAGGGCCGGCACCGTGGTGTGGAACGGCCCGGTGGGCGTGTTCGAATTCGACGCCTTCGGCAAGGGCACCGAAGCAGTGGCGAAAGCCATCGCGGACTCGGATGCCTTTTCGATTGCCGGAGGTGGCGACACGCTGGCGGCCGTGGAGAAATACGGCATCGCCGATGACCTGTCGTACATCTCCACCGGCGGCGGTGCGTTCCTCGAATTCCTGGAAGGAAAGCCGCTGCCGGCCGTGGTCGCGCTGCAGCAGGCCGCAGCGGCAGGGTGATCGCTTGCTGCGCGTTGCGCTGCGTCAATGAATGCGCTCGCGGTCACGCTCTTTTGCATCGCGCTCACCGGAGTTGTCGCAGACAGGCACATGAAGGGCCGGAGTTGCTAGGCTCGCCCGGCGGCAACTGCGCCGCTTGTCACCATTGGAGATTCCCCCGTGCCCCGATTCCAACGCAAGACCCTGGCCATCACCGCTGCCGCGCTGCTGGGCAGCACCTTCGCCACCGCAGCGATTGCCGCCATCGTGCATGAATTCCCTGCCACTTACGTGTACTACGACCAGGCAGGCAACATCGTGGGCGAGCGCAATGTCGGCTGCAATCCCAACCAGCAGTGGGGCGAGGTGACCCGTCGCTACACCCTGCGCGCCGGTTGCGGTTTTTCGATGTAACCCACCGCAACACCGTGGGCAGATCGCGAACCCGGCTCCGGCCGGGTTCGTGGAGGTTGCGACATCGCGAATCGCCATGCGCGCTGCATACGAATGCGCCCGTCGTTGAATGCATGGCTGTGCTAGCGTTCGGCCACCACCGTTATCGATCCGCACCCATGTCCGAGCCACAACGCCGCCGCACCCGCATCGTCGCCACGTTGGGACCGGCCACCGATGCGCCGGGCGTGCTGGACGCGTTGCTGGCGGCGGGCGTGGACGTGGTGCGGCTCAACTTTTCCCACGGTGATCCGTCCGGTCAGGTGGCCCGTGCCCATGCAGTGCGCGAGGCTGCCAAGCGCATCGGTCGCGAGGTCGGCATCCTGGCCGACCTGCCGGGACCGAAGATCCGCGTGGAGCGCTTTGCCGATGGCAAGGTGCAACTGCGTCGCGGCGAACGCTTCGACCTGCTGGCCAGGGATGATGCGCCTGCGGGCACCGCGCAGCAGGTCGGCGTGAGCTACATGGGCCTGCCGCAGGACGTGGCCGCCGGCGACACGTTGCTGCTGGACGATGGCGTGGTGCAGCTGCGGGTGGAGCGGGTGGACGGCGAGCGCATCGTCACCAGCGTGCTCAACGACAGCGTGCTGTCCGACCGCAAGGGTCTGAACAAGCTGGGCGGTGGCCTGTCGCTGGGCGCGCTGACCGAGCGCGACCGCGAGCTGATCGGCGTGGCCGCGCAGATCGGCGTGGATTTCATCGCGGTGTCGTTCTGCCGCAACGCGCAGGACATCGAGGACGCCCGTGCCTGCGCGCGCCAGGCCGGCTGCGATGCCGCCATCGTGGCCAAGGTGGAGCGCGCCGAAGCGATCGAGAACCTGGGCGAGATCGTGGATGCCAGCGACGTGGTGATGGTGGCGCGCGGCGATCTGGGCGTGGAAATCGGCGATGCCGAACTGCCCGGCCTGCAGAAGAAGATCATCCGCGAGTCGCTGGCCCGCGACAAGGTGGTGATCACCGCCACCCAGATGCTGCAGTCGATGGTGGATTCGCCCATTCCCACCCGCGCCGAAGTGCTGGACGTGGCCAATGCCGTGATCGACGGCACCGATGCCGTCATGCTGTCTCAGGAAAGCGCGGCTGGCAAGTTTCCGGTGGCCGCGGTGGAGGCGCTGGTGCGCATCTGCCAGGGCGCCGAACGCCAGTTCGCGCACGACACCGATTTCGAGAAGGCCTCGCGCAACCTGCAGCGCGCCGACCAGGCCATCGCCATGGCCACGATGTTCCTGACCGAGCACATCGGCGTGCGCGCCATCATCGCCATGACCGAATCCGGCGGCACCGCACGCTACCTGTCGCGGTTCCGTTCGAATGCGCCGATCTACGCGTTTTCGCGCCACGATGGTGCCCGCCGCCGCATGGCCCTGATGCGCGATGTCACCCCGATCGACTTCGACAGCCGCGGCCTGGCGCCCGGTGCCGCCGCGCGCAGCGCCGCCAAGCGCCTGTTCGACCTCGGCCTGCTGGTCGAGGGCGACCGGGTGATCTGCACCAGCGGCGAAACCATGCAGCAGCGCGGCGCCACCAACACCCTGCGCCTGCTGCAGGTCGGTCCGGACGGCCAAGCGGAAGGACTGGGCGAGATCTGACCCGCAGTGCCGGCAAGGCAGGGACGTGCGGCGTGGCGGCTATACTGTCCAGTCCCGCCATTTTCCGACACGCCGCCATGAGCATCGAACAGCTTGCCGACACCGCCCGCGCCATGGTCGCGCCGGGCAAGGGCATCATCGCCATCGACGAATCCACCAGCACGATTGCCAAGCGCTTCGAGGCGGTCGGCATCCCCAATACCGAGGAAAACCGCCGCGCCTATCGCGAGCTGCTTCTGACCACGCCGAAGCTGAACGAGCACATTTCCGGCGCCATTCTGTTCGACGAAACCATCCGCCAGTCCACGAAAGACGGCGTGCCGTTCGCGAAATACATGGCCGACAACGGCATGATTCCGGGCATCAAGGTCGACAAGGGCACCCATCCGCTGGCCGGATTTCCGGGCGAGCTGGTCACCGAAGGCCTGGACGGGCTGCGTGCCCGCCTGCAGGAATACTACAAGCTGGGCGCGCGTTTCGCCAAGTGGCGCGCGGTGATCACCATCGGCGAGGAAATCCCGTCCGGCACCTGCATCGAGGCCAACAGCCATGCTCTGGCGCGCTATGCCGCGCTGTGCCAGGAATGCGGCCTGGTGCCGATGGTGGAGCCGGAAGTGCTGATGGACGGCGACCACGACATCGAAGCCTGCTACGAAGTGACCGAAGTCACCCTGCGCTCCCTGTTCGATGCCCTGTACAACCACAACGTGATGCTGGAAGGCACCATCCTGAAGGCGTCGATGGTGCTGCCGGGCAAGGACAGCGACGATGCGGCCAGTGTGGACGAAGTGGCCGAAAGCACGCTGATGTGCCTGAAATCGGCGGTGCCGGCGATCCTGCCTGGCATCGTGTTCCTGTCCGGCGGACAGAGCGACGAAGACGCCACCGCCCACCTGGATGCGATGAATCGCCTCGGGCCCAATCCGTGGCCGCTCAGCTTTTCCTACGGCCGCGCCATGCAGCAGGCCGCGCTGAAGCTGTGGTCGCAGGACCTGACCGGCAATGTCGCCAAGGCGCAGGAAATCGTGCATGCGCGTGCCCGCGACAATGGTCTGGCGGCATTGGGTCGATGGAACGGGTCGGCCTGAGTCACTGCGGTCGAATGCAGGGAATTCGTAACAACCCCGCCATGTGCGGGGTTTTTAGTGACATCAGGGACGACCATCCATTGCGGGTCAGGCTGGATCTGTGATGGAAGTCGCGGTTTAGTTGGCATATAATTTGCTGAATACGGGATTCGGGCAGTGGATTGCTGCCTGGTTCTCGATCCATGTCCGTTGCGATCGTTGGACGATCGCCGCGGACATCCTGTGGGCTGGGGGTGTACAACGTGGGAATCAATCAATTGCCGTCGTCCGCGACGGCTGCAGCGCGTTTGCGCCTGCCCAGGCGTCATCGCCTGCAGGCGGCCTTGCTGTGTGCATTGGCCGCTTCATCCGCCTCCGCGCAACAGCTGCCGGGCGATCCCGCGTTCCTGTCATCGCGGCTGCCGTTGCGCGATGGAGTGGCCTTGCCGGGCTCGCGCCTGCCCGATCCGGTGGATCGCGCTGCCCAGCCGCAGGTGGATCGCATCGTGGTCAGCGTGGAGCGTGACGACATTCCCGCTGATGGACAGACGCCGGCGAAGCTGTCGATCCAGGTGCTGGGAGCCGACGGTCAGGCGGTGGGCGGCGACACCCTGCTGACCGTGGAGTCCGACGGCGGCCGCTGGCAGATTCCCGGTGCCGCCAGCGACGAATTCGGACCGGCCGCGACCGATCTGGACAAGACCGTGCCCGGCATCCAGGTGAAGGCCGTTGACGGCCGTGCCGACGTCTGGCTGTTGGCGCCGATCGAGCCGCGCCCGGTGCAGGTGCGCATCAGTGCCGGCGGCGAAACCGCGACGGGCACGATCACCTTCGTGCCGGAGCTGCGCGACATGCTGGCGGTGGGCCTTGTGGAAGGCATCATCCGCATCGACAGCAAGTCCGCGTCCGAGATTTCCCCGGTACGCGCCGACGACGGTTTCGAGCGCGAAATCCGCAACTGGTCGCGCGATTCGGGCGATGGCAAGCGCCATGCAGCGCTGCGCACCGCCTTTTTCCTGAAAGGCAAGATCAGCGGCAAGACGCTGTTGACACTGGCCTACGACAGCGACAAGCCTGACCGTCGCCATCTGTTCCGCGACATCGACCCGGAGCGCTGGTATCCGGTGTACGGCGATGCGTCGATCGTGGGTTTCGAGGCGCGCAGCACCAGCCGCTTGTATCTGCGCCTGGACAACGGCCGCAATTATCTGCTGTACGGCGACATCGTCACTGGCGACGGTTTCAGCCAGCGCCATGGGCAGGGCCAAGTGGCCAGCCTGCACCAGCGCAGCCTGGGCCAGTACAACCGGGCGCTGACCGGTGTTCGTGGCCATGCGGAAGGCGCGCGTGGCCATATCAATGCATTCGCCGCCTACGACCGTCTGCGCCAGCAGGTGGAGGAATTCCCGGGGCGCGGCGTGTCCGGGCCGTATGCGGTGAGTCCTGCCGCCTGGGCGGTGATCGGCAGCGAGCGGGTCGAACTGGTCACGCGCGACCGCAACCAGCCGGCGGTGATCCTGGCGGTGGTGCAACTGCAGCGTTTCGCCGATTACACCTTCGAGCCGTTCAGTGGCCGGCTGCTGTTCAAGGCGCCGGTGCCCTCGGTCGATACCGAACTGAATCCGGTGTCGGTGCGGGTGACCTACGAAGTGGAGCAGGGCGGCGAGAAGTTCTGGGTGGGCGGCGTGGATGGCCAGCTGAATCTGGGGTCGCGCGTGCAGGTCGGCGGCAGCATCGTGCGCGACGACAATCCGATGGACCGCTACGACCTGGCCAGCGTGAACGCACTGGTCAAGATCGGCGCGGCCACCACGCTGAGCGGCGAATATGCCCGCAGCCGTGCACGCGCGGACAAGGTCGGCAGCTTCGGCTGGGGCGCGCTGCTGCCAGGCCTGGGCGATCCGGACCAGCGCACCAGTGGTGATGCCTGGCGCGTGGAGCTGTCGCATGCCGGCCATGCGCTGCAATGGCGCGGCTGGTACGGCGAAACCGATCGCACCTTCTACAACCCGGCAGCGACGATGGCCGGCAGCCTGCGCGAAGCCGGCGCGGCCGCACGCATGCCGCTTGGCCAGCACTGGGAAGGCTATCTGGAAGCCAGCCACACCCAAAGCCGTTACGGCGATGCCGAGCGTACCGCGGCCGAAGCCGGCGTGCGCTGGATGCCGAACGACGCGCTGGCGATCGAATTCGGTGCCAGCAGCCTGAAGCAGGATGCCGGCGCCTATGCCGCGTTCGGCAGCGTGCTGGGCGCAATCGACCCGGTCACCGGTGCCGGCCTGTTCAACACCGGCAGCGGCTGGATGAGCGGTGCAGGCAACTGGGGCTACGACGGCCTGCAGGGCGTGGATCTCGATTACGTGGCGGCCCACTTCGGCTTGAACTGGCGGCCCGGCAACGGTCGCCTGGAACTGATGGCCGAAGCCGAGCAGTCGCTGGACGGCTCGGATTTCCGCCATCTGATGGCCGGTGTGGGTTACCAGCTGTTCGACAAGAGCCGGTTGAACCTGCGTTACGAGAACTACAGTGGCGAAGCCGATGGCAGTCTGCTGGGCGATCGGGATGTGGACAGCGACGCGCTGGTGTTCGGCGTGGAATCCGAATACATGAAGGGCGGTACCCTGTTCAGCGAATACCGCATGTATGACGCGATGAGCGGGCGGCAGGCGCAATGGGCCAACGGCCTGCGCAACACCTGGGAAGTCAGCGACACGCTGCGCCTGCAGACCAGCGCCGAGCGACTGAATGCCTTCGGCGAAGCGCAGAGTTCCAGCGCACTGGGTATTGGTGCGGAATGGCGACCCAACGATCTGTGGCAGCTCTCCGGTCGGCTGGAATGGCGCAAGACCGACGACACCAGCAGTCGCGTGGTGACCCGCGATCCGGTGACCGGCGTGCTCAACACCACGGTCACGCCGATCATCGGGTATCGGAGCTGGTTGTCCACCCTGAGCGCGGCACGCAAGCTCAACCAGGATTGGACCCTGCTGGCACGCAACTACTACCTGTCCAACGACTACGGCGATGGCCGCGGCAGCAGCCACGAAGACCGCTTCCAGCTGGGCATGGCCTATCGCGACACGCGGACCAATCGGGTCAACGTGCTGGGCATGTACCAGTTCTGGACACAGCGTCTGCCGGACCTGCAGGGGCTTCCCGGGATTTACGGATTGGGCACCAGTACCGCACTGGTCGGTGATGGCGCAAATGGCCACGGTTACGGAACCGTTCCAGGCGTGGATTGGCGCGGCTTCGACAAGCACATCGCCTCGGTGGTGGCGGACTGGCATCCGTCGCGGCCGTGGTGGTTCACCGGCAAGCTGGCCGGCAAGACCCAGCGCGACCTGTTCGACTTCGGTGCGGACCGCTTCACCGCCTGGTACGTCGGCGGCCGCGGCACCTACGACATCAGCGAGCGCTGGGACGTCAGCGTGCTGGCCGCGACGATGTGGTCGCCCGGCGGTGCGCGCCAGCATGCGCTGGGTGCCGAGCTGGGCTATCTGCTGACCAGCAACCTGTGGTTGTCCGGCGGCTACAACGCCACCGGTTTCCGCGACGACGACCTGACCGGCGGCGACTACACCCAGCGCGGCGCATACCTGCGCCTGCGCTTCAAGTTCGACGAAACCCTGTTCCGCCGCGACAACCCCGACGCCAACCGGACGCTGCCGCGATGAGGATGCCGAAGATGAAGATGACAACGCTCCTGTTGGCGCTGGCCTGCTGTCCGCTGCCGGCGGCGCTGGCCCAGGAAGCCGATCCCGGACCCTCCGGTACGTCGATCGATGCCCCCGTGGCCGGTCGCGATGCCGCCATCGATGCCGGCCGCTACCAGCAGCTGCAGCAGCGCATCGATGCCCTGCGCGGGCAGTCGCCCGATCTGCGGCGAGATTACGGCATCGCCAAGGCGCAGTGCTGGTTGAGCACGGCCTTCCACGAACTCACGCGCAACGATCGTGGCGGGTATCCGGCGGCTGCGCAGGCGCAGGCGGATCAATTGGTGGACGTACTGGAACAGGGAGGCTTGCCGGACATGGATACACCCCTGGTCAACGATGCGGTGAAGCTGCGGGACGATTTGGGGGCGCGCTTCAATGCATTGAAGTCGGCAGCGGGTTTCCGCTGTGCGGCACAGGCGACGGCCTGCGCCGAAGTCGCCCTGGTGCATGCCGGCAACGAGATGCACGACGGCGGTTGGCGTCATGCCGACCCCTACGTGCGGATCGCGGAACTGCTGACCACGCAGGCGGAAGCCGCCGCCGGTGCCTGCACCGTGCCGCAGACCGCCACTGCGGCCACGCCGGCACCGGAACGGTTCGATCTGCAGGGCGATGCGTTGTTTGCATTCGACCGCAGCGATCTGGACGGCTTGCTGCCGGGCGGACGCGGCCATCTGGATGCCGTGGCAACGGCCATCCGTGCCGGTGCGGATGTGCGCGCCGTCAGCGTGGTCGGCCACACCGACCGTCTCGGCTCCGATGCCTACAACCAGGCGTTGAGCGAACGCCGTGCCGCCACGGTCAAGGCCTACCTGCAACAGCACGGCGTGCGCATGCCGATTGCAGCCAGCGGTGTCGGTGAGCGCCAACCCAGCGGCCAGACCGCCGATTGCCAAGGCGAGCGGGCGACTGCAGCGCTCAAGCAGTGCCTGCAATCCGACCGCCGCATCACCATCCAGCTCGACCGGGGTGCGCCATGAACGTCCGCATGCCTGCGAACCAACCGTCATCCGAGAACCGCATGAGTGGCGTGATCGATTTCGTTGAATCCATCCGGTCCGTCTCCGGATCATGTGCTGCATCGCGGCTGCGCCGATCTCTGGCTGCGGCATTGTTGCTCGGCGCGGTCGTGTTGCCCGCGCAAGCCACGATCAACCAGGTGACCATGGTGATTGCCGGCGACGGCACGCCGGGCTGGGATCCGGCCGCAGGCGCAGGATTCGACACCGGGCCGAACAACCGGGTCGTGCGTACCAACGACACCTTCGAATACCTGGTCGCACTGAGCACCACCAGCGCCGAGACCAACGTCATCCTGACCCTCGTCCTGCCGAGCGGCAACGTGGCGCCGCGTGTCGGGCAGCCGGTGGCGGAGTGGTCGTACCTGCCCAGCCAGTGCGGCACCGGGTCGTCGATTTCCGCAGATGGCCAGACCATGGTCTGCCACGTGGCCAACATCGCCAGTGCCGGCACGCAGTCGCTCTACTTCAACGGGACCGTGCTCGGCGGAACACCGAACGCGACCCAGCTGCCCGCGCCGGCATTGACCATCACCGCCGACAGTGGTCCTGCGCCGGCTCCGGCATCGCTGCCGCCCACGCTGACCGTGAGTGCCGCGCCGTTCTACGACGTCGTGGTGCAGATGAGTTACCAGGGCAATCCCAAGGCCTACGCCTTCTCGGTGGCCAGCGGGCCCGGCGGCGAAGACGGATTCTTCCATCGTCCGTTGATCGGGCTGGTGGCGAAGAATCCGAACGGCAATGGCAACAAGGGCGTGGAGCAGCTCGATCCGGCTGCACCGATCGGGGTCGTGCTGGACATTTCCGGGTTTCCTGCCGGCGCCGTGGTGGACAACTGGCATACCGGCGCTGCGCCCAATGGCACGCCTGCAGCGACCGGCAGCTTCGGGGACGGCTGCGGAAGCCCGGCACTGGGCGCTCCGAGTGCGGAATCCGGCAGTTCCATCAACATGCACACGTTCGTGACCGATGGCGGACCCAATCCCAGCGCTGCGGCCACTGTCGTTCCAAACGGTGGTGATTGTGCCGTGACCGGCAGTACTGCAACCAGCGTCAGCCTCAGCATGACAGGCACCGACACTACGCTGGCACGCCGCCCGACCACCGTGGTAGGGACGGGTGCGCCCGTGCCGCCGACCGATTGGTGGGTGATGAACAAGGCACTGGTGCTGTGGACGCCGATCACCTCGTATCCGCCCGGCACCCCGGTCTCGCAGACCATCGTGCTGGGCAGCATCACCGGCACCTCGATCAGCGGCCAGCCGGTCACCGGCGACAACCCGTCGAACAACCAGGCCAGCTACCTGCTGCAGACCCTGGACAGCGGTACTGCCAGCAAGATCTACACGCAGGACGGGTCATTGCCGGCTCCGTTCGCGACAGTGTGCGATCCGGCGGTGACCGGCGACTGCCATGTGAACCACATGGCCGCGCAGCAGACGGTCAGCGCGAACGTGCGCTACCAGAACACGGGTACCACCACGCAGACGAACATCCTGATGTGCGAGGTCATCGACCGGACCGTGTTCGACATCGGCGGCAATTTTGCCGCTTCCAACGGCGGCGTGCCGGGCACGATCAGTTACGGTGCGCGCGCCGGTTCGCGCTACTTTGCCAGCACCGATGCCTCGAGTGATCCGTATTCCAACGGCGTCGCCGGAACATCCGAATACGTGACCGCCACCTGCGAGGACCCGACCATCCAGTGGTTCCCCACGGCGGCCCAGGCGGAAGCTGCGGGAGGCGTGGTGTACGTGCGCAGCGTGGTGCCGAGCATGACCGGCAACCAGTTCGCGTCGATCAACATCCGCGGATTGATCCTGCGCGCCACCTACGCCGCGACGATCCAGGTGCTGAGCCCGTCGGCTGGCGTGCGCAGCGCCGGCGATGCCGTTGCGCCGGGCACGGTGCTTCGCAATCGCGGTCTGGTGGTGGTGAACGGCACGCAACGCTACCTGTCCCGCGATCACCTGCTGGTCGTGCCGATGAAGACCACCTCGCGGGTGGCGAAATCGATCATCGCGCCGATCACCGATCCGACCACGCCGTTGCCGGTGGGCAGTACGGTGACCTACCGCTTGCAGCCGCGCTACTCCACCACATTCCCGCCGTCGCCGCGCACCTATACGGTGACCGACGTGTTGCCGCCGGGCCTGGTGTACGTGCCCGGATCCGCACAGGTGGGTGGTGTGCCCGAAGAGCCGCAAGTGTTCCCCAATAATCCGGCGACCGGTCATACGCGACTGGTCTGGACGGCGACACGCACACCGTTCGTGGGCGCCGATGGTCAGCCTGGCAGTCTGCTGCCTGTCATCGAATTCCAGGCCACGATGAGTCAGACGCTGGCCGATGGTGCCACGTTGTCGAATGCCGTGGCCGTTTCGGGCGGTCCGGAGGACTACGCAGCCGATTGCGTCTACGTTCCCGCCAGCCAGAACTTCGGCAGCTGCGTGAAGTCGGCATCGGTCAACGTGACCGTGCAGACGCCGCCCGGCTTCCGCATTTCCAAGACCAGCCCGACGCCGGTGATCGAGCCGGGCCAGCCGTTCCAGTTCCAGATCAATTACGTGTCGTTCGGCCAGGCGATGTCGCAGGTCGACATCCCGGATCTGATCGACATCCTGCCGTTCGTGGGTGATGGCAGTGGCAATCCGGCCAACAATTTCGACGGCCGCGTGCCGGCGTCGCAGTTCAACGGCAATGCATTCCGTCTGCGGCAGGTGACGGTGCCGACCAACGATCCGGGCATGCAGGTCTATTACACCCTCCGCCCGCATGCGCAGATCAACAACGATCCGCGCGATCCCAGCAATGCACCGGGTGGCGCCACGACCTGGTGCTTGGCCAGCCAGTTCGGCACCGCCGGATGCCCGGCAACGATCGGCGATGCCACAGCCGTGCGACTGAATCCGTCGCTGGCGGCGCTGCCGGCCAACGAGCTCTTCACGGTCGGCCTGACGATGGACACCGCCATCGGCATCACCGCCGCCGGCGACGTGTTCCAGAACTCGGTGGGTGCGCGTTCGCCCGATCCTGCCAGCAGCCTGCTGTTCGTGCAGACGCAGAGCCAGGTGCCGGTGCGCGTGGTGGCCGGCTCGGTCGCCGGTGCGGTGTTCGTGGATGCCAACCAGAACGGCACGCAGGAAGCACCGGCGGACGCGCCACTGGCCAACGTCTGCATCGTGTTGACCGGCACTAGCAGCACCGGCATCGCCATCACCTATTCGATGCTGACGGCCACCGACGGCAGTTATGCCTTCGCATCGGGCGAGGCCAATCGGGTCTTCCCCAGCGCGGACTGCACGGGCACCGCGATTCCGGTGTTCGGCGGATTGCCGTCGGGCACCTATGCCGTGTCCGAGCCCACCCAGCCTGCCGGCTACGCAGATGGTCTGGAGCATGCGGGCTCGGCCGGTGGTACGGCCGGCAGCGACGCCATCACCGACATCGTGCTGGGCCAGGGCGTGGCCGCCACCGACTACCGTTTCACCGAACAGGCCGCAGCACAGGTCAGCGTGAGCAAGCAGCTGACGGCTGAAAGCGGCAGCATCGCCGGCACCGCAGAGGCGGGTGAAACCCTCACCTATACCCTCACCGTGACCAACGCCGGTGGTGCAGCCGCGGTCAATCACGCCTTCCATGAAGTGCTGCCTGCCAACACCACGCTGGTGTCGCTGAGCGGAGGCACGACCGATTGCACGGTCGGCACTGTCGGTGCGGCACTGTGCACGATCACGGTGGCCGGACCGGTCGCCGGCGGCGGTGGCAGTGTGCAGGTGATCATTGCGGTGCAGGTGGCGAATCCGCTGCCTGCCGGCGTCACCGCCATCACCAATCTGGTCACCGACGACACCGGTACGGTGCCACCCGGATGCAGTGTCAGCGGCCAGCCGTGCCAGACACCGCCGGTGTGCGATCCGGCCACCGACCCGCAGCATTGCGTGGTGACGCCGGTGTCCAACGATCCGCCGGTGGCCGTGGACGACAATCAGAGCAACCCAGTCGTCGGTACCCCGACTACCGTGAATGCAGTGGGCAACGATAGCGATCCGAATGGCAACCTGGATCCGTCGACGTTCAACTTCGATCCCGGATCCGTGCCCGGTGGCGTGGGCACCGACACCGATGGCGATGGCGACATCGACCAGGTGGTGGTGCCGGGCGAGGGCACCTGGACGGTGGATGCCAACGGTGTGGTGATCTTCACCCCCGAGGCCGGTTTCACCGGCGATCCCACCCCGATCGACTACACCATTTCGGACAGCACCGGTCTGGTCTCGAACGTGGCCACGATCACCATCAACTACGGGCAGGCACCGTCGTACAACATGGTGAAGACCGCCAGCCCGACCGTGATCAGTGCGACGGGAAGCATCACCTACACGTTCGCGTTCACCAACAACGGCAACGTGCCGCTGCAGAACCTGACCGTGACCGATCCGGACATCGATGCCGGCACGCTGAGCGGATGCCCGATCGCGACCCTGGCGGTGGGTGCCACGGCCAGCTGCACGGCCACCCGCACGGTGACCCAGGCGATGATCGACAGTGGCGATCCGATCGTGAACACCGCGGTCCCGAGCGCCGAGGACGGCACCGGCAATCCGGTGGGCGAAGACAACGACGGCGACCTGTCCACGCCGAACGATCCTGCCGACAACTCGGCCACGGTGACGGTGCAGACCGATCCACCGGTGGCCGTGGACGACAGCGACACCGGCGTGGTCGGTCAACCGGTGACGCTGCCGGTGCTGGGCAACGACAGCGACCCCAATGGCAACATCGATCCGACCACCGTGGTGATCGTGAATCCGCCGCCCGGCAGCACGCTGTCGCCGGATGGCAAGACCCTGGTGGTGCCGGGCGAAGGCACCTGGACCGTCGATCCGGTCACCGGTGCGATCACCTTCACGCCGGAGCCGGGATACAGCGGCGATCCGACCCCGATCCAGTACACGGTGACCGACACCACCGGTCTGGTGTCCAACCCGGCCACGGTCACGATCGACTACCGGCAGCGTCCGCCGGTGGCCGTGAACGATGGCGAGGCGGCGGACGACATCGGCCAGGTGATCACGTTGCCTGCGGTGTCCAACGACAGCGACCCGGACGGCGATCTGGCGCCGGGCACGCTGAGCTTCGATCCGGCCTCGGTGCCGGGCGGCACGGGCACCGACACCGATGGCGATGGCGACATCGACCGGGTGGTGGTGCCCGGCGAAGGCACCTGGACGGTGGATGCCGCCGGCAACGTCACCTTCACTCCGCAAGCCGGTTTCGTCGGCAATCCCACCCCGATCGCCTACACCATCGAGGACCGCAGTGGTCTGGTGTCGAACGTGGCCACGATCACCATCACCTATCCGCAGTCCAGCACCACCTTGCTGATCGAGAAGCGCGGCTCGCGGGTGGAGGCGGAGATCGGCGACACGCTGCAGTACGCCATCGGCGTGCGCAACGTCGGCAATACCACCGCAGTCAATCCGGTCGTGGTGGACAGATTGCCGGCCGGCTTCCGCATCGTGGAAGGCTCGCTGCGCGTGCAGGGTGCCACGCTGGTGTCCACCGATGGCCTGCCCGGACCGGTGGTGCGGATGCAGCTGGATCGCATCGCGCCCAACGGCGTGGTGTCGATCACCTATCTGGTGCGCGTGGGCGTGGGTGCAGCCGAAGGCGATGGCACCAACCGCGCCACGGCGGAATGTCCGCTGGCCAGCGGAACCAGTCGCTGCGCCAACGAGGCCAGCTGGCGCGTGCGCGTGACCCGCGGCGTGTTTGCCGAGGAGGCCTGCCTGGTGGGCAAGGTGTTCGTGGACTGCAACGGCAATTCGGTGCAGGACGCGGGCGAGCTGGGCATTCCGGGCGTGCGCACGTATCTGGAAGACGGTACCTACCTGATCAGCGATGTCGAGGGCAAGTACAGCTACTGCGGTCTCAGCCCGCAGACCCATGTGCTGAAAGTGGATGGCAGCACCTTGCCGAAGGGTGCCATCCTGACCACCTCCAGCAACCGCAATGCCGGCGATGCCAACTCGATCTTCGTGGATGCCAAGCGCGGCGAACTGGTGCGTGCCGACTTCATCGAAGGCTCGTGCCAGGTGCCGGTGCTGGACATCGTGAAGTCGCGCCGCAACAACGGCGAGGTGCGCACGATCGACAGCGAACCGCCAGCCGGCCAGCTGCAGTTCGAAAGCCGACCGGAGGTGCCGGCACCGTCACGTCCGTGATCGAACGGCAAGGCTGGACACAAGGGTCGCTGCTGCGGCCCTTGTTCTACTCGCTGTGGTGTGGGTAGTGCATCCCGCACCACAGCGCTCATCGGGCTGTTGTGCAAGCCAAACGGACATCCACCGGCCAGGGCGCACCCCGGCGCCGAGATTGTGCCAGCATCCCCGACAGGATGAGGTTCAGGCACGCTCTCGAGGACGACGATGTTCCGCAGGTGGTTTTCCAGGCGATCCTCCATGGATCGCGAAGCCTTCGCCCGACGTGCACTGACGCGCCTGCGCGGGATGCCGAACGTGTCCTCGGCGGACATGTCCGCGAGCGAGGATTTCTGCATCGAAGTCCGCCCGCAGCGTGGCCCTGATGGCGAGCCCGCCTTCATCTTTCCAGAGAATGCCGGGCGCCATCACCGCGATCCAGGGATGTCTGCCGCCGAGCGTGATCGCGAGTTCGGCCGATGGCTTGCGAGTGTCGCGCGCTTCGACGAGGAGGTCGCGCTCGAACCGGGGCGCCTGTTTCCGCTGATGCGCCACGTCGACTACTTGGGCGAGGACGTCGCAGTCGTCAGAGCAGCGTTCGGCGAGGGGCTGCCGTGCCCGCGGATTGCCGTGGCACGGTGGTCCGTCCGGTTCTCGGCGACATGATCTATGTCCTCGCCCTTGAGTCCGACAGGAATGTCAACTTCGTCACCCACGCCATGCTGGATGCGACAGGGGATGAATCCTGCGGACGCGTGGTAGCATGCATTGGGCAATCTCGACCATCCCACTTCGTCCCGCGTCCGGCCCGGGTGACGATGCGGGTCTTTTCGCACTGGTCCTTGCCGGCGAGGACTGTGGCGGGCGCCGCAAGGGCAGCGTGGAAAGCAAAACCGGCATGCGGCGGATGATTGAATTGTGTCAAGCCCGTTGCAAACACACGCATCCGAAGGGTTGACGTAAAGATGAAGCAGTCATTAGAAATCAGAATCGCGCCGAGCTGCGTGTTTAACTATTCCTATTTCGCAAATTATGCGATTTCTGTTGTCATTGGCATTCAGTCGAAGATTGATGCCGAATTCCATTCCTTGATTCTGCAATGTGCAAAATTGATCTTTGACGTAACAAACTACGACCTGATGTTGATGGCAAATAATGTGTCATATCCAAAGGAGATTTTTATAGGAAACAGGGTTTCCGTGATAGCGCTGATGCCGTTTTCTGTAGTTGTTACTTCAATTATTTCATGCAAGAAACTGCGGGTTGAAGTTCATGGCAGGCAAACAAAACTCGTTGCAGTTGCTGTATGCTTTGTTGTGTTATACGGGGCTTTCTTGTACTTGTTTAGGGATGACCCGAACTCGGGTAGCAGGTTGCTTAGGGCGGTGATCGGAAGATCTTCAATATCACAGGTCGCATTCGATGCGCTTTTGCCGCCTTTGGCAGCAGCTACCGCCGTTTTCTTGTTTAGAACCTATCTCAAATTCGTTTCAGTAGTAATGTCGCGGCAGAAATCTGCACAAACCCGAGAAAATTGCACGGATGGAACTCCCACCGGTTGAGTAGCCGCCGCTTGTGCTTCATCCAGGCGAAGAATCGTTCCACCACCCAGCGCCGCTTGTAGCGCCTCAGTTCGCGGCCATCCTGGGTCTTCGCCTTCTTCCGATTCCTGCGGTGCGGCGAGACCAGCTTGACGCCTTTGTCCCGCATGTCGTCATCCAGGCCGTCGCTGTCGTAGGCGCGATCGCCGATCAGGAAATCGGGCATCGCCTCGATCATGTAGAAGTCGAAACTCAGCTGCACCAGTTTCACTTCATGATGGTTCGCTGCGTGGGTGCTGACCGACAGCGGCAGCCCGGCACGATCCACGATCGCCATGATTTTCACGCCTTTTCCGCACTTCGTGTTGCCGATCTCCAACCCGCCGCCGCGTCCGTTGGCAAATGTCGCATCGATGTAGCACTCGGTGGTGTCCAGCAGGTCGCGCTCGCGCAGTTCGTTGGCCAGATCGACCAGGATGCCGCGCAGAATGTCCTGCCGCGCCCATGCCTGGAAGCGGCGATGTACGGTTTTGTAGTTCGGATAGGATTGCGGCAGCAGGTGCCACTGGGCGGATCAATCGCGTTCCGTGTGGATTGCCCCTCGTGCGAGGCGGTCGCCTTGGGCAGGCTGTGTGGATGGAACAACTCTTCACACACGCATTGGGTCTGAGCCCGCCATGGGCGGTCGTTTCCGTGGATTTCCGCCAGCCTG
>QFNC01000046.1 GCA_003240695.1 Pseudoxanthomonas suwonensis | reverse complement strand
GTCTTCTTCTCCGCCGGAATCGAGGGTGGTCTACCCATGTCTGACTCTCCTTCAGGACCTACATAACGGCCCTGCCACTAAGTCTGACGCGCGACACCCTGACAAGGACCGGTCATGCCGTGCTGGCCGCGAGCCCCGCACAGGTTGTCCGCCACTCCTACCCCCCACCGCCGTGAGCGTCGCGACACTGGCCCTCACCGCGTTGCCGTTCGTCCTCAGCCCAGGCACAAGCTTCGCGATCACCATCGACGCCGCGGGCCGTGGTGATCAACGAGCGCCCTTGAAAGTCTGGACGGGAACAGCCCTTGGTCTCGCAGTCATCGCCTCGATCACTGCGTTCAGCGGCATCGGAGAGTTCTTCGCTGCGCACGACACCGCACGGACAGTCTTTGGCAGCGTGGGAGGTGCCATCCTCATGACTTACGGGATCCTCTCTGGGATCAAGGCCCTTCGCGCCGCACAGACGCCCGAGACCACCCAACCACCTGCACGGCGACTCATTCTCTGGGCGTTCCTTGCCCTGATCACAAACATCAAGGCCCTCACCCTCTACACCTTGGTCGTCCCCAACCTGCGGACAGCGGGTTCTAGCGCTCCGGCGCTGTTCACCGCGTTCACCGCCGTCCACGCTGTCATGATGCTCGCATGGCTCCTCCTCGTCGGAGAGGGCGTCCGACACATCCCAGGCATCGCTACGTCACCCCGAGTACGCGCTGCGCTCACCGGGATCGCAGCACTGACGCTGGTCACAATAGGAACTCAGACGCTCCTGCGGTCACTCACCTGACGCCTCGAGCGTTCGGCGCGACACGACACTGAACCGCGCCATTTCACTACCACTACCTTGCCGACCCTCGAGAGCCCACCCGCCCGCACCTCATCGAAAAAGTGCCAAACAGGGGTACCCCATGGGGACAGTTTCAGAACGGAAAATGACGGTTCCCAATAGGGCCCGAAAGCGTACTTCTGCGACAGATCTGTCGCACTGGGTATACCCCAATAAGACAGACGCCGATCTCCCGTTCCGTCCTACGCGGATCTCCGCATCTGTCGCCAGAAGGAGGGGTGGGCGGGCCTGAAGTGAGCCCGCTACCGCGCTTGGCGGGAATCAGGCCCCTGACTCGAGGTCGGCGATGAGCTCGTCGGATTGGCGGAGTTTGCGGGCGAGCTTGTCTCGGGCTTGCTTGGCGCGGGCCAGGTAGTCCTCCCGCGGCACTTCGCTCACCTCGCCGTTGAGCAGCCGGAGGATGTCGGTGGTCTCTTCGAGGGTGAAGCCCAGTGGGGCGATGCGCCGGATGTGCTGCAAGCGCTCGACGTCGGGTTCGGTGTAGAGACGGAAGCCGCCCTCGGTCCTTCCCGATGGCGGGAGCAGCCCGACTTCGTCGTAATGCCGGATGGTCCGCAGGGACAACCCCGTGCGTTCGGCAACCTCGCCGATATGCATCATGTGACCCTCTACCTGCCGTGACATAGACCCGCCTCTCCCAGACTGAACTCCCAGACTGAACATCCAATTCTACCAGCACGTCAGGGTTACGTCCTGAGCTGGCGTCGGTGGATCGTGCGCGGACTCAAGATCTCGTGGACGCCCCAATCCCATTGGGGGCGCCTATGCGGGGAAGAGGTCGGGGAATTTCTCCTGGGTTCGTGCGAGTCGCCATCGATCATGGAAGAGCGCGACGGGTTCGCCGTCGGGTCGGTAGAGGATCTCGACACCGGGAAGCGGCGCGACCTGGCCGACGCCGGTACGTGGGAGGGGTCGGGAGCGTTCGTAGTCCAGGGGTGGCTCAAGGGCGACGTCTACTCCGAACTCCCGGCGCATCCTTTCGACGGCGACCTCGAACTGGAGGTCGCCCACCGCGGCGAGAATCGGTCCGCCAGGGCTTCCGTTCGCGTCCCGGAGGACCTGGATGGCGCCTTCTTCTTCGAGCTGGGTCAGTCCCTTGGTGAAGCGCTTCTGGCGGGCGGCGTCGAGGTTGCGGACTACGCGGAACCGTTCGGGATCGAACCTCGGCATGCCGGGGAAGGTGACGGGAGCGCCGGCGTGGATGGTGTCGCCGACGTGCAGTCCGGTGGTGTTGACGAATCCGACGACGTCTCCGGGCCACGACGCCGTGGCAGTGTGGCGGCCGCGGCCGACCAGGTGATGGGCGTACTTGGAGGAGACTGGGCGGCCGGTCTGCGCGTGATGTAGGTCCATTCCTCGCGTGAACACTCCAGAGTTCACGCGCACGAAAGCGATCTGGTCACGGTGAGAGGGGTTCATCCCGGCCTGGATCTTGAACACGTACCCCGAGAATTCGGACCCCAGGGACCGGGGGGCTCCCGAGGTGTCACTGCGCTGCGTGGGGGCGGGAGCATGGACGGTGAGGAAGTCCAGCAGGATCCGCACTCCGACGTTCCCTGCGGCGGCGGTGAACAGGACCGGTGTCTGCTTCCCCGCGAGGAACTGCCCGGCGTCGAAGGTGCCGTTGAGTTCGGCGGCGACCCCCGCGCCTTCGACGGCCTCGAGCCAGAGTCCAGGGTCCAGGCGTTGATCCGTGGCACCGTCCACGATCTCCTCCCGCGCCACATGGGCGCCGGAGTCGACCACCTCGTGGCGGACATAGCGTGAGGATCCTGGCTCCAGCAGTCCGGCGAATCGCCCGGCGTATCCCACGGGCCAGTTCACAGGGACCGGGGTGCGGCCGGTGGCGGCCTGGATCTCGTCGAACAGCTCGAGGGCCTCCAGTCCCGGGCGGTCCCACTTGTTGATCACCGTCACGACCGGAAGGGCTAGCCGCCGGCACGCGTCGAACAGTTTGCGGGTCTGCGCCTCCATGCCTTTGGCGGCATCGATGAGCATGACCGCGAAGTCGACGGCGGTGAGCACCCGGTACGTGTCCTCGGAGAAGTCTGAGTGACCTGGGGTGTCCGCCAGGTTGAGCACCGCGTCGCGGTAGTTGAACCGCACAGTGGTCGAGGTGATCGAGATGCCTCGCTCGCGTTCGACCTCGCCCCAATCAGAGAGGCTCACCGCCCGGCTGGCTTTTCCATGGGTCACGCCCGCCTCGTCGACGACGTGGGCGTGCAACGCCATCGCCTCGGTCAGGGTCGACTTTCCGGCATCTGGGTGGGAGATCACGGCGAAGGTGCGTCGCCGCATGGCCTCCTCGAGCACACGCAACGGCTGCGCACTGGTGTCTAGATCGGTAACCATCCCCTAGATCCTACCCTCACGTTAGGGTAGTCTTGAAGCATGGTTAGTGAGCAACGGGAGACCCCGGCGGTGGTGCCGCTGGCGGACGTTGCCCTCGACACCGGGGTCCCATCAGCGGCGATCTGCCGCTACGTCGCTCTTGCCCTGGTGGCCCCGCGGGTTTCGCGGAGCGGAGAGTTGCTTTTTGACGTTCCGAGCATCACGACCATCGTGGTGCTGCGCGTGATGGAGCTGGCCGATTGCGGTCCCCAGGCGATGCGCACCCACCTCGCGGCCAGGTCCCTGAATCCCCTCACCGCGGATCGCGCCCTGGCCGACATGGCGAGCCATCGTCAGGTGTCCCATCCGGAGCTGCCAGATCTACTGCGTCAGCTGCGCGCCGATCTCTATCGGCCTTAGACCGGCCCCGTCTCAACTGCGCTCACCCCCTGGCGCCGGTGAGGCGGGGCCTTTCCCTGCCCGCCCCCTCTACCTGCCGCGTATAGCGAGGGCGACAGTGTTGGCGGCGCACGGGATTTTCCGGGGAGATGCGGTGTGAGCCACTGTCGATCGCCCCCGGCTCGAGGTGCGTGAGAGTCTGTGCGTTGAAAACTCACGTGACGTAAGGGGATGGTCTGTGGTCCGGCGCCGGAAACAAGGGTCTCCGGACGGACGCCCTGCCCGCTTCGCCGGCGGCTGGGGCATGGCGGTCGTTGCCGCGCTGGTGATGTGCGCGACCGCGCCCGGGCAGACAGCCGGCGTCTCCGTGTTCATCGGCCCGATGGTCGAGGACCTGGGCATCCCCCGCTCCCAGATCTCTACCGCCTACCTCGTGGGCACGCTGTTCGGTGCGGCGGTGCTGCCGTGGATCGGGCGCTGGGTAGACAGAGTCGGAGTGCGCCGCGCGATGCTCCTGATCGCGGTGGGATTCACTGCCGCGCTGGTGGGGATGTCCGCAATCCAGAACGTATGGACCGTGACCGTCGGGTACATGCTGATCAGGTCCTTGGGCCAAGGTGCGCTCGGGTTGACGGCCGTGACGTTCGCGGCTCGCTGGTACACCCGCAACCGGGGCACAGCGCTGGGGTTCGTCTCGGCTGCCGGGTCGGCTGGGATCTCCCTGGCGCCCTTAGCGTTGGAGATGCTGCTGGTTCAGGCGGGCTGGCGCTCCACCTGGATCGTGGCTGGCCTCGCCGTGGCCGTTATCGTCGTCCCCCTGTCGCTGTTCGTGGTCCGCGACTACCCGCCAGCCCCGCCCGTCGCCCTCGATAGTGATGGCGCCGTCGTGGCCAGCGGAGATTTCACGCGCGCACAGGCCTTGAGGGAGCCCTGGTTCTGGGTGCTCACCAGCACGGTCGCCGTTTCGGGGATGTTCACCACCGCGGCGATGTTCCACCAGTTCGACATCCTCCAGCAGCGTGGCCTCTCCAGTGCTGCCGCAGCGGCCACGTTCATCCCCCAAGCCGTGGCCGGCATCATCGCGACCCTGCTGGCGGGCAGGCTCACCGAGATTGTCAGTCCCCGGGTGCTGATGGTCGCCGGTATGGCGATGCACACCGTCGCGTTCGCCTGGGGAACGGTTCTCACCCCCGGCTGGAGCGCCGTGGCCTACGGGCTCGCGATCGGGGCGGCCGGCGCTTTCGCCCGAACGGTGGAGATCGTCACCGTTGCCTCCACCTTCGGGACGACCCACATGGGTGCGATCCGCGGGATCGTCTCCTCCGTCGCCGTCGGCTCGACCGCGCTGGGCCCGCTGATCTTCGCCTCGCTCGAGGCCAGCACCGGGAACTACACCCTGCCCCTGCTTGTCGCCGCAGCAGCCCCGATCCCTGTGGCTGTCTTCGCTCTGATCGCGAAAGAGCCCGCCTCCTCAGGCAGACTGACGTGATGACCGAGGCAGGAATGAGGCACGAGGTGATGCACATCGGCGTCGTGGCGGAGCGCACCGGTCTCAGTCAGCGCACGCTGCGCCACTATGACGACATCGGCCTGGTCAGCCCCTCGAAGCGCAGCGACGGCGGCTTCCGTCTCTACACCGACCACGACGTCCAGAGGCTGCTGCTGATTCGGCGGATGAAGCCGCTGGACTTCTCGCTCCAGGAGATGCACGAGCTGTTGACGGTGACCGATGCCGTCTCTACGCCCGGCGCTACCGAAGAAACGCATCAGCGGCTGCAGGAGTTCGTAGCCCTTGCCGCGGCGCGGCGTGAGGACCTCACCCGGAAGGCCGCGATGGCTGACGAGTTCCTGGAGCGGCTACGGGCCCTGTCCACAGACGGCGAACCATGAGGGACCAGACGCCGGAGAAGACTTGTCCGCACTGCGGTGCACCGGTGGTCACCAGCCAGGACGATGCCGGGGCCACGGTCCTGACGTGCACTGCGTGCTCTGCGACCTGGTCCAGTGGGCCACGACGGTGCCGGATCTGCGAGGGTACGGACTTCGTGGAATGCGGCCAGCACCTCACCGTGACCCCGCGAGGCACCCTGCGCTCCGTGATCGGGGCGCGCACCATCCGACTATGCCCGCGCTGCGACGCCGAAGAAATCGCCACGGCCAGCCATCGCGGCATGGTCGTCGGCGACACCTACCGCTCCCGCTTCCTCCATGGCGACCCCGCGCCAGCAAAGCCCCTCCCCCAGCCACAACACCCCGCACCCGCACAGATCGCGGAGAACACCCCGCCGGCACCCTCGGTGCCACCAGCCCCACCCTGGGAAGCGCCAGCACGGCCTCCGGTCACTGATCCCACCGTCCGCCAGGCGATTACCGCGTTCCTCGAGACGTCCAACTCCGCTGATGCCACGGCGATGCTGCTACTGGGTCAGCACCTGGGCGCCGGAACTCGGTTGAAGGCCGTGGACGTCACCGGCTCCCTGGAGACGTGGCTCCAGCGCACGTACTCCCCCGGCAGCGCCGGGCACACCACGATCCGGTCCGCCCTGGAGAACTGGGAGCACCGCGGCTGGCTCCCGTCGCCCTCTGGACGCTGACGTCCACAATGTGAGCCAGATCCCGAGAACTACTCACACATCCCAACCTTCACGTAACGTGAGGGTGGCAATTGGGGCCTCCGCACGGTGTGCTCCGTGGCTGGGGGTCCGTCCCTGACTCCCCAAGGATCTTCATGACCTCCACGTCCGCCGCGCCAGCGGCGACCACCCACGCCCACTCGCAGGAACAGCCGGACTCCGTCCGCTCAGCCCTGCGAAATCCCCGCCAGCTCAAGAGCGAGATTCTCGCTGGCATCGTCGTCGCTCTCGCGCTGATCCCCGAGGCGATCTCCTTCTCCATCCTCGCCGGCGTTCCCCCGCAGGTCGGACTGTTCTCCTCGTTCGTCATGGCGGTCACCATCGCCGTCGTCGGCGGCCGGCCCGCGATGATCTCCGCCGCCACCGGCGCGATCGCCCTGGTGATCGCCCCCGTCGCCCACGAGTACGGGCTGGATTACTTCATCGCCACCGTCATCCTCGCCGGTGTCCTCCAGATCGTCCTCGCTCTGCTCGGGATCGCGAAGCTGATGCGGTTCATCCCCCGCAGCGTGATGACCGGCTTCGTCAACGCCCTGGCGATCCTCATCTTCACCGCTCAGCTCCCCCACCTCTTCGGCGATGACATCCCCTTCATCGTCTACCCCTTGGTCATCGTGGGCCTGTTGATCATGTTCTTCGTCCCCCGCTTCACCACCGTGATCCCCGCACCGCTGATCGCGATTGTGCTGCTCACCATCGTGGTGGTCGTCAGTGGCTGGAAGCTGCCCAACGTCTCCGATCAGGGTGAGCTGCCCGAGTCGCTGCCGGAGCTGTTCATCCCGAACGTGCCGTTGAACCTCGAGACGCTGCAGATCATCGCGCCGTACGCGCTGGCGATGGCGATCGTGGGAATCATGGAATCGCTGATGACCGCCAAGCTCGTCGACGACATCACCGACACCCACTCCAACAAGACCCGCGAGACCTGGGGTCAGGGCATCGCCAACATGGCCTCCGGGTTCTTCGGCGGCATGGGCGGCTGCGCCATGATCGGCCAGACCATGATCAACGTGAAGCAGTCCGGGGCCCGCACCCGGATCTCCACCTTCCTCGCCGGCGTCTTCCTGCTGATCATGGTGATCGCCCTGAACGACATCGTGGGCCTGATCCCGATGGCCGCCCTGGTCGCAGTGATGATCATGGTCTCCGTCGCCACCCTGGACTGGCACAGCATCCGCCCCACCACGCTGCGCCTGATGCCCTGGTCCGAAACCGCGGTCATGCTCGTCACCGTCATCGCCACCGTCGCCACCCACAACCTCGCCATCGGTGTTGTGCTCGGCGTGGTCACCGCGATGGTCCTGTTCGCCCGCCGCGTCGCCCACCTGGTGCACATCGAGAAGGTGTGGGAAAAGGACGTCGACGGAGACGGGACTATCGATATCCGCCGGTACTCAGTCGAGGGCGAACTGTTCTGGGCTTCCAGCAACGACCTCGTCTACCAGTTCGACTACGCCGGCGACCCCGAGACCGTCATCATCGACCTCACCGCCGCTGACATCTGGGACGCCTCGACCGTCGCTTCCCTCGACGCCGTGCAGACCAAGTACGCCGCCCGCGGCAAGGAAGCCCGCATCATCGGCCTGGACGGTGCCAGCTTGGAGCGTCTGGAGCGTCTCTCCGGCAGGCTCGGCGACGGGCACTGAGACCCGTCACCATCCCGCGGCCGGCCCAGGGGGCGTCAAGCTGACGCCCCCGCGGACCGGCCGACAAAGAACACCGTGAGCATCACGTACTCGCAGGGACCCGGACTCCCCGCAGACGTGGTGCTCACGGCCTTGCTTGAGCCATCGGTTAGGCGTCGATGACGACTGCCATCACGGCCGGCTCGCGGCGATAGCTGCGCCGGAGGTAGCTGCTGACCGCTTCGATGATGACTTCCTCGACTGCAGCGGGGTCCGAGATCTTCTCGTCCTTGGCGCGGGCGAGGGCCTTTTCCACCTGGGCGGCAGCGCCCTCGAAGGTGCGCGCATCATGCACAAAGCCCTTGGTGAGGAACTCCAGCGGCTCGGTCGGCTGGTTAGTCTTGGGGTCCAGCAGCGCCACCACGGTCACCACGCCGCCGCCACTGAGCAGACGCCGCTCGGCGAGGGTGTCCTCGGTGGCGGTGCCGATGGTCTGACCATCGACGTACACCAGACCCGCCGGCACCTTCCCGGAGACCTTCGCCCGCCCATCAACCAGATCGACGCTCACACCATCTTGAGCGACCACGATCCGATCCTCCGGAACGCCGGTGCGGCGCGCGAGCTCAGCGTTCGCGTGGAGGTGCTTGGACTCCCCGTGGACCGGCATGACGTTGCTGGGGCGCACGATGTTGTAGCAGTACACGAGCTCCCCGGCACTGGCATGCCCGGAGACGTGGACCTTCGCGTTGCCCTTGTGGACGATGTTCGCGCCCAGATCGGTGAGCTTGTTGATGATCCCGTAAATCGCGTTCTCGTTGCCGGGGATCAGCGAACTGGCCAGCAGCACGGTGTCACCCTCACCGACCCGGATCTGGTGGTCACCGTTGGCCATGCGGGCCAGAGCCGCCATCGGCTCACCCTGCGAACCGGTGCAGATCAGCGTGATCTTGTGGTCCGGCATCGACTGGATCTTGCGGAAGTCGACCACGAGGCCCTTGGGGATGGTGAGGTAGCCCAGGTCGCGGGCGATCCCCATGTTGCGCACCATCGAGCGACCCACGAACGCGACCTTCCGGCCGCTCGCGTGCGCGGCATCGAGCACCTGCTGGATGCGGTGCACATGGCTCGCGAAGCTCGAGACGATGATCCGCCTGGGCGACGAGGCGAACACCTGGTCGATGGCCGGGGTGAGGTCCCGCTCCGACATCGTGAACCCGGGCACCTCAGAATTCGTGGAGTCAACCAGGAACAGATCCACCCCTTCTTCGCCCAGGCGGGCGAACGAACGTAAATCGGTGATCCGATCATCCAGCGGGAACTGGTCCATCTTGAAGTCGCCGGTGTGCAGCACCAGACCGGCTCCGGTGCGGATCGCCACCGCCAGTCCGTCGGGGATGGAGTGGTTGACCGCGACGAACTCGAGGTCGAACCCTCCCATCTTGCGACGGTCCCCGGCCTCGACCTGGATGGTCTTCGGGGTGATGCGGTGCTCCTTGAGCTTGGCGGTGATGAACGCCAAGGTCAGCTCGGAGCCGATGATCGGGATGTCACCCCGCTCCTTGAGCAGGTACGGCACACCGCCGATGTGGTCCTCGTGGCCATGAGTCAGGACGATGCACTCGATGTCATCGAGACGATCCCGGATGGAGGTGAAGTCGGGCAGGATCACGTCGATGCCGGGTTGGTGCTCCTCGGGGAAGAGCACCCCGCAGTCGACGATCATCAGCTTGCCGGCGTACTCGAAGACCGTCATGTTCCGACCGATCTCCCCAAGGCCGCCCAGCGCAGTGACGCGAAAGCCCCCCTTGGGAAGGGCCGGCGGGGCGGCGAGCTGTTGGATTGCAGTGGACATAAATTTCTCACTCTCGACGTAGGACGTGCTGGTAGGACTCAGAGGCCCCGGCATGACGGCGTGCACGGGGCGCATTACTACCATTACGTTAGGGCAGAGATGGCCTCGCGCACGCATGAGAGGCTCGAAAGACGACGTTGCGCACCTTCATGACCTCGAAGACCCATCAAGCGACCGCGACGCCGGCGGACCTCGACAACGTGGGCTCGGTGACGATCGCCCCGACCTCGCCGAAGCTGCAGGACTCCTTGAGAACGAACAGGTCTGGATCGTCGACATCACCAACGCCGCCACCCACCAGCCCCCACTGAGAACCATCAACGTCATCACTCTGCGCCCCAGCCCCCACGACCACCTCGACGGCGCTCGGAAACTGGTTCACGCAGGGCTTACCTGAGGCCGCGTCAAACAAGGGCACCCCACCGGAACAGTTACGAGCCGGTAGTTTACGGTTCCCAATAGGGTCCTTTTTGGCAGTTCTGCGACACATCTGTCGCACGGGGTATACCCCAGTAGGACAACCCTGCTGTGCCACGGAGCTGTAGCTTCTTGGGAGCAAGAGACCGAGAACACCAGGCCACCGGTCATGAACTGTTCAGTGTGCGCTGTACAGTTCAGTGTATGTTGACTATTGCTTCGCGTCTGGACGTGATGAACCGCCTGGGTCGTGCACTGGCCGACCCCACTCGATCCCGGATCATCCTGACCCTGCTCGACCATCCCGCTTACCCGGCGGAGCTGGCCCGAGACCTGGACCTGACACGCCCGAACGTGTCCAACCATCTGGCATGCCTGCGCGATTGCGGCATCGTTGTCTCCGAGCCCGAAGGTCGCCGGACACGGTATGAGATCGCCGATTCGCACCTGACGCAGGCACTGACGGCACTGGTCGATGCCACCCTGGCAGTAGACGAAGACGCCCCGTGCATCGACCCTGCCTGCTCGCTTCCCGGATGCGACGCAGCTGGGGAGGGCGCATGATCCTCACCTCGGTCTTGCAGGCGATGGGCCTGTTCGTAGCGACCAACATCGACGACATCATCGTGCTTTCCCTCTTCTTCGCGCGAGGGGCAGGCCAGCGCGGCACCACCGCCCGCATCCTGGCCGGGCAGTACCTCGGATTCGCCGGCATCCTCGGGGCCGCGGTCCTGGTGACCATCGGCGCCGGAGCGTTCCTGCCCTCGGCAGCCATCCCGTACTTCGGTCTCATCCCTCTGGGCCTCGGCCTCTGGGCCGCGTGGCAGGCCTGGCGCGGAGACGATGACGACGATGACGACGAGGCCAAGGTTGCCGGCAAGAAAGTCGGCGTGTGGACAGTCGCAGGCGTCACCCTCGCCAACGGCGGTGACAACATCGGGGTCTACACCCCTGTCTTCCTCAGCGTGGAACCTCTCGCCGTGGTCGCCTACTGCATCGTCTTCCTCGCACTCGTCGCGGTCCTGGTAGTCCTGGCAAAGTTCGTCGCCACTCGCCCCCCGATCGCCGAAATGCTCGAACGCTGGGAGCACATCCTCTTCCCCATCGTTCTCATCGGCCTCGGCATCGTGATCCTCATCAGCGGCGGAGCCTTCGGACTCTGACGTAGCGACAGCGAGCCAACCAGCCCTGAGGGCGTGTCGGGGGTGTGCAGCGGGTTGGCCCGGTTCGGACTCGACGAGGTTGCTGAGATCTTCGGAGGGCTGGTTCCTGGCTAGCCTGACCGGAGGTAGGTACGGCAGCGTCGGACAGGAGACAGCACGATGATGGCTAGGTGGCGCGCGCGCAGTGCGCGGTGGAGCATGGCTGAGGAGTCTCGCGCATCGGCGGGGTCGGCCGTTCCGACGGGACGTGCAGAGCTTGGCTCGGCGCGCTGCGAGGGTGACCTTTGAGGTCATCTCAGGCGAGATTGCTGGTGGCCGTCGCGGCACCGTGGGCGGTGTTGTGGACAGTGATCGCGGCCGCTCTCGCTGGAGCCCCGGGGTCGTTGGAATTAGTCGATGCGG
>QFNC01000045.1 GCA_003240695.1 Pseudoxanthomonas suwonensis | reverse complement strand
CGGCAACCCGGCCGAGCGCGCCCGCGCCATCGTCAAGGCCACCGCCCAGTTCGACGACCCGATGGCGGTCGCCGAGGCCTCCCGCGGCCTGGGCGAGGCCATGGTGGGCATCAACGTCGGCGACCTGCCCGCGCCGCACCGCCTGGCCGAGCGCGGCTGGTAGGGCGTTAAATCCCAGGTAGACGCGTTTTTCCGAATCACTGCCTGTGAATCACTCGTGGCGAGGGTAAGTCAGTCACCTATCGACTCCGACTACGCACGAGTCGAACCAGGGCCCGGTACCATCCCGAGGCCCTGGTTCAGCTCCTCGACCCTTCGTCTGGATGCTTCGCGCCGTCGTTCGGCTCGTGCGAGTCTCAAGCGCTCCACGTACGCAGCCTTCTCGGCCAGCTCCGCTTCGCGGTTCATATCGATGCGCGTCTGAACCTGACGCTGTATATCTGGCGGCAGTGTGTACCAGATGCGTGCGATCGAGCGCCAGAATTCGGACCAGCATTGTTGCTCGCTCGGGAGTGGCTCGTCGCCGCATGGCGCACTGGACGGGGCGGTGACTTCGCTATCGCCCGTACGGCTTGGCTCCGCGCGCCGCCAGCGTTCGTATGGTGTCGGCATCGTGTTGCTCTCGTTCCTTCCGGTGGGTGTTCAGCCTCATGTCGACGCTAGTTCGATGCACTGCAAAACAGGAAGTTATAACTACCTGGAAGCGATCGGTTCCCGCGATGAGGCTGGATGATGTGCCCCGACCGTTGAAATCCGCGCTCGGTGAGCGTGTGCGCGGCATCCGCCGCGAGCGCCACCTGACGCAGGAGCGCCTTGCTGAGCAGCTCGGTGTGACGCCGCGCTATTTGGCCGGCATCGAGCGAGGGGAGCGAAACCTCACCCTCGACTCCGTCGATGCGCTGGCAGCCCAGTTGGGGCTTGAGGGGTTGTCGCTGCTGGACTCATCGCGCTGAGCAACTCAGTGAGCCTCGACGTGGCTCGTTAGCGATCCGACCGTCTCGACTCCAATCGCGGAGCCGGGAACGTAAGCCGCTTCGGACGTGCGATCACCGCTCGAGGTTGAGCCGAGCAAGCGAGTGAATGGGCATCGCCGGCCCTTGTGTTCCGAGGTGCTTCGGTCGGGGCGATGCCTGGCATAGGCTGGATCCAGCAGATGCGACACGCCGGTCCGGCTGAAGCATCCATGCGCGAGTTGTGCGCGAGAATAAAGTTTAAGCGGACCGACCAGCGGGTGCGCATGTAATCAGGACGTCTTGCATGGTCCCGGTCTCGCCCGTCGCAGCGCTCCTGGGCAGACGGTCGCTCCTTCCTCTCAGAAGCGCATCACGCCCGAACCGCTGCCGAACGGCATCGATGCGATCCTCGAACATGTCGCCGGGATGGCCGCGGTACTCCACTGGCTTCAACTGGAACGAAGTGGACAAGCTCAAGGCGGATATGATGAATAGGCCCGACCGGTGGGCATCCGTCACGGCCGATCAGGTCCGCGCAAAGTGCCGTGCCCTCGGCATGCGCGCCCACGACGTGGACACCATCACCGACTTCGTGCAACGCCGGAAGAGGGACGGCGATTCAACATCCGTTCTTCGTACCGCACATTCGAGTTCGCGTGACCTGAGCGGCGTGAGATTCCGCGGTTCGCCGGGCACGTCGGTGGCTCGCGGATAGTATTTGCCGTGGCGCAGCAAGCCGCGGTGTGACGTCGATGTCCGTTCGCTCAGACGGCTGACGTGCACGGGCTCAGTACAACTTTGGCGAGACAGGCAAGTACACATGGCAAGACTCAACCTCAAGGCCGTGGAGGAGCGCGTCGCTCCACTCGCGGACCGAGAGTCCTACGACCGAGAGTTCATCTTCGATCTGCTGATCGCCTACGGGAAGCCTCAGAGCAGCGTCACGCGCCTGCGCAACGGCGACCTGAACGTCGCCGCGGACAAGACCTGCGAGGTCGCCCAGAAGAAGGTCGTCTACTTCAGAGAGACCACGATCGATCCCCTCGAGGCCCTCGAGGAGCTGAAGTCGGCAGCCGACGTGGTCCGCTTCAGCACACGCTTCGTCATCGTCACCGACTTCGTCGAGCTGGTCGCGCACGACACCCAGATCGGGGAGACGGTCGGCTTCCCGATCCGCGAGATCGATCAGCACTTCACGTTCTTCCTGCCCTGGGCGGGGATGGAGAAGGCGCAGTACGTGGCGGAGGCGCACGCCGACGTCAAGGCCGCCGAGCGCATGGGCAAGCTCTTCGACGAGCTGCTCCACGCCAACCCCGGCCTGCTCGAGCAGCCGTATGGCCGGCACGCGCTGAACCTGTTCTTCACGCGCCTGCTTTTCTGCTTCTTCGCAGAAGACACGGGGATCTTCGAAGAGAACCAGTTCACGAACGCGGTCGGTTCGCACACCCTGGCCGACGGCTCGGACACTGCCGAGTTCCTGGAGCAGCTGTTCCTGGCGCTGGACACCGCGAGTCCTGCGGACAAGCCGGGGCACCTGGCGGCGTTCCCGTATGTCAACGGCCGGCTCTTCCGGGTGGACGGCCGCTTCGTCGTGCCGCGGTTCACGAAGGTCGCCCGTGAGGAGCTGATCAACGCAGGCAAGCTCATCTGGCGAGAGATCAACCCCGACATCTTCGGCTCGATGTTCCAGGCCATCGTCACCCCGGGTAAGCGAAGCGACCTTGGACAGCACTACACCTCGGTGCCGAACATCCTGAAGACCATTGAGCCCCTGTTCCTCAACGCGCTCAAGGACGAGTTCGACGCCGGCAATGACTCAGTGAAGAAGCTTGAGGCACTGCTCGAGCGCATCAGCGCGATCAAGGTCTTCGACCCGGCTTGTGGCTCCGGCAACTTCCTGGTCATCGCGTACAAGGAGCTGCGCAGGCTTGAGCATGCGATCCTCGAGCGCCTTGCTGACCTGGACGACAAGCACCGCGTGCTGTTCGCGGAGTCGAAGATCAACATCGAAAACTTCTACGGCATCGAGATCGACGACTTCGCAGTCGAGGTCGCGATCCTGTCGCTGTGGATCGCCAAGCACCAGATGAACTCGGAGTTCAAGGACAAGTTCGGCGTCTCGATCCCGCTGATCCCGCTGAAGGAGACCGGTCAGGTCAAGCAGGGCAACGCGACGCGGGTGGACTGGAACGAGGTCTGCCCGAACGACGGCGGCGAGATCTTTCTGATTGGTAACCCGCCGTACAAGGGTTCGAAACAGCAGACCGCCGAGATGAAGGCCGACTTCCCCTTCATCTTCGGACAGCGCACCTATAGTAAAAACCTCGACTACATCGCACTATGGTTTGTAAAGGGTTCAGACTACATCGAGGGCACTCGAGCTGAGCTATCGTTCGTCACCACCAACTCGGTCACGCAGGGTGAGCACGTCGGGCTGATGTTCCCGATCATCTTTGCCAAGGGCATCGAGATTGGGTATGCATACACGTCATTCAAGTGGGAGAACAACGCAAAGCGAAATGCCGGCGTGACCGTCGCCGTGATCAATCTTCGTGCAGAGCGGACGGGACCGAAGTACATCTTCACTGATGGACTGCAGATCCTGGCTGAAAACATCAACGGATACTTGGTTGACGCCTCAACGATCTATGTGTCCAAGTCGATGAAGCCACGAAACGACCTCCCTGCGATGGGCTCGGGAAGCATGCCGATCGACGGAGGGAATCTCGTCTTGACTCCTGCCGAAGCGAACAGTATCCGAGGCGACGCAGATGCCGCAAGATTCGTCAAATCATTCCTCGGCTCGGATGAGTTCATTAAAGGTAACGATCGATATGCGCTGTGGATTGCCGATCGAGACCATGAGGCGGCCCGAGCCAACCCCACGATCGCATCGCGGATCGACAAGGTCAAAGAATTCCGAGAAAAGAGCAAGCGCAAGGCAACGCAGGATCTTGCGACGGTGCCCTGGCGATTCGGATACCGCAGCTATCAAGAGTCTTCGTTCGTGCTGGTACCGAAGACTTCCTCGGAACGCCGCTCGTACATCCCAATTGGATTCATGGGGCCGGAGACGGTCATCTCAGATCTAGCGTTCGCGATCTACGACGCGGAGCCGTGGCTGTTCGCCCTGCTGAATTCGGCGATGCACATGGCCTGGACGCGAGCAGTCGGTGGTCAGCTGGAGACACGTCTCCGCTACTCGAACACAATCGTTTACAACAACTTCCCCGTCCCGCCTCTCTCGGATGCAGTGAAGGAGCAGCTCACCCTCGCAGCCCTGCGCGTGCTCGACGTCCGTGAGTACCACTGCGAGTACACGCTCGCTGAGCTCTACGACCCCGGCAAGATGCCGCAGGACCTACGCGCCGCGCACGCGGAGATTGACGCTCTTGTCGACTCGATCTACTCGAAGAAGCCCTACGAGACCGACGAGCAGCGTTTGTCTGACCTGTTCGCCATGTACGAGCGCATGACCGCCGAGGAAGCTGCGAAGGTCCCGGTCAAGAAGACCCAGAGGAGCGCGCAGTGAATGCGATCAAGAAGCCCGTGAACATCGTCAACGTCACCTACGCGCAGACCAAGGCGTCGGTGAACACTGACCGCCTGGGCATGCGTGAGATGCAGCAGCGTGTTTTCGCGAAGCGCGACGCACAGCACCTGCTGGTCAAGGCTCCGCCGGCATCGGGCAAGTCGCGTGCGCTGATGTTCGTGGCGCTCGACAAGCTCTACAACCAGGGCCGCAAGAAGGTCCTCGTCGCGGTGCCTGAGCGGTCGATCGGTGCATCCTTCGCCTCGACGAACCTCACCAAGTTCGGGTTCTTCGCCGACTGGGAGATCAAGGACGAGCACAACCTCTGCGACGCAGGCTCCTCGGCGGGCAAGGTCGATGCGTTCATCGCTTTCCTGCACGACCCGACAGCAGCGACGCTCGTCTGCACACACGCGACACTCCGCTTCGCGTTCGAGCGCCTCGCACCTGAGGCGTTCAATGGCGCGGTGCTTGCGATTGACGAGTTCCATCACGTCTCGGCTGACACAGAGTCGAGCCGCCTCGGCGCGCTGCTGCGCGATGTCATGAGCGGCTCCGACGTGCACATCGTCGCGATGACGGGCTCGTACTTCCGTGGTGACTCAGTGCCGGTGCTCTCGCCGGAGGACGAGGCGAAGTTCACGCCGGTCACGTTCAACTACTACGACCAGCTCAATGGTTACGAGCACCTGCGGTCGCTGGGCATCGGTCACCACTTCTACCAGGGCCGTTACACGGACGCGATCGGTGAGGTGCTCGACCTCGACAAGAAGACGATCGTGCACATCCCGAACGTCAACTCCGGCGAGTCGACCAAGGACAAGCTCGAGGAGGTCGGGTTCATTCTCGACGTTATTGGACATGTCGAAGCTGAGGACCCAGACACCGGCATCATTAGCGTTCGCCGTAAGGACAACAGTGAGATCGTCCGGGTCGCGGACCTGGTTGATGACACCGACCAGAAGAAGCGCGGCGACACGCTGCACTATCTGGCGCACACGGCCTCGAAGGAGCGCGATGCCGTCGACATCATCATCGCGCTCGGCATGGCAAAAGAGGGCTTCGACTGGCCCTTCGCCGAGCACGCGCTGACCGTCGGCTACCGCGCTTCACTCACTGAGGTCATCCAGATCATCGGGCGGGTCACGCGCGACAGCGAGGGCAAGTCTCACGCCCAGTTCACGAACCTCATCGCCGAGCCTGACGCCTCGCAGGGCGAGGTGAAGGTGTCGGTGAACAACATGCTCAAGGCAATCACCGCCTCGCTCCTCATGGAGCAGGTGCTCGCGCAAAACTTCACGTTCAAGACGAAGAAGTTCGATGGCGACGATGCGAAGGTCCCGGGCGAACTCAAGATCAAGGGCTTCAAGGAGCCCTCGACCGAGCGCGTCAAGCAGATCGTCGAGACCGACCTCAACGACCTGAAGGCCACGATCCTGCAGGACGACACCTTCGCCCGTGCAGCTGCCGGCTCGATCGATGCCGAGACCGCCAACAAGGTCCTGATCCCGAAGATCATCCGCGACAAGTACCCAGACCTCACCGAGGCGCAGGTCGAGGAGCTCCGGCAGCAGGTCGTCGTGGACTCCGTGATCAAGAACGGCGAGGTACGTGAGGTCGGCGACAAGCGGTTCATCAAGATGGCCGAGAAGTTCGTCAACATCGACGACCTCAACATCAACCTCATCGACTCGGTGAATCCCTTCCAGCGCGCCTTCGAGGTCATGTCGAAGTCGGTGACGCCGTCGGTGCTGCGGATCATCCAGGATCAGATCGCGTCGACTCGGATCGAGTTCACCGAGGAGGAGGCGCTCGCGCTGTTCCCGAAGATCCAGACCTGGGTCAAGGTCAACGGCCGTCGCCCCGACGTGCGTGCCGAGGACCCCGATGAGAGACGCCTAGCCGCAGCGCTCCTATTCCTTCAGCGGCTCAAGCAGCAGCGTGAGGCTGAGAAGCGCGCGACGGAGATGGTGACGGACTCGTGAGCGACCCGATGAACGTGGGGCCGGTGGACTTCGTCTTCACCGACCTCGATGCGGTCCTCGAAGCCGATGTCGAGGGTCTGCTCGACGCGCCTGTGAAGCCGAAGAAGGTCACGTCGTCGGACCGCCTCGAGCGGGCGTTTCTCGAGATCGTCGATTTCCGCCGCAGCGAGGGGAGGCCGCCGAGCTCGCAGACTCGGCAGATCGCAGAGCGGAAACTCGGCGCGCGCCTTGACGGGTTCCTGGCCAATGAGGCCAAGGCTCAGGCCGTCAGGCACCTCGACGAGTTCGGCCTTCTCGAGGCTCCTGCAGCGCCGGAGTCAATCGACGACCTGCTCGAGGGCGGCGACCTTGATGAGCTTCTCGGCGACGACGGAGGCATCCTCGACGTCTCGGACCTGCCCGTCGTGAAGCGACCCGAGCCGCCCGACTCGGTGGCGCAGCGTGTGAAGGCCCAGCACTTCGAGCAGTACGTGCATCTGTTCAAGGCCAAGCACGCGGAGCTCGCGGCGGGCTTGTTCACGCTCCGGCCGTTCACCGGTATGGACCTCATCCGCGAGGGCGTGTTCTTCGTCCTCAACGGTGTCATGTGCTTCGTCGCTGAGGTCGGAGACGAAGTGGAACTAACGATCGGCGGGAAGACGAAGCGGAAGCAGCGTCTGCGCTTGATCTTCGAGAACGGCACCGAGTCCGCCATGTACGACAAGAGCTTGCAGACCCGCATGTACGAGTCCCAAGGCCAGGTTCTGGCGCGTACAGGAGTCGACGCGAGCGATGTCCTCGACGGTGACATCGAGAGCGGACACATCTACGTGCTGCAGTCGCTGAGCACCGACCCTCTCGTGGCGAACATGAAAGATCTGCACAAGATCGGCTTCTCGACGACGAGCGTGGAGACGCGGATCAAGAACGCCGAGAAGTCACCGACCTACCTGATGGCCCCGGTGAAGATCGTGGCCGACTACCGGCTCTACAACACGAAGGCCTCCTGGCTCGAGCACTTGCTGCATCGTGTGTTCGCCGAGGTCCGGCTCGACCTCACTCAGGTCGACAAGAAGGGCCGCGACTACGACCCTTCAGAGTGGTTCGTCGTACCCCTCGAGACGATCAATAGGGCGGTGGCCATGATCATGTCCGGTGAGATCACCGACTACGTCTACGACAAGGAGCGCCAGAAGTTGGTCGCGCGTGGTTGAAGACCCGCAAGCGGCGACGGCGCTGACGGCGGACGACTCTGCGAAGTCAATCAAGCTTCGCTCGCTCGCGCCCGAGTACAACGGTGATCACCATGCCATCTACGTGCGGCACCTCGAAGACGCTGTCACGGAGAAGAAGAATCGGAACATCGCCCTCACAGGCCGCTACGGTGCTGGCAAGTCCAGCGTGCTCGACGAGTTCGAGAAGAAGCATGCTCGAAAGACCGTTCGCATCAGCATCAACACCCTGGGCCCGGATGATGCTGACGAGGATCTGACCAACCGCATCCAGAAGGAACTTGTCAAGCAGCTCGTCTTCCGGCTCAAGCCGGGACGGATGCGCGGTTCCAAAGTCGCGCGGCGAAACCCGCTCACGAAGTGGCGGGCTCTCCGACAGGCGCTCGCAGTGTCCGCTCTCGGCGTCGGCCTCATGTGGTTGCTCGGCGTGCGCCCGCCCTCGAACTGGGCTGGCGCGCAGTGGAGCGACGCCGGCCAGGCGGCGCTCGTGCTGGCGTTCTTCGCGCTCGTCGTGGTGGTCGTGTGGGGCACTCGCTTGGCGATCGGAGACCGGATCGTTTCGCAAGTGACGACGGCTGGTACGTCGATCGCCCTCGGCGAGGGACCAAGCACCTACTTCGACAGCTTCCTTGAAGAAATCGTCGCCTTCTTCGATTCGGTCAGGCCGGAGTTCGTGATCTTCGAGGATCTCGACCGCTTCGACGACCCACAGACCTTCGAGTCGCTGCGCGAACTCAACACCCTCGTCAACGCATCAGCGAGATGGAAGAGGAGCTCGAAGCCGCTCCGGTTCATCTATGCCATCAAGGACAGCCTGTTCGAGCAGATCGGTGCCGACGCTCGCGCGCCCGAGGACGGCAGCGTCGAGGTCCGGCTGGATCTTGCGGCCGAAGCTGTGCGTCGTGCCAATCGCACGAAGTTCTTCGAGATCGTCATCCCGATCGTGCCGTTCCTCTCACACCGGAACGCCCGCGACCACCTCGCCGACGTGCTCACCGAACTCGGCTTCGAGAAAGACTTCGTGTCCCGTCCGCTGCTCGACCTGGTCGCACGGCACACGACTGACATGCGGCTCATGAAGAACATCTGCAATGAGTTCGTCGTATTCACCGAGCGCCTCCTCTGGAGTGAGAACCCCGGTCCCGGCATGAAGCCAGATCACCTGTTCGCGCTCGTCGTGTACAAGAACTTCCACATGGGCGACTTCGAGAACATCGCTCAGCGGACGAGCACTTTGGATGTGCTTGAGCGGCACCATCGCGACGAGGTTCGGGCTCTGATCGAGGGCTTGCAGATGCAGCGACGTGCGAGCACGCACCTCGAGGAACATCGCAGACGCAGGGAGGAGACCGCGGCCATGCTCGGCAGCCGTTTCCAGGCGATGAAGAGCATGTTCCCGAGTCGATACAACTATCCGCTGACCGTTGATGTCGGCGATCGCGCCTTCTCTTGGGACCAGCTGGAGTCGGTGGACTTCTGGGCGCAGGTTGCCGCGGTCAGGTCGCTGCGCGTGCATCAGCAGAACACGGGGGACACCGCCGTGTCGTCCGAGATGCTCGCTGAGCTATTTCCCGAGCTGTCTAGCGCGTACCACTGGCTCGAGCCGTCGCCCGAAGCTCTCGGCCTGGCCCTGCAACGGGCTGATGAGGACATCGCGATGTTGCGGGGCGCTGACTTCGCCGAGCTCGCAAAGTACGAACGTGTACCGGAGGGCCGGACCATGTTCGATCAGCACATCACTGACGACCTTCACTCCGAGCTCGCGCGTGATCTCGTGCGTCAAGGCTTCATCACGCGGAACTACGCTGAGTACTCGGCGATCTTCTATGGCAGCTTCGTTGGGGTCGACGTCGCCTACTTCTACAACCACAGTGTTCAGCCGAACGAGATGTACCTCGACTTCACGTTCACATCTCAGAACGCCGTGGGGAACCTGCTCGAGCAGGTCCCGTCGGACTTCACGAGCACGGTGAGCGCGTTGAACGTCGACGTCGTAGACTTCCTCCTTGCTCACAATCCGGACGGTGCGAAGGCGATCACCGCGTACATCGCTTCCCACGAAGCCAGCGACGACGTGCAGACGTTCTTGGACGCCTACTTCAACACGCTCGAGGCGCAGCGTGAGGCTCTCGTAAGAGCGCTCACGGTCCACCCGTGGCGCTCCACGTTCACGCACATCACCGGGCATCCCGGGATCCCTGATGAGAAGACCCGACTCCAACTGTTGGACGCTGCCCTTCTGAGCGCTCTGCCGGTCGACCGGTATGAACTTGATGACGCAGTGGCGGAACTTCTGCAGACTCGCCATCCGCAGTTGCAAGCCATCAGGGCTGATCACGATCCCGCTCAGATCGCGCGGGTCTTTGAGATCCTCGAGGCCGTGCATATCGTCGTCCCAGACTTGGGGAACCTGAGCAAGAAGCTCCGCGAACGCGTCGTGGACGCTCACATGTATGAGATCACCGTCCCCAATCTGAAGCTCGCCCTCCCGACCGGCAACGCTCCCACCCTGGATGAAGTGCGGAAGAGCAAGAGCGTTTGGGAGTACTGCCGCAGCCAGATCAACGCCTATCTCACGACCACGCACATGGACGAGACGACCAAGCGCGTGGTGCAATCCGAACAAGTGCTCGTTGAGATCATCAACGAGCAGCAGGAGTCCTGGACAGACGAACAGCTTGAGGCCATCATCGATCGCAGCGTCGCGGGAGTGCAGGTGGCCGACCTGACGGAGGTTCCCGAGCGGATCTGGCCGATGCTTCTGAAGTCGCGGCACGTATCGCCTTCGGCCCTGAATGTCGCCGACTACATCAGAGCGCACGGCGTCGACGAGGAAATTGGTGAGCTTCTCTCGCCGCGCGGCGGGCCAGTCTTGGAGTTGGTGGGCATCGACGAGGTTGATGACGACAAGCTCGCAGACCTCGTGGTTGAGCTCTTGAATGCATCTGAGTACCTCACTGCAGAGGCTCGCGTGGCACTCGCGGGCCAGGTGACCCCGCCGGATGGCTTCGAGCTGTCTGAGGTCTCGCCCAGCGCAGATCAGCTCTTCGCTCGAGGCCTCGAGGCCGGCCTGTTCACGGACGAAGCCGATTCGTTTGCTCACTTCGCTCAAGGCGGCTGGCACGCGGTGTCCGAGGCGTTTGAGGCGTCGAGCAACATTGAGCGATTCATGTCGCCGGTGATCGTGCAAGGCTTCGTCGCAGACGTACTCGGCAGCGTGAAGATCTCAAAGGACCTGAAGAGGCGAATAATCGACGACCTAGCGGGATACGTCCCGGAAGACGAAGCCCGCGCACTTCGTGCCGCAGGCGAGTTCGCGCGCACCGAGTCGATCAAGCTTCCGCTTGACGAGGTGCGGCGGATTGCTCGCGTCACCAAGACAGCGAGCGCGGTCATGCGACAGCTGGTGCTGTCGAGCAAGGACCTCACTTCCGACGAGACGGTCGAGATCCTCGTTTCCCTCGGGGCTCCCTACGCCAAGCTCGCTGACGGACCAGGAACCAAGTTCGACCTTCCAGCAGGCGGCTCGTCACTGTCCACCGTCTTCGCATGCCTCAAGGAAACGGGGCGCATCAAGATCACGAAGAACCTCATGGGGCGCGGGAAGATCATCGAAGTCCTCAGCTAGCAGGTTCGGCATCCTCGATGTCGGCGATGCATCTTGCCTGAATGTCCGGCGGCAGTGACGCCCACAGGAATGCGACCTTCCTCCAGAACTCTGCCCAACACTCCTCCTCGGTTGGTCTTCGCTCTGGGAGTGCTAGTGGGCGGGTACGTACGCGGATCCGACTGCCGCATTCCGGGCAGACCTGCTTGGTCGGGTTCATACGTCGACGGTAGGCAGATAGGTAGCCGAGCGAGGAGTGCCGGCGGTGGTGGTTGTACTCGTCCTTCCAGTCGCCGATGATGACCTGTGCGTGCAGCAGCGAGTAGAAGCTGTTGATGTTGAGGCACTCGTCGCGGATCCGGCTGTTGAACGACTCGACGTACCCGTTGCGCCACGGCGAGCCCGGAGGGATGTAGGACAGGCCGGTGCGGGTGCCGGCCCAGTCGGCCATCGCCTCGCTGATGAACTCCGGCCCGTTGTGGTGGGCGGTGAGTCGGTCGGCGGTAATCGAGCGCTCCACGAGGCCGCCGATGCACTCCCGGGTGTGTTCGTCGACGATCGAGCAGATCTTGATCGGTCCTCCGTGCTCGTCGGCGTCGAACTGGAAGTCCACCGCCCACACCACGTTCGGCGCGTCCGCCGTCGGCGCGTCGACGCTCGAGGACCTGACGCGCTTGCGGCGTCGCCGCTGCGGGACCCGGAGGCCTTCGGCTCGCCGCAGGCGTTGGGTCTTCTTGTGGTTCACCACCCACCCCTCGGCGCGGGCGTCGTGATACGCCCGCCGATACCCGTAGCGGGGATGGTCCTTCGCCCAGGCGCGCAGCCACT